>JAZKAT010000044.1:0-35086 GCA_040389045.1 Pseudomonadota bacterium | reverse complement strand
TTTGAGGAGGTCTGATAATTTGGCTGTAATCATAGTGATAATCGCGACAATAGTTCGGTAAATTATATCCTTAAACCCGCTGATTCAGAACTAAAATCTACAATAAATTCCCTTCTCCGCTTGTGGAAATGGATGAGGAGCGCTTTTGTTCTAAGAAAAAATGTGCCAAACAAACAACCCTCACCCGTCGCCTTCGGCGCCACCCTCTCCCACAGGGGGAGAGGGGAAGAAGTCATAGCGATTGTGGGTCGTCCGGGGAAATATTCAATATCCGCAACGTCCCTTCCATAATCTTCTGGAACACGGGCGCCGACACAAAACTCGCATAATAATGCTGGCCCTGCGGGTCATGGATCACTACGGCAACCACCAGCCGAGGATTACTAACCGGCGCAATACCCACAAACGTAGACGTGTAATGATGTTTTTGATAACCGTGCGGCCCCGCCATCACTGCGGTACCAGTCTTGCCTGCGACCCGATACCCTGGCACTCGAGCTAATTGTCCTGTCGCCCCTTTGGTCGAAGTTACCGTCTCCAGTAAAGCCATCATTTGCCTTGCGACTTCGGGTTTCAGCACTGTTTCACCAGCGGGCGGATTATCCACCCTCAACAAAGAAACCGGTACTTTCACCCCTGCGTTAGCAAAAATGGCATAGGCCTGCGCCAGCTGGATAGGCGTGGCTGATATGCCATAACCAAAGGCAAGCGTCGCAAGCACAAAAGGTGACCACTTTGGCCTTTGCACCAACGAGCCCGCCTGTTCTCCTGGGAAACCAATGCCTGTTGTTTCGCCAAAACCCACCCGGTGCAGTAAACTCCACAATTGATTGGGTGGCAGCGATAAAATCACTTTAGTCGTGCCCACATTACTAGACACTTGCAGGATTTGCGCCAGATTGATTAACCCATTGTTATGCTCATCCCGCACCAGATGACGGTCTACGTTCAACCAGCCGGGTGAAGTATCAATGACAGTATCCGGTTTGTATAAACCACTATCCAGTGCGCTGGCGATACTAAATGCTTTGATGGTAGAACCCGGTTCAAAAGAATCGGTCACGGCGCGGTTACGATAAACATCGTTTAACCGTTCAGCGCGATTATTTGGATTATAAGAAGGTTGGTTCACCATCGCGAGAACTTCGCCGGTTTTCACATCCATTACCACTACCGAACCCGAGACGGCGACATTTTCTTTGATCCCAGCCATTAATTCACGATAGGCAAGATATTGGATTCGCCTATCCATGCTGAGCATCAAATCTTTGCCGGGATGTTGCTGCTGAATCATTTTAACATCGGAAACTGAACGCCCTAGCCTGTCTTTAATGACCTTCTTGATACCGCGCGTACCCGTCAACCAATCGTTATAAATTAATTCCAAACCTTCCTGGCCTTTGTCATCGATATTGGTAAAACCAATTAAATGCGCTGACACTTCCCCTTCGGGATAATAGCGTTTGTATTCTTCCTGCAAATAAACACCTGGTAAATCCAATTTCTTCACCGCATTGGCCAAATCCGGCTGCACCCCACGTTTGATATAAATAAATTCACGGCCTTTGGTTTTATGCGCAGCGAGTTGCGCTAAAATAATGGATGAATTCACATCCAGAGTACGCGAGAGAATATCAATGTTCTCGGGCGTAGACAGAAATTCCTGCGGGTTCATCCAGATGGAAAAAACGGAAGTGCTCACTGCTAATGGATAACCATTACGGTCAGTGATCATGCCACGAAACGCTGGCATATTAAGCGTACGCAACACGCGGGCATCGCCTTCATGCTGCAAAAAGACCCGGTCTATCACGGTTAAATCAACAACCCGCGCTACCAATCCAAAAATGATTAATAAAATGGAGGCTATTACTAGATAAAAACGCCAGGGGATGAAGGTTGCTGGGAATCTGGATTTCACGGGGATTAAACCTCAAAGCTTGCTGCCTCCACGGTCATGCCAGTGGAGGCCTTCCTGTATGCCAGCCTTCGCTGGCATGACACCTATTCATGACACTAGTTATTCACTATTACCACAGATTTACCTGTAGGAAAGGCCATGCCTAATTTTTCTTCCGCGACGTGTTGCACATGGGCTTGAGTCATCCAGGTACTTTTTTCCAGTAACAACCTGCCCCATTGCACATGCATTTGGTCACGCTCAGCCAGCGCTTGTTGAAAACCGGCGTTTAAGCTGCGTGACATATTGGTCACGTAAACAATACTCAATGCCGATGTCAAAACCGCTACCGCCAATAGCATAATTGAAAACTGGGTCCTTGCCAAAAGAAATGAAAAGGCCCAACCTCGTGAAATAACTCCCTGATTAAACATACGTGATGCTGCGTTCATAGTAGTTTCTCCGCGATCCGTAAAACAGCACTACGTGCGCGTGGATTGAAAGCAACTTCTCGCGAACCCGGTTTAATGGCCTTACCTAAGCGTTTCAAACGTGGATGACACATATCCTGTGTCACAGGCAAACCCGGTGGAAAGTCATCGCCCCGCACTTGATGCTGGATAAAGTGTTTAACCATACGATCTTCGATTGAATGAAAACTAATAACTGCCAAGCGTCCTCCTACAGTTAGCGCCTCTAGGCTCTGCGCCAACCCAAGCTCCAAATCTTCCAATTCATGATTCACTGCAATGCGTATCGCTAAAAAGCTTCGCGTCGCAGGATGTTTACCTTTTTCCCAACGTGGAATTGCCGCGGAAACAATTTCCGCTAACTGTTTCGTGTTGGTAATCGGGTTTTCTGCCTGCACTTGTTTGATTGAGCGAGCAATACGGCGTGAATAACGTTCTTCACCATAACGAAACAAAACATTAGCGAGATCTTCTTCATCGATATTTTGTAACCATTGTGCTGCATCCATGCCGGTCGTGGTATTCATGCGCATATCCAGCTTCCCTTCGCGCATAAAACTAAACCCCCGTTCAGCTTCATCAAGCTGCGGTGATGACACTCCCAAATCAAATAAAATACCACTCACATGGCCAAAACAATCCATGCGTTCCAGAAATTTTTGTAAATTAGCAAAAGAACAATGTTCGATGGTAAAGCGTTTGTCAATAGCAAATTGACGACGGGCGTGAGCAACTGCGTCGAGATCTTTATCGATGGCGATTAACCTTCCGGTAGGACTAAGCTGGTCCAAAATAGCCTGGCTATGTCCGCCGCGTCCGAAGGTGGCGTCAACATAAATCCCATTGCGGTCTGTGATGAGGTTAGCAAGGACTTCATCCAGTAACACCGGGGTATGTTTGCCAGTTTCTTCATTCATTCGACATGCCGCCATAAAATATCCCTATTACTAAAAGGCCGCCATATTACAACGAAAGCGTTTTAACTTCCTCAGGTAAATCATCTTCGCCATGAGATTCTTCGTTTAGCCATTCCGTGCGGCGTAACTGCCACTGGCCATCATCCCATAACTCAAACTTTTTACCCTGTCCTACTAACATGGCATGCTTACTTAATCCTGCGTACTCACGTAACAATGGTGGTAACAGGATTCGGCCATGATTATCAATTTCAACTTCTGTAGCGTGACCAATCAGCAAACGTTGAATCCGGCGCGCGGCGGGATTGAAGCTTGGCAGCGCCGCCAGTTTGCTTTCGATTTCTTCCCAGGCAGCGATAGGATAAAGCAGCAGACAACGTTCTTCGGTGTCTATCGTTAACACAACACACCCGCGGCTATCATGGATCAGCCTATCGCGGTAACGTGTCGGCATCACGATCCTGCCTTTCACATCAATGTTTATCCCATTCACGCCACGGAACATTGCTTGATCTCCTTACAAATGTCCCTGGAAATACAGCTTTCCCTTAACAAGAATAATACCACTATTTCCCACAATAAACCACTTTATACCACAATATTTTGGATTTTGGGGTGGGGATTAACGTGGTTTCCCACATCGGGGAATCACTAAATGCACAAAGGGTTTACCCTTGGGTGAATTAGTAGTTTGTTGATGCGCGCTGTCATTCCCGCGCAGGCGGGAATCCATTCATTGAAACCATAGAAACTCGAATAGCGAACAATGGATTCCCGCCTGCGCGGGAATGACACGGAGTGAAGATACGCAAGTGACGCGAATGACAACGGGTGTGATTTGAAAGTAGGTTGGGCTGAGCGCTTTTTGCCAAGCCCAACAGGATGATAAAAGCACCCCTCACCCGCCGCCTGCGGCGTCGACCTCTCCCACAAGGGGAGAGGTGAAATTATGAGGGAACAAATAATAAGAAAGTTGGTTGGGCTGAGCGCTTTTTGCGAAGCCCAACATGGATTATGGATTGAGTTAGCCGATAAGCCGGGTTCTGTCGTGGACAGTCATTTATCTGGGACGTTCGTCGCCGAACGCCTCGAGCAACCTACCCGAGCTTGGTGTGGGTCACACTTATGAATACCGAAGTACTCATGTAAGCTCCTATTTGGTCTTGCTCCGAGCGGGGTTTACCGTGCCGCACTTGTTGCCAATTACGCGGTGCGCTCTTACCGCACCTTTTCACCCTTACCTTACCTTGCGGCTTGGCGGTTTATTTTCTGTGGCACTTTCCGTAAGCTCGCGCTTCCCAGGCGTTACCTGGCGCTTTACCCTGTGGAGCCCGGACTTTCCTCCATCTTACAATTTTTCAATTGCAAAACAGCGACTGCCTCGGCCAACTCAGGGCGTAGGATAGCGTATTTTGGGGGGTAAGACTACTGCCATTCCTGCGCAGTTGGAAATCCATTCATTGAAACCATAAAAATTTGAGTAGCTAATAATGGATTCCCGCCTGCGCGGGAATGACAGGAGGGGTGAGCGGCCTGCGCGAGAATGACAGGAGGGGTGAGCGGCCTGCGCGAGAATGACAGGAGGGGTGAGCGGCCTGCGCGAGAATGACAGGAAAGGCTAGTGGACGGCGCGGGAATATACGTTAGTCGTGGCGTTGTTGCTTAATCTCCAACGCCAGGGCGTAGACTTCGTTTTTCTTGATGCCGGTGATTTTGGCGGTTAATTCTACTGCTTGTTTTAGGGGTAAATCGGTTAGCAGCGTCGTCAATATCCGTTGCATTTCCAGTAGTGTGCTATCGGCAATTTCCTTTAAACCCTCGACTAAAATCACGATTTCGCCGCGTTGTTGATTGGGGTCTGCGCTCACCCACTCTACTAATTCTTGCAAGGGTGCGGATTTAATTGTTTCAAATAACTTGGTCAATTCGCGGGCGATAACGACACGCCGTTCGGGGCCGTAAATAGTTAGCATGGCTTGCAATAAATCCAGCACGCGGTGCGGAGCTTCATAAAAAACCAGGGTGCGGCTTTCATTACGTAATGCCGTTAATCGGTGATCGCGTGCACCGGCTTTTGCGGGTAAAAAACCTTCAAAAATAAAACGGTCAGTAGCCAAGCCTGCCGCGCTCAACGCAGCAATCGCCGCGCAAGCCCCTGGTATAGGCACAACACGGATGCCCGCCTGTTGCGCTTCGCGCACCAGATAATAACCCGGGTCACTGATTAAGGGTGTACCGGCATCGCTGATTAACGCAATGTCCTCCCCTTTCTGCAGCCGCTGTAAGAGTTGCTGCGTGCGCTCACGTTCATTATGTTCATGCAATGCCGCCACCGGCGTCGCAATCGAAAAATGTTGCAACAACGGTTGACTATGTCGGGTATCTTCCGCGACAATACCGCTAACACTTTTTAAGATTTCAATCGCCCGCAAGCTCATATCCTGCAAATTGCCGATAGGAGTTGCCACAATATATAAAATCCCTACACTATTTCTATTCATAGGCTTAAATGTTATCTTTTAACCTTCTACTCACGTCTTTTGACATGGACTTTTATGAAAAAAATTACCTTATTCTTGACTACCTGGTTGATGACCACGCTGTTAACGGGTTGCGACACACTGAATTTTTTTGGTAGTGATGCGGAACCGCCAAGACAGTCAGCGGAGCCAACGCGCGTCAATACTGCGACATCCTCACTAGAAAATCCAGCTTTTTGGCAAAATAATCCTGACGTCATTTGGGCCAAACTGCAGCAAACACCTCTCAATAAACTTCAGGAAAATGAAAATTCCGCCAACCCGGTGGAAGCAGGCTGGCTTAAACTGGCGGTGATTAGTAAACGTGACAGCACTAGCGTGAAAGATTTAACCCGTGATTTAGCAACCTGGCGTACCCAATATCCTGGCCACCCGGGCAATAAGATTTTTCCAGCCGATTCGACCATGTCCAATTTAACCAGTAACCAGCCACCAAAGAATATCGCATTATTATTACCGCTAAGCGGAAAATATGCTTCCTTAGGTAAGGCGACCCGTAGTGGTTTCTTAAACGCTTATTACGAAGCATTAGCGAAAACTGGCTATCAACAGAATATCGCTTTTTATGATACCAATCGTAACCAGAACATGTCGGCTTTATATAAAGAAGCTGTCAGTAAAGGGGCTGATCTGGTCATAGGGCCGCTAACCAAAGATAACGTCAGACAGTTAACCAATTCCGGTAGTTTTAGCGTACCTACGCTTGAATTAAATTACACGGACAGCTGGGGTTCCTTGCCTAGCAATGTTTATCAATTTGGCTTGTCCCCTTTTGACGAAGCGAAACAAGTTGCCGATAAAGCGTATGAAACTGGCCATACCAATGCGATAGTGATCGCGCCACAAACCGAATGGGGACAAACCGTAGCCAAAGCATTGATTGAACGGTATCGCTCGGATGGCGGCTCTATTGCGGATACTTATTATTTTAGTCCGCAAGCCAATCTGGCCACTGACATACCACGTTTATTGCATATCAACGTTAAAGAAGATCATGACAAAACCCGCGATCAAACCGATAAAACAACCCTGGAACAACAGCGTCGTCAGGATTTTGATGTAGTGTTTTTACTCGCTCCCCCACAAAGCGCGCGACAAATTGTGCCGCTGTTAAAATATTACTACATTAACAAAACACCTATTTATGCAACCTCCGTCGTTTATTCAGGCGCGCCGCAACCACAGAAAGACAACGATTTGAATGGTGTTTTCTTTTGTGAAATTCCCTGGTCGTTAAATCGTTCCGGATCAGCAATGTCAGACACTGATGCGGGTTCAAATCGATTATACGCGGTAGGACGTGACGCCTATATGATAAGTCATAATTTATCGCGCTTTGCTTCCATGCCTAATCTGCCGCTGTATGGCGCGACGGGCGAAATTACCATGACACCACAAAAACAATTTTATCGTCGTTTAGCATGGGCACAATTTCATGGCGGTCAACCTTAACACTGCGCAATCAGGCCAACTCGCAGAGCAACAAGCCTGCGAGTTTCTTATTCGGCACGGTTTACAAGTATTGACCCGAAATTATCGTTGCAACTTTGGCGAAATTGATTTAATTATGCAAGATCATGATAATATCGTCTTTGTTGAAGTGCGGGTAAGGAATAATCGTTTTTATGCTGACGCGATCGAAAGTGTTGATTTACTCAAACAACTTAAAATTATTCGCACTGCTACTCATTTTTTACAGCACACTGGACTGCTAGATAAAGTCAATTGTCGTTTTGACATAATTGGCATAAGCTATCCATCGATTAATCCAGCTGTGGAATGGATCACAGATGCTTTTTCCACTGATAATTTCTAAGATAACTATCATGACTACACATGCTAATAACATATTGGACCGCATCAAGCATAACTTTTCTGAAAGTATCCAAACCAAAATAAATTCCGCTGACATAATCGCAGATATTTTGGCAATTGCATGCGAAAGAATTGTACAATGCCTGCTAAATGGCAATAAGATTATGTCGTGCGGCAATGGTGGTTCCGCGCTGGACGCAATGCGTTTTTCTTCGGAAATGTTAAACCGATTTAAACATGAACGCCCTGGTCTGCCTGCCATCGCTTTGACGGCGGACATTGCAACGTTAACTTCGATTGCTAATGATTATAATTACAATGATATTTTTGCCAAACAATTACGGGCATTAGGCCATGCGGATGATGTTTTATTGGCAATATCTACAAGCGGAAATTCCAATAATGTCGCAAATGCAATCAAAGCTGCACACGACAAAAAAATAAATGTTATTGCATTAAGTGGTGGCGATGGTGGTAAAATAGCCGGCCTACTACGTGAAAACGATATAGAAATTCGCGTCCCCGCTTATGAAGTTGCGCGGATCCAGGAAACTCATTTACTTATCATTAATAGCATTTGCGATATTGTTGATTATCAATTATTTGGTCACGGAGAATTAGTAACATGAAAAAAGTGATTTTACTCGCCACGATCATGCTGGCGCTGCAAGGCTGTATTTTTGTCGTAGGAGCCGCCGCAGGAGGCGCTGCTGTTTCCGCCGTTTATGATCATAGAAAACTGGGGCAAATTACGCAGGATAATCGTTTAAATAATAGAATCATTGATCAAGTAAATACGATACCAGATTTGCAAGATCGTGCGCACATTAGTGTTACCACATTTAACAGTGTGGTGCTGTTGTCCGGCGAAGCATTAACACCAGAATTGAGTCAACAAGTTGAAGCGGAAGCCCATAAGGTCGATGGCATTACCAAAATATATAATGAAATTGAAATTAAAGGCCCCTCTTCGTCACTAACCAAAGCAAGTGATTCATGGATTACCGCTAAAATTAAAACGCAAATGCTGGCTACAAAAGGATTGGAGTCAGGTTCTATCAAAGTAGTGACTGAAAATGGTACCGTATATCTCATGGGTATGGTTAACCGAGATCAAGCGGAAAACACCGTGGATATTGCCCGCCAGGTGGCTGGGGTACAAAGAGTTATTAAAATTTTCCAATACACAGATAAATAATTTTAAATAATGTTTACCTTTCCGCGAAGGCGGGAATCTTACTGCTAATCAAAGAGTCCAGACAAGATTTCCGCTTTTAAGGAGTTACTATGAAAGAACACATCGGCAGGACGCTGATAATAATATATAGCCTGGTAACAGTTTATATATTGCAAGGCTGCACTACGGTGATCACCAGCAGTGCGCAAGCAGCGTATGCGCATAGAGACATTCAAAACTCGGTGCAAGATCAGTTGCTCGCAGTCCACGTGGACCGCGCTGTGCACTGGTATACGGATAAATATAAATCGAGTAATGTTTCTGTGAGTGTGTTTAATAATATTGTTGTTCTGACCGGACAAGTACCCTCATCTACCCTACGCACAGAATTAACTGACGTAGTAAAAAAAGTCCCTGACGTTTCGCAGGTTTACAATTTGACTACGCTTAGCAATCCGGTATCCTCGATAACACAAATCAGTGATTCCTGGATTACCACTAAAATTAAAACCCAAATTATCGCTGAACTTGAACTTGATCCCAGCAAAATAAAAGTCATCACCGAAAATGGCACGGTTTATCTTATTGGAATTGTTTTTCCAGACCAGGCAGTAATTGCCACTGATATAGCCCGTGAAACTTCAGGCGTGCAAAATGTGGTAAAAATATTTTCCTATCTGGAAATCACTAAGCACTTGCCTAAACCGCATGCGGAGCGAGTTGGATGACAGAAACTACTGTTGAATACAGCAAAGATGAACTTATTACTAAACTTAAAGCGCAAGTCGCCGAATTAAAATATATTGTTTCCATGACTTCTGGAAATGTTTATTGGAAAAATATTACCGGTCACTATCTTGGCTGTAATAATAATGTGGCCGAATTGGTACACCTACCCTCCCCTGATCATATTATTGGTTTAACCGATAGCGATATCCTGGAAGAGGAAGCAGCAAAGCAAGTCACCGCGAATGACGCGGAAGTACTAAAGACTTTAAAAGAAAAATACGTAGAAGAAATTGGCTGGGATTTCGATGGTAAACCAGCGGTTTATTTAACTAAAAAAAGACCTTTATACGACATCGAAGGCAATGTAACAGGCGTCATGGGAGTTTCATTTGATATCACTGAACGTAAAAAAATTGAAGAAAAGCTGGTAATCGCGAAACAAAAAGCGGAAGAAGCCAATCGCGCCAAATCCCAATTTTTGGCGACCATTAGCCATGAATTGCGCACACCCTTATCGAGCATACTTGGTTTTGCGAGCATGATTGAGCAAGCTAATTTAAACGATAACTTAAAAAAAGAATACACCCAACATATCATAAATTCGGGTTCTTATTTGCTAAGCCTGATAAACAGTTTGCTAGACTACACCAAACTGGAAACTAACAAATATGAATTCATGCAATTACCATTAAATTTAAATGAATTAATGGTAAATGTTATCAATATGCTGAGCGGCACCGCAAAATTAAAAAACCTGCCATTGATACTGGAATATGATAAAGACGTTCCCAAACATGTCATGAGTAATAATCGTGCTCTACGTCAAATATTAATTAATTTAATTGGTAATGCCATCAAATTTACTGACAGTGGCCAGGTGAGTTTGCGGGTTAGCTGTATTGAAAAAACTGAAAAAATTGTCCGGCTTAAAATATCCGTAACTGATACTGGCCCTGGTATTCATGTAAAAGAACAAAAATCAATATTCCGACGTTTTTACCAAACCAGCGATGCTTATACTCGTAACACCAATTTCGCCGGCACTGGTCTTGGTCTAGCTATCGTTAAAAAGTTAGTAAAATTAATCGGTGGCAAAATAGCGGTTAAAAGCACTCTGAATGTAGGTAGTGAATTTTATTTTGAGGCAGACTTTCCTATTGTTTCCTGTGAAGATACTCCGTGGCTGGCTTATGCGGCAACCGTCAAAATACTTGTTGCTAGAGAAGACCATTCTAAAAACTACATCCATACTTTGCTGGCAAACAGTTATTACGAACTTGTTTCACCCAAAGAAATTGTTAATCAATTGCTAGCCGCACAACAGAGTATGCGGCCTTATGACATAGTCATGCTGGATAATACCCTGCCTGGCGTTAATGTCATTGAAATAATCAAAACCATTCGTGAACACAACCATTTACAACCGCTCATCATTTTATTAACGGATACTTATCCAACCGATGAAGAAAGAGAAAACTTCGCGGAAATTATTTTAAAACCTTCAGCGCTGGAAATTAAAATTTTCCAGCTCGAATTAAAACTGCTTTGGGAAAGAAAGCTGCTAAATACCAAGAAAAATATGTTGTTGCTGAAATCTTCCATCAACCCACGCGCTCTTTTAATTGAAGATAATTTGCTTATCCAAATTATTCACAAAGCCATGCTGGAAGAATTAGGTTGCAAAGTGGAAGTGACCGATTCAGCAAAAAACGCCTTGGTTTTACTAAAAAATCACTACGATATTTTATTTGTCGATATTGGTTTGCCAGACATGGCGGGCTTTGACTTAATCAAAAAAATTCGCGAATATGATTCTCACACTGCCCACATCCCAATCATTGTGCTAACCGGCTATTCTGATGATGAAGACCGTAAATTATTCCTTGGCGTAGGGGCTAATGAAGTCCTGGTAAAACCAGTTAATAAAGATAACTTAAAAACCTTGCTGGATCGTTATATAAAGAAACTATCAGTTATTACTAGCTGATCTACCTAATTTCACTCTAGATAAAGGCGTATCATTTTTTTCCGAAATCGCTTCTGTAATAGGGAGGAGTTTCGTAATTTTAAATAGTTTGTGATTTAAAGTGTAATGAGCCTGTTGAGCATATCCATGTTGAAGTGAATCCAATACTTTTCTTTCTTTTGATTTTAAGCCTGGGTTGGTAGCTAGAAAATGATTGAGTTCCTGCTTGAAGAGATCAGGGGCTTCGAATAACCTTTCTGGACCTAAGTTTTGAGCCTGATATATCTGTAAAAACAGGATGAAGGTTGTGAGTTTTTTACTTATATTCGGGTTAACCACCAGGTAATGGAACAACTGCTGGATAACCATATCATACGGATTAATACTATTAGTTGTGCGTCGACTATCCATTTATACTCCGAATTCACTCACTGCTACTGCCTCCCAATTTCAATCTCCTATTGGCAGACGAATCTTCGGCCAGCCTGGTTTGAGATGTGGGCTTATCTTTCTCGGGGCTAAGTTGTTTCTTCTTTTGCACATAGCTTGTAGCAAAATGAGTCATTCTCTTCATATCAACTTCACCAGCGGAATTGATAAACGAAAACATATTGTATAATACCGGATCCCTTCCCGAGCCCGAGGAAGACGGTGATGTTACACCTTGGGGAGCTGAGGGCGTACTGGGGCTTATATCACCATTAGAATAAGCATTTTCATTAGTATCTTTTTGGTCTTTTTGGTCTTTTTTCCCAAGATTCAGAGCAGTAGGTGGCGTTCTAGATAGGAACAATCCGTTGCCACCAGGTGAACTAGATCCTTTTATTAACCCTGCTGAACTAGATAAGACTGGGGTATTACTTGAAGTAGAGGCAGAGGTATCAGGAGAAGTAGTAGGCGAAGGAGATGGAATAGCCATATTCTTAGTACGTTGAATAGCCATACTATTGAGATGCATTGGCCTAGCTCTATCAATCTCTTCTTTCACTTCATCAGCGTTTACTTCTGATATTCTACCTTTAACTTTGACTTTAGCTTTAGGCGTTTTATCAATAGGATCAAAAATGATACTGTCGCCATCGGCAAGCTTAGAAAGATAAGTTGAAATGTCGGTTTCGATAAGTTTCTTATTAATAATTCTATCACGTCGGGAAATTAGATAAGTAGACATCAAGAATTGCGCGAGCTGGTAATAAATAGTTTTTTTAAAATCAGCAAATCGAGTAATCTGTATACCAGGATAATTCTCTTTTAACCAAAGTTCATTTTGTTCTTTCCATTCACTTTGTTTCTGTTTATCTACCTCTTCAATATCCTCTTGAGCTACATCGACCCCATCAAAAGGAAGGAGTAGAACATTAATATTTGCGGCAGTTAACTCAGCCCCCAACCGCGCGGCAAGTTGCTTATTTTTTTCTAACTTCTGCTCTGGAGAAAGTGCTTGGTCTGCAGCGACTTTTTCTAACTGTTCCCGGTTCTCCAGCTCTTGTTGATCTTGCAACCATTTAAATAACTGCAAGTAGTTATTAATAGTATTTTTTAATTTTTGCCCACCCAGTGGGTCTTTAAAACCACAACACACCATCAGTATAATCTGACTATTACTATCCAATCTTTCAATAGCGCGTTTTTCACTGTCTATGCATCTTTTTTTATTTTCAAAGAAATTCTCTGGATCTATAGTAGCTTCGTCAGCTTCTATTTTTTGATCCTGGATATGAATAATTTTATCCGTTTCAAAATTATATACTTTCTTAGAGGGGTCACCTAAAAAAACCAGACTATTTAAAGCTCTAGCAGAGTCATACATTAGCGCAGATAATGCTGCCTTGTAATGAATGATCCATGGAGCTATTTTTTTACTCGGCTTGTCAGTTTTACTTTCATTAACTTCATCATGTGCTCTAGCTGTGTCTAAATGCTTTAATGCAATAGCGATATTTAAAGTCGCATCATTTAGAATATGTTCAAATGATCTTTTGATCCCATCATCATCAGGCGATCTATCCGCATGGATGTAACGATTTTTTGATTTAACATCATTAATAATAGTTTCAGATGTTTGAGTTGCAACTTTTTCATCAAGCGGAAGACTCTGAACTTTTTTCCAGATATCGCGCATAGTTTTAGAAAGGAAATTTTGCGCAGGTTGTTCCACGTCTGCTAGCGGAGCATATGGGTTAGAAGATTCTAATGGAGTATGGGGCGTAGTAACGTGATTAGCCGAAGGTATTGAATTACGGCGTGGTGGAACTACCGTAAAGCCATCGCCTTGCGTGTGTTCGTTGTCCATTGATGAAACTGACCTACCTTCCATCCATTCTCCTCCTCGCTAAGGCCTTGAGAACTATTGGCCTATAATCGTTATGTAAAATTTATTATTTTTATTGAAAATTACGTAACTAACCACTAGTTTCAGTGTGGCAAGGATAAACTAAAAAAAAACTAACAACAAGCCTTCTCATTTAAAAAAAAAGAGTAAACCGGCAATTAGTTCTAAAGTTAGTCAAATGAATTTGACTTTACATTTGAAAGGTTTAATTTTTATTCGACCAGTTTCAAATGCGGTTTACGTTTATCCTGATTGGGAAGTCCACTGCCGCCGTCTGCTTCAACGGTTTCCAGTTCAGCAGTTTCGCTCCAATTGCTATCTGCTTCTTCTTCATTCTCAACATCAAAAAACATGCCTTGGCCATTTTCTTCAGCATAAACTGCAAGCACGGCGCGAATGGGAACGGAAATGAGATGGGCGATGCCAGAAAATGATGCTTTAAACTCAACCACGTTAGGGCTAACTTTTAAATCACGAATGGCATCTGGAGAAACATTTAAAATAATTTCGCCATTTTCTACGTATTCTTGCGGGACATTACATCGCGGCTGGGTAGCATCTACCACCAGTAAAGGTGTGCAACGGCTATCTACAATCCATTCATAAAACCCACGAATCAAATAAGGCTTATTTGAAAGCATAATCTTCCTCTTTTTATGCGGTTTCGGCTTTTGCCACTTTTCTTAAGTCTTGTTCTCTTTCCGTTAAACTTGCCTGGAAAGAATCTCTTTCAAACACGCGCGCCGCATATTTCATGACGGCTTTAGCTTCTGGCGGCAAGGTGATGCCCCAGGCCGGTAAACGCCACAAAATCGGCGCTATGCAGCAATCAACCAAAGTGAAATCTTCATTCAGGAAAAAAGCTGAGTTCGCAAAAACGGGCGCAAGTTTAATAAGATAATTACGTAATTCCTTGCAGGCAGTCTGTACTTCTTCGCCCTTACCCATTTCAATCTGACGCACTAGAGTGCCCCATTCTTTATCGATACGATAAATCATCAAGCGGGTCTTGGCGCGGGCAACCGGATACACCGGCATTAATGGCGGATGCGGAAAACGTTCATCGAGATATTCCATGATGATATTGGCATCATATAACACCAATTCACGGTCAACCAAAGTAGGCGCATTACCGTACGGGTTTAATTCCAATAAATCTTCGAGTTTTTCATTTGTGTCAGTATTGATAACATCTACCGCAACACCTTTTTCGGCGAGGACAATACGTACACGATGACTATAAATATCCAGGGCACCTGAATATAAAGTCATGATCGAGCGTTTGTTGGCAACAATAGCCATTGTAAATACTCCTCTACTAGCAATAGTGTTTCGAATAACCCTTGTATAAAAAAGTGCAAAAAATAAATCTGATAATTAACTCTCTGGCTGGGGGACTAGGATTCGAACCTAGGTTCGCAGAGTCAGAGTCTGCTGTCCTACCACTAGACGATCCCCCACCGCTGGATACAGCACCTAAAGCGGTAAAACCGCTTTAGGAATTAGATTAGGAAATGATCACTCCAGGACCGCAATATTCTCCAAAGCTTAACGCTTGGAATATTGTGTACCTTTGCGGGCTTTATGTCGACCCACTTTTTTACGTTCAACTTCACGCGCATCACGAGTCAGATAGCCCGCACGACGCAAAATTTTACGCAGGGTCAAATTACCGCTCACACTGCCGCTGCCGCCATCGCTGCCTTCTTCGCCTTCTTGATCACCAATAGCAATGCCGTATTTCAACAATGCTCTGGCAATACCATGACGAATTGCGCCAGCCTGGCCATTCATGCCACCACCTTTGACGGAAACTTTAACATCAAACTTGTCCATGAGGTTTGTGGCTTCCAGGGGTTGACGCACAATCATGCGCGCAGTTTTACGACCAAAATACTGGTCTAGGGTATTGTCATTAATAATGATGTTACCGGTGCCTGCCTGAATATAAACGCGGGCGGTAGAGGTTTTACGTCTGCCAGTACCATAATAGTTTTGCTGTTTAGCTGCTGCCATATACTTATTTTTCCGTATCAAAATCAAGGATCTTTGGTTGTTGTGCCGTATGCGGATGATCAACACCAGCATAGACTTTCAGCTTGCGGTACATCGCACGGCCTAATGGGTTCTTAGGTAACATGCCTTTGATCGCGATTTCAAAAACTCGCTCTGGGTGTTTGGCAAGCAGCTTTTCAAAGCTGGTTTCTTTCATGCCGCCAACATAACCGGAGTGATTATAATAAATTTTATCTTTCGCTTTATTGCCGGTTACTTTGATTTGTTCGGCATTAATCACCACAATATAATCCCCAGTATCGACGTGCGGGGTATATTCGGGTTTATGCTTGCCTCGTAACCTTGTTGCTACCTGGCTGGCGAGACGGCCCAGGGTTTTACCCGCGGCGTCAACGATATACCAGTTGTGTTCTGCTGTTTCATTTTTTGCGTTAAATGTCTTCATCTGACTCCAAACTCCGTGGGGCTAAACCACTTATAAATTATGACAAAATCAAGATGCGAAATTCTATAGGAATGCCTCAAAACAAGCAAGTGTTCTGTCGTTTGTGCCTCTTTTCACTGGAAATTTTGTTTAATAATGCCAAAAACCCCTGTTTTTTTGACTTTTCAGCACTTATTTTCGTAAAAAAACTCGCAAAATTAAGAAGATATGCTATTGTATACAGTGAATTCGTACTTCTAACATGAGGAAAATCTAATGGCTGCTAGAAAGAAGACAACTGCCAGATCTACAGGGAACGGTAAGAAAAAAACTGCGACAAGAAAAGTATTGGCGACTAAGAAAACTACTACTACCACGACGTTAAATGTGAAAGACCCTCTTACTAAGGGTGGCATCATCAAGGCGATCACTGACATCACTGCTCTTTCTAAGAAAGACGTGGTTGCATCCCTTGAAGCGCTGACCAAGGTAATCGAATCTCACGTTAAATCACGCGGTCCAGGAAAGTTTGTCATGCCAGGACTTTTGAAAATTAATGTGGTTAAAAAGCCAGCAAGACCAGCTCGTAAAGGTATTAACCCTTTTACTGGTGAAGAAACCATGTTCAAAGCTAAACCCGCTCATAAAGTCATTAAGATTAAAGCATTAAAACGCCTTAAAGAAATGACTGATTGATCTTTTGATTCAATTCAATTCCTTCCGCCTGGGATACAGGCGGGGGGAAGTGATTTTTCCCTCTTCTCCTCTCTCTTGTTTTTCTCAAAAAATAGTCTCACGGGGTAGCTGCGTTTAAAAACACCCCTCACCTTCGGCCGAGAATTAGATATTAAAAGCTGTTGGGCTTCGCGTTGCTCAGCCCAACCTACTTCTTTCTGCTTCTCTTCATCTTACGCTGTCATTCCCGCGCAGGCGGGAATCCATTCATTGGATGGGTGCTTCTCGAAATGGATTCCCGCCTGCGCGGGAATGACAGGGTAGTGAGCTGCAAATCATTCGAACGACTGCGCGGCCGACCTCTCCCGAGAGAACCCGCAATAGGAAAGGTAAAAAAAGCTGTTGGGCTTCGCGTTGCTCAGCCCAACCTACTGCTTGCTCTCCCACTAGGTGAACAGCAGGGGTTACATTTTTAGAGAAGTACGTGCTGGGCTTGGATCTGCTTTTTCATCTGGGATAAGAAATAAAAGTTTGTCATGCGCTGGGGGGATTTTTATATCCTTGAGGAGTGCGTAGATCTGTTTATGGAGAGGGTTACTGGTGGTGATTAACTCTGCTTCATGAGTGGTAAAAATTTTATGTAATAAAACTCCTAAAAATCGCGTGTAATGAAAGCCGCGAAATTCGGAGTTTAACTGTTTAATCAAATCCAGTCGCGGACGGCCAAAAAAGCGCTGGTCGCCTGATTTTTTCCAAATCTGGCCGTTAAAAGCTTGTTCTAAGCAATTTACTACTTCTAAAAATATCAGTTTAGTTTGCAACAATTGTTCAGCGGGTGGACTGTCAACATAGTTCTTCAGCTTACTTATTCGTGAAGACAGAGTGAGAGATGTAGTCAAAAGATCGTTAATGGGACAAGGCGGAAAAGTAACATAGGCTTGAGCATTATTAAACTCAGTGAGAATTGCATCAAGACTTCCTGTTAAATCCTCAATTTTTTGCCTCTGAGCTTTTTCAAGGTCCTCTAAGTAACCATTAAAATCCGTGGTTTTATTCTGAAAAAAAAGTTTATCCATTTCATTAAATAAATTATAAACTTGAGTAAATTCCTCTACATTGGTAACAAAACGCCGTAAATTAGCCCCCAAACGCAAACAAAATGTTACCCTGGCAAGTGAATGATTGAAAGTCTTTAAGATACCCAACAAGTGCGCATAGGTTTGAACCACGGTGTTAAAATCAATTTTAATAATTTTCGTGAAATTTAATTCTTGCCCAGGAATAAGTTTTAAGGCATTACTTAAAAAAGTCAATTCAGTAAATAAAGATTCGTAACAACCACAACCCGCATTGATAAGCTTCACCATAAAACTAAGCTTATTAGTTTTGATAAAACTTAGGTTAGTTAACGACATTTGGTTATTAAAAATTTCTCGCAAATGCTTAGCATCAAAAGAATTACAGGCAATCTCATATTTTTGCTCTTCAACGGCCGCACCTAACATAAACAATTTGTTAGAATTAGAGAAAACGCATTGTAAATAATTACTACCCAGTTTTTTGAAAAGACTTTTAACCGCGGGCAGGGAAAGTCTTTGCACGGAATCAATAATAGCCGGCACGCTGGGATGAATATTTTGCAAATACTCGTCACTCAAGCGCGAAAGAAATTTTTCATGAACTTCCCAAAAAAGTTTACTCATAAAATTTGAGAATTTTGCCTGACTATCATGGAATTCTTCAAATTGGCTTATCGGTATTATCTTGACGAAGAACTTCATTAAAGTAATAGGAATATATTCAAGTAAAATTGCATAATGTTCCGCTCTAGTGAGCACTTTTTCCAAAAACATGCGCGTAATATTTTTAAAGATAATAACATGGTGCTCGGGCAATAAATCTTTTAACACAGCATGAAACTGGGTAAAATTATTAATAAACAAGGGGGCTAATGTACAATTTCTTTGAAAAAAACTTTTCTTTCTTTCTAATGGAAAATAATCTACAACAGCAGAAAACGCGGGATAATGCCGAAAAAATCTAGCTAACCTATCGTCGCTCCTGTTAAAAAAAAATTTTATTAAAGGAATACGTTCATTTACATTAACAAAAGCTATTTTGAAATTACTGTCCTGAAAATAATGAATAGCATCCTGTTCATACGTCAATTTTTCAGCTTTATTTAAATCGACAAAACCTAAATTTGCCAAGCGGTGAACCAAAGAAATTGACACTTTCCATTCGATTTCATCATCGTCAACAGCTTTGAATATAACCTCATTCCCATTCACATACTCTTCAAACAAAATCGACTGCGAAAAAGCAGCATCCTCACCATAAGCATCCAACCTTCTATTAATTAACTCTTGGTCAGGCTGGTCTGCTTGAATTAGCAAATTTTCAATTGGTACTTTTAATTTTGTTTGATAAATGAATTCAATGATATTGCTTAGCGTGAGTAATCCAGCTATTTTCTTACTAAATTCAAGCAGCAATGACTGAATTGAAGGATCATTAAGCGCTTGTTGTTGGGTAGATTCAACGGTATTGATGCCAACTTCAATTGCAAAAACATTTAAAATCGCATTTATCAATTGATGCTTTACAAATTGATACTTAGCATCTATATACATATCTCGTAACGCCTGAGCTAATATACCTCTTCTTGCTTGCATCAGTAATTCTGCAGATGTTGCTCCTGAGCTGGAAGGCGTTACTGCCGTAAAAAATTGCGCGGTCAATACAGGGTCAAGGCTTAAAAACTTACCGCTTGGAAATTGCGCCCTTACGATTACCTGCTCTTCTTTAGAAAACATCGCAACCAGCGATTCAAAAACAACTGGGCTCTTAATAATTTTCGCTAAATGACCATTAGTAAATGAATTTTGCCAAACCGCTAATCGATTTTTGGGAGGAATTGTCAGGATTAATTCACTTAACAAATCTGAATTATAAATAACTTTATCACAATTTTTTTTACCGGGTTGCTGGAGATAAGTAATTAAGGGCTTACGTTTATCCTTTTCTATGACATACATCAAAGTTACGGTTTTGCAATGTAGCAATATAAACGCCCACGCCGTCTCGGTAAGCTGTTCATGCCGGTATTCTGCCATAAAAATACCGATGGTGGATAACCGGGTCATTAGACTAATCATTAAATGCGAATAAATTTCGTGGCCGCGTGCGTTAATCTCGGCTACGCTGCTATTGTTAATATCAACAGCAGATTCAAAATAGGGGTCCGGACCATAAGAATACAACGAGGCATGAACTCTCGTAAAATACTGCGCTAAAATCCTTTTATCACCCTGAAAAGTTCTATGGTGATACGAAATTTTTTTCTCAAGAATATAGTACAATACCATTTCAAGCGTTAATTGATTTTTAATTGTTAACAGCAAACCATCCTGGATTCCTTCCAGGATTAAGCGGGTTTCTTCCGTAAGGATATTTAATTCTCTTGGTGCCCCAAAATTTAACACCGGCGAGTATAAATTTAATAGATAATCGACTAAATGCATTTGCACGTGCGGGTTGGTTACCAGGCCTTGGATAATTCGGAGAAAGAGAAATGAGACTATTTCAGTTCTAATCTTACCAATGTTAAACAAGATAGACTTTGGCGCACCAACCATTTCTGGCGCAGGTAGTTCAAAGAATTTAGCGGCAAGACGGGAATCAAATTTTGAAGTCACAGGAGGAACACTAAACAACCACAAAACTCCTTTTCATCATTCGGCTAATTCAGCCTTGACTACATTTGCGAGATGATCAGCTAACTGCTGTACACGCAAACCATCTTTACCCTCTACCATGACGCGCACCATAGGTTCTGTGCCTGAGCGTCGTAATAACACCCTGCCAGTCGCGCCTAATTCACCTTCTACCGTGAGCAAGGCATCTTGAATTCGCGGCCGTTCACTGAAGTCAGCGTTTGCGAGAACTTTCACATTCACTAAAACCTGCGGGTATTTGTGTAAACCCAATTTCAATTTAGCTAATGTTGTTTGCTTATGACCCATGGCTGACAAGACTTGTAATGCCGTAATAATTCCATCACCCGTGGTAGTTGAATTAAGACAAATAATATGGCCGGAAGGTTCACCGCCAAGATACCATTTGCGTTTTAATAAATCGCTAACGATGTAACGATCACCAACGGGTACGCGAGCAAATTCAATATTAAGTTCTTTCAAGGCATGTTCAAGGCCGAGATTTGACATAACAGTGCCGATGACACCACCTTCAAAAATGCCGCGTTCCTGCCGGTCTTTGGCAATGATATAAAGTAATTCATCACCATCAAGAATATTACCTTCATGGTCCACCATAATGACTCGATCACCGTCACCATCCAGCGCTATACCCAAATCGGCGCGTTCTTCGAGTACATGTTGGCGCAACACTTGGGGATGGGTCGCGCCACAATCCATATTAATATTCAAACCGTTGGGTTCAACACCAAATTCAATCACATCCGCGCCCAATTCACGAAATACACTGGGAGCAATGTGATAAGCCGCGCCATTGGCGCAATCCACGACTATTCTCAAGCCATTCAAAGTCGTATCTGATGAAATGGTGCTTTTACAAAATTCAATATAACGGCCAGGCGCATCGACAATACGCACCGCTTTGCCTAACTCAGCGGAATCCACCGTCGTCATCGCTTGTTCGAGTTGCTCTTCAATCGCAATTTCCAATTCATCCGGCAGTTTACTGCCCTGCGCGGAAAAGAATTTAATGCCATTATCAAAATAAGGATTGTGCGACGCGCTGATGACTATGCCAGCCTGCGCGCGCAATGTTCGGGTGAGATACGCAATGGCGGGTGTTGGCATAGGGCCCAGCAGATGCACATCAATGCCAGCGGCGGACAAACCTGCTTCCAGCACCGCTTCAAACATATAACCTGAAATACGGGTATCTTTGCCGATTAAGACTTTGCCATAACCTTGGCGCGCCAGCACTTTGCCGACCGCCCAACCTAATTTTAAAATAAATTCCGCATTGATCGGGGCAACGCCGACGCGTCCCCGGATACCATCAGTGCCAAAATATTTACGCGTAGAGGGTTTTGCAGGATTAATTACTTCTTTCGTCATGAGCAGAATCCATTCCTTCATTGCTGTCTTTTAAAATGCCCGGAATATCCGGATCAATAGTCGGGCCAATAATTGCATTAGGATTACCAACGCTAGTGCTCCATTCCGCAGGTTCGCGCACCGGTCGGTTCGCCATAATATCTTCAAGCTGGTCTACACCAATGGTTTCGTATTTCATGAGCATTTTCGCCATGGTATGCAACTTGTCGACATTTTCTTTGAGAATTTTTTCAGCGCGTTTGTAATTGATGTTGATGATAGCATAAACTTCTGAATCAATTAAGTTAGAAGTATTATCCGAGATTTCCTTATGACGGGTCACTGAGTGCCCAAGGAAAACTTCACCTTCATCTTCACCAAATGTTAATGGCCCCAGTTTTTCTGATAAACCCCATTTGGTAACCATGTTGCGCGCCAATTCAGTCGCTTTCTGGATATCATTGGAGGCGCCAGTCGTAACTTTTTGCAAACCAAAAATTAATTCTTCCGCGATACGACCGCCAAATAAACTCGAAATTTTACTTTCCAAATGTTCTTTGGTGTAACTGTAACGATCGCCTTCCGGCAAGAACATGGTGACGCCTAAAGCGCGGCCCCGTGGAATAATTGTGACTTTGTGGACAGGATCATGCTCTGGCACTAGCAAACCAACAATCGCATGGCCGGCTTCATGATACGCCGTTAAATTTTTCTCGGTTTCACTCATAACCATGGAACGGCGTTCTGCGCCCATGATGACTTTATCTTTAGCTTTTTCAAATTCCGCCATGGTTACCACACGCTTGTTAGCACGCGCGGCAAACAACGCTGCTTCATTAACAATGTTCGCCAAATCCGCACCCGAAAAACCCGGAGTGCTGCGTGCGATAACGCCTGGCTCAACATTATCACCCAATGGCACACGACGCATATGCACACGAAGAATTTGTTCACGGCCTCGTACATCCGGCAAACCAACAATAACTTGTCGATCAAATCGACCGGGACGTAATAACGCGGGATCCAATACATCGGGACGGTTAGTCGCGGCGATGACGATGACACCTTCGTTGCCTTGAAACCCATCCATTTCAACTAATAATTGATTTAGCGTTTGTTCGCGCTCATCGTGACCGCCGCCTAAACCCGCACCGCGATGACGCCCTACCGCGTCAATTTCATCGATAAAGATAATGCAAGGTGCTTGCTTCTTGGCTTGCTCGAACATGTCACGCACACGTGACGCGCCTACACCCACAAACATTTCCACGAAATCAGAACCAGAAATCGTAAAGAATGGCACTTTCGCTTCACCGGCAACAGCTCTTGCCAATAAAGTTTTACCCGTGCCTGGTGGCCCTACTAATAAAACGCCTTGCGGAATTTTTCCGCCCAGCTTTTGATACTTACCAGGATCACGCAAGAAATCGACGAGTTCTTTTACTTCTTCTTTTGCTTCTTCAACTCCCGCGACATCCGCGAAAGTTACTTTAACTTGATCTTCACCTAACAAGCGCGCACGACTTCTGCCAAATGAAAATGCGCCGCCACGGCCTGCGCCAGCTTGTTGTCTAAAGAAATATATCCAGATGGCAAAAACGATAATCCACGGCAATAAGTTCAGCAGATGCATGAGCAGGCCGGGTTGTTCTGGTGGTTTGCCGTTGACGTTAACACCTTTTTCCACTAATTCTTTCATTAACACTGGGTCGTTACGCATGGGCAAATAGCTGGAGAATGTTTTGGCATTCATCATGGTGCCGTTGACGTCCTGATCGGAGATAGTCACGGTGTTGATGTTGCCCTGCTTCACTTGGGTTAATAAATCTGAATAACTGATTTTCGTGTCCGGTTCGCGCCTGGGCCCGAAATTATTGAATACCGATATAAGGATAATGCCAATTACCATCCACAAGAATATCGTTTTGATAGTGTCATTCACCCTGTAGACCTCGCGTGTGTTATCAACATTTAGCTTATCCTTAAATCATACCTGAAGTACAAAGCGGAGACTAGAAGCAATGGCTTTTAGTTTCTCGCTAATATATAGACTTCCCGCGAACGGTCTCGGGAAGCTTTTGGTTTACGTATGACCACTTTTTTAAATTGCTGCCTAACTGCAACAAGAAATGGATCAAAACCTTCACCTTGGAACATCTTGACCAAAAAACCACCAGCCGGTTTCAACACTTTGGAGGCTAAATCCAGGGCCAGTTCGGCTAATTCTACGGAACGTGGCTGGTCTACGCTATCTATGCCACTTAAGTTGGGTGCCAAATCGGAAATAATCCAGTCGGCCCGTGCATTATCCAGTGTTGCCATTAATTCCTCAAGGACGGCATCTTCACCAAAATCACCTTGCAAAAATTCAACGCCATTAATCGGTTCCATGGCTAATATATCAATGGCGATGACTCTGCCCTTGGCACCTACACACTTGGCCACGACTTGCGACCAGCCCCCAGGGGCCGCGCCCAAATCAATGATCAGCATGCCAGGTTTGAATAACTTATCGCGTTCCTGCAACTCTAGCAGTTTGAAGACCGCTCGCGAACGGTAGCCAAGCTGCTGTGCCTTCTTGACGTACTCATCGTTGAAATGTTCATGTAACCAGCGGCGACTGCTATTTTTTGCCATTTATACATATTCTACGTCAATAATCTCATAGGAAACGCCGCCTTCGGGTGTTTTCACTTCGACGGTATCACCAACATATTTACCAACCAGCGCGCGAGCAATCGGTGATGTCACCGACAGTTTTAATTCTTTAATGTCCGCTTCATCTTCACCAACAATTTTATAACTGACTTCCTGCTGGTTTTTTAAATTCATCAATTTGATTGACGAACCAAAAATGACTTTGCCAGAATTTTCCAGTTGCGTCACATCAATAATTTGCGCGGCCGATAATTTGCTTTCAATTTCCTGAATGCGGCCTTCCGCGAAACCCTGTTGTTCGCGCGCAGCATGATATTCCGCGTTTTCCTTCAAATCACCGTGGGCGCGCGCTTCGGCGATAGCATTGATAATGCGTGGCCGTTCGACGGACTTTAACCGTTGCAATTCGTCGCGCAATCGTTCAGCACCTAAAACTGTCATCGGAACTTTTATCATTTTTTCTTACTCTCTGAAAATTTCATTTCTTCAAAAAACTTTTTTGCCCGGTCAAACCACGAACTTGAACGGGGACTGTGGGTAGTATTATCAACTGACATGGTTTTTTCAAATTCTTTTAACAGCTCTTTTTGTTTCGCGGTCAAGTTAACCGGTGTTTCAACCGCCACTTTACACAGCAAATCACCTTGACCACCGCCACGCACTGGCGGCACACCCATATTGCGTAAACGAAAAACTTTACCGGACTGAGTTTCAGGGGGGATTTTTAATTTTATTCTACCGTTTAATGTAGGAACATCCAATTCACCACCCATTACCGCAACGCCGAAACTGATGGGAACTTCACAATGCAAATTAGTACCATCACGTTCAAAAATGGGATGTTGTTTTACCCCGATTTGCACATATAAATCGCCGGGATGCGCGCCCTGCTCGCCCGCTTCACCTTCACCGCTCAAGCGTATGCGATCACCGGTATCAACGCCGGGAGGAATTTTAACGGATAATTTTTTGTTTTGTTTGCGACGGCCTTTGCCACGGCATTCGGGGCAAGGGTCCATAATCAATTTGCCTTTGCCGCGACAAGTCGGACAGGTTTGCTGCACCGAGAAAAATCCCTGCTGCATACGGATTTGGCCGTAACCTTCGCAATCTTTACAAGTGACTGGCGCAACACCTTTACGCGCACCGCTGCCGTGGCATTCTTCACACGCAACCAGAGTCGGCACGGTTAATTCAACAGTGGCGCCAAATACCGCTTCTTCCAGAGAAATTTCCAGGTTGTAACGCAAATCCGAACCGCGCTGCGGCCCAGGACGCATGCCACCACCAAAAATATCGCCGAAAATATCGCCAAATATATCACTGAAATTCATGCCGCCCGGGCCGCCAAAACCCGCTTCACCCGCGCCATGACCAAATTGATCATAAGCCGCGCGCTTGCGACCATCGGCAAGCACTTCGTAGGCTTCTTTCAATTCTTTAAATTTTGCTTCCGCAAGCTGGTCCCCCGGATTACGATCAGGATGCAGCTTCATCGCCATGCGGCGATAAGCTTTCTTGAGGTCTTCATCGCTAGCATTGCGAGCAACACCTAGTATTTCGTAATAATCTCGTTTGCTCATTGTCAGGGTAACCAAACATAAAAACATCCCTACAAAGGTTTTTTTATAACCCTGGTAGGGAGCAGTTTATTGGGAGTGTACGGCAAAATTGTTATTTTTTATCGTCACCTTTAACTTCTTCAAACTCAGCGTCCACGACGTTCTCACCCTTAGGCGCGCTACCTTGCTCAGCGCCACCCTGGGCTTGTTCACCACCACCCGGCTGGCCTTGTTGCGCCCCCGCAGCGTAAAGACGTTCCGCCATTTTACCAGATGCATCGGTAAGGTCTTTGGTTTTCTGCTCGATTTTATCTTTATCAGTGCCTTTCAAGGCTTCTTTTAAAGCTTCAACCGCGCTTTCAATGGAGCTCTTCTCCGCCGCGTCAACTTTATCGCCCGCTTCTTTCATTGATTTGGTGACAGAGTGAATCAAGCTGTCAGCCTGATTGCGTACCGTCACTAATTCATGGAATTTGCGATCTTCTTCCGCGTTGGCTTCAGCATCTTTCACCATTTTCTTGATTTCATCTTCCGACAAGCCACTGGAAGCTTTAATCACAATAGATTGCGCCTTGCCAGTCGCTTTATCGCGCGCTGACACATGCAATATACCATTCGCGTCAATATCAAAAGTCACTTCAACTTGCGGCATGCCGCGTGGTGCTGGCGGAATGTCGGTTAAATCAAAGCGGCCCAGTGATTTGTTCGCGGAAGCCATTTCGCGTTCACCTTGCAATACATGCACGGTTACGGCGGTTTGACCATCGGCGGCAGTTGAGAAAACCTGGTTCGCTTTCGTCGGAATAGTCGTGTTCTTTTCAATAAGCTTGGTCATCACACCGCCCAGCGTTTCAATACCGAGAGACAGCGGTGTTACGTCCAGCAACAATACGTCTTTGACTGAACCCGACAATACCGCGCCTTGAATAGCAGCACCCACGGCAACTGCTTCATCTGGGTTGACGTCACGACGTGGTTCTTTGCCAAATAATTTTTTGACGGCTTCCTGGACCAGCGGCATACGTGTTTGACCGCCTACTAAAATAACATCATCAATGTCGCTCACGCTGATGCCAGCATCTTTGATGGCGGTTTGGCATGGGCCTATGGTTTTCTGCACCAGATCATCCACCAGCGATTCCAGTTTCGCGCGGGTGACTTTGATATTTAAGTGTTTGGGGCCGCTAGCATCAGCAGTAATGTATGGCAGGTTCACATCAGTTTGCTGTGCCGAAGAAAGTTCAATCTTCGCTTTTTCAGCGCCTTCTTTCAGACGTTGCAGCGCTAATGGATCATTACGTAAATCCATGCCGCTGGATTTTTTGAATTCATCCACCAGATAATTAATCAAGCGTACGTCAAAATCTTCACCGCCAAGGAAGGTATCACCATTGGTAGATAACACTTCGAATTGGTGTTCTTTATCGACTTCCGCAATTTCAATAATGGAAATATCAAATGTACCACCACCCAAGTCGTACACAGCGATTTTGCGGTCGCCGGTTTTTTTGTCCATACCGAAGGCCAATGCCGCGGCGGTAGGTTCGTTAATAATACGTTTCACTTCCAGACCAGCAATACGGCCAGCGTCTTTGGTGGCTTGACGTTGTGAATCATTGAAATAAGCCGGTACGGTAATAACCGCTTCTGTGACTTCATGACCGAGAAAATCTTCAGCAGTCTTTTTCATCTTCATGAGAATTTGCGCGGAAACTTGTTGCGGCGCCAGCTTTTGACCGTGCGCTTCCACCCATGCATCGCCATTGTCGGCGCGGACAATTTTGTAAGGAACAATGCCTTGATCACGTTTAACAACTTCTTCGTCGAAACGACGGCCGATCAAGCGCTTGACCGCATAAACTGTGTTTGCTGGATTGGTAACAGATTGGCGTTTTGCCGGCATGCCCACTAGAATTTCATCATTATCCAGATAAGCGACAATAGAAGGTGTGGTGCGGTCGCCTTCGGCATTTTCAATGACGCGGACTTTATCGCCGTCCATTACCGCTACGCAGGAATTCGTTGTTCCAAGGTCAATACCAATTATTTTATTAGATGCTGTTGCCATGTCTTTCTCCAGTAAGTTTAAGCTCTATCTAGTTATATGGGGGCTAAAATAGGGTTTTCAAGGTTATTTCGCCACTACCACTAATGCCGGTCTAATCAAGCGATTATTAAGGGTATAGCCTTTTTGCAATACGTTAACCACGGTGCCTGGCTTTTCGCCTGAATTTTCAAGGACGGAGACGGCTTGATGGAAATCCGGGTTAAAAGGCTGGCCTTTGGGGTCAATTTGTAACACATCGGCTTTTTCAAGCACGCCATAAAACATCTTCAACGTGAGATTAATGCCTTCCAGTACCGCGTTGACGGAGTGTTCCGCTGAAGAAATTTCCAGGCTGCGTTCCATACTGTCAATTACGGGTAATAATTCGGGAATGAACTTTTCAAGGGCGTATTTGTGGGCATTGGCTATATCACGTTCGGCGCGGCGTTGTTGATTATCCATGTCCGCTTGTTGGCGTAATAACCGGTCCCAATTCTGGGTGGCTTTTTCTTCGGCTTCGGTTAATTTGTTTTGTAATTCAATAAAAGATGGGTGTTCCAGCAATGCCGAATCTTTCAAGATTTGTTCCGCGTCTTCCGGGTTCATCTTTTGATGAAGCTGGCTGGTGCTGCCCTGGGCCGATTTCTCTTTTTGCGATGTCACGTTGTTACCTCCACATAATATTTTTTAGCATTTTATAGCTGTCATTCCCGTCTGCGGGAATGACAGCATCCATAATTTACCCTTGATTCAAGGCTGCTGACAATAATTTCGATGTTACATCCACCGCGGAAATAACCCGTTCATAGGGCATGCGGACGGGGCCAATCACTCCCAGACTGCCAATTAACTGGCCATCAACAGCATAGGTAGTCGTCACGATACTGCAATCATCGAACGCTTCATAGCCCGATTCGCCGCCAATAAAAATCTGTATGCCTTCGGCTTCCATGGAATGATTTAATAGGTTCAAAATTTCCTGTTTTTGGGTAAAAGCCTGGAATAAATTGTATAACTTTTCCAGTTCGCCTTTCTTGGCGCCGCTGAGCAAATCATTTTGGCCCGCCATGATGTAATCTTTATTTTCTTCATCCACGGCATTATCGGCGACTTCAATCGCTGCTTTCAACAACGTCGCCATATTTTCTTTTTCGGACTTAATCGTGGCTAATAATTCCTGACGCGCCACGGTTAATTCCTTGCCGACAAAATGGCTATTCAAATAGTTACTGGCCTGCTGTAATTCACTGATACTATAAGCACGGTCAGTGTAAATAATGCGGTTCTGTACTTCGCGATCATTCAAGACCAGGATAACCAATACGCGATTATTGGATAAGGATAAAAACTCTACCTGGCGTAATTTAATTTGATTTCGTTTAGGCAAGGCGACTACACCTATCATTTGCGTCAGGCCGGACAATAATGACGATGCGGATTGCAATAAGGTAGGCATGTCCTGGTCACGGTTTAATTTATCCGGGAATTCGCTGTCGGCGATATTCTTCAGAGGTTTGACCGTCAATAAACTGTCGACGAATACTCGATAACCGCGGGTAGTAGGAATACGTCCCGCCGAAGTATGTGGTGAAATAAGATAGCCGTGGTCCTCAAGGTCTGCCAAGATATTACGAATTGTCGCCGGACTTAACCCCAAGGTGGATTCTTCGGCAATAGTACGCGAACCAACGGGGCAACCGTCTTGAATATAGCGGCCAATCAGGATCTTCAAGATCTGTTGAGCGCGTAAATTAATTGTGTCAGTCATTACTCTCTGCCCTATGGTGCGGAAGGGTAATATACCATAAAATTAGCAAAATGCGTCAATTGTAAGGACTTGCAATGAGCTCAACATTTAAAACCATAGGCGTCATCGGACGCCTAAGAAATCCGGGTGTCAAAGAAACCCTGCAAGCCCTGGTTTCGTACCTGATCAGCCTGGGCTGTAAAGTCGTTATTGAAGCAGAAACCGCTGAATCTTTACACGATCAATCCCTGACTATTGTCAGCCGTGACCAGCTTGGGGCGGCTTGTGACTTATTAATTGTAGTGGGCGGTGACGGTAGTTTGTTAAGCGCCGCGCATGTAGTCGTTGATCACGGTACACCGGTATTGGGAATCAACCGCGGCAGTTTAGGGTTTTTGACTGATATTTTGCCCACCGATTTAACGGAAATCGAAAAAATCCTGGCGGGAAAATATACCATTGAAAAACGCTTCCTGCTGTCAGCCCAGGTGGAGCTTCATGGTAAAACCTTGGGCCGCGATGAAGCTTTAAATGAAGTCGCGCTGATTCCGAATATGACCCCGCATATGATTGAATTTGAAATTTATATTGATGACCAATTTGTTTGTAGTCAAAACTCGGATGGTTTGATAATCGCGACCCCGACGGGCTCTACAGCCTATGCCCTGTCCGGTGGCGGCCCGATTTTACATCCACAGTTAGACGCAATTGTGTTAGTGCCTATGTTTCCGCATAGTTTGAATAACCGACCAATAGTAGTGGAAGGTGATAGACGCATTACCATTATTGTTTCTGAAAATAATTTGCATACACCGCGTATGACTTGTGACGGGCAGGATTATATTAATTCGCCGGGCGGCAGTCACATCACTATCGCCAAAAAACCTCAGACTTTGAATTTGATTCATCCACTGGATTACAACTATTACAAAGTATTACGCAGCAAATTACATTGGGGCAAGAAATTGCATGATCGTACTCATTCAGGATCCTAACCATGCTGACTCAAATTGATATTATTAATCTTGCTACCATTCAAAAATTACATGTAGAACTGTCATCCGGCACGACGGTGATCACAGGTGAAACTGGCGCGGGTAAATCGGTATTGATTGATGCGATTGAATTAGCGTTGGGTGGCCGTGGAACTGGAGATTTTGTGCGTCAGGGTTGTGAAAAAGCGGATATCAGTTTGACGTTTGCGGTGCGCAAATTACCGGACATTCAAAGCTGGTTGCGACAACATGATTTGGAAAATGAAGATGAATGCATCATCCGCCGCACTTTATCGCGTGATGGACGGTCAAAAAGTTATATCAATCATATTCCGACGACTTTGCAAGTGTTGCGGGAATTGAGTGATTTATTAATTAATATTCATGGGCAGCATGAACATCAGGCTTTGTTTCAGTTAGCAACGCAGCGGGATATGCTGGATAAGTATGCTGGACATTTGGATTTGACGGCTAAGGTTGCCGCATTGTCGCAGGAATGGCATAGCGTCCAAAACACGCTGGCGCAATTACGGATGGCCAATCAGGAAAGCAGTTCGCGTAGTGATTTTTTGCGGTTTCAATTGCTGGAATTGGAAGAGTTGCAGTTAAAACCGAATGAATTTCAGACGCTGGATTTGGAACACAAGCAATTGGCGAACGCGGGGGCGTTACTGGAAAATTTAGCGTTTGCGTTAACGACTCTTGCGGATGATGAGAACCATAACGCGGGGCGCGCGTTAAACCAGATTTTACACGCGCTGGAAAATATTCGGGAATTTAATCCTAAAGCTGCGCTGTGGATAGAGAATATTAAAAACGCATTGATTCAAGTAAATGATGTGGAAAATGAATTGCGGCATTATCAAGAGAATATTGATCTTGACCCGGAACGCTTGCAGTGGATAGAGCAACGTATAGGTACTTTGTTTGATATGGCGCGTAAGCATAAAATTGCGCCGGATAACTTGCTGGCCTTGCAAGAGAAAATCACGGCGGAATTGGCTTCACTGGATAATAGTGATGCGCGGCTGGCGGAATTAGCGGAACAGCTTTTGGTGATTGAAAAGAATTATCAGGCGGCGGCAAAAAAATTAAGCGCCAGTAGAGCAAAAGCTAGTTTGCAGTTGGCGAAAGAAATTACGGCGATTATTCATGAGTTATCTTTGCCGCACGGGAAATTTGAAGTTGGCTTTTCGAAAGATGATGTGCCGGTATTTGCGAGTTTTGGGGCAGAGAAAATTATTTTTCAAATTACCACCAACGTGGGACAGCCCTTGCAGCCGTTAGCGAAAGTAGCTTCGGGTGGGGAATTATCGCGGATTAGTCTGGCGATACATATGGCAACGGCAGAGCAGCATACGATTCCTACGCTGATTTTTGATGAAGTGGATGTTGGGATTAGTGGTGGGACGGCGGAGATTGTTGGGAAGTTATTACGACGGTTGGGGGCTACGCATCAGCTGTTATGTATCACGCATTCTCCGCAGGTCGCAGCGCAGGGGCAGCAGCATTTGCTGGTGGCGAAACGGCATGAGAGTGATGCGACGTATACGGATGTTAGGTTGTTAACCGCGAAAGAAAAAATTAGTGAAATGGCGCGGATGCTGGGTGGGGTTGAGATTACTAAGAAGACATTGGAGCATGCCAGGGAAATGGTTGAGAAAGTTTGACTCCCCTGTCATTCCCGCGCAGGCGGGAATCCATTGTGAGTAGAACGCGGGCTTGGGGCATGGTGGCAATCAATGGATCCCCGCCTGCGCGGGGATGACAGGAATCGCTCAACCTACATGTCACACTGATCGCCGTCGGGTAGCACTTGAAGCAGCAGGCGCAGCATAAATACTCACCGTATCAGATTTGATTTTCTGCATTGTTTCTTCTTTATTTTTGAGTTGACTTATCATAATCTCACTACGAACAATAATACTTTCAATTGAAGAAATGATAATTGATTTGAGTGTATGATTTTGTGCTGTTTTAGTAACAACCGAATGGAGAGTGGGGCATCTATTATTTGTAGACTTAATATTAGTGTAAGATTCCGAATCCACTGAATGGCCTGAGGGAAGTAACATCACCGGATTATTCATAATGGTAAGTGTTATGACGTCATTGGCGGCTTTAATAGTATCGAAGTCTTCCGCTGTCAAACGATATTCAACAGGGACTGTGGGGTTTTGACCGCAGTTCCTAGCCGTCTTTGAATAACTATTTTGAGCTTCGTCAAGTGTTATCAAAACAGCAGTCAACCTTTCCTCCAAAGAAGGTGGTTGAGGCCTATTAACGGGAGCAGGACTTGAAGTTAATAAAGAAATAATAGTCTCATGGCTATTCTGAGAGCCAGTATCTTGGGGAACATTATTTGCAGGAGTATCACTAGCTCTTATAATATCTCTTATAAATAGCCCAAAAAAACCAGCTACAGTAACACAGCAACTAATTATTCCGATTCCAATCGCTACAGCAGGTAAAAGTATGCATAACGGTACCATAGGTATCACTAAAAGTGGCCCTATGATCATACTGATACCGGTCGCCTCCCCTTCTACTGTACCATCTAAAGTAAACTCGTAAAGCCTTGCACCACGATTGCCAATAACATATCTAAAAAACTCAATAATGCCTATTCCTCCAATTGTTGACGTAATCTCGGTCATTACAAATGTTACTTCTGTAAATTGTGAAAGTGCTATCGGGAATAGAATATGGATGGCAGTGAATAGCGATATACCAATGACAGCACCCAACACAATTGCGGTGGAAAACGGGTGGTTTTTCATTAAACGAAAAGGTGCAGTAAAAAAGTTAGTTATTCTTGATAAAAAACTTCTATGTGGTGCTTCTGTGGCAGGCACAGCTCTCACTGGGCTCATGTTTATAGCCTTCTATTGATTTGTTGATGTTGATACATTTTTGAATGGCAGAGATTACTTTCGATTCCCCACTCTAAAAATATTTTTTAATGATGGAATTCCATCATTAATATGAGCGCGGCGTTGTTTTTCGGCGATTTTTAAAATAGTTTGATTTGGATTTCCAACAAAAAATTGTGCGTAATTTGCTTTTCCTGCCTTTAAAAATGTGCTGCAAGTGTCGCCCAAGCGAGAAACTTCAATAGGTTTCATAAAACTCAATAATATAGTGGATGTCCCTCCGGGTAGCAGAGTTGAAACCACAGCCTGCGCATAAGCCAAACAAACTGATCCCATAAAAAATTTATTATTAATAATATTTTCAAGATCAGTATAAATAAGTTGAACTTCCTTTGTTAAGCCTACACAGTCAGATAAAGACGTTTGACCCGTTCTCAGCAGAGATTCAACAATTTCAATTTGCTGGTCTTTTAGCGCAAACCACACAACATTACGATACAAATCATCATATGCAGAATTTTGATTTAAGTCGGTCATGTCATCAAAGTAAAAATCGATATATGCCAGCGAATAACTTCCAGACGATGGATTTTTTTGTTGAGCAGCTACATTAATTCCAGGGCATTGCAGTATTGTTTTGACTAATTCCCACTGTCTGGCTTTTGCTGCAAACCATAATATGGTTTTACCTTCATCTGCTTCATCGGTGAAAGTTACATTAATATTTTTAACATGTGCCAGACAATCAGTAACAAAACCCCAATCGCTGTTGCGTGCGGCTATTAAAACCTGGGTATCGAATAAGGAATTTATTTCAATATTCCTAACTTGTGACAGATGATCTCTGACAAATTGCCAATCGTTATGTTGTGCAGCCAGTAAAAGCTGGGTGTCGAAGGTGGCTTGCTGTTCTTCTTCTCTGGTCAACATAGGTAGTATCTTCTGTAAAATATTTAATATTATATATTTCAATCCCAATAACTGTATTTTTGCATTTAGATTGAAGTGTGTGTGAATTATACACGGCAAGGGGGCGTTGCGCAATTATCATACTCACCCCTGTCATTCCCGCGCAGGCGGGAATCCATTGTGAGTAGAACACGGGCTTGGGGCATGGTGGCAATCAATGGATCCCCGCCTGTGGGGATGACAGAAA
>JAZKAT010000043.1:21114-25294 GCA_040389045.1 Pseudomonadota bacterium | reverse complement strand
CTATAGGCAACCACATCACCTATCGCGATAGGCGCGGCGGACAGCCAGATAAATAAATCCGACTCGCCCGATTTATGCGTTAAACAAAAACTCGCACAGATTAGCAAACCTATCAACACTAAATACAAAGACCACAACAAAATTTTCCGAAACGGTAAATATTTTTCAAAAATCTTAATGCCAAATGTCGTCGCCAGCGTCAGCCAAAATGAAATCATGCCGACAAAAATTCCCAAACCATGGGAATTAAAACCCAGGGTCGCTTTTAAAATCGGTGGGATAAATTGGTAATACATGCTCCAGCTGATTTGACTCAATAATAAAACCAGCGAAATTTGTAACACTTGCCGATTGGTAAATACTTCTTTTACCACTACCCAGTTAAAACCACTCCATCTGGCAGCGCGTTTTACCGTTAACGTTTCTTGAAAAAATAATAACGTCAATACACAGCTAATCCCACCAAAGATTGCCGCAATAAAAAACGGCAAGGAATAATTTAACTCCGCGAAAAAATACTTGTTAGCAAAATATCCCCCCAGCAATGGCCCGATAAAAGCCCCTATGGAAATTGACGTTTGCAAATAACCCATGTTACGAATTTTAGTCGCCACTGGACTGACATCACCAATGACCGCTTGCGCAATAGGATTGGTGCGCGAAAAAATTCCCTGAATAATCATTCCTAAAAAAAATAAACTTATCAGTCCCAAATAAATTCCAAAGCCACCTATCAAGGCAAATAACAATGCGCCTAACGTACCCGCGAATAATATTTTTTTTCGGCCAAATTCATCGGACAGCGAACTCAACACGGGCGCCATAAAAATATTAACCATGTGCGGCACCGCTACACAAAAGCCATACCACATGCTGCGCACCGCATACGAAGTTTCCGGCGCAAACAAATTGCTGTGGGTATCAAAGAAAATTAAGGTCAACACCGGAAAAGTAATATTGAGACTGGTATGGTCAAATACCATAATCCCTAATAACGGAAAAATCGAACGTCTTGGGTTAGCGTGCATGGTTTTTTATGATTACCGCGATTGGCGTCCGCTAGCTATAGATCTTACACGATAGGGGGATTTCTGTTCATTCATCATGATCAATCGTGCGCCCTTGCTTTTTGGGGATGATGATTTCTTTGGAAGCAAAAAACCGTTGTTTAATATATGCCACGGTAAATAAAGCCAGCCCCACCAGCGCGCCAAAGATAAATAAATAAGCGAGCAAAATCAAGCCAAAAATTAAGGCGACTAAGGCAATTCCAAGGAAAATAAACGGCAACAAACGGGCATATATGTTTTGCATAACTCAAAATCCTTCCCAAAGTTTCGTTGCGGGTAGCGTGGGTTTTTCGGCATTTTCATCCCGCAAGCGATAGATGCGGCGGTATTTGGTGACTTCCCGTTGCTGGGTTTGCGATAAAACCGGATGCTGCTGGTCAAATTCCTGCAGAAACTTGTCTAAATCGCTAACATAATCCCTCAGTATAGGGTTTTTACTCACTGCTCTTCTCCTGCTAAAAAACTCAAAATTTTAATGGGTTAGTATATACTTATCGTATTAGGTGGTTTATAAAGCCACTCGCTACTAGCCGTTAAAAACGCATTGTAGCACAAGTGTTTACATATCCATGCAAGTTTAGTACAAGCTAAGTTATTAGATGCTTAGTTTATAACAGGGAGCAGCCATGCGATTATTGGCAATAATAATAACATTAGGGATAACATCTTTGTTGGGGACCACCGCTTCAGCCATTACCGGCCCAACCATTAAAGGCACATACGAACTTAACGCTAACATTAATCATGCTTTACAAAAAGTCAGTCCTTATTCCAAAATCGGCATTACCATCAAATCGATGAAATATGGCGATCAACTTTACAATCTTAATGAAAAAAACCTTTTTGTTCCGGCCAGTACTTTGAAAGTACTCACTGCCGAAGCCGCGCTTCTGTACCTTGGGCCGGAATTTACCTTTCGGACACGCGTGGTGACCGATGCTAAAAACCCGAATGCAAGTGTCCTTCAGGGCAATGTTTATTTGATTAACAGTGGTGACCCTACGCTGACTTATGCCGATCTCGCCGATTTGATTAGCGCGTTAAAAGCCAAAAATATTCATACCATCACCGGCAATGTGTTAATTGATAATACGGCTTACGATGAGGTGACGACCGGCCCAGGCTGGCAATGGAATGATAAACGTTTTTGCTATGCCGCCCCGATCAGCGCCAGCATCATTAATCACAATTGTCTGTCATTCAGCGTGCACCCAGCAAAACGCAATGGTGGCACCGCCCGAGTCGTTACTGATCCCCATACCTATTACGCCAATATTCAAAATTCGGTGGTGACCCGTTCCCGTTCCAGCCGCACCTGTTACATTCGGGTCGACTCTGCGCACGGTGGCACGGTTGCCATTAGCGGTTGTCTGGCTAAAGGCCATAGCGGCGGGGTAAGTTCCGTGATTAATGATGTGGTGCAATACAATAAATCTCTGCTCAATGATTTATTAGTGCGTAATGGTATTGAGGTACAAGGCACCATCACGGCAGGCAAGGCCAGCAGCGCAACCACTGAACTTGCGCACCATGATTCAAAACCGTTGAAGGAAATGATTTCTGACATGTTAAAAATGTCTGACAACATTATCGCTGGCTCAATTTTTAAAAAACTGGGTGAGAAATTTTCTCACCGCCCGGGTACTTGGGAAAATGGCGCCACCGCGGTGGAACAAATACTCGCGCAACACGCTGGCGTGGATATCTGGCGTATGAGCTTGATGGATGGCTCCGGTTTATCGCGTTACAACCAGGTCACGCCCGCGCAAATGCTTAAGGTACTGGATTTTACTTTTCACAATCATGCGACAAATTATGATTTCGTGGCGGCCCTGCCGGTGGCGGGAGTGGATGGCACGTTAAAACGTCGTATGCGTAATATTCAATGGCGGGTACGCGCGAAAACCGGCACCATTCAGGGTGTGGTTTCTCTGGCAGGTTATGCCATGAGCGCCGACCGGGAACCGATCGCGTTTGTGATTATGATTAACAGTAAATACGGTTCAATCTGGCAATACCGCCTGCTGGAAGATAAAATTATGCAGTATTTAACGCATTATTCGCGCGGACAGGGATGAGCCTGGGTCAATGCAAACGCAGGCTGGAAAATCTAATTAGAGAATGGGTCTTGGTAACATAACGGTATTGGACGATTGCGACCATATCGTGGTATCGAAAATCGAAGCGTTAAAAAACGGATAACGTCCAGACGCAGATTGAACTTTCTTGGCAGTACTTTTTAATTCTTCGCCGTCTTTAATTAATTTAGCGTCTTTAAAAAATTCCGTAGGTGGTATTTCAGCATTACTCTCATTGCGTAACGCCTGCCCCAAAAAACCCGTCATGGCTCCCAGTATCCCCACCGCCAAGCCCAACACCATCCCATAAGTTAAGCTAAGGGGAAGAGTCGCGATAATCATGGCGAAACCCAGTGCGGTAAGCAAATTTCCGACCAGGGATTGCGCTTTGAAAGTTGAAGTTTGCAAACCAGCAATACTGTTAGAAAAAATAGTTAAATTATCGTCATTCGTTGGATCTTTATATAAAACTTCCATACAGTTAATCACTTCGGTCAACCGTTTGATATCTTCACAAGATGCTTCATCTTCGCCAATATTATTAGAAATTGGGAAACGGATAATGCGAGAAGCCACTTCAAATGCTTCGCTGTAACTTGCTTGAATCGATGCATCGAACTGCTGCAGGAGTTCCAAAGGAACTTTATCGCAGCAGGGTAAGTCTTTATTTTGGCGCGCTTTTGCCAATTCAGCAGTCATGCTTGTCAATGCTTGAACCAGTCGTGTTAATTGTTGGAAATAATTCAAGAGGTCACATAAATTTTGTTCTGAATCATCCAGTCGATCATTAAAGACAGGGATATTAAATATTTTTGTATGGTGAAACGCGATAAAATTACTCAAATTTGCATAATTTCTTAATGGAAAGGGGGCCTTTAACAACGCCTCTTTATAACCATTCAAAGCGGCAGCTACTTGATTATGAGTAACTTTATACTCCCAAACCGGCGCGATAGGACTAAACATTGTTGCTCTCACTATTGAATAAATTAATACCAGGATGATAGCGGGTAATACTTAAGAGAAACTTAA
>JAZKAT010000043.1:0-21014 GCA_040389045.1 Pseudomonadota bacterium | reverse complement strand
CTATTGAATAAATTAATACCAGGATGATAGCGGGTAATACTTAAGAGAAACTTAAAGGATTACAGCTCAAATCTGTCATTCCCGCGCAGGCGGGAATCCATTATGAGTAGACCGCGCCTTTGTGGTTTCACAACGAATGGATTCCCGCCTGCGCGGGAATGACAGCACCTCATGCCGCCAGCAACAAACACACAATCCCAATACCACTAAACACACCTAGCAGCGGCACACTCAATGCTTGTTGCAATGATAAACCCACCGCGCTTAACAAAAACCCGCCGCCTAAACCTACCCACAGTTGACGTGATTTTGTTGAGCGCTGCTTGATATCTTGCTCAGCCCGCTGGTTCGCAAATCGCGCCAATTCCAATTGCTGCTTTTGTTCATTCAATACTTCAAACACTAAACCGGGAATTTCCGGCAGCATATCTGCCCATAGCGGTAAATTATCTTTTACGCGCTGCACAAAGGCGCGGGGGCCCATTTGTTTTTTTAGCCAGCGCTCTACAATAGGCGCCGCGGAAGCCCATAAATCCAGATCAGGATAAATTTGTCTGCCTAAACCTTCTATATTCAGCAAAGTTTTTTGCAGCAAAATTAATTGCGGTTGAATAATAATATTAAAGCGCCGCGCCGCTTGAAACAGCCTTAATAATAATTGGCCGAAAGAAATTTGGCTTAAAGGTTTTTCAAAAATCGGTTCGCAGACTGCGCGAATAGCGCCTTCAAATTGGTCTACGCGCGTATCTGGCGGCAACCAGCCGGAGGCAATATGCAATTCCGCGACGCGTTGATAATCACGTTTAAAAAACGCCAGCATGTTTTCCGCGAGATAACGTTGATCTTTTGCCGACAATGAGCCAACTATACCAAAATCGACCGCCAGAATTTGCGGAAATTCCAAATTATCTGTACTCACAAAAATATTGCCTGGGTGCATATCGGCATGAAAAAAACTATCGCGAAACACTTGGGTGAAAAAAACTTCTATGCCCCGTTCGGCCAGATTCTTCATATTAACGCCGGAATCGATTAACGCTGGCAAGTCATGGATAGGGATGCCGGAAATACGTTCCATTACCAAAACATTGCTTCGACTATAGGGCCAGTAAATTTCTGGCACATACAACATTGTAGAACCTTGAAAATTACGGCGCAATTGCGAAGCATTCGCCCCCTCGCGCATTAAATCCAATTCATCATAAAGCGTGTGCTCAATCTCAGCGATAATTTCTATAGGTTTGAACCGGCGGCTTTCCGCTGAGTAACGCTGCGCCAGATTGGCCAGGGTAAATAATAAATCTAAATCTCTATCAATAATTTTTTTAATACCGGGACGCAATACTTTCACTACCACTAACTTGCCATCGCGCAAAGTTGCGGCATGCACTTGCGCTATCGAAGCAGAAGCCAGCGGTTCTATATCAAATTGCAAAAACATTTCGGCAAGAGGCAGCCCTAAAGCCAGTTCAACAATACTAACCGCTTTTTTTCCCGAGAACGGCGCCACGCGATCTTGCAGCCTGGCTAATTCATCCGCGATATCATCCGGCAATATATCACGCCGCGTTGATAACACTTGGCCAGCTTTTATAAAAATCGGGCCTAGCGCTTCCAGCGCGCAACGGATACGTTGGCCACGCGTTAATTTATTTCTTAAGGCCCAATACCAGGGATTAAAAAAGCGGAAAAAACGAAACGGTGAAAACCAGGTGGTGGTATAGATAAATTCATCCAGATTATAGCGCACCAAAATATAATTGATGCGCATCACCCGAAAAGCACGCGTAAAATATTTCATACGTCACCCGGCAAGTCGGTGATTTTTTTTTGCAAAACCTGTACTCGCGCGTCTAAGCGGTCGGTATCCATGCGTAACGCGTCTACCTCTTTAAAAAAATCCTGCAATGCTTCACTCGGCGGAAAAACATTGATTTCTTCATGCAGGTACTCATTGAGATTTTGGGTTAAAATCATTTGAGTTTTGTTGACCCACTCACGCGCATTACGCACCACATTGCCCGCGTGATGCGCGGTCACATCGCCGAATACTTTAGCGGTGAATTCTTCCCAATCAATGTGTAATTGATCAAACAAATCTATGACTTGCTGTCCCAAAACTGGGTTGCCTTGCATGATCACATCATCGGCAAAAAATTTCTTGCGGTCAACGCGCGGCGCCAGCCCCAACATCAGCAAGCGTAGTGGCGTGCCTTTGATTGTAGTTTCTGGCGCATCCAGCGTAGCCAATGATAATTGCGCTTGGCCAGCAGAAAATCGCAAATAAAAACTTATTTTAAATGGCAGCAACTCCAGCGCTACTTGTTTGCCCTGTAATTCTTGCAAACGCAGGTGGGATTCAGGATCCAGCGCCAGATATTGATTCAGCGCTTTCTGCAAGGTCTCGATCAGAAATTGTTTGCTAGGTGTGATCATTAATATTTAAATCCTTTATGTAATGCCACTATGCCACCGGACAAATTATAATACTGCACATCTTCAAAGCCTGCTTCCAGCATATTATTTTTTAACGTTTCCTGGTCCGGATGCATGCGTATGGATTCCACCAGATATTGATAACTGGCGGCATCATTACATATCCACTCACCTAATTTAGGAATCACGTTAAAAGAAAATTTATCGTAAAGGGTATTCAGCAAAGGCAGGGTAGGTTTGGAAAATTCCAGCACCAGCAATTTGCCGCCCGGTTTTAACACCCGATAAATAGAACGCAGCGCGGCTTGCTTATCGGTGACATTGCGCAAGCCAAACGCCATACTCACACAATCAAAATAATCTGCGGGAAACGGCAGGTTTTCTGCGTCGGCCTGTACATATTTGACATTGCCGACTATCCCTTCATCCAGTAACCGTTCACGTCCCTGGGCCAGCATTTTTTCATTAATGTCGGCAAGGATGACTAAACCATCTTTGCCGGTTTTTTTAGCGAATGCCTTGGTTAAATCACCGGTACCACCAGCGATATCTAAAATGACTTGGCCAGGACGAATGTTAGCTTGGGCTATCGTGAAACGTTTCCAGACGCGGTGCAAACCAAATGACATCAAGTCATTCATCAAATCATATTTTTTGGCGACCGAATGAAATACATCCGCCACACGGCCGGATTTTTCGCCGGTTGGAACTTCAGTAAAACCGAAGTGGGTGGTTTTTTTAGTCATGGTGCCTTCCTGTCAGATTTCTCACTGCCTACACAACCTTATATTCCCCGGCGCATAATCCGCCTGCGTCGAGCGATACGGATTAATATCCAAGCCACCGCGGCGCGTATAGCGTGCATAAACTGATAATTTTTCCGGTTTACACTGACGCATAATATCCATAAAAATGCGTTCCACACATTGCTCATGGAATTCATTATGATTACGAAACGAAACAATATATTTTAACAAACCTTCATGATTAATTGTATTGCCCTGATACTCGATTTTCACCGAACCCCAGTCAGGTTGACCGGTCACCAGACAATTTGATTTCAATAAGTTAGAAAATAAAACTTCGCGCGCCGTAGAATTTTGCGTGGTTAAAAATGCCGGCTGCACCGTATAAGTGTCACAAGCCACCTCCAGTAAATCTAAATTAGTCCCGGAAAACACTTGAATTTTTGTATCGGGAAATTCATCAACTTTCACTAAATCAACCCCCACCGGCGCACCCACCGCCGCAGTCAAATCTCGGGTCATCAACGCCGTAACCGCTGCCGCTGAATCCAGCTGCGTATTGTTAAATGAATTCAAATATAATTTAAAAGATTTTGATTCAACGATATTGGGCGAGGTGCAGGGAAAAACAAACTCGGCCACTGCTACCTGCGGTTTCCCTTTACTATCCAGCCAGGAAATTTCATAGCCATTCCAGATATCCGCGCCAAAAAACGGTAACGGATCAGGCACACCAATTTCATCCCGTTTGGTCTGGCGGGGCAGGGGAAATAACAAATCACGCTGATATTGCGAAACATATTCACTATTTTTGCCTAAGGGTGACGCTTCAACATATGCGGTCATAAAAAGTTCTCACGCTGGGACTGCGCCGGTAGCCGCCGCTTCTTCAACCCGTCTTAACATTTCACCCGCCAATGTTAAGTAAGCCACTGAACCTTGCGATTTACCATCGTATAAAATAATTGGCATACCGTGACTAGGCGCTTCCGCCAGCCGCACGTTACGCGGAATCACGGTGCGGTAAACCGCGTCTGGAAAATGTTGTAATAATTGCGCCGAAACATCTAGTGCTAAACGGTTGCGGCCATCGTACATAGTACGCAGCAAGCCTTCGATATAAAGTTTGGGATTCACGGTTGTCTGAATTTGTTCGATAGTGCTAAGCAAGCCTTTCAAACCTTCCAGCGCGTAGTATTCACACTGAATGGGAATCAATACCGAATCCGCCGCCACTAATGCGTTAACGGTCAACATGCTTAACGAAGGCGGGCAATCAATTAAAATATAATCGTAATGACTGATCACACTGGCCACGGCTTGTTTCAAACGGTTTTCGCGTTGCGCCATTTGCATCAATTGCACTTCCACCGCAATCAATTCATCATCGGTGCCTAACAAATCATAACCGGCCAGGGTGTTAACCGCGGCATCTTCAATACGCACATCGTTTAGTAAAACATCTTTGGTCGAAGCCGCCACATCATCTTTATTGACGCCGCTGCCCACGGTCGCATTGCCTTGCGCATCCAAATCAATCAATAAAACTTTACGCTTCATCGCCGCAAATGCCGCGGCCAAATTGATACTGGTCGTGGTTTTACCCACGCCGCCTTTTTGATTGACTACTGCGATAACTTTTCCCACTGCGACGTCCTTCTCTAAAGTCGTTTAATACATACCACATGCCGCTGCGCAGACAATCCAGTTATAGATAGTTTATGGACTTCAAGGACACGAAAATCAGCCGGTATTTGCTCAATTTCCTGCTGAGGAAACGTACCTTTCATTGCTATAAATTGACCGTCATGAGCAACCAGGTGTTGAGTCACTGCTAACATTACAGGAATTGACGAAAAAGCGCGAGAGACTATGCTGTCGAAAGGCGCAGGCGCCGTGAAATCTTCGGCGCGGGCAGTGATAATTTCAATGTTTTTTATGCCCAGTTCCAATTTCACCTGGTTTAAAAATCGGGTTTTTTTGCCATTACTGTCCAACAAAAAAAATTCTTTGTCGGGCTGCGTCAACGCCAGTGGTATGCCCGGCAAACCGGCGCCGGTACCTACGTCAATAATGCGCTTACCGGTTAAAAACGGCGTGATCGCCAGGCTATCCAAAATATGCAGGGGTATCATTTCGCCAATTTCATTGATGGCGGTTAAATTGAAAACCTGGTTCCATTTTTCCAATAATTGTAAATAAGCCAACAACCGCTCACTGACTGCGGGCGGAAAATTATAGCCATTCGCGGTTAACGCCGCGCTTAAATCATTCGGTATCTGGGTCATGCTTTTTGACTGCTTTACGTTTTTTAAGATGCACTAACAATAATGAAATGGCCGCTGGCGTGACGCCGGGCACCCGTGACGCCATACCCAAAGTCGCTGGTCTGGCAGCATTAAGTTTTTGTTTGACCTCAGTCGACAGACTGGTGATTTCATCGTAATTCAAATCAGCGGGTAAACTTAATTCTTCGTAATGACGCTGACGGGCAATTTCCGCTTCCTGGCGTTCAATATAACCCGCATATTTTATTTGAATTTCAATTTGTTCCGCCGCTTTGTCATCTTCAAGGCCCGGACCAAGTTCCGCCAGTGACATTAATTTTTGATAAGACAATTCCGGCCTGCGTAATAATTCTTCCGCGTTATATTCACGCGTTAACGCTTGTTGTAACAAGTGCGCGGCCGCTTCGCCCAGTTTGGTATCGGGGCGTATCCAGGTTTTTTTCAAGCGCACTTTTTCTACGTTTATAGCTTCTTGTTTAGTCGCGAAGGCGCGCCATTGTGTTTCATCCACCAGGCCCAGTTCATGGCCTTTCGTCGTTAAGCGCAAATCAGCATTGTCTTCACGCAATAACAAGCGATATTCGGCGCGGCTAGTAAACATTCGATAAGGTTCTTTCGTGCCGCAAGTAATTAAATCATCAATTAACACACCAATATAAGCTTCGTCGCGACGCAAGGTGAAGGGTGCTTTATCCTGGGATTTTAACGCTGCATTCGTGCCCGCCATTAAACCTTGCGCCGCTGCTTCTTCATAACCTGTAGTACCATTAATTTGTCCCGCAAAAAACAAGCCGGCTATGGTTTTGGTTTCCAGTGTAGCTTTTAAATCTCGCGGATCAAAAAAATCATATTCGATAGCATAACCCGGTCGGGTGATATGCGCATTTTCAAAACCCCGCATAGTACGCACAAATTTTAATTGCACATCAAACGGCAAACTGGTGGAAATACCATTGGGATAAACTTCGTGAGTAGTCAAACCTTCCGGCTCTACAAAAATTTGATGCGACGTTTTATCGGCGAAACGCATAATTTTATCTTCTATCGAAGGACAATAGCGTGGGCCCACACCTTCAATGACCCCGGTATACAGAGGAGATTGTGCCAAGCCTGCGCGAATAAAATCATGCGTAGTCGCATTGGTATGCGTGATGTAGCAAGGGATTTGCCGCGGATGATCAGTGACATTGCCCATAAAAGAAAATACTGGCGTAGGCGTATCACCATCTTGCCGTTCCATGACACTGAAATCGATAGAGCGTCCATCAATTCGCGGTGGGGTACCGGTCTTTAAGCGGCCCATGCGTAACGGTAATTCTTTCAAGCGCTGCGCCAAAGTTTTCGCTGGCGGGTCACCGGCACGGCCACCTTCATAATTATTCAAACCAATGTGGATTTTTCCCGATAGAAAAGTACCCGCGGTCAACACAATGTTACGGGCTTTAAAAGTTAAACCCATTTGTGTGACGACACCGGTCACTCGTTCACCCGTGACTAAAATATCATCCACCGCTTGTTGAAAAATCGCCAGATTCGGTTGGCTTTCCAAAGTGTAACGTATCGCTTGTTTGTAAAGAGCACGGTCGGCCTGGGCACGGGTCGCGCGCACCGCGGGGCCTTTGCTGGCATTTAAAATCCGGAATTGGATGCCGGCGCGATCGGCGGCACGCCCCATGATTCCGCCCAGCGCATCAATTTCTTTGACTAAATGACCTTTGCCTATGCCACCAATGGCGGGATTGCAGGACATTTGCCCTAAGGTTTCAATGTTATGTGTCAACAACAAGGTATTTGCGCCCAAGCGCGCGGACGCCAGCGCGGCTTCGGTGCCGGCATGGCCACCACCTACGACAATGACATCAAATTCTTGTTGGATATCGGGTAACATTTCGAAAATAACCTAAAGTGTAATAGTATAAACAGGCACATTTTTTAAGGTTCGCATTATAGCTTGGCATGTTTAATTTTTAAACCATTCTTTTTAGAATGTTTAGCGTATTAATTTATTAAGGAGTTTGTATGAAAGGGTTTGCGAAATGTTTAGCCATCATGGCCATGATCTGGTTTGGTTCCGTGAATGCGGCAACCACTGATACGTTTCAATTAACCAGTTCCGCAGCCCCACCTATGGGTAGAATTCCTACTTTTAATACTTGTGATGGCCAGAATGGATCGCCACCACTGGCATGGACTGGCGTACCTGCCAACACTCAGGCGTTTGCCTTGATCGTGAGTGACCCTGACGCCACCTCAGGAACTTTTTATCACTGGGTCTGGTTCAACATACCCAATACCACCTCTCAGCTGCCCTCAGCAGCGCTGCCACCGGTAGGAACGATAGTGGGTAATAACAGTAGCAACCAGCTGGGTTATTATGGCCCCTGCCCGCCGCCAGGACATTTGCACCATTATATTTTCACCTTGTACGCATTGAATGCGCCAGTGGCCTTATCCTCCGGTTCCGATGCTGGCACCGTGCTAGGCGCGATCCAACCACATGTGATAGGCACAGCGCAGTATGTGATGACGTATAATCGTTAAAGGTTTCTCCCTCGCCCGCAGGTGGGCGAGGGAGATGCATCAATGGTCTCTGCTATCGTCCTTCTCACCCTTCGCCACATTACTTGCCAGTAACATAGTCACTTCCTTATCACTGGTTTGATCAAATTCTTCGTAATGCGCGCCCACCGCCCAAAGATTGTCCGGCTTCGATAAGAAAATGACTTTATCGGCGAGTAAAGCCAGTTTTGAAAAAATGGATTTTTCAATGACCGGTACCGCGACAATGATAAATGCGGGATGCAGACGGCGTAAGGCTTGGATGGCGGCACGTATCGTCGCACCGGTCGCCACTCCATCATCAACTAAAATTACAATTTTATCTTTAACATTTAGCGGGCCCCGACCACGACGATAAGTTTTTTCACGACGTTTTAATTCCTGTTGCTCTGCCGCTAACACTTGTTCTATGGCTTCGTGAGAAATTCGCAAGTCACGCACGACTTGATTATTAAACACAGGTTCATTACCGGAGGAAATTGCACCCATGGCAAGTTCTGGCTGGCCTGGCACACCCAGCTTGCGAACGATAAAAACATCTAACGGTAAATGTAATAATTTCGCAATTTCATAACCGACCGGCACGCCGCCACGCGGCAACGCCAATACGATAGCATCACGTCTATCCGCATACGCAGACAACAAAGTTGTTAACAATACGCCGGCGCTATGTCGATTTTCAAATTTATCCATAAAACTCACCTGTCTATACTATTAGTTTAAACCTAAACGCAGAGTTTATGTGATTCATATGCCACAACTAAAATTTACTTGCCAATACAAAAGCTTGAAAAAATCCGTCCTAATAAATCATCGGCGCGGAATTCTCCGGTAATTTCAGCTAAAGCGAATTGGGCTTGACGTAAATCTTCCGCCAGTAATTCACCGGCACGATTTGCCGTCAACTGGTGATAGCCGCACTGTAAAAATTCCTGAGCGCGCGCCAACGCATCAAGATGACGGCGACGCGCGGAAAAAATACCTTCATTATTTTCGGTTAAACCCACACTAGCTTTGATATGGCCAGTTAACAATTCCATACCCGCACCGGTTTTAGCCGACAGGGTTATGGAAGTTTTACCGTGGTCTGTGTGTATGGCCGGAGCATCATTCGTTAAATCAATTTTGTTTTTAACCGTGATCACACGTTGCCTGGCGGTGGTGGGAATTGCGGCGGGCACAGCGTGAGGTTTGCTGGCATCTTGTAACAGTAAGACTAAATCCGCCTGAACAATTTCGCGTTGCGCGCGGCGCATACCTTCCTGCTCAATAGGATCGTCACTGTCGCGCAAACCCGCGGTATCAATAATATGTATAGGCATGCCATCAATATTAATTTGTTCACGTAATAAATCACGGGTGGTGCCTGGAATATCAGTCACGATGGCAGTGTCTTTACCGCTGAGATAATTCAACAAACTGGATTTACCGACATTCGGTTCGCCGGCAATTACAATGGTAATGCCTTCACGCAACAAACTGCCCTGAGTAGCGGAATTCAATACTTCTTTTAACGAATCGGTAATGCTGGCAAGTTGAGTGCTGATTTGGGTGTCCGCTAAAAAATTAATTTCTTCTTCAACAAAATCAATTGCCGCTTCAACATACATACGCAAACGAATTAACATTTCCACCAATTGATTTATGCGCGCGGAAAATTCACCCTGCAGGGAACGCAACGCCGATCGCGCCGCTTGTGCTGACACCGCATCAATTAAATCCGCGATGGCTTCCGCTTGCGCAAGATCTATTTTGTCATTTAAAAATGCACGCTCGGTAAATTCACCAGGCCGCGCCATACGTGCACCACTTTGCAAAATTGCCTGAATTAATAAATCAATAACCGCTGGTCCGCCATGGCCTTGTAATTCCAAAACATCTTCGCCAGTAAAAGAATTGGGCGCGGGAAAATAAAGCGCGATTCCTTCATCAAGAGGATTTTGTTGTTGATCAACGAAGACAGAGAGCGTAGCGGTGCGAGGTTTTGGTAAGCGATTCAACAATTGGTGGGCGATTTTGGTAACGATGGGGCCGGAGACCCGAACAACCGCGATACCACCGCGCCCCGCCGGCGTTGCCAGAGCAACAATGGTATCGATAGCTAAATTTTTCATAGTTAGCGTTTTTTGCGAACTGGCTTCCCGCCTTGGTTATTAATCGTGTGCATGATGTACCATTGTTGCAAAAACGATAAGGTATTATTAACAAACCAATACAGCATTAGCCCGGCTGGAAAATTCAAAAACATTGCCGTGAATACAATCGGCATCATCATCATAATTTTCGCCTGCATAGGATCAGGCGGCGGTGGATTCAACCGTTGTTGCAGGAACATGGAAATACCCATCATCACTGGCAATACATAGTAAGGGTCTTTCAACGTCAAATCCTGTATCCACAACATAAATGGCGCTTGACGCAATTGCACACTCTCAATCAATACCCAGTACAGCGCGATAAAAACTGGAATTTGAATCAGGATAGGTAAACAGCCACTCATAGGGTTAACTTTTTCTTTCTTATAAAGTTCCAGCATGCCTTGAGTAAACTTTTGTTTATCTTGCCCAAAGCGTTCTTTCATTTGTTCTATGCGCGGTTGCAATTTTTTCATGACACTCATAGAGCGATAGCTTTTTGCTGATAAATGGTAAAACAATAATTTAATGACTAGCGTTACCAGTACAATTGACCAACCCCAATTGCCTACTACGCTATGAATTTTTTGCATCATCCAGAAAATGATAATAGAGATAAACCAGAACCAGCCATAATCAATCGTTAACTGCAATCCGGGCGCGGCACTTTCCAGACGGTCAGCGATTGCTGGGCCGGCATAGAAATTCGCTTGGGTAGCAATGGTTTCACCCGGCGCCACGGACAAGCCAGGGCCTATCATGCCTATAGTATATAAACCATCATTGGTAACTTTTGAAAAATATTGTGAAGTGACATTTTTATCCGGTATCCAGGCACTGACAAAATAATGCTGAACCATGGCCGCCCAGCCGCCAACTATGTTTTGACTATAGGGAGTATCTTGCATTTGTTTAAAAGTAATTTTGTTAAATGGTTTTTCTGGACTGGAAACCGCGGCGCCAAAATAAGTGGTTAAACTGACAAAGCCTTTCGCACTGGGTGGCGGGGAGTTTTTGCGCATCAATTGTAAATATAAATTTCCCTGCCAGGCGGCTTTGGATTTATTGGCAACTTGATAAGCGACTCCTATATCGTAACTATCGCGCTTAAAAGTAAATGTTTTAGTGACCGTTACACCGTCATTACCTTGCCAGCTAAGATTAACTTGTAACTGGTCTTGGCCATTAGCCAGCGTGTAGGCAGTCTTTTCAGTTTGATATACCGCCTGACCCTTGGAAGTATCAGGCCCAACAGTACTTAACAAACCACTTTGCGCGATAAATTTTTTGTCAGCGCTTTCATTTAAAAATAAAAACGGTTGGGTTGAATGCAATTCTTCAGGATATTTCAATAAGCGCAGCTGAACAATATTGCCGCCCTGCGTATCAATACTCACTTCCATATCATCGGTAGTGACATGAACAATTTGTCCAGCAGAGCTGGCAAGAGCAGGAGTCGTTGTTGGTGACGTTGACGTGGCGGTAGTCGCGGCTGCGGTATTGGTTTCAGTGACCGATGGAATATAGTCTTTGGCAACCGTTTGTGCCGATTCAGTTTCAGGTATAGCTGTCGTTTGCGGATGTTCTTTGTCCCAGGCTTGATAAATCGCCAGCGTAACGACAATGAGTGCCAGATAAAGTGCGTAGCGTAAGTAATCAATCATATTTGTTAACATAGTGAATATTTTCCGGAACTGGATCAAAACCACCTTTATGCCAAGGGTGGCAACGTAAAATTCTGCGTATCATCAAATAACAACCTGATAGCAAACCATGCTGGTGAATTGCTTCAACCGTGTACTGTGAACAAGAGGGGTAAAAACGACAACACGCACCAAACCAGGGACTTATGCAATACTGATAAATCCGTAAAATTAACAGTGCTGTTTTTGATATTGGGTTGATAAATTTTGCCACAGCTTTTCTACGCCTTCCCGTAGTTGGACTTTCGTTAACACATTGCACTGATGGCGCACCATCACAATAATATCGAGTCCCTGTAACTTTTCCTGGTTGACACGAAAACTCTCGCGTATCACCCGTTTAATCTGGTTTCTTGCCACAGCTAAATTGACTGCTCGTTTACCAACCATAATACCCACACGAGCTTCGGTTTTCTGGTTAGGTCGGTAGAGGGCTAGTAAGTAACGTTGACTTACTTTTTTTGATTCATCAAAAACAGCCTGGAATTCCGCTTTAGCCAATAACCTGCGATCACGCGGAAAACTTTTCAAGTCGCTATTTAAACTGCTAATCGTTGACGGCCTTTTGCACGGCGTCTGCTTAATACAGCACGACCATTTTTGGTTGCCATACGGGCACGAAAGCCATGGGTTCTTTTGCGTTTAACAACGCTAGGATTGAATGTTCTTTTCATTAGTCGCTACTCTGAACTTTTGTTAGGGGGCTAATCATAGGTTCGATTCGGATTTTTGTCAAATTATTCTGGCTCTTGAGTTCATAAATCTCCCGAAGTTATTAAAATAAGATTATATATATATTCCTTATTTGGTAGAGATTTTAACTATGGGAGGTAATTTCTGTTGATAACTGATATTTTCAACATTAAATCAATTGGTTATAGAGAAATTATCTTGTATATAACTTTCCATATGCATGTGTTTAAACCGATTATTTTCTGTATGGTTTGGGATAAATATCCGGGTATAGGGGTTATACACAGTCTCAACCGGGGTTAAACAGTTGTTTTGAACAATGAGAATTTATTATGGCTGGTGTACTATTAGTGATAAATCCCATATGGAAGGTCTGAAAATGAACAAAACTTTACAGCCTGTTCATCTCTTTTTGTTACACGTTGCCAAAAATCTGACCATAGGTGCAACTTTGATAGGCATTGCATTAGGAATAGGCATGGTGGGTTATCATTATTATGAACATATGCCTTGGGTAGATGCGTTTTGTAATGCAGCTATGATTCTTTCAGGAATGGGGCCAGTAGTACCGTTGACCACTTATGGTGGCAAAATGTTCGCAGGCTTTTATGCGTTATTCAGTGGGCTGACTTTCATTGCCATTATCGGCATTATTTTCGCGCCGATATTTAAACGGTTCTTTCATAAATTACATATTGATGAATAAGCAGATTGTGTCGCCCATGGTAATTAAAATATATTTATATATATTCCTTATTTTGTAGAGCTTTTTATAAAGCAGGGATTTTCTGTGGAAAAGTGTAAAAATGAATGATTATTTAATAAGTTACACGTATTTTAGCTTGTGCATAACTCGGTAGGTGAGTCGCTGAATTCGCACAAGCCTGTGGAGGAAAAAGGATAACCAGCAAGCTTTGGTAGTTGTACACAGCTAGTGGGGGTGTATTCAGACTTGTTACCAACAATTTATGAGGCAAGAATGAAAGCGAAAACGCTGGAAGAATGGGTCAGTTATATCAGTACGGTCCATGCGACTGAAATGGAGCTGGGTCTTGCTCGGGTGCGCCAGGTCGCCGACAAGCTAGGTCTGTTAACCCCTGACTGCCCAGTTATTACGATTGGTGGTACCAATGGCAAAGGCTCTTGTGTGGCTGGTCTTGAGGCTGTGTATAGGGCACAGGGCTATAATGTAGGCGCCTTCACCTCTCCGTATCTGATTCGGTTGAATGAAGAAATCAGAATTAATGGTGTTGAAGCCAGCGACCGGGATTTTTGTAGCGCGTTTGAAAAAATTAATAAGGCGCGAGGCGACATTTCATTAACGATATTTGAATTTAATACGCTGGCGGCGTTGGAAATTTTTCGGAATGCACCGCTGGATCTTATTTTGCTGGAAGTCGGTTTGGGCGGACGTCTAGACGCGGTCAATATAATTGATGCCGATTTAACGATTGTGAGTTCTATCGCGCTAGACCATATTCATCTGTTAGGCGATACCCGCGATTTAATCGCCAGGGAAAAAGCCGGTATTTTCCGACCTGACCGGCCCGCGGTGTGCGGGGATTTTGAGCCACCATCTACCTTGTTAAATTATGCCCGTGAAATTAAAGCGAAATTATTTTGTCAGGGCCAGGATTTTTATTTTACCCAACATGAAAATAGCTGGGATTGGCAATCCTCCAAAGTCACCTATCAAAAGTTACCGTTGCCTTCACTGGCTTTGCAAAACATGTCTACGGTGTTGATGGCAGTTGAATTATTACAAACAAGATTACCCGTTGAACGCGAAGCGCTAAATGACGCATTCAAAAAAGTAACTTTACCGGGACGCCTGCAAATATTTCCCGGCGCCGTCACGCGTATTTTTGATGTATCCCATAATCCTGCTGCGGCCGGTTTATTAGCGAAAAAATTATCCGCGCTACCCTGTGAAGGTAAAACGCACGCGGTATTTTCCATGTTAGCGGACAAAGACATTGTTGGCACCGTGCAAGCCGTCAATGAATTAGTGGATGACTGGTACATCGCTGCATTACCAGTAGCGCGCGCCGCACCCTTAAGTATTTTGCAGGAATCATTTTTCAAAGCGAAACTGGATAAACAAATCAATCCTTATCCGGACATCGCGCGCGCCTATCAAGCAGCAATAGACCGCGCAACTCCCGGCGACCGCGTAGTCGTATTTGGTTCGTTTTATACGGTGGCGGAAGTGATAATGACTGTGTTGTAGGAGTGTGGACTTAACTTTCTATAATTAATGAATAAAAAATACAATAAAATCAGAAGCATAATTGGCTATAGAATTTCTAAAGCTTCAATGCTATTATTTATTTAGCCCTACTTAACGCGAAGTCTCACGTTCCACGTGGGATAGCCTTATGGCAGTTTTAGCGTAAGCGGGGTTTTTTTACGTCCTAATTTTTGTAGTTGAGCCTTTTGATTTTGTTAGGTCAATTTGGTGATTTTTTGGTTTGAATAACCAATGTCTATATTGATGTTTCCAAGCATTGGAGTTATCACTTCTAGTCGATGTACTACAACCAACATTGAATCCGGGATAAATACGCTGAATTCGCTTATTAATATGGTTATAAAGTTTATGCTTTGCTATTGTTCTTTTTGAACGCCGGTAACTGCCTATTGGTTTTTCCAAATGTTTGTTATTAAGCCTAAATTGCATGGCGCCTAGTACAACATCTAAACATTGCAAAATAACATGATCATGCGAGCAAACCTCGCTGATTTGATCCTTAGGAATAAGTATATTCGCTTTTTTAAATTCAGTAGTATTTGAGAGGTTATGAATAAAAGTTTTAAATTTTTCCACCATTATTTTGGTATTTATTGGCAGCCAATCAAGATAAATTCTAAATCTTAATTGAGAATTTGTAGTGTTCGCATATTGCAAGCCAAAAGCATGTTTCAAAAATTGATAATACAATATAAAGTATCGATATCTGCGATGATAGCTTGTTAAATTACTTGGCAAGTGAATATTTTGGGTAAACATAATACGTATTTTAATTTTACCCTGCTCAATAAAATCAAAAAAACAGTCCATCAAATCGGTATATTTTCCCAGATATTGATCAGTTAATTTAGACCATTTAATTTCAGAATGAAGATGTAATTCTTGTTTTTTTTGCAAAATGGTATTGATTAAGAAATTTAAATCATTTGAACTAACAACCGCACCACCGTAGAAATTAGAGTAATATTGCCCCTCACTGTCAGACTCATCGCAATAAATAATGTATTCTTTAGTCACACGTACCCTTACTCTAAATCTAACATATTAAAAAATATGTCGCCAATTTAAGGCATTTTTCTAAAGATTAAAAGTATTATAAATAAATATATGGCCATTTATAATAAAGCTATAAGTGGCCATATAAAATGATAAGGCTATTACCAAAATGTTGAAAATACCCTTAAGTGGGATGGTGAGGTATACAATGCTCCCGAAAAAGATAATCCAATTCCTGGCGTATGTAATTATTTCAGTGGTAAACCCGATATTAAACATCACCCATGGGAAAAAAATTACTTTGATCTGCCAGGAGTTCCTCGCTTTCATTTTGTTAAGTTGGATAAGTAGTTGTTATGCGCAGGCGCAGTCAAGTAATTCAACATTTGATAAGTTAGTTACTAAAATTCACTCTCATACCGTTTGTGGAATAAAATATAATCCATCTAAAACAGCTGCTATTGTGGATGAGGATTGTCGTTCTGCTGTTTATATTAATTTTAAAACACAACAGACGTATGCCATTTTGGATAATAAGCTTGCTTATCATATTTCTCCTACATGGATAAATAATTCCATTGCGACTATTGAAACCTCATGTGGAACAGGCTGTGTTAATGTTGTTATTTTTGTGTCACCGGCAACTGTTGTTTCCTGTGCGGATCATGAATATCGAATTAAATTCTTAAATGAACATGTTCCACCTGATTATTATCATAATCGTCCATTGTTAATTGATCCTAAAAAAGGAATTTATGTTTGTTATGACGAGGATAAGAATATACAGGTCTTTCCACTGCCGATACATGTATCAATTCGTCCGCCGAAAGGATACTTTTCGGAGAAGGCTATCATTCGCAACAATCACCTCATTATTTTTTATAAAAATGCCCATGAAAAAACAAAGCAAGTTAGTTATGATTATTAAAAATAATATTGCTCGACAGCAATAGTTGAAAGGATAAAGATTTAGAATAGCAGGCAAACCAAGACCAGATAGCCCCAACTCCCAATTGCTAAGGCCAATTCTGCCTAATTCTAATTCCCTCCTATTTAAGATTCTTTTAAGTTTATTGGCGTATAAAGAAGCCTTGCGCTTTTGCAGGCGTTATTTTCACAAAATGTGGTTAATAAAAAAATGAGCGCATTCAAATACATAAAGAAAAACCACACTATTAAATGATAAAATGAGAGGATGGTATGCCAAATTATTTTGAAATTTTAGGAATTAAACCCACGCTGGACATGGAGCAAGTTAAAGCTGGATTTATCAGAAAAATAGTGAGCTTTCATCCGGATATAGTGGGTATCGATCTTGCCAAGCGCGATGAGGTTTTTGATGCCTGTATCCATTTGCAAAATCCAATTAAATTAAAAGAATGTTATGAGGCTAGCTCGTTAGCCACAAATGGAAATAGTGTTGCTGACAGTAACAGTAGTTTGTTAGTAGCGGATAGAGAAGCTAAAAACGATCTACCATCTGATCCCCAATTGGCAGTTTATATCGCTAATTTGCCTTACACCAGACAGGTTATAATTGATCTTCTATCGTCTAAGGATCGTGATTATTCCCAACCATTAAAAGATAAATGGGACCGTCATTCAAGTTATCCATGCGAAATTATTAAACCTAAAAAATATTCAGAACAAAAAATAGATATTTCAGAGTATCAAAGCGATGACTTTGTTAGAATTTATGTATTAGCAGTTAAGCGCGGGAAGCCACCACGATCCCTCTGTATCGGTGAAGATAATTTTTCTTATGACGATTTGGCTAAATACATATTGCCTCTCATTAACAAGCTAAGATGCGTAGTTAATTTAGTGGTTCCAAAAGCGGGAAGCGGTAACCCAAGCTTTGCTGCTGGTTTGCATGAATATTTATTTTCTAAAACTAATAAGGACGTTCCTGTCATTGCTAGAACGTTATCACTTTCCTTACCTTATGCCTTTCCAAATCAGGGAAAAATGACAAAAAAGGATGATCATCGGTCTTATAGTCATCAGCTGCCCGGATCAAAAATAATCTTAACTATCGATGCCGCAGGGAATCAAATTCAATTAGATGCTTATGCCTATAGATGGAAAAAAAGCTTTTTTAACAAATTGAAACAGATAAAATCTGAAACTGAAAATAGCCATAGTAAAGGACTGTTAACCGGCTGGTTGAACATTATGGTCAATATGACCCCACAAGATATTATTAGTTTGATGAGATGTGAAATAAATAACTCTACATCAATCCTAAAAGAGCAAAGTATTTCCATAGACTCATTCTTTAGTAATCCCACGTTAGGCTCATTCTTTAGTAATTCCACGTTTAATCGTGTTAGTAATTTACTAAATGAATTAAAAGAAAGTGGGGATGCAAATAAAACCCCGATGATAACAAAAACGGGGATGGTGAATAGAAGATAGACTTGATAATGACTATTGACACAGCGAATCATTTACTGATAAATGAATAATCTACTTTTAAACTTTATGATCATTTAGATGTTGGTGCTGTTTTGGCAAGTGTAACCATTAAAACAAGCAAAAATTTGGAAAGCGAACTTAGGCCGATGAGAGGTATTTTGTCACCTAAGTTGTCGCCTGTTAATCAGATTGTTGTTGATCTTATCAAAAATCTGGAAAGTATTAATGGGGCCGATCCGGAATTTATTCAGGGTTTAATTAATGGCTTTTTAGCAAAGAAAAACGGAATTGATTGTTTGCAAGATACTAAACAAGTTGCCGGGAATGCAGAGGTATCCGCTGCAGTGAAACTTGCGCAAGAAAAATATATTAAATATTGTAATGAATTAAAGCAGGGATATATTGATATTCTGGAACGATATTCTAACTTAATCCGCAATGCTTCTTCGCAAGTTACCCAACATAAAAATGGCCGTTATTACGATGGTGACTATACATCAGAAGTGCACGACAAATTTATTGCGCTGACTGAACGGTTTGCCCTGATGGGGTCGAAGTGGTTTGTAATATTTAAGCTGGCAATGGTTGATGTGTTGCAATCGGGCAGCGGTTTTAACCGTGACCAACAACGTCTATTGATAGCTAAACTCTGCTTGATATTTGAAGGCATGATGGACAGTGATCTCAATGATGGCTTTTTGAAAGATCTTAAAAAAAATATCCGCCATCTTGCTGCGGACCTCCGAGTTGACTGCAGGATTGTCAATAATCAAAAATTTTATTCAAAACTAATGTTAGACTGCCGTTTTAATATAGTTTCGGGATGGGTTGATGAATTAAACAAAAGCACCGCCGGGAATCTAAAAGCTAAAATTGACGAACTTTATGCAACTTTTAACAGAGACTTTAATACTAATCCCAGTCTGAAATATCTTGTTGGGATGGATTATGAATATCTCAACCAAAAAATTAATTCCGGACAAACAGTTTTCTCAGACAAGATTTTTGCAAGATGTTATTGGGTTGCAAAAGACGGTGATTTTAGAGTAACTAATCAGTATGGTATTGTACGTTCTGAGCAACAGGCTGACCGTAGTGATAAAAAAGTCATAGAAATTGTATCAACGGCTACATCCGCTATTATCGGTGTCAGTGATGGTGCTGTGGCGGGAGTTAGTATTTTTGGCGTGCTTCACGGAGCCTGGCAGTTAATATCCGGTGTGGTTGCGGTCTCGGGTACTTATTGCAATTATTATCTCTTTCAACTTGATATCACCGACACATTGAGACAGATATTCACCAAAAAAACTCTTCCCAATCCGGATTATTCCGAAGGCAATGGTCAAGAGAGAACAAAGCGTGTATTGCGCCTCTGGGTGGATGATCAAAACAAGGAAGTGGGTTGGTTTAAGAAATTACTTTGCGTAGTGTTGGGTGCCGGTTCCCTTGCCACGGGTGCGGTCTATGCGTGTCTGGCGTTTAATGTCTGGACCACTCTGCTGGCCAGTGTGGCGACATTCTCGTGGCTGGCTTTTCCTGTGGCGACGGTTTTTGCTGCGGTGACCTTTGTAGGCCTGACATCTATTCTTTGGACGGGAATTTCCAGTCTTATTAAAAATCCGGGTCAGCTCGTTACTTATGGTAAGAACCATTTTTATAAGCGAGATAATGAAAACTCGTGGCAGCATGCTGGGCGTGTGCTGATGGAGGGATTGAAACTCATTTTTGTCACCGGCATTGTTTCTGTGGTGACAATCTTTACGTTGGGACTGATGGTTAAAAATGCCTGTAAGCTGATAGGGCCAGTGCTGGCCTTGGGTGCGGCGACCACTGATTCAGTTGTTCATTTGCCATTCGGATTTAAAAATGTTGTGGGACCTTTTGATGCGGTGATTGAGCATGGCCAGTCTGTCAACCACCCGGATGCACTCAATCCCTTGCAAATAGCAAGTCGTAGTAGCTTCAGAACATCCGTTGCATGGCTGGTAGGTCATGCTATCAGTAATGGTACGGGTCAGGCGGCATTGTTAATGGGTGCGGCTGGCACCACTGCGGTGGTTTTCGGCATGCCTTTTTTAGCGCTGCCCTCGATTATATTAACGGCAGGTATCTGTAAGTTTTTTTATTCGGCCCTGCCGAATATCAATGCCCGTTATCAGTTACTGAGTGCTGCAAAGGTAGTGCCGATAGCAGCACCCAGATCATCAACGGCTGAATTGTGTGGCCGTTTGCATATTTCTCCTGAAAATTTGGAGCGTGCATACAGTGATGTGAAGCAGGGTATCAGAACCCCTGCCGCTAACGGAGTAGCATCAAATGTGTCACCGCTTCTTCGAAGGGCTAGCATCAATCCCTCAGATTCAAAGGATGATGATACAGCTCATCTTGCGCATAAACTGAATGGTACCCTACAGCTTATAACAGTAGCCTCTGTCATTCCCCATTGTGGGTGAATTCAGAAGCCACCTTAAATACCCTGGCATGATCAGCCACATTGTGTACGCGCAAATAATCCGTCTGCAATTGATTGAGATAAAGCGAAATTGGCAGCGTTTCAATATCACGAAACGGCGCTGGTTTCATAGTGAAGATAGATTGGAAAGATTTGCGAGAATGCCCCGCCAACAAACGCACATTTAAATTTTTAAATTCAACAAAACGCTGCAACAACTCTAACGATTGCGAGGCATTTTTACCAAAACCAATCCCTACATCAAAAATAATTCTCTCCGGTGCAATAGATAATTTAGCTAGTATTTCAAACTGTTGCTCAGCCCAGGCATAAACCA
>JAZKAT010000042.1:17499-26477 GCA_040389045.1 Pseudomonadota bacterium | reverse complement strand
GGGAGAGGTGAAGAAATCGTACACCCTATTCCGCCCCGCTTCTGTCATTCCCGCGTAGGCGGGAATCCATTCGTAGAATCGCAATGCTAATAATGGATTCCCGCCTGCGCGGGAATGACAGAGTGGTAGCCGCTGCAGCGCCAGCCTCCAAGAAGTTGAAATATGAATACATTCAATAGCTTACCTCTTAATAAATCTTAATTTAACACTAATATTGCCTTAATAATAGACATGTAGAATAGCTTAAATATTGAACACTTCAAAGGGGCTGTTATGTTTACCTATCTTGAGTTAACTGTTGCTGCTAACAATGCTATCAGTATTCAAAACACTGAGAACAAGCGTTGGATTGAACTTTTGAATCAGTTAGAGTTGACACAAAGAAACTTATTAACGTTTTATGCATCGCCCTATTTCACTTTGGAAAATCAGAGTAGTTATTCTTATTATTACCAAGGCAGCGCGGAGCCGGAATTTATTGAATTGTTGGAAGCGTTAAACAATTTAAAGAAACTTAAAACTGAAGACCAGAATACTTTATTAAATGATTTGATAAATGATTATCTTGCTAACAGTGTTGAATTGGCGCATACAATAATTGAAAAATCGTATAATCATTTGCAAGGTAACTGGAAAACAAATCTGGTGAAGTTAACTGATACTGTTAACAAAACCGCTGCGCTTGTTACCGCAATCAAAAAAGAAGGTGACGTGCAAGCTGCCTCTGCCGCGTTAATTAACTCAGCTGATGATATGCAGGAAACTTTATCAGGGCCGTTATATGTGCGTTCAGCCGCGCTGGCAACTCTGTTAACTATCGGTGTGTTTCTGATTGGTGCCGCTATGTTTGCTTCGCCATTTATATTACCCTTATTAGGCTTTGGCATGGTTGGAATTGCGTTAGCAGCTTGCCTTGTGCCGATACCTAGCATATCTATTATGGGTATCTGTTTGGTGATTGAATGTGAAATAATTGGTAACATGAAGCCAAATAGTGTTGTTGATCAAGCTACGCAGTCGGTAAAAAAGTTCGCGCAAAATCCTGCTGGGTTATTTGCTCCAAAAGCTATGATTGCTAATGCGGTGAGTGAAGTTGAGATACAGGATATGCAACGTTCTGTTAGAGCGGCATAAGCATCTAGTTCCTAACAATGGATTCCCGCCTGCGCGGGAATGACAGAATTATCAAGGTTTCAGAATAGCCAATAAAGTTTCCAGTGCAAACTGGATAGACTGGACGGGGACTTCATTACCCAACGCTGTCATTCCCGCGCAGGCGGGAATCCATTGTGAGTTTACTCTTGCTTCTGAAGTTTTAATGAATAGATTCCCGCCTGCGCGGGAATGACAGGTTCTAACTAGGGTCATATCCCGCGCTACCATTACAAGTGAGGAGTGTGGGGCTTATAATCACTCGCTGGTGGTTGAGTAATTGCTGCAGATGTAGACCCACCATAACGGGTAAAGGGATTTTGTGCTAGTGATACTGTGGCAGGTTGTGGTTGTAAGGCTTCATATTCTTTTATTTTATCACCGGCAAGTGTATGGCCTTTCTCGGTTGCCTGGCTAAATGCACTGAGCATATGATTAATCGCGGAGTCACGTTGATGATCAGCGGCTTTGTTAATCACACAATTATTGTAATCAAATTCCCAACACAATCCACGAGCATAAAACGCTTCAGCAGCAAACTCCGGCTTTTCATTTTTAATACGGTTTAAGTGATGCAATGCTCTCTCCTCACCACCTGCCTGCCATGCTTGGTAAAGCAATTGAGTAGCGCGTACTCCATCAGCAGCAATTAATTCACTCACACCCTTTTCAAAGATAGAAGACAATGCAATACATGCCTCTAGATTTCGCCCAGCAACCAATCGCTCCAGGTTAGCTAATCCCGCATTATTTCCTTTCAACACTGCTTGTTTGTAAAATAATGCTGGGGTTCTATAAGCTACTATGCCTTTTTTCTCACAAATACCACCTATGGTATTTTCAAGATTACCACTAGCATCTTGCGCAGTTAATTGCTGTATACGTTCCGAAAGTGTTGGGTCTGGATCTGTAGCAACAATATTGAGGATTTCAATGTCTTGAGATAATAATCCGCTAACTACACTCAGGGATGTTTGTGCCGACAAACCTAAATCTTCCCGCGTGAGAGGATCACGTTTGCTGCGCTCAATTCCTAAGAATGAAATTACACCTTCTGGCCCTGTGTCTATTCTGCTATCGCGTAAATATGAAGTATGTAAATGACAATAAACGGGTATGCCATTTATCGCGGCTTGAGTTGCCTGAGTACCAGGGATGGCGCAGCAAAGTCGATCGGGGATAGCGGCGATTTGATCTCGAGGGTAATTTACATTAATCAAATAGGGATTGTTTTGGTTATGAATGTTGAGTTTTGGGAAAATAAAATTGTTGATCACAATACTATATTGGTTAGGTAGCAGATGATCACGAATAAGTGACAAGTGCGAGGAAATATGCAGATTGTAATCTTCCGTACCTGAATGCAATAAAATTCTAATTTGAAAATTTTCATGCAGACCATGCTTTAACAAAGCATCCATCATTGCCAAATCTTCATCAATTTTTTTTGTGCCGCAGACCAGTAAGAGTTGTTGAGCAGGAAGCACATTTAATTCTTTACGAGTTCTGGCAATTTCGGCATCTGGTATACTACCAAAATTAAGCGCGGTATCCAGCGCCGGATCACCAATCACTTTGATCGTTAATGGCGGGTCAAATACCGGGATTAAATCTTTAGAACCTTCCAGTGAAGGCAGCCAGGTAAATTTTTTGCGCCACGCATGATCTTTAGTATCGGGTCTTTTTAATACGTCCCAGTAACCGCAACCTTCTTCTCGGTAAAAATCACCATCGTAAATAAATGCGTTTTTCGGAGTGACCCGGTCAGCAATTAATTCGGCGATCTGAAAAGGCGCCAGCGCCCGGTGCCAGGAGGGTGAGCCTATTATGACTTTATCAATCGCAAGAGAATCTAAATACGTTCTAATGACGTCAAGCTGAGAAGAATTCAATGGATTTTTTTCCAAGTGCTCTTCATCACGGGCCGAAAAAAAATTTTCATATGACATAACTTTAGCTCGCCTTAAGATATCAAAGTCAGTCAGTTGTAAATATAAATTCTTTGCGGCTTTGCCTACTATAAGGAAAATAATTTCCTCTTTAGTGTGGTTAAGTATATTGCGAGCTATTTTCATTAAAGAATCGGCACGGCCGGTATCCTGGACTACAATTACTATGCTCATGTTTTGCCCTAAGGTATAGGATTAAGTGGAGAGATTATACTAGAAAATTTGACTATGAGTACAGTCACACCTGGCTATTTACTAGATACTTTTGCAGGACTAAGCAACTTATTTAATATATATTATGTTAACTTTAGACTCAGGAGATTCACCATGAATGGATGTACATTCAAAGCAGTTATCGTCAGCTTCGCTATATTATCTGCGTTATTTTTAACACCGCTTACGAACGCAATGAATTGTATGTCTTGCCATCAGGGTGAGCAAATGCAAGCTGATAAACTTTCGCAAACCAACCATACCAATCCACAACAACATAAAAAAAAGCAACATAACTAATGCGCATTGCGGCTTTTATAAGTTTATTTCTGTTATTTGCCGGAGAGTTATCGGCTACTAATTTAAGCGTGGAAAATACTCTCCAAAACCACGTTAAATATTTAACTTCTAACGAGCTTCAAGGACGGCTCACTGGTTCCGCTGGTGAACAACTTGCTACGCAATATATTGCAACTTTATTTAAGGATTTAAAACTTGAACCGGCGGGAGATAATGGCACTTATTTTCAGGAATTTAATTTTACCGCGGGTGTGTTGCTAGGCAAAAACAATTTACTTTCTGTTACCAATCAACAAGGCATCACGAAAAATCTTATTGTAAATCAGGATTGGCGTCCACTGACTTTTTCTGACAATACTGTTTTTGCAAACTCTGAACTGGTTTTTGCTGGCTATGGTATTACCGCACCTGCAATAGGTAAGCTGCCTGCTTACAATTCTTATAAAAACTTAAATGTAAAAAATAAATGGGTTGTGGTGTTGCGCTACGCGCCTGAAAAAATAACCGCTGAACGCAGGCGTCAGTTAAGCCTTTATTCTTCACTGCGGTACAAAGCTTTTACCGCGCAACAGAATGGCGCAAAAGGAATTATCTTTTTAAGCAATGAATTAATCCCACTTTCTTTTGATGGGGCGCTGGCCAGCTCAGGCATCATCGCTTTGTCAGTCAAAGAGAGTGTTTTTCCGGTCGTAAATGGCATAAAGATTTCAGGTCAAACTGAAATTAATAAAATTACCAAACATGGCCGTAATGTACTGGCTATATTAAAAATAAATCCTTATCTCGCATCCATGATAGTGATTGGTGCACATGTCGATCATTTGGGACATGGTGAATTAAGTGGGTCACTGGCCAGAAATGATGAAATCGGTATGATGCATCCGGGTGCGGATGATAATGCTTCGGGCGTGGCTAGCCTGTTACAAACCGCAGCGATGTTAAGTGAACTGAAAGCTAACGGCAAACTGCAAGGCAACAAGAATATATTATTGGCCGCCTGGTCAGGCGAAGAATTGGGTAACCTTGGTTCAGCGCAATTTGTAAAAAGATTTATGAAAATAACGCTTAATAATTCACTACGCCCTGCTATTGATGCAGCGATTAATCTGGATATGATAGGTCACTTTGACAAGAAGCTGGTAGTGCAAGGGATTGGTTCCAGCAGCGACTGGGTTAAATTATTTAAAAAAGTAAATGCTAATTATCAGCTGCCTTTCATCACGCAAAACGATCCTTATTTACCAACGGATTCAACCGCGTTTTATTTACAAGGCGTGCCTGCGCTTAACTTTTTTACCGGCGCACATGAGGGTTATCATTCACCACGCGATACAGCGGATACGCTAAATTATAAAGGTATTAAAAATATTTCTGAATTTTTAATGGGGCTTATTTTCGCGCTGGAAGAAAGTCCAAATTTAATGAGTTATCAGGAAGTAAAAAAAACGCATGCTGTTCCTGAAAGAGAATTTAAAATTTATTTAGGTACCATACCGGATTACACCAGTGCGGATATCGTGGGTGTGAAGTTAGCGGGCGTTGCCAAAGACTCACCGGCGGCGCAGGCGGGTATTAAGCGTAACGATGTGATTATCGAGTTAGCTGGCAATTCTATTCATGATATTTACGATTATACTTTTGTGTTGAATGGATTACCGGTAGCAGAACCGGTTAAGTTGGTGGTGCTGCGCGGTCAAGCCAGAGTGGCGTTAACAATTGTCCCACGCTATCGAGGGTAGACTAAGTCCATAACTGTAGGTATATTATTGCTACTCTTTTCGGATTATCAAAAAAGGAATTTTAAATGAAGCAGTTTAAACTGGCCGCCGCCCTGGTTGTTAGTAGCGCGTTATTCACCTCCCCTACTTTTGCTTATAACGTATTTAAAGGCGAAGCTATGCCCGCCGTGACAATGCCAGCTTACAATTGGACTGGATTTTATGCAGGTCTTAACATTGGCATGGTGAATCACACCATGAATATTACGGATAATCAGGCCACGACTTTTTTTGCCACTATTCAGCAGGTATCAAATCCTTATTTATCGGGTGGCTTCCAGCTTGGCTATCGTAAGCAATTGGATTTGAATAGGGCTTCTGGGGTTTATGGTTTGGAATTCAGCGCAAATTTTTCTGATGCTACGTATAACAAAGATTATGGTTCGCCATTTGCGCTTTACCAATTAAGTTCTACTAATAGCTTGAAAGATGTGTTGTTACTGCAGGCTATAGGTGGCATCGCAGCTGATAGAACATTACTATTTTTGGCGGCGGGTATGTCGTGGACGAATATCACCGGCAGTATAACAAATACCAGCGGGATTCCATTTTTTACTACCATTAATCTTAATCAAAAGGCGGTAGGGACTGCGTTTGGTGGTGGGGTTGAGTATGCATTTACGGATGCATTGTCGTTCCGGTTCAAGGTTGATGCGATCACGCCGAATTCTTATACCACTAACGATGGTGCTGGTGATAGTTTCCAAGTGACTAATACGATTTGGCAAGGGACGTTTGGGTTGAATTATAAGTTTTGGTAGTTTTGACTGGATGCCAGCCTGCGCTGGCATGACAGAGGGTATGTCGCAAGGGACTTAAGGAATTTTATGAAAAGGCTTTCTAAAAAACTCGCTATACTGGTTTTGTTGAGTTTCGGAATGGGGAGTGCAGTTGCTGATAATCAAACAACAGCTTTGAGTCCAGTATTACCGCAAGATACCTTGCCTTTTCATATTCAAATTCAACAAGCTAATTTTCAATTGCCTACTGGACTACAAGCTTTTGTATTTGGAGTCTATAGGGGACAGTGGATAATTTTAGCGGGACGAATTGATGGTCTACATGCTTTTAATGGCCCCTCCTTTCCGCCATCCGGTCAAAACCGTTCTATTTATGTAATTAATCCCGCCTCTGGCGCAATCACTTCACGTTCGCTGACTGATCCAGCTTCGGGTTTAAATCAGCAACAAATTGATACGCTTTCCACTACCTTCGCAGCTTTCTATCAAGAAGGTAATACACTTTACATGAGTGGCGGATATGGTATTGATACCGCAAGCGGGACTTTTAGCACTAAGCCAGTATTAACTGCTATCAATCTTCCGGGCATTATCCAATGGGTTACACAGCCGGGAAATAGAAATAATTCGGTAGCGAAAAACATACGTCAAATTAATAATCCCACGTTTCAAATATCCGGTGGAAAAATGGCTAAATTGGGTAACATGACCCAATTGATTTTCGGACAAAACTTTACTGGGCCTTATACCAGTGCTGCTAATGGCAATTACAGTGAACAAATAAGGCAATTTCAAATTACCAATGCGGGCGGACAACTGGGGTTCACCCTCTACCCTTCTATTCCCAGCGTTCCTAATCCAAATTTTCGGCGTAGAGATTTAAACGTCATGCCAGTGATGCTGGATGTTAATAATATTTTGCAATATGGGTTTGTGGCTTTCGCGGGAGTTTTTACCGAAACCAGTGGCGCCTGGACGGTGCCAGTTTTTTTAACGCAGAATAGCGATCCGATAATGCCTGATCCCAATGCAGATGCTACGTTTAAACAAGCCATGAGCCAATATCAGTGTGCCACGACGAATTTATATTCCAGACGAACTTCGAGTACGTATAATATCTTTTTGGGTGGTATCACTTATGGTTTTTTCCAAAACGGCGTATTTCAAACGGATGCCGAATTACCTTTCACCAATCAAATTACCACGATAAAAATGGATAAAAATAATAATTTTACCCAGTACATAATGGATGGTGAGTATCCTGCTATTCCCTCAAGAGGAATTGATCCGGGAAATAATTTATTGTTTGGTGCCGCGGCGTTTTTCATACCGGCGAATATTCTGCAATATCCCAATTCAATCATTAATTTTGATAGTATCCGCCAGCCTACCGTTATTGGCTATGTGGTGGGCGGCATTATGAGTACGGTACCTAATACGGTGACTGACGATGAGACTACCGCGTCACCTTATGTATTTCAGGTGACGTTGGTGCCTAGCTAGTTCTTTGTTGCTTTTTTCTCGGGTCATTCCCTGGAGTAATTACAATTGCGCTAACGGCTTCTTTCGCTGCTGACATTTGGACCGGAGTGAATAATCGGATATTAGGTGATAAAAAACTGGAGCGTAGTTGTTGGTCCAACATATATCTTTGACCGTTAATACATGCTTGTAGCAATGTTTCTTGAGGAATTGCTGCGAGGAAATATTGCTGGGATTGCCACAGTTCCCTAACTTTTTCTGGAATTAAACCAACCCCTACGGTGAGCAAGCGGTTCCAAATTTTATTTACATAGCTCAAGTTAGCAGCACAATTTAAAATATTTAACACCCCAGTGATATTTGCCAGCTTCGCTTCAGGTACTATACTGCCATCTTTGGCAAACTTTGTTGGAATTATTCCTAAATCGATTGGCGGTGTCATCATGGGCACTGAATACGTTAATTGAAAATAATTTCTTACTGCAAGCGAAAAGCGGCGTTCATCAATCGAAACCGCATTTAAAACTTTCGTTATTTCGTCCGAGCTAGCGTGCAGCAATTGATGAGGCAGTTTTCCCGTAACGTCACGCATATTGGTGTCGACTTTTTGAGTTTTTAAAAGTGTATTCACCATAATCGAACTACCCAGCAGATAGCTATAGTGCAATGCAGTGCGCTGGTTATAGTCAGGAATATTTAATGCAGCAATAGCTCTTGGGTCTTTCAGCATAGCTTCCAACAATGTTACATGTCTCATATTGGCTGCTAAGACCAAAACAGTCCTACCCTTGCTATCTTGCAGAGTATAATCGATTGAAGAATTTGGGGACGTTACGATTGCTAACGCTATATCGATATTTTCTCGCCAAATTGCGTAATGCAACAAGGTAAATTTGTCTGGGTTTTTTTCTAAAGTGCCCTGATAATTTACGTTAGCGTACATGCTCACAAAAAACTCGGCATGAGAATATAAATGACTCCCAGGATTATGATTATTAATGCACCGCAGCAGTAATGAAGTAGCTAATTGGGGAAACTGGGCTGATATTCCCGCGACAAAAAACAATTGAACTAGTTCAAGAGTCCAACCAGGTTGACTGGGGTAGTTATAGAAAATTTCCGCATAATGATCTAGATTAGAATCAGGAGTTTCATCATCTTTTTTCATCATAGCAGCTACTGCTGCAATTTTTTCCATGAGTGATAGGGGTCTTTTGATGACCGCTGAATATCGCGTTAATGTTTCAACGACAGTAGGCGAATACGGCTCTGCGATATCATCGTTGATATCCTCATATACTTCTTCTAAAGCTGAATTAACAAGTGTGGGCGTTACCGTTGCCTTCTCCTCGGCGGTATTTTCT
>JAZKAT010000042.1:0-17399 GCA_040389045.1 Pseudomonadota bacterium | reverse complement strand
AGCTGAATTAACAAGTGTGGGCGTTACCGTTGCCTTCTCCTCGGCGGTATTTTCTTGAAAAATATAAGCTAAATCGCTGCGCCGGATGCAGTTATCAAATGGGTCAACCGTCCTTTCGGAACGAGGTCGTTTAGTTGATTTTCTTGAACCAGCCATACATTTACCTTTCGATAGCAGTTGAGACGGGTGATTTTATGTCAAATTATGGACAATCTCAATAATTTTAAGCATTTTATTGTGTAAATTGGCTGGATTGTGTATAATCTAGGCAACTTAAAGCACTGGATCCCAGCCTGCGCGCTGGCATGGCCCACACTATGTCTCAGAATATAACGGCGATAGCCTTAAATACTGCATTGCCAAGCAGCCCTTATGAAAAGGCGCTTTTGGCCCTGCAAATCTATTTGCGGGTTGAATCAGCAACGGCAGTTGGTATTCTTGGCCTGGCGAGTGAGCAGTATGAGGCTACAAAAGTATTTCATTTGGTAGCAACCTATTTTCCCCGCGTCATCAATTATCATTTAGCCATGTTTCAATCGGGTCAAAAACTTCATAGAACTACTGAAAACGGTAATTATAAACATTTATTAAATGCTCATCCTTCAAGTTGTGTAAGTTTTTATGATAGTGAAACTCCGGTAGTTTGCTTTGAATTTAGTTCTGAATTTCGATCTTTTTATGAAAATGTTTTTTTCAATATCATAGAAAACAAACTTGATATATTGCTATTTAATATCCAGGCTTTACATGAGCAGATAGGCATTGCTAATTTTCAAAATCTTTTTGAATTGATTAAGCCACTGAATGAGACTGGAATTAAGGAACTGTTAGATTTTTCCTGGCATTGCAAGGCACACTGTTTATCAGAAGCCCTCGATGAAAAAAATGCAACGGCGATTTATAGTTTCAGGGCCAAAAATATTCCTGCTGATATTCAAACTGCGATCGCGAACCAACCCGAGTTCCCCGCACGACTGCTGGCTGCGAATGATGCTTTGAAAAATGTTTTACTGGTTAGCAAAGAAAACCGATCTGAAATAATCAATCATTCCGTTTTCGAAAACTTAAAGTTAATTCCAAAAATTGCCGAGGTTTTAAGAAAAAAAGCGGTACTCTTAAAATTGGCTCCGGGCGGCTACAGCAGCAGTCCTCTATCATTTAAAATTGGACTTATTTATGGTTCAATTCCTGATGATCCGGCAAACGAATTCTTTTGGGCAAGACGAATATTGCTTGATGTTTTCAATGATAAAATTAAGGACTTAATGGTTACTGATGCGCTGATTGACAGAGTCGTTAAAAAATTACCTGCCATACGTTGTTTACATTACCACAATTGTATTGATATCGTTTCCCAAGATCATAATATTCAGGAATATCTAAGAGGATTGGAAGCCCTTTCCTTTGGCCTACCATTGCCACCATTGCAGTTGCGCAACACGCCGGTATTGCCTTCAACTACGGGTGATGGTTTCCACGCGCTGAACGCTGTTGGTGTTATTGGTGTTTCGTTTGCGGTAGGCGTTAGCATTTATGTAGTGAATTCGCTGTGTCGTCAATACGGTTTTTGGAGTAAAACTTGTTTTGGCAGAAATAAGGCTGAAGAAAATAAGTCCGTATTAATTACTACGGCTTATAAAACATTAAAGCAATAGTTCAAGTTGCTGCTATTATCGCGGCGCATATCTTATCTTCCAAGTCTTGATATTTACTTGGTGTATCGACAAATCCATTAATCATAATTGAAAAAATCAGCGTGTTTTTCTTTTTTGTTTCAAGATAACCGGACAATGTGCTGACTGCTGTTTCTGAGCCGGTTTTTGCATAAACTTTTCCTAAGGTAGTTGGGTCTTTCATACGTTCTTTCAGCGTGCCATCAATGCCACCAATCGGTAAGGCGTGAATAAAAAAAACGGCTTGATTGGAAGAATACATTTTTTGTAATAATGTGACTATTTGCTGAGGTTTTATAAAATCATAACGGGATTCCCCGCTGCCATCAATCAAAGTAGTTTTAGGGATATCTAGCGGTATTGAAGTATTAACAATATTACGCACCGCCTCGCTGCCATTTTGAAATGTGCCAGAATCTTTTGCATAGATTGACCCCATGGTTTTAAATAATGAATTTGCAATAGTATTGTCAGATTCTTTTAACATGGTCGTGACTAAATTAGCTAATGGTGGCGATTCTGCGCTGGCCAATAATGCTGGTGGTAAGTCGATTTTTTTAAATTCAAAAGAATTGGTGTTGATGATTTGGTGTTTGTTCAGCAGGAAATTTAATAAAAATTGAATATTGGAACGGGGATTATCAATCGCCATTTCGATATCTTTAGCCTGGGTAATACAGCCAGCTATCGTATAATTTGTTGGGCTTGTGCGTTTAGCTTCCGCGACGCAATCGGTGACATCTGGGGCGCGGGTGATGGCGTTGTTAATAAACTGTAGCGACTGCGGATATGCTGGCAAGGATAGGATTGCCAGTTGTTCGAAGCTGGCGGCTGGCGTAAGTGTCGCTTTCACGCAATTATGTTCGACTATGATGGCATGAATAGGCGAACCCCAGCAATAATCCTTGTCATCCCAGGTTGAGCCCGGGCTCATGCTCATTTGGTCGAACGCGCTATCGTCTATCACTACATTGCCATTTATCTTGCGCACTCCCGCCTGCGCCAGTGCGCCAATTAAATTATCTAATTGCGCCAAGGTTAAGGTGGGGTCGCCGGAAAATTTTAAATAAATATTATCGTTGAGTATGCCATTATTTATTTTGGTGACGTCAGCAAATAATTGGGTTTTATAAGTGAAGTTTTCATTTAAAGAGGTTAATGCCGCGGTGGCGGTAAATAATTTTTCATTACTCGCGGGCATGAAATAATGGTCGGCGTTTTTGCGGTAAAGTGTTTTTCCGGTTTTTGGGTCGGTTACTTGTATGCCTATGCTGACGGTGTCACCAAAGTCTTTTAATAAATTGTTGATTTTGGTTGATAAAACATTATTCGTGGAAGGGTTTGCAAAACCTAGCGTTGGAATAAGTAATAGGACAATGAGTAGTGTTCTTTTCATTTTTATCAATCTGCATGGGTGTTGGAGAGGATATGTTATGCAATTTTTTAATATAGAGCAACTATATGAGCGGGATCTGATCGAAGGTTAGATACGGACTGGATGCCAGCCTGCGCTGCATGACACGACACATGCAAGTCACTTGGGTTTCTTTTTAATGTTTGGCTGTTCATTTTCTTTATTGGAATTATCAGAGGATGGTGTTTGGGGTTTTTTCTGTAAAGCGGAAAAAAAGCCTTTCAAAGCTAATAATTGTTTTTGGGATTTAGTTTGGTCTTTTTTGTCAGGTTTTAAAATTTCATTTTGAAGAAGTTGTTTTAATGATTTTTCAACTTTCGCATCCATGTCGGCAGCTTTGTCCCCAAAAGCTTCCCATTTTTTAAAATCTTGTGGTGAACTGTGGATTTGCTTGGCTAATTCCCCGGCGTTTATCATCAGATAAATTCGGATAAAGTTGAGTTGGTTGCCGGTAAATTTATTTTCCTGAGTACTCAACGCTTGGATAGCTAAATCCGCGACTTTTCTAACATCAATGATGGGATGAAATTCGCCGTAAAAATTCATCATTTCCACATTGTGTAATTCGATGGGAAAACCAAGGCCTTGATAAACATAACTTTCAGCAATTTCTTCAGTCATATTACGCGTTCCTCTACGTCAAGCCGTATCACAGTAATAACTAACATGAATTCTTTATCAAATGAAATAATGACGCGAACTTTGGGTTGCGGGGGGAAACTCTTGCCTTCTATGCAATATTTCCAGTCGGGGTAGCCCTCAGCATAGGAATCTTTGCTTTTATTTCTTCTGCATTTATTTTTGTGTTCTAAAATATCCAGCACTTCGAGATCGGTAATTTTACGATCGACTAAGCGCGCTTTGGCATGATTCAGGAAAACATAACGGACACCGGTAATTTTTTGGGAAATTAAACTCCATAAATCAAAGTCATTTCTTTTAGCGGCTTTATCCGGCACGCGGGATGCTCCTATCGGGGCTTATCTTGTGATTATATTATATACAGACGGGGTTGTAAATGGAGATAGTAGTGGGAAAAGCTGTTAGGCATCGCAAGCTCAGCCCAACCTACAGCCAGTGAATTATGAGATTCAGAGCTTGCGTAGGATGGGCTGAGCGAAGCGAAGCCCAACAGCTTTTTATACCCGTATGTCCCAGCGCTCATACGGGCTACGATATTACATAGTTACGGTTTAGTATATTTTATTCCGGAAGATGTGTGTGGTTGTGAGGAATTTTGGGATTTGGGATTATAGCGAAATAGTAAATTAACAGAATTAAATCCTGTTTGTTTAGTATAAACCAGCCCAGTAGAAAATTTCATTTTTTTATCGGCATCTTCTGGCACTTTAGAGCGAAGGTTTTTTGCGATTACATTATTTGCTTCGGCTAGTGTCAGGTCACCTTGAACAAAAGCCAATCTTGCATACAACTTGTATAAGCTTGCTTTGGGAGCGTTCGAACTGTCAACGCTTAGCGATTCCTCTGCTGACTGCAAATACTCACCTGCAGCTTTAATATAAGTTTCAACCATGGCTTTCAGGGCATAACCAGAATTAATCGCCGCTAATTTGATGGCAACATCTGCTCGATAATAAGATTCTTCAAAAGAACGATTTCTTTTGGCTTCGTCATAAACTTCGGCCCAATGTTCTTCAGAACGCAGCAAAGTCGCTTCCGAATTTATTTTTGAAAGCAGGATTGCTCTATCATTTGCAATCCTGCTATTTTCCGGCCAATACTTCAAAGCGTTGTTATAATTCTGTTCTGCTAATTCAGCGTAGTTCAGCAAGTCAGCTTTGCGATAAGCAAATGCTAAGCTCGCATAGATGGCAGCTATATTCTCCCGGTCTTCAACGTCTTCTGGTAAAGGAAGTTCTTTAATCAACTTTACTGCTTCTTCAGGATATAGCAAAGTTGAAATACTAATATTTTGTTGTTCATATAAAACATAACCCAAATGACTAAATAAAACTGCAAGGCTGATTGGATTCGACTTAACATAAGGTATAGCACTTGCAAATGATTCCCGCGCTTTTTCATAATTCGCTAACCATCGATAAGTTAATCCGAGAAGATTATAAATAGCTGCAAGAAATGGGGCATCGGTATTGGCACTGACTACTTCTGTCAATCGAACAAGTTGCGTTAAAAGTTCATTGCTATTGGCTTTGTTTTTAAAGTTAATCAAGCAATTAAGATAGGCTTTTACGTAGTCATCAGACTCTTGTTCTACTAATTTTTGTAAATTGCTTAGTGAGTAAATAGAGCCAGTCCAAAGCACTAAAGAAGTAACAACCTTTGGATTAAAATTTCGACGTGCGGCTGACATACAAAATACCTCTGGAAACATGAAAAAGTGACAAATTGTAACATCTATTTGTCAAAATGGTTAATAAAAATCATTGTGGTTTTGGGCAATTAAAATTCAACGAAGGGGGAGATCTCAGCGTTTCTTGGTAAACAGAGAACTCATTTGCTGATTTAATTCTTGAATAAATTCACCCGCGGGTTTGCCATCGGTTTGATAAGCATGTTGTCCCGCCCATAGTGACATAAAATCCGTATTGCTTTGACTGGTGGCGGCTTTGCGCATGCCAGCGGTGAGTGCGTTTTGGATAGGATAACTTAAAATATCCTGTTCGTGTTGCTGCATGCGAGTAATGAATTTATTTTTAATGCCGCGCGCGAGCTTGCCTGAAAACGCTGTTGTCAAACTGGTATCGTCAAATTCGGTTTTCATCAGCAATTCTTTAAATGCGGGATTCGCACCAGATTCAGGACAAGCGAGAAATGCCGTACCCATTTGTACGCCAGCCGCGCCTGCTGCCAATGCAGTGACAACACCTTCTGCATTCATGATACCGCCAGCAGCGAGAATGGGAATTTTAATATTATAAATTAACGATTTTGTTAATGTTGACATATCAAATAAAGAATCTTTTGCTTTACCAATGAAAGTCCCGCGATGGCCCCCTGCTTCACTGCCTTGCGCCGCGACAATATCAATGCCTTTTTCTTCCAGTAATTTTGCTTCGGCAAGATTAGTCGCCGTGCCTATCAATAATGTGTTGTTCGCTTTAAAATTTTTAAGCCATGGTTCGGCAGGTATACCAAAAGTAAAACTGAACACCGGAATTTTTTCATCCAGTAAAACTTGCATTTGTTCTTCAAACGGTTGCGCATAAGGCGCATGCACCGGACTCACTTTGAAATTCAATTCTTTACAACATTCCGCAACTGCTTTTCTGGCACGCTCCAATTGATCGGGAGTGACGGGATGTTGTTCCGCGACCAGAAGGTTCACCGCGAATGGCTTATCCGTTAATTCTCTTACTTCTTGGATAGCTTTGCGCATTTCATCCGGCGTATTGTATCCCAACGCCAGTGAACCCATCCCGCCCGCATTCGATACGGCCGCAACCAGTGCCGGGGTTGATATACCACCCGCCATAGGAGCTTGCACGATAGGTAATGAAATTTTTAAAATTTGGGTGATTTTGGTGGTTGGCCACATGATTCAATTCTCAAACCTGAGAAAACATTGTCAATTGCCCTATGTCAACACGCGTACACAGCGAGATGCTATGGTCAGACCTTTATTAGCCGAAGTTTGCAAGCTGGCACCTGCCGTCTGGAAATTCTGTTGCCATGCTAACGTTGTTGGAGTGACGGAACCTTCCGTCGAAGTCCAATGCAATCCAGTCAAGCTACCAATATTACCATTATCAACCAGATTGGATTGCATATTCTGCATGGCTGGCGCAACTTGCGTACCGCAGCCACTACCTGTGCTGGTATTATCATAACCCGCTTCGCAAATCGATGGTAAATACCAATCACTAAAGCCATTGATAGGCTGCGTGCAAAGACCTGCGGCATAAAAAGCGGGATTGATAGAAGGACTAGTATTGGGTGTTACATACCAGGTAACAATATTGATGGTATCGCAAACACCATCACTGGCGCCATTACAGGGGGATTGGCCACTGATTTGTCCAGTCGAAGGATCGGGTGTTCCAGTCGAGGATAACTCAGAAATGCCGAAAATACTGACCCCACCATCAAAACCACCCGAACCATTTGAACTCCATAAAATACCCGTACTTTGATCGGCTAACGCCGTAACTTTCCCACCTACACTTGAAGTATTCGGCGTCGTGTCATCTACTGAAAAAAGAAAACCGCCTTCATAATTACTGCCATAAGTAATAATGTTGATAGTAGGCGTTAACGTATTAGTATTGTCACCTTGGATAGTCACCGTGACCGGGGATATTGTTTGATTTTGTCCCGGGGTCACAGTTAATGTGCAGGAACCACCAGGCAGAATAGTTCCACAACTCGCTGGCGTAATGCTGGCGCCCGAAGGTAACGCGGGACTAACAGTATAATTAACATTGGTTGCGGCGGTCGCACTGTTATTAGTAATAGAAATAAGTCTTGGATTACCGGTTAAAGCAGGATTCAGGGTTGTATTGTTAACCGAGAGCGCCAGTACCGACACGCTGGAACTCAGTACTACACCTTGTGGCGGTAACACAGCGACAGTGATATTTAAACTGTCAGCCAGGCTAGGCTGGTAGCATTGCAGCGTACTACCAAAATCACAAACGGCTGGGCCACCAAAAAGACCCGCCGGCACTACATTGGCGTCAAATTGCAGGCTAAGTACGCACGAGCCCAGAAAACCCAGAATAAATGGATTAGAACAATTACTACCACCGGTTAATTGCGTGATGCCCGTAATGGGAGTCATTGCCAGTGTATGCGTCCTGCTTGAATTGTTGGTAACCAGATACTGAACGACACCGGTAGTGCCTGGTTCGACTATAATAGTCGTGGCTGTCAGTGGCGTAAAACTCCAGAGGGGTAACCCTGCCTGCGCGGTCAACATGGTAAAATTAGCTAGCACGGCAACAATAAGTCTGGCTATCCATTGATTCATCTTCATTGTCATATCCTCAAGCGAGATAGCTAAGATTTAATAGAACACTGCTGGCATACAATTGATTGAGGACCGGCCCACTACCTTGCGTTTGTCCCGGCGCTCTACCCAGCTGGCTTTTGCCCCAGTTGGAAAATTCATAACCTACCCCAACTTCCCAATTGTCAGTGATTGGCAGTTGCGCGCCAATGCCAATTGCGTAAGTGAATGCCACAGTGGTGTAAGATGAAAAACCGGGTGTTGGCAATGCCTCAAACAAGGTAGGCGATGAGGTGAAATCATGTGCCTGATTAAACCCAACGCCAATACGGGCGCTTACCCAGGGTATGAAAGCCATGCCTATATCGGTCAATAGCTTGGTTTTCAGAGAAATGCTTGTGCTTCTGACCAGGTAGTTATAACTATAATTATTGAATTTTACATTATCATCATCCCAAATACTGCCAGTGATTCTGGTATTGCCGTTGACCCCTAGCGCCAATCCATACTGCCATTCCAATAATTTGCTCACTGGCTGGTATAAACCGACAAAAAGTTCTCCCGTCCCATAGGCTTGCACGGATGGATTGGAAACATAAGCCTTAACAATTTCAGAATTCAGAAATAAGGTTTGCTTGGCGTTCGCACTTTCCCAACCTTGAAAGCCGCTCAGCGTAATAACATAGTTAGCTAGCAATGGTTTTATTTCAGCAAACCAGGTAGCCAAGTAATTTTGGTGCGCATAATGGGTTTGTTTAACTGGTCGAGGCTGGCCAACTGGAATTGATGTAGTTACTAGAGCCGGTGCAGCAATATAATGAGTATGACAAACCGGATGTACTGGTTGAATCTTCTTGGCCTTATGAACAGGATGAGCCGGAACGGAATGAGGAGGCGGGTTTGCCGGATATGCTGACTGCATTAACAAGCTGGTCAACATAATCAAAAATACCTTAGACCGCTTCCCTTTCGCAAAATACATAGCATCATCCTTAATGGGTCTTTTAAAGCAATTAAAAAAGTATATAGTCCATGCTGATGAAGATCAATCTAATCAAGGCTGCCCAAAAAATCCATTGACCAAATCGACAATTTTAGTTTCATTAACAGCCATTTTTCTATAAGATTTCGGTGGTTTGATTATTCACAAGGAGATTAAAGTGGTAAAAAAAGTCGCGGTAATTGTCGGTAGCTTACGAAAAGATTCCTGGAACCGTAAACTAGCCTCCGTGTTGATGCAACTCGCTCCGCCTACCATCAGTATGGAGTTTGTTGAAATTGGCCAACTGCCACTTTACAACCAGGATTTGGATAATAATCCGCCCCAGGCGTGGGTAACGTTTCGGGAGCAGATGAAAAAATTTGATGGTGTTTTATTTGCTACACCTGAATACAATCGCTCAGTCCCTGCCCCACTTAAAAATGCTATTGATGTAGGCTCAAGACCTTACGGACAAAGTATTTGGAATGCCAAACCCGGCGCGGTAATCAGTGCTTCTCCCAGTGCCATGGGCGGCTTTGGTGCCAATCATCATTTGCGTCAATGCTTCGTATTTTTAGATATTTATTGTATGCCGCAACCAGAGGCCTATATTGCCCGCGTCGATACGCTGTTCGAAGCGGATGGCAGTGTTTCCAAACCTGAAACCCGTGAATTCCTGCAAAAATTTATCGATACTTTTGCGCAATGGGTCAATAGAAAATGGGATTAGGCTGGGGGCGCTGGAGCGGGATTAGGCTGCGGCGGTGGCTGCTGCGGTGGCGGTGGTGGCGGTGGATTATCCATTAAATAAGTCAGACTCAAGAAAATATTATTGGATTGATAGATTTTAGAAACCAAACTGCTGTTACTAAAATTATTTGCACCATTGCTAGAGTACAGGCTGCCCATGTCCTGGAATTCATAGTCCACCGATACCAGCAGCCGCGGATGGACTTGCCAATCCACGCCCGCACCGAAGCTGTAAGTGAACCGTGCAGTATTATTATTTTTGAAACCCGGGTTATCGCGCAGCTCACTGCCTTCAAAATCCAAGGCAGGCCCGGGAAATTCATAGTAGTTACTGGTACGGTTAAACGCCATGCCAGCACCCGCATTGATGAATGGTAGAAAATGGCCGAATTGTCTAAGATTTACTTTTGCGCTTACCATCACCACATTCGCTATTACATTCCAATTATAGTTGTTAGTTAATTCCGCCAGTGAAAATTGACTGACCTGACTACCAATATTAGTCTGGAAGTAATGTTTGTAGCGTAATCCCAGCGAATAAGCCGGGAACCATTTGGTATTGGGTTGCCAGCGATAACCCCAGCCTAGACCGATGGCGGCGCCCCAACGCGTTTTTGTCGTAAATGAATCGGAATCAAAAGGTGGTGGCAAAAAGTCACCGAAACCGTTGTTAGCTGTCATCGTATTGTCAACCATAGGCGCTGCAACACCTACATCTGCTTCAAGATACCAATTATCCTGTTCTGGAATTATCACTGGCGGTGGTTCTGGAACCGGCGGTATGGGTTGTGGTGGTGGCGGCATGGCGGGCAATCTTGGCAAAGATGAACTCAAAGCTTCGCTGATGGCCCTGACGTCCGCAGCGGAACTCATTGGGCCCAAGGTCACCAGATAAAATCCATTTTTGTCTTTCAGGGTGACGGGGGTATTGGTTTTAGAGCGAATCAGCGCGACAATTTTTGCCGCATTGGACTTATTTCTAAAAGATGCCAGTTGAATATAAAACTGGCCAGTGGCGTCACTTTGAAAATCCTGGGCCTTGTCCAAACCGAAAATGGTTTTGGTAACAGTTTTTGCGGTTGGTGGTGTTGCACTTAAGGCGGTGGTAGCACTGGTAGCTGGGCCTAAAGCCAGAAATAAAGCGGGCATGGTAACTTTAATTGCAATGGCATGCGTTGAAATTAAAAATAAAGCGAAACCAAGAACAGATTTGGGCAAAATCCCTTTCATGTACCTTCCTTATACATTAAAGATTAACCGCATCCGTTAAATTTCGTAGATGCCTAGGAGATTAACTTTTTTTGTACTGGTTTGCAATTGTAATGTTTTTCTCCTCTTCGCTAAATGCCTGTCTCGCAAAGTTCATAAAAAATTGCTGTGCATTTACTCGCTGGCGGCCGCGACTTAATAATTTTGTCATGGGTTCGTGATGCAAGTCGTAATTTACTTCCGCGGATTTTTCTTCATCCCTATTCTCCGGTGGAATCTCATAGGTAAACTTATTTGCTTTTCTTTGCACTCGGCGCGGATGGTTTTTGGGGAGCTTTTCCTTTATCGCCGAATACAAAGAACCATAATGTGAAATAGTTATATCATCGAGTACTTTTTCATTGGTTTGTCTATCCAGCTTAGAAGAGCGCGCCACAATAAAGGTTTTATTTTTTTCTGGAATGCGTTTCCAGGCAGTGGCAGCTTCCATTTCCCATTCCAACATTTTTAACAGTAAAATTATAAAAGGTTTGGCGAGATATCCTAAAAGTTTTCCCGTCTTCGTTTCTCTATGGCCCGATTCATACTTGTAAGTACGAATCCCACCGACCGCAACATTGGCCAGTGAGGAAAATGAGCGATCATTGAATAAATTAATTTTAATGTTCTCATCATGAAAATAAGCAGCAACCCTGGTCGCGATAGCTGCGCCAATAGAAGTAGATTTTAAAACGATATGTTCTGGCTTTACCCCTCTATCTAACAAGTCTTGCACCACAGCAATACCATCCACTACCAGATCAGCGGTTTTGTTGGGCATGCCACTACTGGTCGCTACGCCCCGGTAATTAAAGCCAACCGCAACCGCTCTAAGTTCTTCAGCAACCTGACATAATTCATGTTTTGTATTTTGATACATAGTAAAGTTGCCGCAAAAATTAATGACATAGCATTGTTCTTGGGGGTTTTTATTTTGCTCCAGCGTGGCAAGTTCTATGGCGTCAAGTTGCGCTCCATCATAGGTAAAGATAGTGTTACGTATCACCTTGAATTTTCGTCTTTCTTCTATACTTAAATTGATACTCGATTTATCGTTTTTATGTTCATTGATGGCGGGTAAAATAATCGCACGCGCTAAGGGCTTCAAAATAAAAGGAATAATCGGTATAACATATTTAAATGGTAGAGCAAAAATACGATAAAGTAATCCAGTATCGTTTTTTAAATGAGGGTTGGGTTTTATCCGGATGCTATTTATGTTATAGTCACGGGCGCTCAAACTGGTGAAATCACCAACAAGTCTACGCGTAGAATCTGTCATTTTATAGCCTTATTAATATTTTAGTCAGCGAGTAAAAATGAAAAATCGAATATTGTTTATCGCAACTCTTTGCTTAACCAGTCATATTGTTACCACCTATGCTCTCCCCGCTAACTACACTGTGGTCGCTCCTCAATGTTTAACTAAAAATCTCAGTGGCGTCAACCATACATTAGCCAGCACCAGCAAATTTTCTTTGTTACAAGTCAACCGCCAGGGCTTGAACCAATTAATTGCCGCCAAACATCAGGGAGAGAATGCTTGTGGTGGTTTTTTTAATGTGACTGCTGACTGGCATGAGCAGACTGCGCCAAAAGTTTTTCTGGAAAAATTTATCGCGCCGCCCGTCGCGACTAACTCACATAAAGCTGCTTACGCGATTAATTATTCTGACCAGGTCAAGCAACTGATGGGTCAGTTGAATCCAGATAATATGTGGGCCAGCTTGACTACGCTGACAAATTTTCATGATCGATATAGTAATTCAGACAATGGTGTTGCCGCCAGCAACTGGCTTAAAGATCAAGTCGACGCCATGGTTAAAAGTAGCGGGCGTAATGATGTCAGCATTCGCTTTATTCCAACGAGATCTATCATTGCTGGACGCGCGGGAAGTTTTAATACTTCGGCGACTTACAAACAAAGTTCGCTAGTCGTCAAAATTGGTAATTCAAATGCGTCGGGCATTGTTATTGGCGCGCACATGGATACGCTGAATGGTCAAATGCCTGGCGCGGATGATGATGGTTCAGGCACGGTGACGGTGCTGGAATTAGCTAAAATTTTAATTAATAGTAATATGCAATTTAAGAAACCGATTTATTTAATTTGGTATTCCGCAGAAGAAGAAGGTTTGATTGGTTCCGGTTACACAGAAAAATATTTCAAATCACTTCAAATGGGTGTTGACGCGGTTATACAATTTGATATGACTGGTTTTAGTTATCAAAATGACCCGACGATCTGGTTAATGAAGGATTATACCGATCCTGAATTAACAGCCTTTCTGGAAACCCTGATTAACACTTATGTGAAACGACCTGTCAAATATACTGCTTGCGGTTATGCCTGCAGTGATCACGCGACCTGGACCCAGCAAGGCTACAAAGCCGCGATCGCTTATGAAGGAGAAATGAAACCTCCTGGCCACCCTGTTCCTGGCCAGATCATTAAAGACAACACTTATATCCATACCACCATGGACACCATGGAAAAATTATCCTTAACCCACATGACCGATTATGCCAAATTAGGGATAGCTTTCGCGGTTGAATTAGCTGGGCCTATAGCGTGATACTTTTCAAGTGTTATAATTAATCCTTTAACATTGTTAAAGGATTAACTTATGACAGTCACTACTGGCTTATCCGGCAATGAAATCTACTGTCTCGCACAACAAAATCTTACCCCTGGTAACATTGTGATTGGCAATAGTGTCTATTCATTAGGGCTATTGAAATCTCTGGCTTCTGGAGTACGCGCTTTGCTAGGCGGTGAAGTGGTGCAGTTTACTAATCTGATTCGCGATGGACGCGAAGCGGCTTATCAGCGCCTGGTCAATGAATCCGGTAATCCTAAAGCATCTGGCGTAACGGGTGTCACCAGCGAAGTAATATTTCATGGCTCAAATATTGAATTTCTTTCGATTGGCTCGGCGGTACATTCCAGCAGCCCCAAACACAGTAATTATTTTACTACCTCAGCAGATGGCCAAGAGCTTTATGCGCAATTAGACGCGGGTTATCAACCTGTTTGTTTTGCTTTTGGTAATGTCGCTTATTCTATTGGCATTGGCCGTGGAATTTTAGGTGGCTTTAAAATGTTAGCGCGGGGTGAAATTAAAGAATATTCCGATATTTTTAATCATACGCGACATTTAGCGTTAGATCGTATTATTGATGATGCCAAACGCCACGCTGCTAACGCAGTGTTAGGTATTCGAACCACCATTCTACCCTTTGGCGGCGTGGCCGAAATGTTTATGGCGGGTACGGCGTCAAAAAACGTTGAATTAGCTACTGCGCTGCCCAATCAAATTGTTACCAGTGATATGACTAATGTGGAAATGTGGAATATGACCAGCCTGGGTTATGTGCCGGTGAAATTATTGTTAGGCACTTCCGTTTATTCATTGGGATTTGTTGGCAGTATTACTTCAGTTGTTAAAAGTTTTGTGCGCGGAGAAATTAATGAATTAACGCGCATGATTTACGATGCCAGGGAAAATGCGATTGGCATTATTAATGATGAAGCCAAATCCTTAGGCGCGGATGATGTGGTGGGTGTTAAAACTTATTTGTATCAATTGGGGAATGGGTTAATTGAATTTTTAGCGATTGGTACTGCTGTTAAAAAATTTCCAAACATTAAAACCCTGTCTCCACAATTACCGCCGCAAGCTATTATTGTTGATAAGTCGACTTTCTATGATGCTTCTTATAATTATTTTCCCGTTGATGTGAATTCGGGGACCAAGCCTATAAACAGGCTGTCGATCTTTGGCCAGTTTATTGTGTTGGCGTTGGTGTTATTGTTTATTATGTTGAAGATGAAGCATTAATAGTGGGTAGTGGTGGGCTTAACGTAATTGTTTTTGTTTGCGTGCAGGTTGGTTGAACGTAATTGTTTGTAGGTTGGGCTGAACGAAGTGAAGCCCAACAGCTTTTTCTCTGGAAAACAAAAACTGTTGGGCTTCGCTACGCTCAGCCCAACCTACTTTTTTAGTACCAACAAGTATGGGCTGGCTTTGGTATATTTCAACTTCGCCAATGGGTCGCCGGATTTGTGTTCGGTGCCGTAGTGGGTCATGGCGGCTTGGCGGACGGTGTCGGGGAAAAATGCGGTGGCGACAACGAGGGAAACTTCGGGTTGTGGATTTTCCTGGGTGAAGAAAGCTATCATTTCTAAATCTTCTTTGCGCGCAGTGTTAATAAAGGTATGCAACACACCGCTTGGTACATAAATATAATCCCCAGTCTCAACGTTAAACGGCGCGGGTTCGTGGCCAGCGATAATAATATGGAATTGCGCTTTGCCTTTCGCCACAACATACAATGTCCCTGCATCGGGATACCAAATGGGATCACGCGCGACACCCGGCTTGAGAATCGCTCTTAACACTGAAATTTCCTGAAGGATATTCCAATTCGATTTTACGCCCCAGGTTACTGAACCGATTTTAGAATTACTAAACAACGGTGTCACTTTCGCTAAATCAAAACCGTAAGGACTGCCCGTTATTACCTTGTGCAGCGCGGGTTGGACGGGACAAGCACCCACTAGCAAATTATCCGTAAGCCCACGCCATTTTTTTAATTCGGCATGCGGTGAAGTGTAAGCATTGCGTATTGGAGCAGGAATACCATTGAAGGCAACTGGCATATCAATATCTTGTGGCGTGTCACAACTAAAACCCACTAATAAACGCGCGTGTTCATCACCAATATTATTGAGCGAGTGCAGAGCTGCTTTGGGAATAAACCAGCACATGCCAGGGCCTAATGTAAACATGGCAGTTTCGCCTGGTGAACGCCAAATAATAATTTCGATAGTGCCGGATATCACATAACCTAATTCACTGGCATTAGGGTGCCAATGCGGGATACGCATACTTTCTTCCCATAATTCCAGGGTGTAACAAGTGACGCCGTCCAATGCTGGAAAGTCTTCTTTTACGGGGGTATAGGCAACACCCACTTGAGCTACCGTATCTGCTGGAAGATCTTGTCTAGTGCGAAGATGAAATGCGGTTAGTGGGTTAGTGTTTTTAATGTTTTTAGTCTTGGCTTTAGGCATAAACACCCCAGCTTTTTTTGTTTTTGGTTTATTCTATTATATAACAAAATGGGATGGCGTTTGTTTTTTAGAAGTTATAGTAATGATTTTATTAATATTAATGGTGGCCTCCCCCACTGTCATTCCCGCGCAGGCGGGAATCCATTCCTGGCGACAGCACTATCTGTGGTAATATTTGTAATGGATTCCCGCCTGCGCGGGAATGACAGGGAAGGGCCGGAATCATAGAAAAGCGGGAGTGACAGAGAAGAGCCGGAATCACAGAAAAGCGGGAATGACAGAAAAGCAGGGAACATAGAGAAACGGAACAGGAGTAAACCATGCGATCATTTCTTTTATCAATACGCCCCACATTCCTACCTATTGTGATCGTAAGTATAACCATCATCCTGGCATTTTCGATTGCAGCTATCTTCAATATGTTCTTTGATGTACATCAATTAGAAGCGAATACCGAATTGAGTTCAGCAGTATATCAAGTGCTAGGCACCGTCTATGCCATCTTGCTTACTTTCACGCTGTGGGGTGTTTGGCAAAATTTTAATGAAGCCACTGATTCGGCGCAAAATGAAGCATCTGCGCTAGTGGATTTAGTCCATATCGTTGAAGCCTCGGGCAGCTGGAAGGAAATTAAAATTCGTGAAGCCTCACTTAGCTATCTGCAATTGGTAGTCGATAAAGAATGGCCAGTCCTGCAAAACATTACTAACGATTTCCTTAACATGAGTGAAAAAACCCACTCTTCCTCGGTAAATATTGTAAGAGTAGTACAAAGCATTGTTCCGCAAAATCCCCGAGAAGTAGCCATTTTTAGTCAAAGCCTTACCTTACTAAATAGTTGGCTGGATGCAAGGCGTAAACGAATTTTAATTGCCAGGGGCGATAGCGCAAAATCCTTGTGGCCATTACTGATAACCGGAGCATTTGTGTTGTTCGCATTCCACGGCTTGTTTGTCGCCAAAACCGTGGGTATCTGGGCTTCGCTATTGTTTGGTTTCTCACTGACTATCGGTCTTACTTTTTATCTAATTTTTTCATTAGATTGTCCATTCGCCGGCACGCTTAGCATAGACTCAGAGCCCTTTCAATTAGCTATCAATATCCTTAAGTCGCAAAAAAGCAGCGTAGACGTCACTAAGCTTTAACTTAGAAAGTAGCACGCCTATTGCTGGTAGGTAAGCTGCTAACCACTGTGGTCGAAGTTGTTAAAGTAGTAGGACTGCCGGTCACCCCGGTGTAAGTTAAAGTTCCGGTGACGACATAAGGTGTCGCCGCGGGAAAGATTCATTTGCCATTTCCTAGTAGATTTTATCTATCGAATAAATAAC
>JAZKAT010000041.1:34748-36560 GCA_040389045.1 Pseudomonadota bacterium | reverse complement strand
GGTCAGTTTTTTAAAGAACAGCTGTGTTAACAGCAGAGAGGCGCATTCTACCTTCACCACTCTATTTGTCAACTACATTCGCGGGCAATTTTCCTAAAATAATCATTTGGATTGCTTTTTCTCAAAGCCCAGCGCCGCGGAGTTGATGCAATAGCGCATACCCGTAGGCGCGGGGCCATCAGGAAAGACATGTCCCAAATGGGCTCCGCAATTTTTGCACAAAACTTCTACACGCCGCATTCCATGCGAATTGTCGGTTATTTCATTTACTGCTTCCGCCACCGCTGGCTTGGTATAACTTGGCCAACCTGAGCCGGAATCAAACTTATCGGCTGATTCAAACAGCTTGGTCCCACAAGCGATACATTGATAAGTACCCGCTTCCTTATGGTCCCAGTACTGGCCGGTAAAAGGAGCTTCTGTGCCTTTTAAAATACATACGTTATATTGCTCGGGCGTTAATTCATTTGGTTTTTTCATAAAAATTCCTTCCAAATAATGAGACGCTATAAAGTGTATGCTACTATTCGCAGCGATGTGTTAATTATCGGAGAGTGCCGTGGACCGCAAAACCAAGCCTGCCAATACAACTGAATTGCCTAACCTGGAAACCTCTTTAAAAGAGATTAATACCTTGATCGAAAAAATGGAACAAGGTGATCTTAGTCTGGAGCATTCCCTGGAGAAATTTGAACGGGGCATCACGCTGATAAAACACTGTCAGAAAGTGCTGCAGGAAGCTGAACAAAAGGTTCAAATCCTCATTCAGGATAATTTACAATCTTACGAGAACAATGAAGAATGAAATCAGAGTTAACTCAGCTGATCGCACTCTGTCAGTCGCGCACAGAAAATCTGTTTACCGAATATCTTAAAGAGCCTGTTGCTGCCGCACCTTTATTGCAAGAAGCAATAACTTACGCGGTTTTTAATGGCGGCAAGCGTATCCGCCCTTTATTAGTGTATGCCACCGGCTTAGCCTTGGGCACACCGCTTGAAAACCTGGACCCCGCTGCCGCCGCGGTGGAACTGATGCACGCGTATTCGCTAGTGCATGATGATTTGCCAGCAATGGACAATGCAGATACCCGACGTGGGAAACCATCGTGTCATAAAGTTTATGGGGAGGCTGTTGCCATTCTTGCGGGAGATGCTTTGCAGTCACTCGCATTCCAGGTAATTATAGCACAACCTGCGCAAATTTTACCCCATCAACGATTAAAAATGTTGGGAATTTTGTCGGAGGCCAGTGGGTTGAATGGAATGGCGGGTGGACAGGCGCTGGACATGGCGGCGGGCAGTAATAACCTGGTGGATTTATTGAATTTATACCGGTTGAAAACCGGGGCGTTGCTGTTGGCCAGTGTGCAGATGGGGATGGTAAGCGCGGAGATTACTGATGCGGGATTGGCGGCTGGATTAACGAAATACGCGGAATGTGTGGGGCTGGGGTTTCAATTGCGGGATGATTTGCTGGATATAGAGAGCAGTTCCGCGGTTTCAGGGAAACCACAGGGGTTGGATGTGGTGAATAGTAAGATGACTTATCCGTTGTTAGTTGGGGTGGAAAAAACCCGATTGAAAATTGGGGAGTTGCATGAGGAAGCGTTGGCGGGGATTGCGGGGTTAGGGAAAGATGGGGCAATGTTGCGGGAGATTAGTGGGTATTTGTTGAGTAGGGTTAGTTAAATTATAGACAGTGATACGCAATGAATGGATTCCCGCCTGCGCGGGAATGACAGCATCTTTTACCAGCTTCCGCTGGTATGACAGCGATATGCAATGAATGGATTGCGGCCTGCGCGGGAATGA
>JAZKAT010000041.1:31195-34648 GCA_040389045.1 Pseudomonadota bacterium | reverse complement strand
CAGAATGCGAAGGTTGTGGAAAAATAGTTTTGAATTTCTGGATGCCAGCTTTCGCTGGCATGACAGAAGTCGACATACCAAAAATGGATTCCCGCCTGCGCGGGAATGACAGATACTTTAGAATGCGAAAGCTGTAGAGAAGTAAGTTTTGAATTTCTGGATGCCAGCTTTCGCTGGCATGACAGAGGTCGACATACCAGGAATGGATTCCCGCCTGCGCGGGAATGACAGATACTTTAGAATGCGACAGTTATAAAGAAGTAAGTTTTAATTTCTGGATGCCAGCTTTCGCTGGCATGACACACTAAGCACAATGAGGAAAAAATAAGAATGAATGTACACGCACGCCGCAAGGCGCGACATTATGCGCTGCAAGCGTTGTATCAATGGCAAATTTCTGGCACACCGCCAAAAGAAATTGTTGAGCAATTCATCGCAAACCAAATCGATAAAAAAATTGACCTGGAATATTTCACGGAACTCGTCAACGGCGTTCCCGCAAATTCATCAGCTATTGATGCTGAAATGTCAGTTTTTTTAAAACGTCCGCTTGAAGAACTGGATCCCATTGAGTTGGCGATTATGCGCATGGGCATTTATGAATTTTTGTTTCGTCTTGATATCCCTTATCGCGTGGTCATTAATGAAGCGCTGGAACTTACCAAGAAATTTGGATCAGTTGAAGGTTTCAAATTTGTTAATGGTGTACTCGATCAGGTTGCCCGTAAAATACGATCTGTTGAAGTTGCGGCGGATGTGAAAACCAGACATGGATGAATTTGGCGTTATCCAAAAATTTTTTACTTCGCCAATTACGCGCGCGGATGTGGTGCTAGGTAGTGGCGATGATTGCGCGCTGGTCACTGTTCCCGCTGGCAAACAATTAGCAATAACTACGGATACTTTAATCAAGGGCATTCATTTTCCAGATACCACATCGCCCTACGATATAGGTTATAAAGCACTGGCAGTCAGTTTAAGTGATTTAGCCGCGATGGGCGCGACACCGGCGTGGGTAACAGGCGCCTTGACCGTGCCAATTGCGGATGATGTGTGGCTGGCAGAATTCGCGCGCGGTTTGTTTGGACTGGCGACTGAGTATCACGTGCAGCTAATCGGTGGTGATTTAACACATGGGCCAGCCTTGTCCGTAACCATACAAGCAATCGGATTGTTACCCACTGGCAAAGCATTGACGCGCGGTGGCGCACGCGCGGGTGATTTAATTTATGTAACGGGTAATTTGGGTGATGCTGGCTTGGCTTTGCGTTTTTTGCAGCAAAAAATTTCGGTGGCGCCGGAATTTCAACAGGAAATTTTAATTCGCTTGAACCAACCCACGCCGCGCATTGCCGCTGGCGAAAATTTGTTGGACATTGCCAGCAGTGCCATTGATATTTCTGATGGTCTGGCTGGCGATTTGCAACATATACTCAAAAAAAGTGGCGTAGGCGCAAAAGTTTTTGTCGATAAACTTCCTTTATCGAAAGCATTATGTCATTCCGTTACTACCGATGAAGCCATCGCGTTAGCTTTAACCGCGGGTGATGACTATGAATTATGTTTTACGATACCCAAAGCCAAAGCTGAACTGCTGGCAACAACCGATTTTACCTGTATCGGCGAAATAACCACGGAGCAAAGTTGCATTTATCAATTCACTAATGGAATAAAATATCATGGCAATACCAGCGGATACCGCCACTTCTAAACGCAATTATCGCGACATACCACCCGTACCCGAAACCGTCTGGCAAAATCCCTGGCAATTTATCGCATTTGGTTTCGGCGCTGGCGCCATGCCAATCGCGCCTGGCACATTTGGAACTTTAATCACTATACCCTTTTATCTGGCACTGCGACCGCTGAGTGATGTGAATTATTTAATTGTCACGGTTTGCGTCGTCATTGGCAGCATGTGGATTTGTGAAAAAGTCAGTCGCGATATCGGTATCCACGATCATCAAGGCATGTGCCTGGATGAAGTGGCAGGATTTTTAGTAACGATGTTCGCGGCGCCACATCACTGGCTGTGGATTGTCGTGGGCTTTTTATTATTTCGCTGGTTTGACATTTGGAAACCCTGGCCCATTGCTTTTATCGATAGACGCGTAGGCGGTGGTTTTGGCATGGTGTTGGATGATGTACTCGCGGGTGTGTATGCTTGCTTAGTGTTGCAAGCGATGGTATGGCTTTTTTTGAGGTATTTTCATGACGTGGCTAACCTCTGCATTTTTCGCGCTCTTTAGTTTTGGGCTGTGGGGATTTTTTTCGAAATTTTCCGTCATGCACCTGGACGCCAAGAGTGCGCTGGTTTATCAAACGCTTGGCGTGTTGCTAACAGGCTTGTTGATGTTGTGTTTTATGAAATTTAAACCGGCGGTTGATACCAAAGGGATAAGCTTTGCCTTACTGACTGGGGTTGCGTATGGGATTGGCTGTTTTTTTTATTTGATGGCGGCGAGTAAAGGAAAATTAATTACGGTGGTGACGCTCACCGCCCTTTATCCCTTGATTACCATGCTGCTGGCTTATTGGTTGTTGAAGGAGTCTATTACGTTCAAACAGTGTATTGGCATTATTCTGGCGATAAGTGCGATTGTGTTATTATCTTCTTAATCCAGTGGGTTGGACTTCATCGTTACTTTTGGTCTGGGCTGGGCCTTCGGCAGTTTTTGCCTGAGTTTTGGCAACTTCAGGCTGAGCGGGTTTAAAGTTAATTTCTACACCTACCTTTTGCGCGGCTTCCCGCCATTTCGTTTCTAATTCTGGATTAGCCGTGATGGTAGGCTTGGTATTTTTATAGGCGGCTTGGAAACCAACTAGCATGGCTTTAAAGGTTTCTACGCTATCATCCTTGGTAACCATACTATCATTTTTAACATCAAATGAACTTTTTCCACCTGAATTACTGAACTGTGCATCATGACTAGCGCCATCATTCCCTTTACTCCAGGACTGCTCAGGAAATTTTTCGGTGAGAGCTTTGAGAATGACCTCCGTTTTTTTCATATCATTCATCATTCCCATACGCCCACCGGTAAAAGCTTTTTCCGGATCAGGGGGCGTGACGGTGAGTTTACTGAGCAACGCTTCCCTGCTCATCAGTTTAATGGGCTCATCGTCTTCGAATGTTCTCGTTAATTTCTGACCGTTGGTATTGATAACAGTAAGAGTAGCTTGCTGTTCAAAATTGGCGTGGGCTTCCGCTATTCTCTTAGTTCTTAATTCTTCATTGGTTGGTTCTTCAACTTTGGGGTTTTCCTTAGCAATTTTATTCTTCAACTCCTCTTTGCTGATAAGGGTAACATCTTCAGAGTTGTCAAAGGTTCGAGTTATTTTTTTACCGTCAGATTTTATGATGGTTAGATCCGGCTGTCGTTCGAAATTTGCCTCAACTTCCGCGATTTTCTTTGCTCTTAATTCTTCATTGGTTGGGCCTTCCGCTTTGGG
>JAZKAT010000041.1:0-31095 GCA_040389045.1 Pseudomonadota bacterium | reverse complement strand
CTTCCGCGATTTTCTTTGCTCTTAATTCTTCATTGGTTGGGCCTTCCGCTTTGGGAATGTCTTGTTTGGCTTCTATTTTGGGACCTGCTATTGCGTCATAGGAAATGGTGTTTCCGGGTGCTTTCTGTCTTTCTTCTATTTCTCTTTGCGTGGCTTTCATCTTCATATAAAATTCACGTTCAGACGAATTAGATTCCATTTCCGGTTTTGGGCGTTCGCCCGTTTCCTGCTTCAACCTTATTTCAGCTTCTTTTATTTTCATGTTTATTTGAAATTCAGCTGCTTTTAATTCCATGTTGATTTTAGATGCTTCCTCGACAGTCTTCTTTCCCGGTATTTCAACGCTAGGATTGTATGTTTGTTTACTTTCTTCTTGAGGAAATTCTAAATCAATCTCGGATTCGTTAATTGTTTTTTCATTAACTTCCTGATCAACCTCATCAGGAGCATTCGTCTGAATCTCTGGAGCATCAAATTCCATCTCAACCATGGAATCATTTATTTCCTCTTGTTCTTCATCATTTTCAGTTTCCTGCGCTTTCTTGGCAGACTCTAGTACTTCATCATAAATATTAGTACTTGGGCCAGTAGGCAAAACATTATTTATGTTTGTGGGGTCGTTATATTCAGGGGGGTCTTCTTTAACCTGGTAGGATTTAGAACGATCAGGAAGAATGGAAGCAGCTTGAAATACATCCGCTACAATATTAAGAATAGGCAGGCCTATTTTGACCATGCCTTCCAGGACATAACCAATCGCCCGAAAGAAAAGTTCTTCGCCCGCCATACCACAACCTCAATGAAGGACATTAGTATAATTATAGCATAGGGAGGGTATTACATTTTTGGGGCTAAAAATAAATTGAGAGTATAATCAATCCATAGCAAACGGCTGAATGATTTCAACCCCAGGAAAATTAGCTAGAACATTCTCTATATCACGCTGCAGGAAAAGCAGTTTCAGGTTCGGTCCTGCATCCTGGGTAAAGTATATCTGTAAGCCATCACCACGTAATTCCCAGATTCTTTGCATGGCTAACAGCGTTTCAGGAATAGCATAAACAATTGGCGGCCACGCGCTTAACATGGTGGCATGCATAGTCATGGCGTTGGATTCGGCGGATTTTCCTAATAATTGAAAATCACGATTAGCAATCGCTTGTTTGATCGCTGCTAAATCGCGGCTGACTTTGGATGGCCAGGCTTGATAGAGTGCGCTGGTGGTAATGGTGCGTTGCATGGCAATGCGGGAAGGAATCGCTTTTTCCGCTTCACTAAAAATTAATAAACCAAGACATAATTCTGGCCAGCGTGCGCGTAGTGATTCGCCATGACTATCCATACCATCTGAACGAATACCGGCGTGCCAGTGCACGAAACCTTGCCACAAGGAGCGGCAGGCACTGCCGCTGCCTAACCTGGCTAAAATAGATAATTCATCTTGACTGAGCTGCCAATCAAATAATCCATCCAGCGCCAGTACAATGGAGGCGAACCCGCAAGCCGACGAAGCCAGGCCCGCTGCCAGCGGTATATTAGAGTTGGTATGAATAGAAAACCGCGGGATATGTTCATAGCGAAACAAGTCGATAAATTCCAATAAACGTTGACTAAATGGCGAGTCATTCGCCATGAGACCGCCATTAAAATATATTTCATCTTCGTGCTTGCCGCTTATTTTTAATTCGGTGTTGGTACCTTTGTTGCCTAGCGAAATCGATAAACTGGAAGTCAGCGGTAAATTTAATTCTTCATCGCGCTTGCCCCAATATTTGCAAAGCGCAATATTGGTTGGCGCGAACGCGGTCTTGATTGTGTAATGTGGGGCGGTATTCCAACGCTCACCTAAAATCGTCCGCACCACTTCATATTTTTTCACTAATGACTCCTTGCGTAGCCATAGGTAAGGGTATTAATTTTATCTTTTCATCTTTGAAAGTCACACCCGCGGCCACTCCTAATCCTACCACACAATCTCCTAAGCCTGAGCCTGAAATTTTCGCGCCGAAAATGCTAGTCTGTGCGCGCAATTGAACGATAGATTCCAGTAATTCCGGTGTATTGATATCCAGTGCATCCAGCAAGCCTTGTTGCATATTCATAATTTTTCCCAATGCCTGCCAATCCATCTTGCGGACGGCCGCGATGCCTTGCACCGCGCATTCATCAATCGCCTGACAAATTTTCTGGAACACGCGCGGTTGCGTCGCAAATAAATCAGTGACACGTTTAATCGCTTGCACGGTAGGAGTTTTATAACCTGCGTAGGCAGCGGTCAAGGAACAATTACCGGTTAATTTTTCCGTGTAAAACGGTGCCGCTTTGTAAGCTACCATACCACCTAAAACCGATGCCGCCGCATCCGCGCCGGAACCTACGCCTTGCACTTGGCGGATGATAGCGCGCACTTGCCGCACCATATCGGGCGCTGTTAACGGTTGACCAAACCAATTGGTTAACGTTGCCAGCAATGCCGTAGTCACGGCCGCGGACGAACCTAAACCAACCTGGTCAGAAAAATCTGCTTCAATTAAAATATGACAGCCAGATGGCATTTGCTGGCGAAATTTTTTTAACGTGGCGGTGACAAATTGAAATGGCGGTGTGATCGTGAGTTTACTTAAGTCTGTGGTTAAGTTACCAAGGCTAGAATTAATTTCAATTTCTTGATCGGAGCGAGGTGTTAAAGTAACAGTAATGCGGCGGTCAACCGCACAAACCAGGGCGTATTTCCCATAGAGTACCGCATATTCGCCTAGCAGCATTAAGCTACCGGGGGCAGACGCTTTAAACAACATGTACGCCACGCGTTTCACCTGACACCGCCATTAAAGAATAATGGTAGCGGTCACACAATCGGGTCAAGGCCGCCACATCTTCCATGACCACTAGCGCAACCCCAGCTGCATCGCCAGCGATAGCGCCCGCTCCACAAATTTTTGCGGCGCCATGGTGGGCGCGCACTTCGTGGATAAAATTATTTACTTTTGCAGGCACTACACCAATGCGGGTCAACAAATCATGGTTGGCATTGACGGCAATTTGCGTCGCCGCGATATGATTGGCTTGCAAAGCTTCATCCATGGCGCGTGTTACCGCGCCAAAATCATCGCCTATCCTGCCGGTTTTAAAAATGCGCGCGGCGGCTTCCACACATTGTCCCGTCGTGGTGCACGGCGAACCCGTGTTAACTAAATATAATGGCACACGTGGTAATTCACGTTTTTCCAGCTGGCCATCATTAAGCAATAAACAACCGCCGTATAACGAAACTTTTAAATCAAGACCACTGGAATAACCATGTTGCATGTTTTCCGCTTCCAAGCCCAAACGTAAAAACATTTCCGGTGGTAATTCAACTTGTAAGTGATTAGCAATCGCATGCACGATACTTAAAATGGTGGCAGCGGAAGAACCCATGCCACAACCTATAGGGATGGTCGATTGCAAATGAATTTTAATGCCTTGCGTTAATTTGATATTCAACACTTCAAAAAATATGCTAAACACAACTTGCGCCAATTCAAAAGGTTTTTGCAACACATCACGAATTTTAAAATCGCCATTGACAAATTGCTGATATTTTTCTTTGATACGGTTTTTGAGCATGTGCAAAGTATTGAGTGACAATTTGCGTTGATAAGCCAAATCGGATAAATCAAATGACACATGCGGGGCCAGTTGCGGCGTAGCCATCGCCGTGACATAACGATTGACTGCCATCGCAAGCGCCGGCTGGCCATGGACAATGGCATGCTCACCGGACAAAATTAATTTTCCTGGGGCTAATACTTTCATGTCACTCTTTCATAATGGCGTTTATGGTCCTGAATGCTGGCTAGTCTAAAACTGCCAGTCTGATGGAAAGGTATTTTACAGGAAGTCCCATCTTCTGGGTACTTAAACGAGTAAAAAGCTTCGTATTCAGCATAGCTAAGCGGAGTGCGATTTGCCAATAATTGCTGATGGTAGTTAGTATGCAATACCTGACCATATTCGGGGGTTATCACACCGCTAAAATATTCCGCCACACAACCTGAACCATAACTATAAAACCCTAACCGCTTGCCCGCCAAGTCTTGCTGGGTAAAATCCAGTAATGATGCCAGACCAATATAAAGTGAAGCCGTATAACTGTTACCAATTATCCGCGCATATTCCAGAGAAGAGCTAACTTGTTGATCTAGTTCCGCGTGGCTGAATTGCTGGTGGCTGATTTTAGCCAAATGTTGATGGGCTTTTTCTACCAGTCTTGGTACGGGCGCGTGATAACAAAAATAATCGTGGTCGGAAAAGCGGCGCGCGGATAATTCACTGTATTGCAACCAGGCTTTTTCCAGCATATTTAAATAGAGTTTGCTGGAGTATTTGCCTTCGACAAACGCTTGATCGGAATAATTGGGACGCCAGAAATCCATGACGTTTTCCGTAATCACTCCATACTCATGATCAAATGCTAAAACCCGTGGCGCGGCCGATAACACCATGGCTACCGCACCGCAGCCTTGTGACGATTCACCCACCGAACCTAAGCCATAACGGGCAATATCGGAAGTAATCAATAAAACTTTTTTGTCAGGATACTGCCGAATAAAAGGCAGGGCTAACTGCAATGCCAGCGTGCCACTGTAGCAGGCTTGCTTTAATTCAATCACGCGACAGCGCTCTGGCAATTCCAGTAAATCATGCACATAAATACCCGCCGCTTTGGATTGGTCAATGCCCGATTCGGTGGCGAATAATAACATTTCAATGGAATTTTTATCGACGTCAGCTAACGCGCGTAAGGCGGCATTTGCCGCCATGGTGACAATATCTTCATCGGGTGCCGACACTGACATTTTTTGCTGGCCTAACCCTTGTGAAAATTTTTCCGGGTCGGTGCCGCGTTGCGCTGCCAGACAACTTAAATCCATTGAATAGTGCGACGTGTAAAATGCGATTGTATCTATACCAACTTTAATCACGCGTCATCCTCTTTCACCGCTTTGCGTTCTAATTGTAAATGGCTTCTCATTAATTCTCCCGGTTTGGTTTGCGCAGCCATCAGCGATAATTCACCACATAACACTGCGCAGGCAGCGATAATGGCCAACCGTCTGGCGTTTTGTCCCGGTGCGCGCTGTTCAAGACAACCTAACAAAGTCAAATTCTCGCGCACAAAATCATACGTTTTACCGCTGCCTATCGTACCCACAATTATATTGGGCAGGGTCACGGAAAAATACAAATCTTCACCGCGCAGGCTGGCATGGGTAATGCCTTGTGAACCTTCAATAATATTTGCCGCATCTTGCCCGGTGGCCAGATAAAAGCCCAGCAACATATTGGCGTAATGCGCATTCGCGGTGCGTACGCCGCCCGCTAAAATATTGCCGAGTAAATTCTTTTTAATATTGAGCTGGACCATTTTATCCGGTGTGGTTTTTAAAAAACGACTGCACACCGCCGCCGGTAAAATTACTTCAGCGACTACATATTTGCCGCGGCCTAAAATTCCATTGACGGCGGAATTCTTTTTGTCCGAACAATAATTGCCGGAAATCGATACATATAATAATTCTGGATAGCGAATCATTATCCATTCAATCAGACGTTCCGCAGCCAGTGTTACCATGTTATGACCGGCGGCGTCAGCGGTATTAAATTCAAAGCGTAAATAAATTAAATTACCCACGAGTTGCACATGCATATCTAAAAAACGCGCGAAGCGACTGGTCTCTTTAATAATGTCCTGCATCACATCTTTGTGGTGCTGCAAACTGGTGATGACTTCCAGCGCTTCAGTCACGCCAGGCGCTTCAAATACCACCGAGCGCGTCATGCGTTCATCCAGAATAATGGCTTTGATACCGCCAGCCTGGTTACAAGCTTTCGCGCCACGGTGGGTCGATGGCCATAGCGGCGTTTCGTAGGTCGCTAGTGGCACCAACACTTCGGCGATGACTTCCGGGCCGATGATATTGACTGGCCCTACTAAACGCATGGGGACAGCTGCTGTTTGTTCCGTGGTTTGCCAACGCATAGGGATTCCGGGTAAATTCTGGTATTATAAAAAGCGTTACATTTTACTGGATAAAGCTCAATGTCAGCAACAGAACACGTAGTCCTGGTCGACGAAAATGATAAGGAAACCGGTATTGCCGAGAAAATACAGGCCCATAAAGAGAATTTACGTCACCGCGCCTTCTCGGTTTTCATTTTTAGACGATCGCCCAACCCCGAATTATTACTCCAACAACGGGCGGATAGCAAATATCATTCGGCCGGTTTATGGACAAATACTTGTTGCTCCCATCCAAAACCCGGTGAAAGTGTACTGACGGGCGGTGAACGCCGGTTACGGGAAGAAATGGGAGTTTCCGCAGCGTTGCAGTCGTTAGGCTGGTTTCACTATATAGCACATTTCCCCAATGGTTTAACGGAAAATGAGATAGACCATGTGTTGGTCGGGTTTATTGAAGATCAAGTTATTGCCCCTGATCCAAATGAAGTTAAAGCGCATAGATGGGTTAGTATCATTGATTTAAAGCGGGAAATTGAGCTAGATCCTGATCGTTTTACGCCCTGGCTGGCGTTGGCGCTGGAGATTGTTAGGGAAAAGTTAGGCTAAGTTCACATCTTGTCATTCCTGCGGGAATCTATTCGTTGAAACCGGATATTCCGCCATATTTGTAATGGATTCCCGCCTGCGCGGAAATGACAGGGATGGGCGCGGAACGGACAGGGATGGGCTTAGAAATGACAGATAGCTAAGCTGCTGATTCCATTAAACATTGACCTTCTTTATTCTTCAATAAAATCAAAAAGATATAATTCAGCTTATTTTTTGAACAAAACCAATCTATTTAAGGCATTCTTAAGCCTCCACCGTCTAATATTAATACTGAGAACAACTATAATGTATTAAATGAGGGGTGGTTTATGGATACACGGACCATTAAATTAGACTTATCTGAGCAAGCAAAGGAAACCTTTGTCGGCGGCTTTACGTCGGATAATTTTAATAGCTCCGCGCAAAATCTATTAACTTCTTTCGATGTTCTTTATACCATTTTCGCTCGTTATGACCGTTTGATTGAATTCGATTTGCTTAGCGCGCAAGGCATTGTGACCGATTCGCAAGGTGCCGTCATTGATTATACCGCTTCACATCCCGCAGCCGCAGTTGCCGTCACCGCGCTATTTGCATCGATTGGGGTTGTCACTACCTACTTTCACTTAAATTATTTGAAAAAAATAAAAAACAACCAAAGCACCCATTTCATTAAAGAAGAATTAGCAGCAGCCATTGAAGCGGAACAAGCTGAACCAGCAAAGAGCGTGCATGACATCAATTATTATCTAGACTTGGTTTTAAGTGATAATGAAGACCTGCAAAAAAAATATGAAAAGGTAAAACTTGACGGTAGTAAGCTGATAATCACTTATAAAAAACCCGCGGCAGCGCAAACTGAAGCGACCGAGCCTGCGCAAAATTCCGGATGGTTTAACTCACCCGCATGGCAATCCGCTAAAAAATCTTTTTTCAAAGTTGCGTCCGTTTCCTGGGAAACCCTGAATTTGACGGCGTTTACTTATTGGATATTATGGATTGGTACTGGCTTGTTCACCGGTCAATTTGGCACCGGTGTTGCGGGTTTGTCACCTGCCATGGGTTTTGGAATTCCTATCGCCATCGGTTTGACTTATCCGCTCATTAAAGCTTTTCGATATCTCAAAGACCGTTATTACGGTAAATCAGCTAGCGCGGCGTTGACAGACGAACCGGCGCCTACCCCTGAAGATAATAAAAATGGTTGCGAACTCATGCGCAGGGCTTTGGTACGCAGATTATTTGAAATGGAAAAAGCCAGGCTGCAGGCACAACTTGATACTTATAAAGTCAAATATATTCCCGAACCCGTTAACGTAGCAAACGCCGCGGAAAATCAACCCGCCAGTAAACTTGACCAGAAAATTTTGAGTCTGGGCAAAGGTAAGTGGAAAAAAACCGCTGTCACTTTAATTGCCACCATAGGCGGTACTTTTGTCGCCCTGCAATATGGCGCGTGGATTATCAGCGACATCTTGAACATGGTCGCGAATATTACGATTGGCGCTCCTATAGTCCAACTGGTTTTGGGTTCATTAATGATAGCCGCTGCTGGAATCTTTGGGATTTACAAAGCGGTGGAACGTTTTTATCAAGTCAAAGATCATGAAGCCAATCAGAAAATTTCCGTGTTTGAGCAGCAGAAGCTGGACCTTAAATCCTTAGAAAATCGCCTGGAAGCTTCACAAAAAAATATCGCTATCCAGGAAAAGAAATTGGGAATAACGCCTGGCACTGACCTGCCCCGTTATGATGAAAAACAATTCTTCACGGATATCAGCCGTCGCGGCCCTACCGTCTGGACAACTTTTAAAAAGGTTTGCACGCGAGCGTTGCAGTTTCTTAATGGCGGCTTGACCGGTATCTTCCTGGCCAGGTTGTTCTTTGTAAAAGGCACTGCCATAGCTTTACCTTTTGTGGCTGCTACGCTGAGCAATCCTATTACCATAGGGATTTTGGTTGGTGCGGGTATAGCATACGGCGCATTCAAATTTTATCAATTTCATGAACAACGCAAAGAAGAACACGCGCAGAAATTATTGGCGGAACGTGAGGAACGTATTGAATGCTTAAAGCAGGAAGTGATTATTGCCGAAATGCGTGAAAAATTATATACCACGCGCGTCGAGTTAAGGGAAACGGTAGAAGATTACAGCATTCCCAGCACTACCGTTAAACCCGAACCCTCGTATTCCAAGATTGCAAATACCACCCTGTTTGGTGGTCAGCCACGTCGCTATTCGGATAGTGATATACCTGATATTGATTCAGCACCTGTCATTACCCCCCCGCCCAAAAGCGCTGCTTAACAGAAAGATCGCTTTGCCTTCCACCTCTTCTGCGGTAATCTACTTGTTTTCGCTTTAAATTCTTAAAAATTCAAAAACCTTAAGATATCCTTAAGGTTCTAATGTTTACTATCCAAGATCACCCCATTAAAATTTTAAGGAAAACGAGAAGTGTTATGAATATTAGAGAGAGATCCGTTACCGTTACCCTGCCGCTGAGTGAAGCTGGCAAAAAAACTATACTTACTAAGTTATCCGCTGATGGTTATTTTAGTTGGATGCTAAGCGTCTTAATGCCGTTTGATTTACTCTATACCTATTTTTTCCGTTATGGTCGAGTCGCTTATAACGACATGATTAATGCGCCAGACCCTGCGCATCCTATCACTCATGACAATGGCCCTATGATTGACTGCACAGTGATGAATCCTGATGTAGGCGCAGCGGTGACCCTTTCTTTTATTAGTATCGCCGTACTCTCAGCCCACTGGGAAGTGGAGCGTCAGGTAAAAATCAAAAATATTACCAGCGCTAAATATGTTTATGATCAATTAAAAACTGTGCTTGCGGAACAGAAAGCCAGCGAAGAACAGGATGCAATTGTAAACGCTGCAAGAATGCTAGATGAAGCGAAGCAGGAAGAAAAAGCAGCACCGCGGACGCCGCTTGAGGAAAGAGCATTCGAGCTTAATCATACGCATGATATTAATAGATATATTCAATTGTCTTTTGAGGCCGATCCGCACTTAACACAAAACTATAGCGGTATTGAGTTCGTTGGTGACAATTTAAAAGTAAAATTAAAACCGGGCACTCCACCACCAGCTCATCATGAACATGAGCGGGTTATAAACAGAGCCACAGCGCAAGAAGAAGATGACGAGGTGGTTCAAGATGAATTAACAACACCGCCTATCGTTCCAGCTCAACCTGGCTTGTTAAAAAAAATCACTGACGCTGTCATTAATAAATTCTTGTATCCGGTATGGCAGTCAACAGTCCTGATGTCATTTGTATTCTGGATTGAATGGATAGGAGGCGGCATCCTCACTGGCGATTTTAATCCCTGGGCAGTGGCAGGCTTGCCTAATGCGATAGCCTATGGCTTACCCGTATTAGCTGGCTTACTTTATCCAGCTATTAAAATTTATAATTACATCAATAATTATCCTAAGGAAAATACTCTTGAACCCACTGCGGATGAGAAGGAAGCCGCTGAAAAAGACATGAGTATATTACTCCGCAGGGCCTTGGCGCGCAGAGAATTTGTCATCGAAAAAGAAGCTCTGGAGAAAAAGCTGGCAACTTATCCTCGTTTAGAAATGCACAACGGCAATGGTCATGCGAATGGACATGCAGCTAACAGAGGAGTCAGCAAGCTCGATGAAGAAATCTTGAAACTGCGTGGCGGCCAATGGTTTAAGCCTTTGCTGATGCTGTTTTCAGTTGCTACCGGCTCATATGTTGGCGCACAGTATTGTACATGGATACTTTCGGGCCTCGCTAATGTACTCCTGGGCGCGTCGGTGAAATCTGCGATACTTGCTGTTGCCGGTTGGCCGTTGATAATTGGTCCTATACTTTATGGATGTTATAAAGCTTATGATACTTACCTTGGCGTGGTAGACCAGCACAGTAAAATTGAAAACCTGCCAAATCAAGATGAGTTTACTCAACTTGAGAAACAGTTAGCTCAGCATCAACAAAAACTGGCGGATTTGGGAAATCCAGCGCCCCTGAAAAAAACGCCGGTCAATCATCTTGAAGTTCAATACTTCGCCGATGTGAACCGCCGCGGCCCAAGTAAATGGACTACTTTGAATAAGGTCGGAGCGCGGCTGTTTCAATTTATCAACGGCGGCTGCACCGGGATATTTCTCGCGCGGGTGTTCTTTGTTGAAGGTTCGGCGATTTCACTCCCTTTTGCCGCGGCAGCGTTAAGCTACCCGGTCACGGCCATTATTTTGGCGGGAATAGGGATTGGTTATGGTCTGATTAAGACTTATGAATATCACCAGGCCAAGAAAGATGCGCATGCAAAGAATTTATTTGCGACGCGCACCGAGCGCTTGGAGTATTTGAGAAAAGAAGTGGTGCTGGCGGGATTGCGTGAGCAAGTTTGTATTGCGGAAAATCATGCACGTCCTATTGATGCAAACACGGTTAATGCAATCGCTGTGCGTAGCCCATCACAATCAAGAGGCTGGGGCTTTGGATTGTTTAGTGATTGCTTTGGTCGTAGGGATCAGCGAGTGGTGCCTATTGATGAGCAACAACAACCGCCACCGCCGCCTAACCAAGCGAATGGGCATAGGATGAATGGAATCAGGGCGGCTAGTTGAGTTATGCAGGCTGGACTTACCCCGTCATGCTTGACAGGGTAAGTCCAACAGTTTTGTTTGTTGGGCTAAGCTTAAACTATCGCCATTTTTACATTGCCGTAAACCGGGAATTGGCGGCAGAGATCTAGCGCTTTTTCCTGGACGCCGGCGATGACTTGTTCGTTGTGTATGTCATCTAATACATCGCAAATCCAGTTCGCCAATAATTCACATTCCGCTTCTTTAAAACCACGCGTGGTGACGGCGGGTGTTCCTAAGCGCAAACCACTGGTGATAAACGGCGATTGTGGATCGTTGGGGACATTGTTTTTATTGACGGTGATGTAGGCGCGTCCTAATGCGGCATCGGCATCTTTGCCGGTGATGTCTTTGCCTATCAAATCAATTAAAAATAAATGATTATCCGTGCCACCACTGACGATTTTATAACCGCGCTTCATAATGACATTCACCATGGCGCGGGAATTTTTTAACACTTGTTGCTGGTAATTTTTAAAATCTGGTTGCAATGCTTCTTCAAACGCTACGGCTTTGGCGGCAATGATATGCATCAAGGGGCCGCCCTGCCCGCCGGGAAATACCGCGGAATTTAATTTCTTTTCCAGCTCAGGATTAGCTTTAGCTAAAATCAAACCGCCGCGTGGGCCGCGTAAGGTTTTATGCGTGGTGGAAGTAGTGACATCCGCGATATTCACGGGTGAGGGATATAATCCAACGGCAATCAAGCCAGCCACATGCGCTACGTCCGCCATCAAATAAGCGCCTATGCTATCGGCAATATCGCGTAACCGTTGCCAATCCACAATGCGCGAATAAGCCGAAAAACCACCGACAATTAATTTGGGTTTATGTTCGCGCGCGAGTTGTTCTACTTGATCGTAATCAATTAACGCGGTGGCTTTATCTACACCATAAGAAACAAATTGATAGAGCTTTCCTGAAAAATTTACGGGTGAACCATGGGTCAAGTGACCGCCTTCCGCCAGTGACATTCCTAATACTGTATCACCGGGTTGCAACATGGCGGAGTAAGCGGCCATGTTGGCTTGCGAACCGGAATGGGGTTGCACATTGGCGTAAGCCGCGTTAAATAATTTTTTGACGCGCTCAATCGCTAATTCTTCCGCTACATCCACAAATTCACAACCGCCATAATAACGCTTGTGTGGATATCCTTCGGCGTATTTGTTGGTTAGCACGGAACCTTGCGCCTGCAATACGCGCGGGCTGACATAATTTTCCGAAGCGATTAATTCTACATGATCTTCCTGACGTTGATATTCATTTTCCAGCACTTGCCAAATCGCCGGATCAAAATCACGCAATGAGGTAGGTTTAAACATAAAAATTCCTTTTAGGCTTGCGGATCAACATGTTCCAAAATGGTTTGGGCTTGTTTTTCACGATATTTTCTAATGCGTTCGCGATACATTGGATTTTTCACCCCTAAAATAGCGGCGGCGAACAGTGCGGCATTGATAGCGCCCGCTTTGCCTATGGCCATGGTCGCAACAGGAATACCACCTGGCATTTGCACAATAGAGAGCAGTGAATCAATACCATTTAATGCTTGCGATGGCACGGGCACGCCTATGACTGGCAATAAAGTTTTCGCGGCGACTACACCGGGTAGATGGGCTGCACCACCAGCGCCAGCGATAATAATTTCAATGCCGCGTTGTTCGGCGGTTTCTACATAACTGAACAAAGCATCTGGTGTGCGGTGTGCAGATAACACGCGTGCTTCACAGGGAATTTGTAAAGATTCCAGAATTAATGCTGCTTGTTCCATCAACGGCCAATCCGATTTTGAACCCATCAATATGCCAACTAAAGGTGTAGTCATAAAACAATCCTCTTATTTAATGTTTAAAACAACGTTTGCCAGTGAATACCATGGCAATACCTAATTCGTTACAAGCCGCGATGACTTCCGCGTCTTTTACTGAACCGCCTGGTTGAATCACGGCGCCAATCCCACTATTAGCCAGCCGGTCTATGCTATCCCGAAATGGGAAGAATGCATCCGACGCCAGTACCGCGTCTTGCGTTTTGCCGGCGGCTTTGCGTAAAGCAATTTCCACCGCGTCTATCCTTGCCACTTGTCCTGCGCCTATACCTAGCGTATGTGTCGTGTTAGCAATTAAAATCGCATTTGATTTAATGTGCTTTAACACGCGCCAGCTAAACAACATGGCATCGGTTTCCGTTGCCGTCGGCTGCTTGCTGGTAACCACTTGCAAATCGGCACGCTCAATGGTTGCTAAATCTTTATCTTGAATCAACACGCCGCCGGTCACAAATTTAAATTCCTGTGCCGCGGCTTGATCGGCCGTCACTTCCAGCACGCGTAAATTAGGTTTGCTAGCCAATACAGCCAGAGCTTCCGCAGTGTAAGCGGGTGCGATTAATACTTCAATGAAGACTTGGGCGATAGCGTCAGCAATGGTTTTATCACAGGGCCGGTTCAACGCAATAATACCACCAAATGCAGCGGTTTTGTCAGCATTAAACGCGTTGGTAAAAGCTTCTGCCAGGGTTGCTGCTACCGCGGCACCACAGGGATTCGCGTGTTTAACTACGACGCAGGCTGGCGCGGTGAACTCCTGGACGCAAGCCAGCGCGGCGTCGGCGTCGGTAATATTGTTATAAGATAATTGTTTACCCTGGTGCTGTTTAGCCTGCAAAATTCCATGGCCGTGATTATTCAAACTATAGGCACTGGCGGTTTGGTGCGGATTTTCACCGTAACGCAGGTCGGCGAATTTAGTTAATTGCAGGGTCGGGGGCACGGTATCGGGTACGGTCTTTTTTTCCAGGTAATCAAAAATCAAAGCGTCATAGGCGGCGGTGTGACCAAAGGCTTTGGTGGCCAACTGTTTGCGCATGGCGAAACTCAAGCTGTTCGTGGTGCGCAATTCGACTAACACTTTTTCATAATCCAGTGGTTCAACAATCACCCCTACCCAACCCTGATTTTTAGCCGCGGCGCGTATCATGGTGGGGCCGCCGATATCGATGTTTTCAATGGCGTTATCGTAGGTTGCGGCAGCGTTTTTGATAGTGGCGGCGAAGGGATATAAATTTACGATAACTAAATCAATCCAGCCTATGGCATGGGCCATGGCAGTGGCGGCGTGGGTATCGCGCAAACCTAAAATGCCGCCGTGGATTTTTGGGTGCAGGGTTTTCAAACGGCCATCCATCATTTCTGGAAATTGGGTGATGTCAGCGACATCTAATACCGGGACGTCAGCATCGCGCAACAATTTGCTGGTGCCGCCAGTGGAAATGATTTCTATGTTTAATTCATGTAAGGCGCGGGCGAAATCGATGAGGCCGGTTTTGTCGGAAACGGAGATCAGGGCGCGCTTGATGGTGATTGGGGTTTCGTTCATTGTCTCTCTCCACTGTCATTCCCGCGCGGGCGGGAGTCCATTACGAATATACCGAAACTTCTAAAGTTTCCACGAAGGGATTCCCGCCTGCGCGGGAATGACAGAATTAGTTTATTCGTAATGGATTCGCGACTAGGCTGGAATGACAGAATTTGTATATTCATAATGAATTCTCGACAGTGCGGCATTGAAATAAATTAATGGCTTCTATCAACGCCTGGCCTTCTAATTCCTGGACGCGGGTTTTTAAACTTTCAACGGTGTCAGTGGGTAAGACTGAGCAACGTTTCTGGATGAGGATAGGCCCTTGGTCAATTTGTTCGGTGACATAATGCACGGTGCAGCCGGTTTCGGTTTTGCCGGCTTTCAAGACGGCGGCATGTACATCATTATTCATGCCGCCAGCAAATTCCGGCAGTAGAGAAGGATGCACATTGATAATTTTATTGGGCCAGGCAGCGGTAAAGTCCGCGGATAAAATTCGCATGTAACCAATCAAAATAATTAAATCAATACGCCGCCCGCGCAGTTCATCAGTGAGTAATTGGTCGTAATCTGGTTTGGACAAATCCGTTGGATCGATAAAAAGCGCGGGAATATTATGAGCACGCGCACGTTCCAAAATCAGCGCGGCGGACTTATTGCTGATGACGCATTCTATGGACGCCGCTAATTGGCGTTGCGCAATCGCAGCTATTATTGGCAGCATGTCCGTACCGCGCGTGGAACCCATTATTGCCAGACGTAAGCCGCTCATAACATTCTATAGTCCCGTTGGCGCAACGCTTGCATTTGCCGTATGCGACGATTGATTAAATCTCGAGTGCCTATATCTTCACGGTGAAATAATTTACCGCTGATCCGACAAATTTCCGTTTCGGCAATGGCTTCAGCAGTTAATACGTTATCGGCTATCCCCACTACCGCTACTGCCCTTGAGCCGGTTGCGTATAATTTTTCATCTTCACTATTAACGGCGGCCAGATAAAGTTGTTCACGGTCTTTGACCGCTGAAATATCGATTAACACATTTTTCAAAGCATTATCGGGATAACCATCTGGCACGGCGTATTTGCACACTGTCGCATAATTTTCAAATTGCACCATTTCCGGCGACAACATACCTCTTACCATGGCCTGACAAATCGCCAGGAAATCCGATTGCAGTATTGCCAGCACATTCAGCGCTTCCGGGTCGCCCAAACGCGCATTAAATTCGATGAGTTGCACGCCATTTTTAGTCGCCATAAAACTACCGTATAAAAAACCCACGTAGGGTTCGCGGTATTCCGCGGTGAGAGACGTAATGATACCTTGATTAATTCTATGCGCTGTCGTCAAATCTTTTTCCGAGAGAAATGGCAAACTATGGTTGGGCAATGAGTAACTGCCCATGCCGCCGGTGTTAGGGCCAAGATCATCGACATACGCGCGCTTATGGTCTTGCACGATAGGCATAGGCACCAGACGCGTACCGTCGCAAAAACACATTAATGAAAATTCCTGCCCGACTAATTTTTCTTCGATAACAAAGCTTTGCCCCGCGCCATGTAATGCTTCGCAAAATTGATAGGCTTCCTTAAAATTGTGAAGGTGTTCACCACCGACCTTCACCCCTTTGCCGCCCATTAAACCATTGGCTTTGATGACATATTGATTAGAACCTAAATGCTCAAGATACTCGCGTACTTCCCACAATTCAGTGAATGCTCGATACTCAACCGCGCCAGGAATTTGATATTTCTTTAATAGATTGCGGGTGAAGGTTTTGCTGGTTTCAATCTGTGCCAATTTTTTTTTGGGGCCAATGGTAGGAATTTCACTCTGCCACAAGGCATCGGCCAAGCCCTGTTCCAGCGGCGCTTCTGGGCCGATAATCGCAATATTGATTTCCCATTGTTCGGCTTGCTGCACGACTTTAGGGACATTGCAAATATCGCCTACAGAATATCTGGTAGTGAGCGCGCGTATACCAGGATTATTACTGGTGCCGTAACAATAAATTTCCGGTTGCTGGGGCGAACGCGCTAATGCTTTTGCCAGTGCGTGTTCTCGCGCACCCGAGCCTACAATTAAAATTTTCATTGCAGCGCCTCTTCACGATTAGCATGACGCTGGGTTTCCATATTTTTAATTTTTACTTCATCAATTGCGCCCGTCACATAGCGGCCATCCAGGCAAGCCATGCAAGGATTATCAATTTGCACATCAAGACGACGGTTAATAGCTTCTTTCAAATCTTCCGTGGTCTGGTACATGAGCTTATCGACACCCAGAAATTTGCGAATGTCTTCTTCTGAATGATAGGCGGCGATTAATTGCGCGCGCGAGGGAATATCGATGCCATAAAAACAGGGATTTTTAACCGGTGGGCAAGCGGAAACAAAATAAATTTCCTTGGCGCCAAATTCACGTACCATTTTGACAATTTCACGCGACGTGGTGCCGCGCACTATACTGTCATCCAGAATTAAAACTTTATTGCCTTCGATTTCACTGCGCTGAGGAGTTAGCTTATAGCGAACACTTACACTGCGTTGACTCACTTCAGGCATGATAAAGGTGCGGCCAATAAAGGGATTTTTGTAGAGGCCTTCTGAATACCTAACCCCTAATTCATGCGCAAATGACAAAGCCGCCGTGTTTGAAGTAAACGGTACGGGAATTACTACATCAGGAATTAATTCCGGATATTCTTTTTGCCAGCGCCGTGCCAGGTTTTGCCCCATGTGCAAACGTGACCGATAGACACCAATATCATTAATGGTAGAGTCTGGACGTGAAAAATAAACATATTCAAAAATACACGGTGAAAATGCCTTGGTAGCGAGGGTGCGGCGGTGTAATTCACCGGCGCGGTTTACATAAACAATTTCACCCGGGGCCACATCGCCTGCCGGAGTAAATCCCAGACTGTAAAACATGGTGGTTTCAGACGCGAAAATATATTCTTTTTTACCATCTTGATTAGTGCGCTCACCCATCACTAGTGGACGTATGCCATGGGGATCACGAAACGCGATCAGGCCTTTGCCAATCACCACACTAACTACCGAGTAAGAACCTTGCGCCTGGGTATGAATATTTTTGATAGCGTTGCAAATTACCTCAAAATAAGCTTCGCCTTCATCATCCGATTGACCGCTTACACCCAAACCTTCCGCCAGTAAGTACAACAGTACTTCAGAATCAATCGAAGAATTTAAATGACGGTGTTTTACTTTGGTGAGGTAAGTAGCCAGTTCTTTGTAATTTACCAGGTTACCGTTATGGGCTAACGCGATACCGCGTGGACTTCCTACCCACAGAGGTTGAACATCAGCAAGATTGTAACCGCCGGCGGTGGGATATCGGGTATGCCCTATGCCCATGGTGCCGCGCATGCTAGCGATATCGTCAGGAACAAAAATTTCCCGAACCAGGCCCAAACCACTTTTTAAATAAAAGCGTTCGTTGCAAGTCAAAATACCGGCGGCATCTTGACCACGGTGTTGGAGATGAATCAAGCTGTCATGCAATTCCGCTGCTACGGAGTCATGACTGAAAATACCAACAATGCCGCACATGGGTGGGCTCCTCTTTTGAAATCAAGCCAGGTAAGCGGCGATGTTTTTCATTATTCTTTCTTGTATAGTGCCGGTGTATTTGGGGAATTTAAATTTATTACCGGTGATCATTTCATAGAGCTGAATATATCGGGAACCCAGGGTAATCACTAATTCTTCCGGCGCAGCAGGCAAAACGCTATCGTTGTAAGGATCACAATTTTTGGTAAACCACAGCCGTAAAAATTCTTTATCAATATTTTCCGGTTCAAGTTGATTGGCAATGCGCTGTTCATAACTGGACGCTAGCCAGTAACGACTTGAGTCGGGTGTATGTATTTCATCAACTAACACAATATTGCCGGCGGCGTCTTTACCAAACTCATATTTGGTGTCCACTAAAATCAAACCATGTTGCGCAGCTACTGACACGCCGTATTGAAACAAATTCATCGCCATGGCGGCAGTTTTGTCCCAATCTTCTTGCGTCATTAAGCCTGACTCGACAATTTCCGCTGGCGCAATGGGCCGGTCATGCACATCTTTGGTGGTGGGTGTTAGCAACGGTTGTTGCAAGCGCTGGTTCTTGCGTAAATTTTCTGGTAATTCATTACCGCAATAATTACGTACGCCATTGTTATAGTGCGTCCATAATGAAGTGCTGGTCGTGCCTGTGATATAACCACGAACAACAAATTCAACTTGAAATACCGTGCATTTTTTTGCAATAGTTACATTTGGATCGGGTATGGCCAAAACATGATTGGGAGCAATATGTTCCGTTTTTTCAAACCACCAGGCGCTAGTTAAATTTAATGCCTGCCCTTTGAAAGGAATTGCTGCCAGTACGCGATCAAACGCGCTGAGTCGGTCAGTGGTGATTAATATTAATTTGTCATCCAGATCATAAGTGTCGCGCACCTTGCCCTGGTATTTTTTACCAAAGGTGAAATTGGTTTCGGTCAGACAATGCTGAATCCGCTCGTGGATTTCATCGCGGTATTCATTTTCAATAGTAGTAGCAGTCATGGGCATTCCTGTTAAATAAAATGTGGGTGTTTAAGACTTCTTTAACGCGGGCATCAAGCTGGTCTGCCGTCGCGATACTCCACAGCACGCTATGGCGTATCGCACGAATTCCCTGCAAACCAAAATGGTGGGTCAGCATTTGCTGTTTTTCCTGGCCTAACATATCTTCACGCGCACGCACTAAAAAAGTTTGTTGCGGTTTTTGTTTTAAGGCTTGCGGAGTGATCTTTATTTCTTTGCGATCATTGTACAATACGCCACTGGCAATAATTTGTTGCAACACCGCTGGCGATTCACAATCAATTTCCCAATGCACGTGGCGGGTGATCTTGACGGGAATATCACGGTGGCGCAGCGCGGTTTCCACTGACATTGCCTGATTATCGGTAATGACTAAATCAACGATGAGTTCCTGGCCTTTAGCCTGGTAAGTTTTAATTTCTGGTGTCAGCGGTTGATAATTCAATGGCATGACTTCATTAAACTGCCCTTGCGCAATGTAATCACGCATTGAAGCGAAAATCGCATCGCCGTTACCCGTGCGTTCGGGATGCGGCATCATCGCCATGACATTGCCCGCTTTGTTGGCGACAGCGGCAATATTAAAAACGGAGCCATTCGGGTTCACTGGAAATTCATCAATAATTTTTCCCGCCGCGTCACAATATTGAAATACGCCTAAGCCTTGCGTTTGTATTTCCATTAACAATGCCGGTGGAATAAGGAAACGTCCTTCCGCATGCGCCATGGGCACATGCAAAATATCTTTTGGCGTTAACAATCGGGTGAAGGCGTTATATTGAAATTCATCCGCCAGGCGCATGTTAATCCAGGCATTATAGTAACCTGTCCCTAATACTTGACCGTCACGCATGCGTTTGTTATCCGTCAACGCCATGCCCACCTGGTAATCCGGCAATCCCGGCACTAAACCCGTTTCTACTAATATTTGCGCGCCGTTACAAATCCCTAAAATGGGTTTACCCAATGCGCTTTGCGCGCGTAAGGTTTGCATAATGGGATCCAGCGCAGCGATAGCGCCGGCGCGGGAACGGTCTTCGTAGGAAAAACCACCGACTATGATATAACCGGCAAAATCAGCCAGATCAAGTTCGCGATTATTCCACAAAAATTCGACTGGCTCCATGCCAACTCGTTTAACCGCCAGCATGGTTTCTCGTTCGCAATTTGAACCTGGAAACTGGATGATTGCTATGCGGGCTGTTTCAGCTAGGGTCTTCATAATAATTTCTCCCTTAATCCGTTTTCCCAGGCTTGCGTGGCGGATTGGACGGTTACATCAATTACGTTTTGCATTTGCAAACGCGCTTGCGCATTGGTATGGCCAAGAGTGATAACCGTTAATCCCTGGCGTTCAAATACCGTAGTCAGGGCGGCTAATTTATCGCGCGCGACTTCCAGAATAAACCCGCCGGTTTCACCAAATAATTTTTTATCCGCGGGCAATTCACCGGGCACATCAATTTGCACGCCTATGCCATTTTTGAAAGTCATTTCGGCAACTGCGACCGCCAAACCACCCTCAGAAATATCATGTGCCGCTAACACCAAGCTACGCTGGATGACGGTTGCTACCGTATGAATTTGTTTTGCTATCGTGGCAAGATCCGGTTTCGGCAGGTTCGCACCCAACACCCCCGCCAAATCATAATAAACACTGCCACCACATTCATCTTTGCGTTCGCCTATGAGTACCAGAATGGAATCGGTACGCTGCAGACTTTTGGTAACCACTTTGCTGACATCCGGTAAATTACCTACGCAACTAATCATGGGACTAGCGGGGATCGCGCCACTCTTTGATTCATTATATAAAGAGACGTTACCCGCGATGATTGGCAGAGACGCGCCGGGATAATCTTTCAAACCGATGGCGTGACAGGCGTCAATAATGCCGCGCACGGATTCGGTAAAATCCCACATTTGTTCTGGTTTTTCCGGATTACCAAAACACAAACAATCAGTAATCGCCACCGGCATCGCGCCTACCGCTGCTACATTACGCGCCGCTTCCACTACCGCGTTAATAGCACCCCAATAAGCATCAATTTTGTTGTAACGTGGACATTGGTCTAACGCCAGCGCAATACCAGTTTGACGAATTTCCGCCGGATATTTTGCTTCGTTAAAAGGTTGTAACACACCCGCATCGGCTTCACCCGCTTCCAGCACGGTGCGGCCCTGGACTTGTTTGTCATACTTTTCAAATAGCGGCGCGCGTGACGCAATATTTTCATGGGCCAGTAATTGTAATAACAGCGCGTTAAAATCGGTTGGTAAGGGTAGTGATGGTTCGGAAAATGATTTGGTAGCCGCCTGGTAAGGACGGTCGTACAAAATACCGCGCGTGACATCGGCGGCGCGGGCCCGCACAATTTCCTCACCTTGATTGGTGACTACATACATGCCATCCGTGCGAATTTTACCGATGACTTTGGCTTGCGCGCCGTAGGAAATATCTGGCAACGCAAAAGTTTCATTATAGTGGGTCAATATCTCATCCACTAACGCGGGTGGCACTACCCACATAAAACGTTCCTGGGTTTCTGAACATAATACTACCGTAGGATGTAGATGGTTCATGCTGACCGGTACGCGTTCCAGCGCAATTTCCGCGCCGTATCCACCCGCATCCGCTAATTCCACGCTGGCGCAGGCTACGCCGCCGGCGCCTAAATCTTTGAAACCCACTTTATCAATTAAATTTTTGCGCTTGAGTAATTCAAACAGCGCATAATTTGCTTTCAGCAAATGCCGCTTCAAGAATGCATTCGGTTCTTGTACCGCGCCTTTATTACTTTCCTGCTGTTCTTCCACTAATTCTGTAGATGCGAAACTCGCGCCGCCAAAACCACTATTATCCGTCGCTTTGCCAACCAGAATAAAAACATAATCATCGGCCATTTTAGGCGCGTAAGAATGAATAACATCCAATTCATTAATGACACCTAGCGTCACCACCGTTACCAGGCAATTGTCATTGTAAGCCGCGTCAAAATAGACATCGCCAGCCAGATTAGGCACCCCAATCGGATTACCATAACCAGCAATTCCAGCAACCACCCCTTCCTGGATCCAGCGTGTCTTCTGCCGACCAATTTCTCCAAACCGCAAACCATCGCCAATCGCGATGACTTCCGCGCCCATGCAACACACATCGCGCACATTACCCCCAACGCCCGTTGCCGCGCCTTCATAAGGCACAATTTGTGAAGGGTGATTATGAGATTCATGGCTCATCACGATACCGTAACGCACCCCTTGCTGATCGGTAGCGACGCTGACTATACCCGCATCTTCGCGCGCGCCTAAAATCACATTGGGCCCATCAATCACCATTTTTTTTAAATGTTTGCGGCTGCTTTTGTAAGAACAATGCTCAGAACCCTGAATCGACCACAGCACACACTCTGTTAAAGTGGGTGGTCGTTTTAAAATCGTTTTTTGGATGGTAAGCGCTTCGTCAGGGGTCAATACCAGGTTGTATTTTTTAAGAGTCGCGGTAATTTCGGCGGGCGATAAATCAGTAAAATCGAGAGTTTCTTTCTCAAGAGTTTGCATATAAGGAAGAGTTCCATCATCTAAGGGGTAAACAAGAGCGCCGAATCATAGCATAAGCCATTTTAATCAGCAATTTGGAAGCCGGTAAATAATGCATAATCTAAAGAATAAAAAATAAGCATTGTTAAAACCCTGCTAGGAAAATATTAACCTTCTATCGTATAATCATTAAGTTATTTGATTACACAGGGTGGGGGTTTCAATGTTTGCTATGGCATATACTGAAGAAGAAAAACAAGATAAGGTGGCTAGCCCGCCTGATATACATAGGGCTATTACCGTAACCCCTCTAGATAATTCTGGCTCAAGCACGAGTTCGAGTACGGTTACTCGCAGAAGCACCAGCCTCAGCCTCAGTGGGAAGCGTGCCTTTGAACTCGACAATATAACCACCCCTCCACCACCCAGCTCTTCTTCTACTACAAAACACAGCCCTGAAGCCAGTCCCGATGGTGCCGGCGATCCGAATATTGATGCGTTATTAATAAACTCTACACCACCGTTTAGTGAATATCTGCACATTGAAAAATTTTTAAGACAAATTAATGAAAATCCTCCCCCTGACCATAATTATCAGCTCATTCATGCAGAAAAAACGCGACAGAAAGAAAGTCTGGAGCAATATATTACTAGCATGGAATTAGAGGATTTACGATTTTTATCCCTTTATATGAATTCTATTCAAGTGGGTAATTTGACGGATTATTACTTCAAAACGATACGCACCGAATGCGGCAGTTTTGGCTGGTTCCAAACTTATGGCAATACCAAAACCTGGCAACACATTCGTAGCGCTATTAAAGACCAAATTGCTATGCATTTACAGCGCAGTGACATACCAGGCAGAAAAATACCGGTACCAGAAGGGTTTTATAATTCTTATTTACAAATTTTCCAGCAACATTCTGGACGCCTAAATCAAATAAAATCATGGCTACTCCCTTGGTTGCCTTGGGCTAAAACTCGATCAGAAGTAGAATTCACCCATAATTTTTCTCTGGATAAAACTATTCCCGCTATCCCGCTCACATCAAAGAAACCTGTTAAAAGAATTTAAATAAAACTGGAGAAGCAAATGCCTCTACTTGCTAATGATTTACTGGATGATACCTACGGTTCACCAGTAAAATTATATATTGCATTACAGGAAGCAGGTGACAACCCTAAAACAACTCCCGCAGGCAGAGGTGGTCTTGGTAAGCACTTTAAGCGAGACTTAACCCGTGAAGCATTTGAAATTAATGTCACTCACATCAAGGTTTCCCTAAAAGCAAAAAATATCGATAAGTTATGGGAACTTTGTCAAAAGTTTAAAATGGGTGATGCAACTCTTGGACAAGCATTTTCCCAGAACGCTAATAAGCATATCATTTGTTTAGCTTTCCTGGTTAAACAGGAGACCTCCTCTCTTGCCATTGCTACCATTCAAGAAAAAGCTTACGCCGAATTACTGAATTATTATCAGACGGTAAACGAATATCAGGGACAACTATTACATCCTGGCACCGCAAGCGGCACCAAAGTCGAAAGCAAGATTTTAGAATTGCAAAAGAAATTCAACAAAAAAAAACAACAATTGCTAGAGCAAAAAGCTTTTGTTTTTGAACAAAACCGTGACATAGCCAGCCAAACCGAGCTGGGCCAATCTAGTATGACTAGAACCAGCAACAGTGAAGACAACCTCAGTTTAAAACGTTTTCCTTCGCAAACGGTAAGTGCACAAGCGCAAACACTAAGTACACAACGGTTAAATGAGGTGCCCGAGGAAGAAAAAAGTGAAGGCATCAACGAAGCCCGAGCGCAAGTCCACTTGTTCTTAAATCAAATGGTCAGTCAAACCACTGCAGCAGACGGCGAAGAATTTTCTCTTAGCGAAATTAAAACAGTACACCGGGTCTTTTTTTTAATAAATGTGCCTAACCTTACCTTATTGCAATTGCAAATGTTAAGTTTCATGATGAATGCGATACAAACTTTTCCCAACCATGAAGAAAAAAGATTTAACAGTGTGCGCATCGAAAGCTCTTTTTTCCGCACCTATTTTGTTAGTCCCTTTGGCCACATCAAACTTGGCAATACCAAAACCTGGGAAAAAATGGGAAATAAAGTGCAAAACGTTATGTTAAAAAAACTTACCGAACAAAATTTCGGAAAAAAATATCCTGACGATAAGCTGGAAGAATTTGATTTCAGCAGAATCGAGGACGCCATCTATAAAATCCCGCTAGAACCCACTGAATTTCGTGGCTATTTCACCCTCTTCAAACCCTCCTTCAACCGGTGGCCTCGCAGTACGCCACCCGTGCTGGAACGGTTCACTAACCGCTTCAAAGCGGGCAGCCCACGCCATGGCGGAAGCTGGTGATTTTACCCCGAACCAACCCCTGTTTTTATTGCTAGACATTCCTGCTTATTAATACCATAATCTGCAAATTTTCCTATTCTCGAAACGAGGGAAACACAAGGGAAATGACTAACAATATCATTGAGCTGCGCGGTGTTTCCAAATCGATACACGACCACAGCATCCTGGAAAACCTAAATCTCGAAGTTCGCAACGGCGAATTTCTGACGCTGCTCGGCCCTTCCGGCTGTGGCAAAACGACTTTATTGCGCTTAATTTCTGGGTTTGAAGAACCAACTACCGGCAATATCTTCATTAATGGTAAAGATGTCAACGGCCTGCCTCCGCACTTGCGGCATGTACATACCGTGTTCCAAAGTTATGCGCTATTTCCTCACATGACTGTTTTTGAAAACGTAGCCTTTGGGTTGCGTTGCCAAAAACGGCCGAAGGCGGAAATTCAGGACCGCGTCAATGAAGTCTTGAAGACAGTAAAACTCGAAAAATACGCTAAGCGCAAACCCGATCAGTTAAGCGGCGGCCAGCAGCAGCGGGTGGCAATCGCACGCGCGGTGGTGAACCAACCCTTAGTGCTGCTGCTGGATGAGCCGTTAAGTTCACTGGATTACAGGCTACGCAAAACCATGCAAATTGAATTAAAACAATTGCAGCGTAAACTGGGCATTACCTTTATTTTTGTGACCCATGACCAGGAAGAAGCATTGTCTATGTCAGACCGCGTGGTGGTGATGCATGAAGGCTGTATCGAACAAGTCGGCACACCGCGGCAGGTTTACGAAGCGCCCCAAAATCTCACCGTCGCCAAATTTATTGGTGAAGCGAATATTTTCGATAGCATCATTGAAGCCATTGATGGCAAGCAGTTGACTGTCAACATTCAGGGCAAACAGCGTATTGTCAAAAGTACACGACCCTTCACCGTTGGCCAAAAAGTCCATGTGCTGGTACGCCCGGAAGATTTACGGGTCTGGGACCAAAAGGAAGTCACCGATTCCAGTGACATGTATCCTGGGGTGGTTGAAGAAGTTATTTACAAAGGTACTACCGTCGATCTGATGGTCAGGCTCACCAACAATCAACTGGTTGGCGCTACCGAATTTTTTGACGAAGATGATGACCGTCTGGAATATGCCATTGGTGAAGCGGTATGGGCCACCTGGGTGTCGGGTTGGGAAGTGGTCTTACCTCATGAAGAGTGATGTCATGCTGAAGCGTATCTCAATTGGTATCATTTGGACGTGGCTGCTGGTATTTGCACTGCTGCCTTTTGGTTTAGTGACGCTAGCCAGTTTCGCCAGCCATAATGATACGCACTTGATGGCGCTGCCAGCCACGCTCATCAATTATTTTCAGTTAAATAATTCTATCTACCTGAAAATTTTCAAACAGTCTTTTTATATCGCCGGCATTTGCACGGCAATTTGTCTGATTATTGGTTATCCGTTTGCTTATATTATCGCGCGCCTGCAGAGCCGTTATCGCAGTTTGCTAATCTTAATGATCATTATCCCCTTCTGGACGAGTTCGCTAATCCGTACTTATTCTATGATCACTATTTTAAAACCTAAGGGTGTGATCAATTCAATTTTGTTATGGACTGGTATCATCAGCAAGCCTATACCGGTGTTGTTTTCCGACACGGCGGTGATGATAGGTCTGGTTTATAATTTATTGCCGTTCATGATTCTGCCGTTACTGACAAATATTGAGCGTCTGGATAATAAGCTCATTGACGCTGCCCGTGATCTAGGCGCAAATCGGCTCACCACGTTTCGCCGCGTCGTACTGCCCCTCACCATGCCGGGCATTTTATCCGGCTGTATTTTAGTGTTTTTACCGGCGATGACAATTTTTTATATACCTGACTTGCTAGGCGGGTCAAAATCCATCTTGCTAGGTAACCTTATCCAAAACCAATTCCTGATCGCGCAAAACTGGCCGCTAGGTTCGGCCATCAGTGTTGTCTTCACTTTGCTGCTGGCGGTATTACTGCTGATTTACTGGCACAGCATGCGTAATAAAGAAGAATTGCTATGAAAACTCTTCCCGTAATGTCTTACCTGACTGCCATTTATTTGTTTTTTTACATTCCGATTATCATTTTAATCATTTATTCATTTAACAGTGCGCAATATTCCCTGTTATGGCATGGCTTTTCGCTACGCTGGTATCAGGAATTATTTTCTGACAGTGATTTATGGATTGCGGTCATGCACTCGTTACTGCTAGGAATTTCCGCCGCGACTATCGCCATGTGTGTAGGTGGTTTGACGGCTATCACTTTGTATCGTTATGATTTTTTTGGCCGCAGGCTTTTATACGGCTTGATCTTCATTTTGATTTTATCGCCCGATATTGTCATGGGGATTTCATTGTTGATTTTATTTAGTTTGTTAAAAATTACCTTGGGATTTTGGAGCCTGTTGCTCGCTCACATCACTTTTTGCATCCCCTTTGTGGTGGTGACTGTTTATAGTCGTATTGTCAGCTTCGATGAATATATTTTTGAAGCCGCCAAAGATTTGGGTGCTAAAGACTCGGTTATCCTGACCCGTATTATTCTCCCGCTGCTGTGGCCAGCTTTGGCCGCTGGCTGGTTATTAAGCTTCACTTTATCCATTGATGATGTCATTATTAGCTACTTCGTGGCCGGCCCAGACTTTGAAATTTTACCGCTGAAGATTTATTCTATGGTACGACTAGGCGTAAAACCGGAAATCAATGCATTATGCACCGTCACCTTCGGGTTGACGCTGCTACTCATCGTCGCTTCGCAACTGGCGCTGCGGAGAAAACCATGAAATTAATCGCTTATCTTTTTGTCGCTTTATTCACTCTTGGTTTCACCTCCGCTGGTTACGCGAATGAAAACATATTAAATGTCTATGCCTGGACGGGTGAAGTACCGGATTTTGCCATCCAGCAATTTGAAAAAGAAACGGGTATCAAAGTTAATTTCTCCACTTATGACAGCAATGAAGTCATGTATGCGAAATTAAAAGCGGACAAAAGCAATGGCTATGATTTGGTGGAACCCTCCAGTTATTATCTCGATCGTATGCGCCGACAAAATATGTTGCTGGAACTGGACAAGGCCAAATTACCCAACTTTCAAAATTTGAACCCGGCGTTTTTAAATCAAGCTTATGATCCGACTAGCGGTTACAGCGTGCCATTTATCTGGGGCGTCACCGGTATTTTTATTAACAAAGATTATAACAACAGTGCGGGCATCAAGCGCTGGTCTGATTTATGGGACAAAAAATTTGCCGACCAACTGTTGTTGCTGGATGATTCCCGTGAAGTTTTTTCCATCGCGCTAAGTTCATTGGGTTATTCCGCGAATGACAATAATCCCGAACATATCAAACAAGCTTATTTAAAATTAAAAGAATTACTGCCTAACATCAAACTTTTTAACAGCGCTCCCATTTCGATTTTAATTGATGAAGATGCTACCGTTGGCATGGTTTATAACGGTGACTTGGTCAAAGCGCGTAAGGAAAATCCGCAGCTCGAATTTATTTACCCCAAAGACGGTTTTGTTATTTGGGTCGATAACTTTGCAATTCCCAAAAATGCTCCGCATCGTGACAACGCATATAAATTCCTGAACTTTTTGCTGCGGGCGGATGTCGCCAAGGCAATCGTTTTGGAAACCTACTGGCCTACTACGAATTTGGTCGCGCAGAAAATGTTACCCGCCGAAATTCGTGATAACCCAACCGTATTTCCCGGGCGTGATGTATTGCGCCATGGGGAATTTCAAACGGACATTGGTGATGATGCGTTAGCCTTGTACGAGAAATATTGGGAACGGCTAAAAATGGGGGGATAGTTTATTCAGCGTCATCACGGATTTAACAATGCCAGGTCAGGTAGGTCAACGCTAGCTAGTGTTGTTTTGATGTTTTTTGCATTTTTTATCACCCCCTGTGCTCTTGCCGCCGACAATATTTTAAATGTTTATACCTGGTCAGGAGAAATTCCACGTTCGGTCATTGTGCAATTTGAAAAAGAAACCGGTATTAAAGTTAATTATTCCACGTTCGACAGTAACGAAATCATGTATACCAAATTCCGTGCCGCGAAAAACCCCGGCTATGATGTCATTGAACCTTCCAGTTATTACATAGACCGCATGAGCCATCAAGGCATGTTGACCAAGTTAAATAAAGCACGCCTGCCCAATTTCAAAAACCTGGATCCTGACTTTCTGAACAAATCGTATGACCCGGGCAGTGATTACAGTGTGCCGTTTATTTGGGGTATTACCGGGATTTTCCTCAATAAAGATTATTTTTCGCCGAATGTAGTGGCGAGCTGGGACAGCCTGCTCGATAAAAAATATTTAAATCAGTTAATGTTTTTAGATGATGCGCGTGAAGTATTTTCTATCGCTTTACGCACTTTGGGTTATTCGATAAATGACAATAATCCTGAGCATATTAAACAAGCTTACCTGAAGTTAAAATCGTTCATGCCCAATGTAAAACTTTTTAATAGCGACGCCATTATTTCCATTCTTATCGATGAAGACGCCACCATAGGCATGGCCTGGAATGGCGATATGTTTAAAGCCAGTCTGGAAAATAATAAATTACAGTTTGTCTATCCCCAAAATGGTTTTGAAATTTGGGTGGATAATTTTGCGATATTAAAAGACGCGCCACATCCGGATAATGCGTATGCATTTTTGAATTTTATGATGCGCCCTGAAATTGCCAAGGCCGTCAGTTTGAATATCAATTATTCCACCGCCAACCTTGCCGCCCGTAAATTAATGCCTGCGGATGTGCAAAACAATCCGGCGTTGTATCCTTCTCATGAAGTATTGGCGCAAGGTGAATTCGAAGCTGACGTAGGTGACGCGGCTTCCACCTTGTTTGAAAAATATTGGGAACAATTGAAGATGGGTGGTTAGGCGATGCAAAATACTTTTCAACTTCTCAAGAATAATCCCGTCGTTCGCATTATCGCGCCAGGCGCCGGTAGTCCTTATCCTGGCGATAGCGCCACGAAAAGCTGGGATGATTTGCAAAAATGTTGTGACTTGCTCACCCGTTGGGGATTAACTCCTATTTACTCGCCGAATATTTTTGGCGAAGCCAGCAATATGTATAATTTCGCTAACTCCGATCAACGCCGTTATGAAGATTTTGTCGATGCTTTTCAGAGTGACGCGGCTATCATCTGGTCGTATCGTGGGGGTTATGGCAGTGACCGGATTATTCAATCGGTTATCAATAATTATTTTACACCAGCGCTGCCAAAATTATTTATTGGGTTTAGCGATGTAACGATTATTCACAGTTTTATTCAGGCGCGCTGGCAATGGCGTAGTCTGCATGCATTGTCTTTGCGTCAGCTTGGTTTGAATCTGGTGGATGCAGCGGATGTCATGATTACGCGGGAAATTATTTTTGGTGACAGGCAGCAAATGGAATTAGCGTTAGTGCCGTTGAATAGTGCAGCCCGAAAGCATCATGAAATTCAGGGTCAAATAACCGGTGGGAATCTGACGGTATTACAAGCATCGTTCGGCACACCCTGGCAAGCACCGATCGCGGATAAAATTGTTTTGCTGGAAGATGTAGGGGAAGCGCCGTATCGAATTGCGCGGATTTTTCATCAAATATTGGCTAGCGATCATTTGAAGGGGGCGAAAGCTTTTATTCTGGGGGATTTTATTCCCGATGCCAGTATGGATACAGTGATTGAAGAATTTGCTAGTCGTTGTCCGGTGCCGGTGTTGCGTTGTGAGGGTATAGGACATGGGAAAGATAATCATCCAGTGCCGTTTGGTACGGAGAGTCGGTTGGTGCTGGGGGATGGGTGTAAGTTGGTAAGTGAATTAATGTAGTTTTATTACCCCTCACCCGTCGCCTGCGGCGCCGACCTCTCCCACAAGGGGAGAGGTGAAGAGAGTTGCGAGCGCTAACCTCTCGCAC
>JAZKAT010000040.1:0-3982 GCA_040389045.1 Pseudomonadota bacterium | reverse complement strand
AACATTGTAAATCCAACCACTTACCCCTATGCTATAAGCACCAAGAAAATATGCAAAGGAAGGCATATGAGACTCAAGTTATTCCTCATCGGTATGCTGTGTACTTCGCCTCTGTTCGCGCAAGTAAATAGCCCCGGCACCGCCGTTCCCCCCGCAGTGGTCGCCGAACAACCCGCCACTGACACCGCAACGCAAAAAAAATTCTTAGGCTTAGACTATTCCGGCTACATAGACGGTTCCTATAACTATCTAGTCCGCAGCAATCATTTTACCAGCGGTAATAATGATAGAGTTTTTGACCTCAACCAAAATGGCCCAACCCTGCAACAAGCCGCGCTAACTTTATCCCACCAACCAGCCAGCGGTTTTGGCGGTTTGGTCAATGTCATTTTAGGCCGTGACGCAAATGGCGCCGCGCCACTTGGCATTAATCCGCAAAGTTTGTTTAATAGTGAAAATCTTGGTTTCACGTCCCTCCAAGCTTATCTGCAATTTGTCCACGACAAATTCACTTTAATGGCCGGACAATTCCTCACTTTAGTGGGAGAAGAACAAATTAACCCAACCCAAGACAGCAATTTTTCCCGTTCCATTCTTTTTTATTCAACACCGGATACACACTTTGGTTTTCGTGGCGTGTATGTCGCCAGTGATAAACTGACGTTGACTGCGGGTATCAATGATGGTTGGAACAATATTACCGATTTTAGTCGTCACAAGACTATTGAATTCGGCGCCTCCTGCACCTTGAATCCAATTTTTTCTTTTTCACTACAAGGCTATACCGGACAAGAGCGGGCGACTCAAGGCACAACGAGTGGACCGGTAGGTCAGCGGACTTTAATTGATTTTATCACCACAGTGAATGCGACTAGCAAATTAAGTTTTGCCGCGAATTATGATTATGGATGGCAAAACACCGCCGCGTTACCCAATGGTAATTTAGCGCGTGCCGGTTGGCAGGGCATAGCGGGCTACGCGAATTATAAAGTAAATGACACTTGGCAAGGCTCCCTGCGCGGTGAAGTTTTTAATGATAGAAATGGTTATGTCACCGGCGTGCGCCAGAATTGGCGCGAAGTCACATTGTCAGTAGGCTACACACCGATTAAAAATCTGGAAGTGCGAGCGGAAACACGCCATGATTTTTCCGATGTGAATGCTTTTGTGAATAGAAATGGAATGACTGCTAACAATAATAACCAGTCATTTGCGCTAGAAGGTTTTTATCAATTTTAAAAATTATATAATGGACTATGATTATGAAAATTATCTCTACCATAATATTTATTATTTTATTTTCCTGGTCATTATCTGCAGTTGCTACTCCTGACGAAGGCCCAGTTGCGATGGGGGAGTTCTATACTTCCTTACCTGATATCCAGCCCGATGCCAAACTTGGCGATTTAATCAAAGCCGAAAAAATCACTACCAAAATGCCTGGTACCCAAGCCTGGAAAATTGCTTACGTATCCTCCGATGTCAACGGGGCGAAAACACTAGCCACCGGAATTTTAGTTGCTCCTGAAGTAGTAGCAGCTAACGGCGGCAGACCTATCATGGCCTGGGCCCACGGCACCACCGGCACTGCGGAAAATTGCGGGCCATCACAAGTGTTAGATCCCGCCGAACCCTTGAATCAATATTTTTTAATGGATGGAAATTCTTATACGGATTATGGTTTACCCGCCATGGAAACATTCATTAAAGCCGGTTACGTCATCGTCGCGACAGATTATCAAGGTTTAGGCGGTGGCGGCAAACATCATTATACCGTTTCAGCAACCCAGGGCCGCGATGTAATTAATTCTATTCGCGCGGCGACTTTAGTTAAAGAAGTGGGCGCGGGTAACAAAGCCATTGTTTATGGATGGTCACAAGGCGGCGGCTCTACCATCGCAGCTGCCAGTTTAACTGACTATCTCAATACCAAAGGTTCAGCCCGTGACGACATTCAAATTATTGGCTTTGTCGCCATGGCGCCCTTTGATGTTGCTATAACCATGCCGCAGGAAAAAACGATTCCAGAAGCAGATGCCATTAAATATTTACAAAATCTGGGCACGCAATTTAGCGCCAGCATTTTTAATTTTACTCACTATGCACAAAATCTATGGGGTATGGTAGCAGCATTCCCCGAATTAAAACTTGAAGATGTGTTAACCTCAGATGGCGTTAAAGCCGTTGATGAAGTGATGGCAAGAAAATGCATGCATGTGGCGACTGATACTTTTAATTATACCTACGGTGATAATTATAAAAACTTACTGCGCCCTGATATAAAAAATTCCGTTGCCTGGATAGCCGCAAATAAAAAAGGTGGGGTACTGCCGGTAAAACCCATGGCGCCGGTCATTATTTATTTCGGCGACAAAGATGTTACCGTCCCGCCATTCATGGGTAAACTTTACTTTGACCAAATGTGCAAACTAGGCGGCAACATCACGCGCATTCAATTACCCGGCGCACAAACCCACTTCAGCACACCCGCCAGCGCCGAACCGTTTTACGTGAAATGGGTAGCCGACCGTTTCGCAGGAAAGCCCGCCCCAAATGGATGCCCAGCAACTTCTTAAGGAGAGAAACCGAATGATTAAGAAAATAATAATCGTGGCTTCAATAATATTTGGCGTCAGCGCCGCCTACGCCAAACTCTCTGATAGCGCGAATGAAGAAATCATAAAATTCAAAATGCATTACCCGTCAGTACACGGGAAAATTATCTGACTTTATATCTATTCTTTAAACTGAGTTAAAGTTTCTTTAATATTTTTTTCAATAAATCTAATTAATTTTTCTATAAATAATACATTATGGTTAGCGTTTTTTAAAAGATTAATTTCTCCATCTACAGAATTTAAAATTAATTCTCCCTGTTTTTTTATAATTTCTTTCATTGAAAGATATCTATAGCTAATATCTTTGCAAAGTTCTTCCCAATATCGAGGAAAAATAATATTAGAGTCATACTTACTGCCAATTTTCATTGCCATATTAGTAGTTAATTCTGGGTAAACCTTGGTGCAAACGATGTCGTAAAATGGTGCGAGTACAATATTGGATTCACTATTATGTAGTAGTGAAAAGTTTTTGCCATGGGCATCCATATTGCCTATTAGATAATTAAATACTAATGCAGACGCTAACAAATTTCGATCAACTGCGGGTTGTGATGTTTCTTTCAACAATTCAAAACAATCTTTAAAACCAGGGCCCCCTTCATTTTGATATTTTTTTGCAGATAATCTCCCAAGTGCCTGACAAAAATCTTCTTGATGAATACGTTCGACATACGTATTTTTGATACGTCTATCATAGCGTTTAATCAGTAAAAAACTGATATCTTTAATTTTTCGTAATTCAATATCAGGGACAGGTAATCCAATTAATTTGGCCATGCGCAAACAAAAATATTCATTCTCTGCCATGCCTTCAAAATATTGTGCGGAAGGTTTTAAAATATGCGTAGTGGGGCAGCCATTTTCAGCTAAAGCAATTTGATCTTCTATAATGCAAACAGCTGCTTTATCTTGAACACCAGCTAGTGATAATCGCAAACCATCTACACCCATAAACAAAGGTTTTTTGGGAAGTTCTTTTATATGTTGATATAGTTCATCTTCACTAATGATTTTCCCATCTAGAGGGATTGCATTTTGTAATACAATTGGGGAATCTATAGAATGACAAGAAATTGCGCCAGCACAATCATAGCCAATTTCTTTCAATAAAGAGAAATTGTTATTACTACTAACCCCATATTTTTTACCGATAATTCTTTTTGCTGCTTCACTTTCAGGTAATAGCCCGCCAAAATAAGCTTCACAATGAAAGTCACCATAAGGTTCATCACGAATTGGCATTGCTATTGATACTGCTCGGTTAGCAGATTTATCATAAGTAAATTTCATTCCTCCCGTTGGAGTTTGCTCAAGTATTCCCTCTGGTTCTCCATTGAGCCTTATAGAAAGTTGTTTTTTAT
>JAZKAT010000039.1:0-25376 GCA_040389045.1 Pseudomonadota bacterium | reverse complement strand
GGTGGCTTTCTTGGTTATATGAATACGACGGGTACCATTAGTGGATCCTATAGTAACAGCAATGTTACCGGCGCCCAAACCACGGGCGGCTTTGTTGGGTCAATGGGAGGTGGAGCAATTAATACTTCTTACGCTACTGGTACGGTAACGGGTGGTGGCGATACGGGGGGATTTGCAGGACATATAGATAATGGTGCAAGTAGCACTATAACAACTTCTTTCGCTACTGGAAATGTTTACGGTGCTAGTGCTGTAAGTGCTGACTCGGTTGGGGGATTTGTCGGTTACAACACTGGCGTGATAACAAATTCGTATAGCATGGGTAGCGTCAGAGGGATGAGTACCGGAAATTACTTAGGTGGTTTTGCCGGTTATAATGGGACTGGCGGTAATATTAATACTTCTTATAGCATTGGCACTGTCACCGCTGTTGGTACACCCGGCGCGCTTGGTGGTTTCATAGGTGGTGGTGTCGCCGGCTTTAATACAGTAGGTATTGGTACAATTGGTGCTAGTAACTATTATGATACAACCACTTCCGGTATCGCTTTAGGGACACCAGCAGGTAATCTTGGTATTACCGGTTTAAACGATACGCAAATGATGAATGCCAGCAACTTTAGCGGCTTAACTTTCTATACCAGTTCCGGTAAATGGGCGATGGCGGGTTATCCGCATTTAACTTTTGAAGCTAACACCACCATTACCAATCTCGTGCAATTGCAATTGATGGAATTAAACCTTTCTGCCACTTATACCTTAGCGAAAGATATTAATGCTGCTGCTACCGCAAGCTGGAATAACGGTGCTGGCTTTATGCCAATCGCCTCTTTCACGGGTACTTTAAACGGCGCTAATTTTGCCATTTCCAATCTTTATATCAATACACCCAGTGTTTCTAATGTTGGCTTAATCGGTAGCATGAGTGGTGCTACAGTCAGTAATATTGGTTTGATCAATCCCACTATCGTAGGCTCAGCTGCGGTGGGTGGTCTGGTCGGATCTTCTAGCGGCACCAACTCAATTACGAATAGTTATGTGAGCGGTGGTTCAGTCACCGGTTATGGTAACTATATTGGTGGCTTGATAGGTTTGGGTAATACTAATATTGCAACTTCTTATTCTAGCGCCACAGTCATAGTGGGTGGTGGCGCTGGTGCTTATATTGGTGGCCTGGTCGGCGCCGTTGGGGCGGGTGGTTACACAGTACAAAATTCTTATAGCCTTGGCAGTGTAATCAATCTGGGTGACGCAACTAATATTGGTGGTTTTGTCGGATATAATACGGGCACGATTTCTAACTCTTATTCAACGGGCGCAATTACATCGAGTGGCGGTGGTTCAGTAGGTGGCTTTGTCGGCCAAAATGCTGGCACGATTACTGGCAGCTTCTATGACATACAAACTTCCGGTCAGGCATCTGCTTACGGTGGTGGTACTACAACAGGTGTTACAGCGGGTATCTTTAATAATGGTTCTACAGCGACTACTACTACTTATAACAGTACGTCAGTTGCAAACCTGGCGGCGCAAGGCACTTATACTGGTTGGTCATTCGGTACTACACCAGGCAGTGGCACCTGGTATAGCATCAGCGGCAGCACGCGACCCATTTTACAAATGGAATATGGTAATACTTCTGGCACCGTCACTATTAACACTGCGCATCAGTTACAACTGATTAATGAAAATTTATCTGGCACTTATGTCATTGGTAATAATATTAATGCGATAGGCACCGCGGCTACGAGTAACAGCGATGTCTGGGGTAATGGCACCTTTGTACCGTTAGCGCAATCGTCTGCATTTACCGGTTCTCTTAATGGTAATGGTAATACGATAAGTAATCTTAACATTACTGAAAGTAGCCAAACCTTTGCTGGTTTATTTAGTCAATTTGGTACAACGGGTAATAATGCTAGTGCATCAGTGTCAAATCTTTATTTGACTAACGCTGTGGTAAATGCTGGTGATACTACCGGTATTCTGATTGGTTACATGCTGGGTGGTAGCGTATCTAATGTGTCCGTCAGCGGTACCGTACAAATAAATACTGCTAGTGCAAATATTGGCCGAGAATCCCTAGGCGGCTTGGTTGGCTGGGTTACCTCGGGCGCCATTTCTGGTTCGTCCAGCTCAGCCGCGCTGACAGCTGCTAGTGGACGATTTAATAGTGGCGGCCTGGTCGGCTATCTTAGCGGCGGTACTATTAATACTTCTTATGCAAATGGCAGCATCACTGCTGCTGGTGGTACTTCTATCGGGGGCCTGGTGGGTACTGCAAGTGGTGGAGGTGCTTCTGGTGGGGCTAATGGCGGTACCATAACCGACTCTTACAGCACCACGAGTATTTCAGCAACTGGCGCTAATTATGTAGGTGGGTTGGTGGGCTTTCTTAATTATGGGGGCGCTGGTAATGCCATCTCAACTTCTTATAGTTCCGGTACGGTAACGGCAAGTAGTTCAACTAATGTGGGGGGTTTTACCGGGAATTATTCCGGGGGAGCTATCAGTAGCAGCTTCTGGGATACTGCTTCTTCAACTAAGAGTAACGCCACAGGCACAGGTACTATTAGTTCTGGCTTGACTGGCAGTTGTTTTGGTTGTGGCACTAATAATCTAAACGCCGCTGGCACTTATTCAGGTTGGAATATTTCCAGCACCGCCAGCACAACCAGTACCGCACCTACAAGTACCTGGTTTATTTTCGCTGGCTCTACCCGTCCTTTATTGATGGCTAACTATAGCACCACGATTAATACGCCTGAACAATTACAATTAGCGGGTACCACACTAGGTGCAAATTATACGTTAGGAACCAATATTAATGCCAACGCTACGCAAGCTGCTGCAACCAGCAGTGAATGGGGTGGCAGTGGATTTTCACCTATTGGAACCTTTAGCGGAAACTTCAATGGTAATGGTTACACGATTAGTAATCTTTACATTAATCAAAATGGTAATGGCACGGGTCTTTTTACCAGCACTAGTGCTGGGAGTTCGATAGAAAATCTTGGCTTGGTAAATGCAAACGTGAGCAGTGCTTATAACGTAGGCGCAATGGTAGGCAACAACGCTGGTGTTATGTATAACGACTATAGTATTGGCGGCTCAGTTACTGGCAGTCAACAATATATCGGCGGTTTAGTAGGCCAAAATAACGGTACCATTAGTAATTCATATAGTACTAACACTGTCAGTTCAACCAGTACTAGCCCTACCACGGGTTGGGATACCGGTGGCTTTGCAGGCTTAAATAACAGCTACATTTTCAATTCATATAGTACGGGCGCGGTCTCAGCTGTTACCAGTGGTATTATCGGCGGTTTCGTAGGTTATAACATAGGTAATATCAACGCGTCTTATAGCACAGGTTCGGTAACTGCGTCAGGGGCTAGCACTTATCTCGGCGGTTTTGTCGGGCAAACCGGTGGTGGCACGATTAGCAATTCATATAGCATGGGTGCGGTTAACGCTCTCAATGGGTCTTCATTCAACGTGGGTGGATTTTTTGGATTTAATGGAACTAACGCGACGATCCAGCAATCTTACAGTACTGGCGCTGTGAATGTTGCTACCGGTGTTACTTTCTTCGGTGGTTTTGGTGGTAGTACTTCATCGACAAATTCTACGTTGTTAAATAATTATTTTGATACTACGCTCTCACGTTTGAGTAATGGTATTAATGGAGCGAATGTAGCAAATGTCACTGGATTAAGTGACACCCAAATGATGAGCAGCAGTAATTTCACTGGTTTCAGTTTTTATAATACGGCTTCGTCAACTACCGCTAACGCTGTGGCAGGTAACGTCTGGGCCATGGCGGGTTATCCGCATTTAACGATGGAAAACACTTCGAATATTACTAACGCTGTGCAATTGCAATTGATGGCAGTAAACCCAACTGCTAACTATACGATTGCTAACAATATTGATGCCAGCAGCACTATCAATTGGAATGGCGGCGCCGGCTTTATAGCGGTTGGAAATACTGCGATTGCATTCTCCGGTAGTTTGAATGGTCTTATCTCAGGTACCACCAACGGCGTTTATACCATTAATAATCTTTTTATCAATCAACCATCGTCGAGTAATATGGGCTTGTTTGGTGTTGTAAGTACCGGAACTATTGTTAATGTCGGGCTAAACAATGAAGTGGTTAATGGTTCAACTAATATAGGTGGCTTAATTGGTCAAAGCACGGGGTTTATTAATATAAATAATGTCTATACCAATGCGTCGATTAACGCGGTGCAAGCTGTGGGTGGTTTAATTGGTAATATAACTAATGGAGGAACAATTGAAAATGCTTATAGTAATAGCACGGTAGTTGCACAGGGGGATGCTGGTGTACTCGTGGGGGTTAGTATTAATGCCACCATTTTAGAGTCTTACACTAGTGGTAGCGTGACTGGCGGTACAAATGTTCAAAGTATTGGTGGTCTAATTGGTGTGGGTGGCGGTGGTTCGATTAGCAACTCGTATAGTACTGCTAATGTAACCTTATTAGCTACGACAGGTTATGCCGGTGGTCTTGTTGGTTATGATTCTTCAACGCCTATTACTAATGCTTATAGTACTGGCATCATTACCGTACCAAACGGCAGTACACATGCTGGTGGTATTGCCGGTGCTAGTGGGACAACTTTAACAAATGTATTCTGGGATCAATTAACATCGCCTGGATTGACTACTGCTGCGGGTACTGGCCTCACCGGCACTCTTGTCAACGCTGTCGGTATTACTACTCTTTCTCAATTATTTAATCAAAGCACTTATAGTGCTAGTAGTGCTTTCAATTTTGGTACTAACCCATCTTCAGGTGTTTGGTATAGCATTAGCGGTAGCACGCTGCCTATGTTGCAATCGGAATATAGCACTACGATTGAAAACGCACATCAACTTCAATTAATGAATGAAGCGATGACTGCGACTTACACGATGAATGGTAATGTTGATGCGACTAAAACAGCAGGTGGTGATGTCTGGAATACCGCTGGGTTCGTGCCAGTGGGTACGGGCTTTAATAATACTGGCACACCTTTCACCGGTAATTTCGATGGTAAAGGTTTTATAATTAATGGTCTTTATATTAATCAAGCTCAAGGTACTAATGGCGTAGGATTATTCGGTAACGTTACTTTAGCAGTCGGTGGTTACATACAAAATGTTGGCTTGACTAATGTAAATATTAGCGGTGGTCCAGTTGTCGGCGCTTTGATAGGTAATATTACTAATGGCGCTGGTAGCGTTAATAATGACTATTCAACAGGTACGATAACTGGGGTTATGAATAATGCAACTTATGCGGCTATTGGTGGTTTAATTGGGATTCAAACAAATAGTGGTGGTTTTGCCTTAGTGACTAATGATTACAGTACGGCTTCGGTATCAGTAACGGCAAGTGGTTCTAATGTCAGTAATATTGGTGGCTTGATGGGTTATGCCCAAGGGATTGTTTCAAATAGTTATAGTTCTGGCGCGGTAAGTTCAACGGGTGGTACACCTAGCGGTTTTGTGGGTGGTGGTAACAATCCTACTTTCATTAACGATTTCTGGGATACAGCAACTTCAGGACAAAGTTTTGGTTATAATAGAACAGTAACCAGCAATGTGACAGGCGGATGTTTCAGCGGTTCATCTTGTGCTAATGGTGGCACGGCTAATCTTTCCGCATTAGCAACTTATTCTGGCTGGAGTATTACTTCGACACCTAGTACGACGGGAGCTGCGCCTACTGGAACCTGGTATATTATCCCAGGTAGTTCGCGACCCATTTTACTTTCAGAATGGAATACTAACATCACTAATGCTACGCAATTGCAATTAGCTGCGGCAGCTCCGAATGCTAATTACAATCTTGCCAATAATATTACTTTCAGCAACAGCGCTGCGGATATTTGGGGCGGTAATGGTTTCACTACTATTGGGGCTTACACAGGAAACTTTAATGGTAATGGCCACACTATTAGTAATCTTTCACTGGCGAATGCTGGCAGCGCTTCGAATTATGGTTTATTCGCATCAAATAGCGGCACGATCGCGAATGTTGGTCTGGTAAACACGAATATTATTCAAACAATCACCACCGGCAATGGTATTAACTTTGGCGCGCTGGTTGGTTTCAATTCAGGTTATATTAATGAAGTATTTGTAACCGGGTTGATAAGTGTTACCGATACCGTTTCTACAACCAACACCGGTTTACGTTTAGGCGGGATAGTTGGTGTTAACGGGGCACTTAGCAACAGCAACTCACCGATAGCGACTATTAATAATTCGTATGACGCAGCTGACGTCATTGGCAATTCCAGTGCGTCTTACCTTGTTTTAGGGGGCATTGCCGGAAGTAATGGCAATGGATTAATTAATTCAAGTTATGTTGTAGGCGATATTGTTAAAGGTTCCACTAATCAAACTGACTTTATTGGTTCCATTGTCGGGGAAAATCAACGTCTCATTTCAAATAGTTATTACGATTCAGCGACAACCGGACAATCTGATGTCGGCAGTGTAAATAACGGCGGCACATCGGGTGGTTCAACCGCTTATACCACATTCACGCAAATGATGAACCCTACTAATTTTAGCGGTTTAAGCTCGGGGTTAAGCAGCAGTAGTTCGACTGCCACCTGGAGCCTGGTCTCAGGTTCATCCATGCCTTATTTAACGGAATTCTATCAATTTACCCCACAAGCCATTTCCGGTACTTCTCCTGCTGCGGGTACTAGTATCACCTTGGCCGCCAATGGTAGTGTCATAGATTCCAATTCGACTTTTGCTAATAGCAGTTATTATTTCTTGGAAAGCAATGGCAAAATCGCTAATGGCGCTGCGTTATTAACTTATTTAAGCAGTGGGTCTACTTATGGGAATTTAGTATCAGTGTTCCCCACCAGTGGTTCACTCGCTAATGAAAACTTCACTGCGAACAATATTGTGGTGGGTGACGGTAATACAAATTCCATGTCTAATACGTATTTGAGTCTTGCGATAGGTAATTTGAATAATAGTTATATCCTCTACTCTGCTTCTGGAAATGATATCACCCTAGGTTCATCAGCAAGTAAGAATGTTACTTTGAGTGATACCGCGAATACCAGTTACAATGTGAATGGTAATATCAGTTCAATCAGTGGCAGCACGGCAGACGCGGTGAGTTTCCTGGGAGCGACTAGTGTTGGTGGTAAGACAATTGGCACTACCGGCAGCCAAAATTATAGTGGAACTCTCACCCTGTCTGGTAGTAATCTCTTTTCGCTTAATGGTGCTATCAGCACCAATGCGATTACTTTAAATGGCGGCGCTTCCATCGATTCTTCTGGTAGCGGTATGGGTCAAGGCGTGGGCGTTGGCGCGGGAATTAGTTTAGGTACCATTACTGGCGGAAGTAATAATTTAACCTTAAATAGCGGTACTACCGGTATCATTACTGTAACCTCCTTCACTGGTGGTCAACTTAATTTAACTCAATCTGGCGGCGCTACTTTCTCCACTGTTAATGCTTCGCAAATTGGCATTACTAACACAGCTGCTGGCGCTACCGTTGCATTTGGTAATATCACTGACTCGGGTACATTTACCGCGAGCAGCAGTAGCAACGCCTACAAAGTAGCTTTAAATGGCACCAGCAATAGTATTACGGGCGCAGCTACCTTTAATAACACGGGCAATACCACAATTAATAATGCAACGGGCAGCACCTCAACCTTCAGCGGCGGTTTGAGCATAGCGAATGCGGCTTCACTGCAAGGCACTATCGCATCAGGCACATCAGGTCAAACTTATAGTGGCGCGGTGACGCTTGCCGGAACAACTACTCTTACCGGCAACACCATTAGTCTCGCGGGTATAACGGGTGGCGGCAATTCACTGACCACAACCGCGACGGGTGGTACTACCTTAAATGGGGTCATCACCGGACTTAGCAGCTTGTCACTGAGTGGTGGCGGTACGGATACATTATCCACGACTAGCATTACCACTACCGGAGCACAAACTTTTAATGATGCGATTACCTTAAATTCTAATGTTCTTCTCTCCGGTGGCACAATCAGCCTGGCGGGTGTGACTGGTGGTAGTCATTCATTGACGACAGCTTCAACTGGCGGCACTACCTTAGGTGGTGTGCTGACTGGGCTTACTAGTTTGACTTTAGGTGGCGGTGGTTCGGATACTATAAATACCACTGCTATTACGACTACTGGCGCGCAAACTTATAATGATGTGACATTCATTGGTGCGAACCTTACCTTGACTGGCGGTGCCATTTCATTTAACACTAACCTGGCTGCGACTACGCCTACGTTAAATCCCAATCTGACAATTAATGCGACTGGCGCTGTTACCTTCGGCGGCTTGGTGGGAACTTATGCCGCGCAGGTTTTGGCAGCTAATCCAGTTGGTTATTATCCGTTAAATGAAGGTTCTGGAACGACCGCTTATTCCGTGGTTTCAAGCGCCGCTAATGCTAACATCAGCGGCGGCACCGGTACTGATAATTCTGCTTCTCAATATACTGATTTAGGGCCTTCTTTTAATATCAATGGCACTAATATACAAACCAGCGCGCCTATCACTACTCAAGCAAATAATGTGTCTATGACCGCCAATGTTTACTGGAACGGCAGCAATGGAAGCGCTGGGGAAAATATTTTCTATAACGGCAGCTCGGGTTCATCTGGTTTTGGAATAATTTTAGGTGCGAATGGCGCACCCCAAATATTATTGGGAGGAGTCACAGCTCTTGCAGGTTCTGGCGTGCCCGTTCTTACAGCTAATACCTGGTATCAATTAGCAATAACACAAAATAGTAGCAACCAATGGTTTTTATATATAAACAATACCCAATACAGTATGGGAACTTCTGGCTATAACGCTCCTTCTGGAACAACAGCTATTGGTAGTTCTACGGGCGGCACTGGCAATAGAATAAATTTCACTGGCTTAATCAATAATGCCGCGATTTATAATACTGCCCTAACCCAGACGCAGGTTAACAACTTATACGCTGCTGAAGCAGGATTATCGTTAGGCACTCTTACCGTTAACGCTGCAACCAGCGGAGTAACATTTAAATCCAGCACCAATGCACCTGCCGAACAACAAATTGTTTACACGTCGGGTAATCAAAGTTACACGGGTACCGCCACATTAAGTTCGAATGCATTATTCGCAACAAGTGGTACCGGAAATATCACTTTTAATAATGCGATTACCGGTGGTGCTAACAATCTCACATTTAATACCGGCGGCACGGGCACCATTACGGGTATTTACAGTGGTACAGGCGCTAGCCTGACTCAATCTGGTTCGGGTGTTTTACTCGCTTCCGCAGCCAATACTTTCACTGGCGCAACCACCTTGAATAGTGGAACGTTAGCAGCCGGTAATAACAACGCGCTAGGCACTGGCGTGTTAAATTTGAATGGCGGCACACTGGAATCATCACTGACTACTGGCACACTTACTTTTGGTAATAGTAGTGTTGTTGTCGGTGGGAATGCGACGATTGGCACATTCGCAGGTGGTAACAATTTACTAAGCTTCCCGGTTATTTCTATAGGAACCGGTAATACTTTATCGATTACTAATACAGGTACTGCAACATTCCTCGGTATCATTAGCGGCGGCGGCGCACTTTCACAAAGCGCTGGCACAATAATTCTTGGTGCGCAAAATACTTATAGTGGCGGTACTACTTTATCTGGCGGCAGCACAGCTATCGTTAATGGTAACAGCTCAACTTCCTTTGGCGCTATTACAGGCGCGTTACAGTTAAATGGTGACATTATACAATCAGTCAATACCACTGCAATGATTAACAATCCTATTACTATAGGTAATGGCGCAACGGTAACACTGAACGGTAGTTCAAACATTCAAATAAACAGTACCATTACTTTTGGTAATAGTTCGAGTACGCTTGTTTCTAGTGTCCCTGCTTCACAAACTACGGGATTAATTGGCGCAGGGATTGTGAAGCTAACTACGGGGCAACTATTCTTTGATGGTTCTAATAATTTATATACTGGTACTATTAATATCAACGGCGGCACCCTGGAAGTTGGTAATAACAATACCGCTCCGTTGGGAACGGGTAGTATTGTATTTGGCGGCGGCAACTTGGATATTCTTAGTGGCTTTGGTAACGGCGGCGTGTTTGCGAATAGCTTTACTGTTAATAATAATGCAAGCATCACTGGCGCTAACTTTACCTTTGGTGGTGGCGCCGGTACTACAGGCACGATAAGCAGCGGCGTTACCCTTACCCTCAACAATACCAGTACTACTTTCAATAATAATTTAACCGGTGCTGGTGGACTCACCGTTAGTTCCGGCACCACAACCTTGACAGGCAGTAATAATTATACGGGTGCTACCGCAGTCAATGGCGGAATACTTTATGCTAACAGCGCCAGCGCATTAGGTACTGGTGTTTCAAACAGTACTTCCGGCGTAACGGTCGCATCGGGTGCTGAATTAGAATTAGGCGCATTTACTTTTAATACTACCGCTGGCTTAACATTGAATGGTACGGGTATCAGCAGTGGTGGTGCTTTATTTATAAATGGTAGCGGTAGTTTTGGTAATGGCATCTTACTTAATACTGCCAATACATCAATTGTATCGGCGGCGAATTCAGTCTTTACTTTAGGTGGTAATGTTACTACAGCAAGTAATGGTTTCAATCTGTTTATGCTAAATGGCCTGGGGTCATCTATTACCTCAAGTGGCACGCTAACTAATTTAAGTCTTACTACCGAAGGCGGTACCTTCAACGTTAACGGCAACAATACTGGCTTAGCTGGAACTATCTTGATTGAAAACAATGGCGCTTCCAACCCCGGTACGCTAGTCATGGGCAATGCGAATGCTTTAGGTGGTTTAAGTACTGATACCATCACCATCGGTAATGGTACCGATGCTTCTATTTTAAAATTAGCGGCTACGACCACACAAATTCCTAATAACATTATTTCTGGCAGCACTAACGCACAATTGATGAGTAACAACGCTACTGGCACTTTAACAGGTACAATTACTTTAACAAATGCATTAAGTTTTTACGTGAATCCTTCACAAACACTTAATTTAAACGGAAAAATTACCGGTGCAGGTTTACTCTCATTAACGGGTAATGGTACCACGCAAGGTACGTTAACCTTAGCCAACGCTGCTGCTACGAGTGACTTTACCGGTGGTATCAATGTTAATTACGGTACTTTATATAATGGGACGAATGCTTCATCCCTTGGCACAGGTTTAGTTACCGTTATTAGTGGCGGCGTGTTAAGTCTGGATAATAATTTTACCTATGCCAATAACATAACATTAAATGGCGGCGGTCAACTTACTACGAATAGTGGTACTTTATCAGGTATTCTCACCATTACCGGCACGGGAAATAAAGTAAACGTATCAGCTGGTAACTTTAATGAAACAGGTGCTTTAACGGGCGCAGGTACCCTGTCCTCCATCGGCGCTTCTACATGGCATTTAAAAAATAATAACACTGGCTTCACAGGTACTATTATTGGAACAGGAACTGGGGCTTTATCTTCTGAAGTAGCTGGTGGTTTAGGCGCAAGCAGCACTATTCAAATGGCAAATAATAATTTTCCATTGTTATTAGTGGGTTCTGCAGAAACTGCAAATATTACGATTGCTAATAATATTACCGGGCAGTTTAACTTCAGCGGTACGAGTTCATTATCCGGTACCATTGGACCTGCAGCAGGCGCTACCACTTATGCTATCAATCTGATAGGTAATAATGGTAGTGCAACACTTGGTTTATCAGGCAACAGCAGTGCGATGGCTGGTAATGTGAATATTTCAGGCGGTACTGTTAATATCACGAATGGTAATGCGGTAGGTAATGCCAATGCTGTTACTGTTACTTCGGGTGAACTCTTAGTCAGTGGCGCTGGTCTTACTTTAGGTAGCAGTAGCTTTACCTTAAATGGCACGGGTATCAGCAGCGTGGGCGCACTTTATATTAATGGTACCGGAACAACTGTTATCGGTGGCACTATTGCATTGAATACCGGTAGCAAAATGGGTACTAATTCTTCTGCAAACTTAACCGGTAATATCAGTGGTGCTGGTCTCTTAACAGTGAATGCCGGCACGACATCATTAAGCACAGCAAGCAATACCCTTTTCACTGGTACGACTACTTTAGCGGGTGGCATATTATCAATTGGTACTATGTCTGCCAGTACGAATGCATTAGGTACTTCTGCTTTAAATCTTAATGGTGGTACGCTACAAGCCGGCGTGACCGGTGGCATTACGCTTACTAATGCTTACACGGTTAACAATACCGCGGCGATTGGCGGTGCGACCGGAAATAATATTAGCTTAACAGGCATAGGTACATTTGCTTCAGGCAGTACTCTCAATGTTAGTAACGTCGGCACAACTACTTTTGGTGTTTTGAATGGGAATACCGCAGGTGTCGGTACTTTTAACGGTGCTAGCGGCGCTGGTATGATTACATTTAATGGTATAGTTGGCGGCACAGCGCTTAATACGGTTAATATAATCGGCGCAACGACGATTAGTACCACGGGCATCACGACTTCTGGAACTTCAAATTCGCAAAATTACACCGGTGCTGTCACTTTAGGTGCTAACTCTACTCTAACAACTAGCAATGGTGGTATTACATTTGGTAGTACCATCAGTGATGCTACTGCCAACACACATGGCTTAACTTTATCAGCAGGTACCGGCGCCATTAGTTTAGGCGGTGCTGTCGGTGGTACGGCGTTAAATAGCTTGTCGGCAACGGGTGCTACCATTAGTGCTAAGGATGTCAAAACTTCAGGTGCGCAAAGTTATACAGGTGCTACTACTTTAAATGGTAACTATGTTAGTGCCGGCGGTGCGTTTGGTGTTACCGGTACGACGACATTAGCAGGCACTACTTCAGTTGATACGACCAATGCGGGTGGTACAGCGGGAGGCGCAACCATAGGCTTTAGCAGTACGCTGGCAGATGGAGGCTTTGGTTTAACGCTGAATTCAGGAACTTCAATTATTACTCAAACCGGTGCTTTATCTGGTGGTGGTGGTTTAACGATTACTAATTCGGGTGGTGCTACTTTCAGTGGTGCGGTGACTGTAGGCGCGGTCAGCTTAACGAGCGCCAATGGCGCTAATGTCAATTTCAATGGTTTATTGACTTCATCGGGTGGCTTAACAACGTCAACCGGTACATTCAATATCGGTCTAAATGCTGGTAGTTCGTTTACGGGTTCTACCGGTGCTACTTTCACCAATAGGGGCACACTTAATCTTGCCGGGACCAATGCATTTGGTAGTGGCGGTATTGTGGCGACAGCTCCTTCAAGCGACACAGTTGCCGGAACGGTTAGTGCTACTGGTACCGGTGTTATTAATCTTGGCGCCACGTCGGTTAATATATCAGGCAATGCGAATGTAAACATTGGTGGTACTAGTACAGGCTTAATTACTTTAGGCAATGCGCGAATGACAGTTGCTGGTTACTCATTAATTTTAGGTACTAGCATCGCGACACCAATGTCGTTAGGCACGTTAGACGCGCAATCTGCTACTCAAGATAATTTACAGATTAATACCACAGGCGCGGTTACCGCAGGCGCAATCGGCGCAGTTGCCAGTTTCAATGCAATGAACCTTAACGTAGGTGGCGGAACATTTAGTTCGCTGAATATTAGTAACAATGTACTTATTAGTAACGCTACCGGCACTATCAGTTTCTCTGGTGCAGTAACTGTTCCTACCTTTACTAACGCTGCGCAAGCCTACAATATACAATTTAATGGCGGCAGCACAATTACCAATGCGATTACTTTCAATAACACAGGTTCAGTCACTCTGGGTGGCACTAACGCATTTAATGGTGGCGTTACTGCAACCGCGCCGTCAGCACTTAATCTTTCTGGCACGATTACTACTAGCGGTGCTAACACGATTAACTTCGGTGATGCGAATGGCATCAGTATTACCGGGGCGACCGCTACTATTGGCGGTGGTTCGACTGGCTTAATTACTTTAGGCGCGGCAACATTAGGTACTAGCGGTGTTGGTACTGCATTAACAATTGGTTCCGTTTCTTCTTCCGCACCCATTAGTATAGGTACACTGAATGGTGTAACAACTGCTGGATTATCCAGCGCGACATTAAACACCACGGGTACTCTTACTTTAGGTGGTAATATTGGTGGTTCTATTGCGCTAAACAGCTTTACTGTAGTTGCACCCACAATCGGGTTACCTAGCATTGTTAAGACAACAGGCGCGCAATCTTATACTGGTTCAACCAGCACGACATTGAATGGTACTTATACTACTAATAGCGGTGCGTTTGGTGTAACCGGCGCGGCGATATTGGGTGGCACATCATCCGTTATTACCAATGGTAATTCAACGACTGGCGCGGCGATTAACTTTAGCAGTACCATACAGGATATTACCGCTAACACTGATTCATTAACCTTAACTGCGGGCACAGGCGCTCTCACTTTAAGTGGCGTTATCGGCGGCGCAAGCAAACCTCTGAATAATTTAACAACCACTTCTGGTAATTCCAGCGGCTTGACTTTGCCATCTATTACATTGGGCGGCAATTTATCGGTAACCACTAGCGCTGGTTCAATTTTCGCAAACGCCATTACGACTAGTGGCGCAAGCAGTAACGTATCTCTAATATCAAATGGCACCTCAACAAATGGTGACGTCACTGTTGCAAATACTATTAATTGGGGCAGCAGTGGCACATTAACATTGACTGCCGGCAATCATATTTATTTAAATAGTGGGATCAGTGGTAGTAGCCTGGTACTAAGTGCTGCTAACACCAGTCAAACGAGCGCGTCAACAGCAGACATTACTTCAGGTTCTGAAGCTTCACCCTCCGCAAATGGTGTAAATGTCAGTGTCGCTGTCGCCAACTTTAACTTAGCTGCTGGCGGCTGGTATCAAACCAGTACCACGCCTATTTTCACGGTCAGCAATAATTTCCAATTAGCTAGCGGTGCGGTAAATCCTGCTGCTACTACACAATTTCTTCGTGTCGCAGGCGGTACCGGTGCCAGCGGCACCCCATATCAATTGACTGACGTGTTTGGTGTACAAGGTGTTGCTACTTTACTTTCTTCCAGCTTTATTCTTAATAGTAATATTTCTGCTACGGGTACCGCTAATTGGACGAATGCTACGGGCACGGGGTTTGTGCCTATTGGTTATGCGAGCGCCTATACAGGGACCTTTGATGGTAATAATAATGCTATTAACGGCCTGACCATGAATGCAAACACTGCGGCACAGGGCAGCGGTAATTTTGGGTTCTTTGATCAAGTAAGCGGTACTGTCAAAAACCTGGGATTATCCAATGTAGCAATCACTGGGGCAGCTACTACTAATTTAGGTGTTGTTCAATTTGGCGGTTTGATTGGCGTCTTAAATAGTGGATCTGTCAGCAATGATTGGCTTACTGGTTCGATTAATTATGATTTAGGTTCAACGAGTACTATCCTGCGCTTTGGCGGTTTAATTGGATCAACTAACAGTGGACTTATTTCCAATTCTTTTGATACTGCAAATATTACTGTAACGGGCAGCGGCAGTGGTGGCGGTGCTTTTGGTGGTTTAATAGGTAGTTTAGGTAACACTAGCGGCGTTGCTGCACAACAATCTTTTTATTCTGGGAACATTAATGTAAACCTGACTAATAGCCCAAATTTTTACTTTGTGGGTGGTTTTACTGGTGAAATTCGTGCTGGAACGGCTCAAATTAAGGATTCTTACGCAACTGGAATAGTAACTGCTAATGGAACTACTTCGGGTAACTATGTTGGTGGTTTCATTGGCAATGGGTCAGCCGGTACAATTTCAACTTCATATAGTTCTGTTTATGTATTAGGGGCTGCGGCAGCTACCACGGGTGGTTTTGTCGGTAAAAATAGCGGTGTTACCTTAAGCAATGATTTTTATGATACCAGTTTTTCTGGTCAAGCAAATGGCGTAGGAGGTGCTTCCAGTACAACGGGATTAACCGTTGGAACATTTAACGGTTCTTCGGGCTCTAATCTTTCAAGTCTTGGTACTTATAGCACCTTCAATATTGCGGCAAACGCAACCAGTGCAACGGGTACAACATGGGGTATTCTGCCAGGAGCTTCTTATCCTTATCTAACTTCATTCTATAGTGTTGCCCCATTAGCAATTTCAGGTACAACCACAGGCATAGCTGCAGGCACTGCGGTTAATTTAGCAGATAGCGGCGTAGCAGTAAGCGGTGCTTCGTTTAATGGCGTTACTAATATTGGTGCAACAACCGGAGCCGGTGCAGCGGCTAGTGGCTTCTATTACTACCTCTTACCAAGCAATGCATTTGCTAGCAATGATCCACTGTTAATTTATTCTGGCGCGGGTTCAGCACTGGCTAATAACGTTAGTCTTGGAGCTACGGGTGGTATTACTGGTGCTAACCTTACGGCTGGCACATTGCAATTAGGTAATGCAAATTCTGCGGTCACCACTATTAGCAATTCCAATCTTGGTACAGCAGCAGGCAGCTTAGGTAATACGGCAGCTTTATACTCTGTCAGTTCCAATAATTTAACTTTAGGTTTTGCAGGTGATGCTTCTATCAATCTGTTAGCGACTGCTACTACCAATTATAATGCGAATGGCAACATCAGTATTACCGCAGGTGGTACGGATGCTTTAACATTATTAGCCAATGCGACTTTTGGTGGTAACGTAGGTAGTTCTTCTAATCGATTCAGCAGCGTAGCCGTTAGCGGTACAACGACAGTTAGTGGCAATAATGCGGGTATCTTTACTAGCGGTAATCAAAGTTATACCGGTGCGATGACATTAAATGCTGGCATCACCGGATTGACCTTAGATACCAGCACAAGTGCCAGTAATACTATAGGACTTGCTGCCATCACGGGTAATGGTAATGCCCTGACTCTTAATACTGCTGGCACGGCGACATTCAATGGCGCATTTACCAGTTCCGGCAATTTCATCTTTGGTAGTGCGGGTTCATTAATCGCAAACAATGTGGCAAGCAATCCATTTGGTACGGGACAATTACAATTTTCAAGTAGCGCTTCATTATCAGCGACTGGTACGGCAACCACTTTAAATAACAGTAGCATCACGACGGGTGGTTTGCTTACCCTTACTGGTGGGAATAATATAACTATTAATAACGGTATTACTTTAGGCGGCGGAATAACTGCCACTAACACGGGTAGTTCACAGATTGCATTAAACGGAGCGATCAGCGGCGGTTTTGGAATAACTGAAAACGGCGCCAGCAATTCTTGGCTTATTCTAGGAGGCGCGAATACTTATACCGGCGCAACGCTGGTGAGTGCTGGTATTTTAGATATCCGCAATGCGAGTGCTTTAGGTACTGATGCCGGTAATCACACTTCAAGCATCACTGTATCTTCTGGCGCAAGCTTAGATTTCCAATTTACCTCTGGCACATTAGCACTCTCTACTATTTCTATTGGCTTAAGCGGCGCAGGGGCTGGGACCGGCGCAGCACTTACTTTTAATGGCGCTGGTCTTAACGATGTAATCAACAATAACATTATTCTTAACAGTGCAACCACTATCGGCGGTGGCGGCACTGGCGTAGGCACATTAGGCGGTATTATTAGCGGTAGCAATAACACCTTTAGCTTAACCAAAACCGGTACTCAAACTGTCATCCTAGGTAACGCTAGTAATTCTTATACTGGCGCAACCATAATTAATGCTGGCACATTATCTATCTCCGCTGACACTAACCTGGGTACGGCACCAGGCAGTGCCACAGCCGCCGACCTTACCTTGAATGGCGGTACTTTGGCTACAACCGCATCCTTCACCTTGAATGCTAATCGTGGTATTTCTTTTGGGGCTAGTGGAGGCACCTTATTACCAAGCGCGAGTACTACTCTTACTTATAACGGTATCATGGCCGGTAGTGGCACTTTAACTCAAGCAGGCGCGGGCACAGTTATTTTAGGCGGAGCAAATACTTTTGGTACCGCGGCTACCGATAGCGTGTTCTTGAATGCTGGTATATTAAGTGCTGGCACTAACACTGCGTTAGGCATAGGTAAGGTGCAATTCAATGGTGGTACGTTAACTTCTAATTCCGCTAGCGCTCTAACCATTACCAACCTATTCGATGTTACCAGTTCAGGCGGCACTATTGGCGGTAGCAATACCTTCACACTAGGCGGCGCAGGCGCATTAAACGGCACGTTAAATGTGAATATGGGGGCAACGGCCGGCGTTACTTTAGGCGGTATTATTAGTGGTACAGGCGGTATTATCGTAAATGGCGCTAGTACCGGTCAATTAATTCTGCAAGGTTCAAATAGTTATACCGGCGCAACACAAATTCAAACGGGAACTTTAAGCGTACAAAATGCCGGTGGATTAGGTAATGGCACTAATAATTCATCAGCAATCACTGTAAGTTCCGGCGCAACATTGGATTTCAATTTTGGTAGTACTGGCAGTGTTACATTACTCAATAACACTACTGGTATTAGCCTAAACGGCGCTGGGGTTGGTAGTAATGGCGCAATAACTTTCAGTAACAGCAATGCCGCTGATACTCTCAATAATGCACTTACTCTAGCCGGAAATACTTCCATCGGTGGTAGCAGCGTATTGGCTGGATTGCTTGGTACGCTAACGGGTGCATTCACTCTTACCAAGACTGGCGCAGGAACAATTGTAGTGGGTGGCAACAATACGGGTTTCAGTGGCGCAACTACTATTAATAACGGCGTACTTGATATTAGTAATACTAATGCTTTAGGTACCAGTTCTACTTCCGGCATTACGGTCAATAATGGCGGCAGTTTATATTTCAGTATTTTTACGGGCGCTTTTGGTAACACTAGTCCTATCAGCATTAATGGTTTAGGCAGTAGTAGTATCGGCGCCATTACTACTGAAACAAGCACGGGAATGACTTTAAGTAATAACATTACGGTTGCTAGCAGCAGTTTAATAAAAACTTCCACTGAACCATTAACTCTAACTGGTTCAATTACTATGAATGCTCCTCTGGCAATTTACAGTAACGGCACCATAGCTTTATCGGGAAATACCATCACCAATGGTGGTAATCTGCTTTCCTTTACGGGTACTGGCGCAACCAATATTACTGACACTATTAGTGGTATAGGTGGCTTAACACAAAGTGGTACCGGCACAGTGACTTTATCTTCTGCCAATACTTACTCGGGTAGCACTTCAATTACAAATGGTATTGTAACCTTAGGTAATGTCAATAGCTTAGGTACTAGTTCGAATACTATCAGTATTGGTTCAGGCGGTACTTTAGATCTTAATTTTAGTAGCGGTACTTCTTTAGGTGAAACCGGCACAATTAGTTTAAATGGTGGAGCATTAACTGTTACCGGTGGTAACAGCACTACTCCATTTACTGTAGCAAATGCAATTACTCTATCAGGGAACAGTAGTATTGGTGGCAGTGGTTATGGTCTATTGAATGGTCTTATTTCCGGTGCCTTTATGTTGACTAAGGCTGGCACCGGTACTCTGGTGTTAGGTAATTCTTCTAATAGCTATGGTAGCACGGCGCTAAATGCCGGCACATTATCAATTGGTGTAGACGGTAATTTAGGTACAGCTCCAGGTTCTGCGACTACCAATTTGATGTTTAATGGCGGCACATTAGCAACCTCTGCCACCATGACCTTAAATAGCAATCGAAATATTACATTAGGCAATAGCGGCGGTACTTTTGCTCCTGCTTCAGGAACAGTATTAACTTATGGTGGTAGTATTTCGAATGCAGCGGGTGCTACTGGTATTTTAAATATTAATGCAGCCAGCACAACTGGGACAGTTATTTTGCAAGGATCTAATAGCTTTACCGGCGCAACTAATATTAATAACGGTATTTTAAGTCTTACCAATGTTAATGCCTTAGGTAGTAGTGCTACACAAACTCAGAACTCCAGTGGAATTAACATAGCAAGCACTGGAACATTAGATTTTAATTTCCTGAATGGTGGTACCGGTGCTGTTATAGTGGGCATGTCAACCGTTTCCGGAACTTCGCCAAGTCAAACTGTTACCCAAAATGCAGCTCTGGTGAATACAAATCTTATTACGTTAAATGGCGGCACTATTACTTTCACCGGTGGTTTTTTGAATGGCGTCGTTATCAATCCTTCTTCCACTGCACCTGATACCGCAACAGGTGACTGGCTGCTCAATACTATTAAAATTACCGCTCCAAGTACGTTTGGAGGTACTGGATCAGGTGGGCTAGGTGGTTCAATCACTGTAAATGGCGTAACAACCTCAGGTTCCATTACTTCTACAGGTATTACAGCTGGCACAACTGCTTGGACCAAGACAGGGACTGGCACTTTAAATCTTGGGCCCGGTACTCTTAATGATAGTTTTGTAGGGAATGTTAGTTTGAATAGTGGCTTTGTCTGGTTAGTTGATGGTGCAGGTGGTGGCACTTCTCAATTTGGTAGCATAGCTACTAATAACGTCATATTTAATGGTGCTACTATGCAAGGTGCAGGTGGGTTCTACAGTATGTATAACCCTTATCAAGTTACTTTTGCTTATACAGGAGCTAATCCAACATTCGGTAATCGTGCCCTAAAACTGACATTAACCGGGACAGGTACTATCAATACTGGCGACCAATTGGTAACCAGTGGTGAGAATTTAGTATTGGGTAATCTGACAGGGCCTGGATCAGTATTAGTTAATGGCGGATCTATCACTTTTGGGGTTGCTGGTTCTACTGTTGCAGACAATAGCGGTCTTTCCGGCGCTATTACTCTTGCATCAAGCGGCACAATAACATTTGCGAACTCAAGTACGGCGACTAACGGATTATTAGGTTCGGGTATGGTCACACTGGGTGGCGGCTCAACACTTACTTCTACCGCAACAGCTAATTTATCCCTACCTAATATTATTACGATGAATGGCACAGGTACAATTTCAGCAACCGGTACTGGCTCGTTGACTATTGGTGGCACGATTACTAATAGTGCAACTTCTACCTTAAATATATCGACGCCTAGCTTAGTGTCTATCGGCGCAACAATTACTCCCGTTGGTAATTTAACTATTAGTGATACGGGTGCTGCCGCATTATCTTTAAGTGGTGCGATTACCGGCACGAATGGTAATTTGATTTTTAATACAACTAGTCAAGCTATTAATTTAACTGGCCCGTTATCAATTAGTAATACGGGTACGACTACATTCAATGCTAACTTAATTGGTTCAGGTACATTATCACAAAGCGCTGGCACACTGGCCTTGTCTGGTACGAATAGTTATAGCGGCACTACTACATTGAGCGGTGGTACCCTTCAAGGAACTAGCAGTGGCATGTCGATTACTAACAGTACTATCAGTCTTACTGGTAGCGCTACTATAGGCGGTAGTAATTCAGTAACACTCAGTGGCGGCGGTAATTTATCCATCGGTAGTAATACTTTAGCAGTCACTAACACCGGTACGACCACCATTAGTGATAATTTATTCGGCACGGGTGGTTTGACAATCACCGGTGGCGTCACAGGTATTTTAAGCTTGAATGGTAATCAAAGTAGTGGCTTCTCCGCACCAATTACCTTAAATAGTGGAATATTACAGATTGGCAATACTACTTCCAACCCATTGGGTACTGGTTTAATAACAGTGAATGGCGGTACTATACAAGCTTCTACAGCTTCAGCAAGTGCGATTACTAACGCGGTCACTGTTACCGGAAGTGATACTTTAAGCTTAGCCGGCGTAAATGCTATGCAATTCAGCGGCCTCTTAACTCTAAATAATGGCAGCACATTGACAGACGGCGGTACCGGTGGTAATTCATTTACTGGCGGCGTCCTCTTAAGTAATGCGGCAAACGCTATTGAAACAATTAATGTAGGCGCCGGTGAAATATTATCTTTCGGTTCTACGGCAATTTCGGGTGGTATAAGTTCAAATACACTGCAGATTAATACCGGTATCGGCGCTACCGGCACCTTAGCGTTAAACCTGGCTAATACTTACAGTGGCTCAACTACTTTAGGCAATGGCACTTTACAATTGGGCGTGGCCAGCGGCGCATTAAGCAGCGGCACCGTAACATTTAACACCAGTTCCTTGACATCAACACTTGCCGCAACTTTAAGTAATAGCTATAACATTGCCGCCAGCAACACACTGACTGTTGGCGGTAGCAATGGTATTACACTTAACGGCACCCTGGGAACTTTAAATTCCGGTAGTACCTTACTGGTAAATGACACCGCCGCAACCAGCTTTGGCGCATTGAGTGGCGCATCTGCCGGTGTAGGCGCATTTAGCGGTGTGACTGGCGCGGGCACTATAACTTTAGCGGGTGTAGTTGGAGCAACGGCGCTTAATAGTGTTAATATTGTAGGCGCAACCGTCATCAATTCCTCGGCTATTACCACTTCTGGCACCAGCAACTTCCAAAATTATAATGGCGCAGTGACGCTTGGTACTACTTCAACTATTGGCACAGCTAACGGTAACATCACGTTTGGTAACACCATCAGGGATAATACCGCAAACACCGATTCATTGACTTTAACCGCAGGCACTGGCGCAATCAGTTTACAAGGTATTATAGGTGGTGGCAGCAAAGCATTAAACAGCCTCTCCGCTACTGGTAAAACGATTAGTGCACTGGGTGTTACCACTTCTGGCGCACAAAGTTATACGGGCAGCACCAGCACAACCTTGAATGGTAACTATATCACTACGGCGAATGGCACATTTACCGCAAATAATCCTATCACTCTGGGTGGTACGACCTCGATTGATACCACCAACAGCAATGCTGCAACCGGTGCTAACATTTCACTTGGCGCAATTACCAGTGCGGCCAATCAATTGACTTTAAACAGTGGCAGCACTGGCACCATTGCAGGCACCAGTTTTGCTGGCAACGGCAATCTCACCATTAATAATTCAAATGGCACCAGCTTCACTGGCACAATTGGCGCGGGCAATATCGTTATCAATGATACACAAAGCGGCAAAGCAGTTAGTTTCTCTAATACTTTAAATGCGAGCAATTTTACCGCCAATGCTTCAGCAAATTCAAATACTTATAATGTAGTCCTGAATGGTGCTGATACGGTCACTGGCACGACTACATTAAACAATACTGGCACAGTCACTCTAGGTAATAACTATAATGTTGATATCTATAACTTCGGTAATAATATCACCGTAAGTGGCGCTTCAATGTTAAATCTGCAAGGTCAATACGATGCTCTGGTAATTAACTTCGCGGCGCCTATCACCATAAACGTCGGCGCAATTGTCGGTGGTGCCACAGCAACTTCCATTACGATGGGAGCTACTACATTGAATGCCGGCACAGCGAATATCGGGACAAACTCGGGAGCTGCTATTAACTTAAGTTCGCTCACTACTCTAAGCTCTGCTGCTAATTACATACTAGGTGACGCAGCACTTTCTAACAATGTGATTAATGTTACCGGCAATATTTCAGTGCCAAATGCTGGCGGCGGCCAATTATATATTCAATCCTCTAATGCAACCTTTGGTGGCACAGTCAGTGCAAACAATCAGATATTCTTAACAGCCAGCGGTACTAGTGGAACAATTGCGTTTAATGGTTTAGTAACAACTCCAACCTTCACCATAAGCGGTGCGACTCCTAGCTATAACTTGCAATTAAATGCGGGTTCGACTATTACCAATGCTGTCACATTTAGTAACACCGGCAGCTTGACACTTGCTGGTACCAATGCATTCAACGGTGGCGTTACCGCGATAGCGCCTTCCGCTCTTAATTTATCGGGTACTATTACTGCTGCCGGTACTGGTGTTATCAATCTGAATGATACCCATGGTATTAGTATCACCGGCGCCACTGCTACTATCGGCGGAACTTCAACCGGTCAAATCACCTTAGGCGCGGCAACATTAGGCACTAGCGCTGTAGGGACCGCGCTAACAATTGGTACGGGCAATGCCGCGCCAATTAGTATAAATACTCTTAATGGGGTAGTAACCAATGGATTATCCAGCGCCACTTTAAATTCTACTGGCAGCGTATCTTTAAATGGCCTGATTGGTAATAGCATTTCGTTAGGCAGCTTTAGCGCAACGGGTTCAACAATTAGCGCTCTCGGTGTCACCACTACCGGCACCCAAAGTTTCACTGGCTCTACCAGCACGACATTAAATGGTAACTACATTACTTCTGGCAATATATTCAGCGTAACAGGTCCAGTATTACTGGGTGGCGCAACTTCAATTGATACAACGAATGGTGGTTTATCTGCAAGTGGCGCGAATATTATTTTCAGCAGCACTATTAGAAACGCGCAAACATTGACATTAAAAAGCGGCAGCGTAGGTATTAACAAATTAAATGGCGCGGTCGGAACTGGCACTGCACTAACCAGTTTGACTACCACTGGCACCACGTATATTAATGGCGGCAGCATCACCACTTCGGGTGCTAACGGTCAAGTCTTTAATAACGCTGTGCAACTAGGCGCTAATACCATACTGACGGCGGGTTCTGGTGCGATCAGCTTTGGCAGTACTGTTGATTCCGATAACATCAGCGCACGTAACCTGACTCTCACTACCAGTGGCTTAACCACCTTCACTGGCGCGGTTGGTACTACCAATGCATTAAATAACTTAGTCAGCAATGGCACTGGCAGTGTTATCTTTAGTAGCAATGTTGGTAACACATCACTACGTCAAGCTAGCGTCAATATCACTGGCGCAAGCAGCATGAACGGTAATATCTTCACTAGCGGTACGCAAACTTATACTGGCGCAGTCACTTTAACGAATGATGACATACTGAATGCAGGCACCGCTGCGATCAACTTTGGTAGCACCGTTGATTCCGATGCTAACGTTTCCCCACGCAGCCTAACCTTAACGACTAGCGGCTTGACTACCTTCGGCGGTGCAGTCGGTGCGACCCATGCATTAAATACCTTAACCAGCAGCGGCACTAGCAGCATTAACGGCAATATTACTACTAGCGGCATTCAAACTTATACTGGCGCAGTGACCTTAACCCATGATGACATCTTGAATGCAGGCACCGCCGCAATTAACTTTAGCAGCACAGTGGATTCAGATAACGTCAGCCCACGCAGCTTGACCTTAACCACTACCGGTCTGACTACCTTCAATGGCGCAGTCGGTGTGACCCATGCGTTGAATAACTTAACCAGCAGCGGCACTAGCAGCATTAACGGCAATGTTACCACCAGCGGTATTCAAACTTATACTGGCGCAGTGACCTTAACCAACGATGACATCTTCAATGC
>JAZKAT010000038.1:0-51247 GCA_040389045.1 Pseudomonadota bacterium | reverse complement strand
CCAAGTTACGACCGGAGCAATTATCGGTTGAAGATTATGTTACGTTAAGCAATGCATTATGTTAATCGTGTCATGGAGTGACGAATATGGCAACTTATGCTATCGGTGATATACAAGGCTGTTTTTCCGCGCTGGAAAGATTACTGGACCACATTAATTTTGATGCTAACAACGATATCTTGTGGTTTACCGGCGACCTGGTGAACCGTGGCCCGCAGTCGCTGGAAACTTTGCGTTTTGTCAAACAGCTTGGCAGCCAGCACCGCACGGTGTTAGGCAATCATGATTTACATTTGTTAGCATTATCACATCAAGCACATGCCGGTTGGCGTGATGACACGCTAGGTGATGTTTTAATTGCGCCAGACCGCGATGAATTACTGACCTGGCTCGCACAACAACCACTGATACACTTTGACGCGGAAACGGATTATTGCCTGGTTCACGCGGGTCTGGCGTCTAGCTGGGATTTGGCGACAGCTATCGCTTTATCCAATGAAGTTGGCCGCGTTATTCAAAGCGATAAGGCCAGTGAATTTTACCATCACATGTATGGCAATGAACCCAATCAGTGGAGTGAATCATTGGCAGGCTGGGATAGATTACGCTGCATCACTAATTTTTTTACCCGCTCACGTTTTTGTTATATAGATGGCAGTCTGGAACTGACCCAAACCGGCACGCTGGATTCTCAATCTCACTCTGAAGATTTGATGCCATGGTTTCAAGTTCCCGATAGAGTCAGTGAAGATTTACGGATTATTTTCGGGCACTGGGCAGCGTTAGGCGGTGTTACGGATACTGCCAGAACGTTTGCCTTAGATACGGGATGTGTATGGGGATTTAACTTGACCGCAATGCGGCTGGAAGACCAGGAACGGTTTCAGGTGAGTTGTGAAAAAGTGTAATTTTCTGTAGCCCGTATGTCGCTGCGCTCATACGGGCTACGACCCGATCTTATCAAACCCCGTCAACCACCGAACAACTCAAATCATTTAAATAAACATTTTCATTTTGGGCGACTACGCGGCCGGACACGGTCAGGGTCTGGTTGTTTTTGACGGCTATCTTGCAGGATGGGGGTAAGGTCTGGGTGTACATTTGCATATTATCCATATTCGCCATCACGATAGAGTCTATATTACCTTCCTCAAGGTTGATGACTTGAGAAGGGCTGGCTATTGCATAGCAGTTTTGCGCAATACACAGGGCAAAATGCTTATTTTTCAAGGTATTACTAATTTTCATCTTTAATTTGGGCAGGATAGAATCTTCCGCATAAGCCGGATACATTACCCAACTCATCATTAACCCTATCAATACCACTATAAATTTGTTCACAAACCCTCCGACACGCACATAATATTTAACATCAAGGTTAACCTAGCATAGAATGAAAACTCTGCTCAAAATTTGCAAGGATTATTTGATGAACTTGACACTGGAAGTACGGCCGGGTCGTTTGATCAATGTCGCCGTCTATGAGCACCCGAACAGCAGTACCACGGTTTTTATGATCCATGGCATGGGTGGCCGCGGCGCGCAGTGGCGCGAACAGATTAATGCGCTGCAAAGTCAGTATACTTTGATCGTCCCCGATTTATTGGGACATGGCGCTAGCACTAAGCCGAAGCCGGGCAGTAATGATCCTTATAATTTTTTGGAATTTTATCAAGACTTGAAAATCATTCTGGATAAATATGCCGGCAAACAAAATGTGGTAATGGGCCATTCTTATGGCGGCGCGCTCGCGACTTATCTGACAGTGTTAAATGCTACGAAAATTAATAAATTAATTTTAATCGCGCCTATTCCCTGTCAAGCAGTGGAAGAAATACCGTTCATTTATAAATTGCCTTTGTTCATCATTAAATTAATGCGCCCCTCGCTGGAAAAAAAATTTCAGGCCGCTGCTTTTGCCCCTACAGCTTCAGAACAATTAATCACGGAAGAAAGTCTTGGCAGTAAAGGCAATCAACTTTATGTGATGAAAGCCGTAGGCAATAATTTGGCAAAGATTCCATTTGTTGATTTAAGACAGTTGTCCGTACCTACTCTTATTATTTTGGGAAAATACGATAAAATTATTTCAAATATGAAGACGATTGCGTTTTATGAAGCATTGCCGAATCGGAGATTTGAAGTGGTGGAAGATGCGGCGCATATGTTGATGCTGGAACAACCGGAGGAGGTTAATCGGTTGATTGAGGGGTTTATTGCTTAACTGGGGAGAAACTTAGGCAAAAAACTGTTGGGCTTCGTTGCACTCAGCCCAACCTACTAGCTACTGGCTGTCATTCCCGCGCAGGCGGGAATCCATTCGTTGAGATCGCAACAAGGTTAAGAATGGATTCCCGCCTGCGCGGGAATGACAGGGGCTGGGGATTCCAGCCTACGTATGAGACAAGGGGTTACTTACGGTCTAACGTAACAAATGTATATGGAAAAGGATTTTTAGTGTCCGCTTCGAAGTCGGTGCGTTCGCTTTCTTCCCACTCGGCGGGATTTAATTCGGGGAAGTGAGTATCACCGGGAAAATCATGGTGGATAATGGTCAAGTAAATGCGTTCTGTCTGCGGCAACATATGTTGATATAAAGAAGCGCCGCCGATTACCAGTAAACGGTCACTATAAGATGCAGCTTCCAGCGCGCAATCAATTGAATTCGTCACTACACAACCCGCTGCATGAAATTCCGGGTCGCGGGTGATCACAATGTTGCAACGTCCCGGTAATGGTTTACCTATGGATTCATAGGTGGTGCGTCCCATCAAAATGGGTTTGCCCATGGTGATATTTTTGAATCGCTGCAAGTCAGCAGGTAAATGCCAGGGCATTTTTTTTCGGTAACCAATTACTCGGTTTTCTGACATTGCCACTACAGCTTCTATTCGCATAAACTTCCTTATCACAATCCTGCTGTTATTTTCGCACCTCTAAGGCTTTCTGACAACGTGCCAGTAGGGGCAATCCCCCGCGGTTACCAGCGGCATAATTAGCGAAAAAATGCTTGATCACCTGCATTTTATCCATCATATTCAAACCCACCAGCCGCATATTCTGAATCACTTTATTATCGTTAACAAATAAGTATTTTATGCCATCGACAAAGGCCAGCATAGTCAGGTTCTCGGCTTTGCGCCAGCGTTCATAGCGGCGCAGTATAGCCATGCTAGCAAAATCGCGGTTTTGCGCAAGCGCTTTGGTAATAACTTCCACCAGACAAGCAACATCCAGCAAACCCAGATTAACACCCTGGCCAGCCAGGGGATGAATAGTGTGCGCGGCATCGCCCACCAGTGCTAACCTGGGTTTTACATATTGATTGGCATGACGCATTTGTAAATTAAAACACTGTCGTGGCGATACCGAAATAACATTTCCCAGCCGGTGTGCAAACGCCTGGCTTAGCTCAGCGCAAAAATCCTGATCAGATAATGCCATTAAGCGCTGCGCATCTGCGGGGGCAGTCGACCATACAATGGACGACATATTAGGCTGGTCCAGGGGTAAAAATGCTAATGGCCCGGTCGGTAAAAAGCGTTGATAAGCGGTTTGCTGGTGCGGCAAACTGGTCTGCACCGTTGCAACTAACGCATCATGGTCATAAGCGCGGTTTTTGATAGTAATACCTGCCTGACTACGCAACCAGGAAGTCGCGCCATCCGCTGCGATGATTAATTTTGCACGAAAAATTTGCTGGTCGTTGGTATGTAAAGTAATAAAATCGGCTTGCTCTTCCAGTGCAGTCAATTGCACTGGTGCAATCACTTCAAGATTAGTAAAATTTTTAAAGTTTTCCGCCAGACTGGCGCGTATGACATCGTCTTCAATAATATAACCCAGCACACTGGTAGCAATGGCAGCACTGTCAAAATCCAGTTTGCCAATACCCGCCGCGTCCCATACCTGCATTTTGTGATAAGGGCTCACGCGTTTAGCGGTGATAGATGACCAGACGTTCAAGCGTTGGAATATCCGTTGCGAAGCAGGAGCTATCGCGCTGACCCGCGCGCCATAATCGCTAAGCGTGGCTAGCGTAAAAATTTTTTTAGCGTCTAATAATGCAATACGCAGCTTGGTTTGTTGCGCCAGCGCTAACGCTGCTGTCGCCCCGACTATGCCGCTACCGACGATGATGATGTCGTAATTTTTTTGCATTAATAAATCCTAAAATGGCAACACTAAACCCGGCTCAACTCCCAAAATAAATTCGCGAAATAAATTTTGAATTTTTGTTAATACTTTTTCACTTTCCGCTTCAAAGCGCAGCACTAAACAGGGCGTCGTGTTTGATGGACGCACCAGGCCCCAGCCGTCGGCGAAATTCACTCGCAAACCATCAATCGTCATGATTTGCAGCGCCGTGTTAAAATTCGCGCCGGAAATTAATTTTTCCATCAAGGAAAATTTTTCCGCTTCCGATACATAAATTTTTAATTCCGGTGTGTTAACACTATTGGGGAATTTTTCAAATAAGGCATCCATATCGGTTTTGTCTGATGCCAGAATTTCCAGCAAGCGCGCGCCTGCGTAAATCGCATCATCAAAACCATACCAGCGGTCTTTCAAAAAGATATGCCCACTCATTTCACCCGCTAATAACGCCTGGGTTTCAAATAATTTGGCTTTAATTAATGAATGGCCGGTTTTCCACATCAAAGGTTCGCCGCCATATTCCGTGATAACATCCGCAAGTTTGTTAGTACACTTCACGTCATAAATAATTTTGCCGCCCGGATTTTTGGCTAATATGGCTTTGGCAAACAGCATTAATTGTCTATCGGGCCAGATAATTTCACCCTTGTTAGTGACTACACCTAAACGGTCGCCATCGCCATCAAATGCCAAACCAATATCGGCTTTGACTTCGCGTACTTTGTCTATCAAGTCTTGCAAATTCGCTGGCTGGCTTGGGTCAGGATGGTGATTAGGGAAATTTCCATCCACTTCACAAAATAATTCGTGCACTTCGCAACCCAATTGCCTATACAATTCCGGCGCTACACAACCTGGCACACCGTTGCCGCAATCCACTACGACTACCAAAGGCCGTGCCAGCTTGACGGTATGGGTAATGTGAGAAATATAGCGTTCAATGATTGCCATTTCGCAAAGATAACCATTACCTTGCTGAAACTTTTTATCGACTATGCGTTGATATAAATTTTTAATACCTGCTTCAGCCAGGGTTTTGCCATTGATAACAATTTTCAAACCGTTATATTCCGGCGGATTATGGCTGCCGGTCAGCATGACCCCTGAACGGGTATCCAGCACGTTAGCGGAATAATAAAGTAACGGTGTAGGCACCACGCCTACGTCTATCACATCACAACCCGTCGTTAAAATGCCTTCACACAAGGCGGTCATTAATATTGGCCCGGATAAACGGCCATCGCGACCCACCGCCATGCGTTGTTCGCCCGCATCCAAAGCAACCGTACCGATGGCGCGGCCTATGTCACGAACAATTTCTGGAGTGAGTGTTTCATCCACTACGCCGCGAATATCATAGGCACGAAATATTTCAGGGTTTAACGTTGGTGACTGTGTTTTCAAATGAATAAAATCCTATTTTTTGCCGGAATGGCCGAAACCGCCGCTACCGCGACCGGTTTGGGTAAAATCAGCTACGATATCAAAATGAATACGGGCAATAGGCAAAAATACTAATTGCGCGATGCGATCACCTGGTTCTATGGTAAACGCAAGCTGACCACGGTTCCAACAGGATATCATGAGCGGCCCTTGATAATCCGCATCAATTAAACCAACCAGGTTACCCAGCACGATACCACTTTTATGTCCTAGCCCCGAGCGCGGTAAAATAACCGCCGCGAGTGTAGGGTCGCCAATGTAAATGGAAAGACCGGTGGGGATTAAATGGGTTTCACCGGGGGCAATAGTTAGCGCAGTGTCCAGGCAAGCGCGTAAATCCAAGCCCGCTGAATCTTGGGTTTCGTATCTGGGCAGTGGGAAGGTAGTGCCCAGGCGGGGGTCTAAAATTTTTAGTTGGATGGGAGTGGTTAATTCACCCGGTTTTCTTGGTGCTAAAGTTGCTTCGGTTTGCATGGTTATCCTCATTCATAGTTACTGACACGGTTACAACATAGTCGCAATCAAACTTATCAATTCTCGCGCTAATTTTTGTTTACTCATACGCGTGAAATCTTGTTGCTGGTCTTGCCATAACACTGTTACCGCATTATCGTCGCTGCCAATTCCAGTATCATTTTTGCCAACTTCATTCGCAATAATCATATCGAGTTTTTTGCGTTGCAATTTTTCGCGCGCGTGCGGTAACAAATCTTCCGTTTCCGCGGCGAAGCCTACCACAAAGGGACGCTTCGTCAAATTCGCCACACTACTCACAATATCCGGATTACGAATTAATTCTAACGTTAATTCTTCGGTTTTTTTTGCTATTTTCTGCGTAGCTGGATTTTTAATACGATAATCCGCCACGCCCGCCACACTGATAAATAAATCCGCGTCAGTCACCGCCGCCAGCACCGCATCCTGCATTTGTTGCGCACTTACCACATCAATACAGGTGACTCGCGCCGGTTTATCCAAATGCACCGGGCCGCTGATTAATGTCACTTGCGCACCGGCTTCATGGGCCGCTTGCGCCAAGGCATAACCCATTTTGCCAGAACTTGCATTGGTAATATAACGCACTGGATCAATGGCTTCTTGCGTAGGCCCCGCGGTAATCACTACACGCCGTCCTGACAAGCTACCGGTCGCGAAAATAGTTTTTAGACGCTCGATAATTTCCAGTGGTTCTAACATGCGACCGGGGCCAACATCACCACAAGCCTGGCTGCCCTCACCGGGACCGCACACATGAATTTTTTTTTGTTGCAATGCTTGCACGTTTTCTACCGTTTGCGTATTCTTCCACATCGCCTGGTTCATCGCGGGCGCCACCACAATCGGCATCGTCGTTACCAGACAAAGTGTCGTCAATAAATCATCCGCAACACCATTCACCAGACGCGCGATAAAATCCGCAGTCGCTGGCGCAATCAAGATCAAGTCAGCCCAGCGGCCTAACTCAATATGTCCCATCGCCGCTTCCGCGTTCAAGTCAAATAATTCATCATGCACTGGATTACCTGAGACAGCCTGCATGGTCAACGGCGTAATAAATTGTTTGGCGCTCTCTGTCATCACCACCCGCACCACCGCCCCCGCTTCACGCAACCGCCGCGCCAAGTCCGCACTTTTGTAAGCAGCTATCCCACCCGTCACGCCGAGAATGATTTGTTTGTTGAATAACTGCTGTTCCATAAAATGTTCTGCCTTTTGTTCACCCTATGCATTATATCAAGGAGTCATCCAATGGCTATCAGAAACTGGCCAATAACAGAACGTCCCCGTGAAAAATTATTACAAAGCGGCGCTCGCCATTTATCGGACGCTGAATTACTGGCGATTTTCATACGCACAGGAATGCGTGGTAAAACCGCTTTGGATCTGGCGCGGGAATTGCTGACCGAATTTGGCAGTTTAAAAATATTGCTGAATACCAGCGCCCAGGTCCTTTGTCAAAAACCCGGATTGGGCAAAGCGAAATATGCCGGCTTACTCGCTGCCATAGAACTTGGCCAGCGTTACGCAAGTGAAACACTAAAAGTTGGCGAAACCCTGCATAGCAGCGAAGCCGCCAAAAAATTTCTCGCCTATCACTTAAAAGACCATCAGCAGGAAGTATTTGGCTGTTTATTCTTAAATTCCCAGCACCGCATACTGTGTTTTGAAGAATTATTTCATGGCACTATCAATGAAAGCAGTGTTTATCCCCGCGAAGTGGTAAAACGCGCTCTGGCGCATAATGCGGCGAAAATCATCCTCGCTCACAACCACCCCTCCGGCGACACTACGCCCAGCCAGGCGGATTGCGATATTACCCTGTTATTGAAACAAAGCCTCGCCCTGGTGGATATACAGGTGATTGATCATATAATTGTGGGCCACCATGAATGCCTCTCGATGGCGGAAAAGGGCCACTGCTAAACTTTGATCATTTAATTTGCAATTTTCAAATCCAGGCTACTGAAATCTAAGGCTTTGCTTGAACTGGGATGGTGTTTCTGGTATAAAAACCGGCTTGCTGTAAGCAGCGTCAGATTTTTGTCAGGAGTTAAGTTATGCCACGAGTATGCCAGGTTACCGGAAAGCGCCCCATGGCGGGCAACAATGTATCACATGCCAATAATAGAACTCGCAGACGGTTCATTCCCAACCTGCAAGAGCACCGTTTTTGGCTGGAAAGCGAAAATCGTTATATTAAACTGCGTGTTAGCACCAAAGGCATGCGCACTATAGACAAACACGGCATCGAAAAAGTATTGGCTGACATGAAAGCCCGTGATTTAGCAGAAAAAGCTAAAGAAGCTGAATAACATAGGAAGATAGATCATGCGTGATAAAATTAAAATGGTTTCCACTGGCACGACGAAAGAAGGTAAAAAAACCGGCACTTTTCGTACCACAACCAAGAACAAACGTACCATGACGGAAAAGCTCAAGCTGAAATGCTATGACCCGCGCGCTTACAATAAAGAAACTGGCAAATCGGGTATGCATGTATTGTTTGAAGAAGGCAAGATTTAAGCCCCCTCTCTAGAGACGCTGGCGGTATTTCCGCTGGCTCGCTCACTTCGCATTGTTTATGTTAAGCTACGGTTAAATTCTACTTTCAGCACTGAGTAACTGGAATGACTAAGTCAGGCAATGGACGCTTGTTAGTAATCGCAGTTGTCATATTAAGTTATGCCATTTTTGCCTTACCCAGTATTGCGGTAAATGGTTTTACCAAAACTCCCCAGGCTTTTTACCAATCGTTAACCGAAGGCTTTTTGTCTGGCCAGCTAAACATGACGATTAAACCGTCTGCCGGATTGTTAAAACTGACTAATCCTTATGATCCCGCGCAAAACGCGCATGTGCCCCGCAGCGATGATGCTTCATTTTATCATGGCAAATATTATCTTTATTTTGGCCCACTCCCGGTATTAACATTTTTCCTGCCTTTTAAATTACTAACCGGGCTTTATGCCCCGCAATCGCTGGCCATCGTTTTTTTTAGTTCGCTGGCATTTATTTTTAATTTTTTAGTTTTGATAAAAATAAGACAAAAATTTTTTCCAACTATCTCCGAGCTACAATTAAATTTCCTGGGGCTATTGCTAGGATTTGCCAATAACTTACTTTATGTATTTCTGCGGCCTAATTTTTATGAAATTGCCATTATTTCTGCTTATTGTTTTATGAGCATGGCGGTGTATTTTCTTTACGAAGTTTTTAGCAACGATGGTAAGTTGCGAACTGTGCTGGCGTTTGCTATTTGCTTATCTTTAACAGTGGCTGGCCGACCGCACTTTGCATTAGCCGTTTTATTTTTAATCCCTATTACCGCTTTTTTTATAACAAAATACGCACCAAAGGAAAAGCGGAGCTGGCTGCTGTTTTCTTTGCTGATGCCAGTATTATTGATAGGCTCGACCTTAGCACTGTATAACTATTTAAGATTTGATTCTATTTTCGAATTTGGGCGTAGCTATCAACTAGGCATACATGATTTCAGGTATGACCCCATTATAAGACCGAACTTTTACTGCACCATGGTCTTGCAATTATATTATTATTTTATCCAGCCTATTTTTCTGTATTCGCTACACCCGATTCCTGCAGTGATGTGGGGATTGGTACAAGACACAACTTATGAAGATACCATAGGCATATTCACTACGACGCCTATTGTTTTTATGGTGTTGCTCTTACCTAAGCTCTTGCTCTTAAATTCCAAAAATAATAATTATATGCCTAAACAATTGTTGTGGTTTTCAACCGCGACAACCATTACCGCGCTGATCGTTTTATTCTTTCTCGCTTCTTTGCGGTCTATCGCCCAGCGTTATGAAATAGACTTTTTACCTTATTTAATTATCTGCGCGATACTCAATCTCTGGTTATTGCAACAATACACTGTTTATCCGCGCTTATTAGCTAAAATTGCCCAACCTTTTTTATTTGCTACTTGCGTCATTAGTATATTGATTGGCATTAATTTTGGGATGCTGGCCTATAGGCTAAGCGTGAATGTCATTCTCTTGTCCGCCATGACCAATGTGCTTTTTCTATTGATACCTGGTTTCCTGCTGTTAACTTATTGCATGATAAGAAGTACGCATAGTGAAACAGCGGCGATGACCAGCGTAAGAGTAACGGATGGACTTAAAATAGGTTGGCCTGATGCACAAAAAAACCCCGCTTAAAGCGGGGTTTGTGTTTCAAACATTGAGCTTATGTTACTTATTCATGCGCTGGTACATAAGCTTTAACATGTGCGACAAAATCTCGTAACACGGCAATGCCACTCGCTTCCGCCTGACGGCACCATTCCTGCAATGATTCCACCAGTTCTTTTTGCGAAGCTGTGCTGCGCGCCCAAATGTTTTGCAACTTCAACCGAAATTGATAAACAACATTGAGTGAACGGTAAGTTGCTAACGTTTTGTCTAGTTGCTGCTGCTCCTGCGGATCAACCAGTGACACTTCGCGAATTAACGCTCTACGCACGCGTGATAAAATAGCTCCGCCTGCCGCGCCCGCGCGTCGGCGTTCTTCACGCAACACTGGCACTATCACTGTCCTGCTATAATTTGCCATCAATTGAAAACGGTTAGTCAACACGGCTTTTACCGTATCAATATCCACGCTGGTTTTGCCTGGCAATAATTTTGGCCTGGGCGGTACGCGCTTGGGCTTGGCCAAACCAAATACTTGCAAAGTCCGGATGAACAACCAGCCTATATCAAATTCCCACCACTTCACCGAGAACTTGGCGGAAGTCGCATAGGTATGATGGTTGTTATGCAATTCTTCGCCACCGACGATAAAAGCCCAAGACCAGATATTACGGGAAGCATCCGGGCACTCAAAATTACGGTAACCAACATAGTGGCCAACACCATTAATAAAGCCCGCCGCCCAGAAAGGGATCCAGGCCATTTGCACTGCCCATATGGATAAACCAATCGGCCCAAATAACACAATATCAATGGCCATCATAATCATGATGCCAAGGGCGCTATGGGCGCGATAAACATTTTTTTCTATCCAGTCTTCGGGCGTGCCTTCACCAAAACGGTCCATGTCTTCTTTATTACGAGTTTCCTTACGATAGAGTTCAGCGCCTTGCAGCACGACTTTCCAAATGCCTTTCACCTGGGGACTGTGTGGATCTTCCGCCGTTTCAACCCGGGCATGATGTTTACGATGGACCGCGGTCCATTGTTTAGTTTCCATACCGGTTGTCATCCACAGCCAGAACCGGAAAAAGTGGCTGACGATAGGATGTAAATCTACCGCGCGGTGCGCCTGGCACCGATGTAAATAAACGGTCACGCCGAAAATCGTAATCTGGGTAAGGACTAATGTTACGACTAAGTATCCCCACCATGGTAATTGCCAAAGGCCATGTAGCATGTTTTCACCTCATTTTTGGTTTAAATCTGAATGCGCTAATGATAGCATAATTTGCCTTTAATGCCCGTTGAACACATAAAAATGCCTGAATTACCCGAAGTTGAAACGACCATCAATGGCATCAAGCCATTTATTTTACAGCAAAAAATTGTTGACATTGTCATTCGCCAAAAAAAACTGCGCTGGCCCATCCCAAATGATCTTTTAAGCCAATTATCGGGTAAAAAAGTTCAACAAATTGAGCGCCGTGGCAAGTATATTTTAATAATTTTTTCTCACGGGACTTTAATACTGCATTTGGGCATGTCAGGCAGTTTACGCATCGTTGACCCGGAGCTACCCCCTAAGAAGCATGATCATGTTGATATAATATTTTCCAACCGCCAGTGTTTACGCTTCACCGACCCCCGCCGCTTTGGCGCGGTGTTATGGACCACCGAAGATGCTATGCAACATCCGTTACTCGCTCATCTGGGCCCCGAACCTTTGAGCGCGGCCTTCACTCCCACGTATTTGTGGCGCAAAGCCCAAGGCCGCAAAGTGGCCCTTAAAACCTTTATCATGGATGGCCGGGTCGTGGTTGGCGTGGGCAATATTTATGCCTGCGAAGCCTTATTCATGGCGGGCATTCATCCCCAGAAAGCAGCGACTAAAATCCGCCTGGCTGACTATGAAAAATTAGTGGCTGCTATCCAGCAAGTATTGGCCGCGGCGATCCGGAAAGGTGGCACGACATTGAAGGATTTTGTGAACAGCGATGGTAAAAAAGGGTATTTCAAAGTTCATCTAAAAGTCTATGGGCGGGGCGGTAAGCCTTGCTTGCAATGCGACACCACTTTGAAAGAATTACGGCTTAGCCAGCGTAGCACGGTTTTTTGTCCGCGCTGTCAGCGGCGTACTTAAGGTTCTCGATCTTCTCTATCAAGATCAAGCGCCATTTGACGCGGTACAACTGATAAATAAAGCAGTACCCAAACTTCCGCTAATGAGAGCACTAATGAATTGATAGTCAGATTGCCATTCCAGCCACTTTCACTGATCAACCAAACGGGTCTATAGGCGTGCTGACGGGAAGTAGTCTTGGTCAGTACTTTGACGAATTGCTCACCCCAGCGGTCTTCCACGTCCAGCGCAATGGCGTAAGGCAAATATTTTTCATAAAGTTCCACTGTTTTTTCGGGCGGCTTGGTTTTAATTTTATTATCTTGTTTGGAATTGGCCAGATACATTTTGAAACCGGCGACCTCAGCCATCAATTTTCGACCTTCCGGGGTGTGGGCTTTTAACAAATGGTAAAACAACACCTGGATGGAAAGAATACAGGTAATAATTACCAACCCTAACGCCGTTACCGCATCTTCAATAGTGACAATGGATATCACTATGACCACAATTAAAAATATGGTTATTAACATGCGGCCAAACATCGCTACTTTGTCCGCTTCAATATTCCTGCGCGCGAAATCTCTTACCGCGTCAGTGGCTTTTGGCATTTGCACCGATAAATAAAACACTGCCAGCGTCAACATCACGCTAGTGAAAAATACGGTTGAAATATCGCGTGACGCAATCGCCAGCACGACAATACCAAAAAATCCAATGACAAATGCTGGCACTAGAAAGCTGGCGTGAGTCACAAAGAAAGTCTTTTCATATTCATCACGTAAATTTTTCTTTAACTCATCTTGAGCGTGCAGTATGCGCAAGTGATTTTTGACATTCAGCTCAAGCGCGTCTGACTTTTCAAATATGATAGAGGCCAGCGCTTGTTCGGCGCGTGATAAATTAACATTCTCGGTGGGTTTTTTGATAAGGGTAAAATTATTATGTTCATCTTCTTCTATTACCAGATAGCCTTTGACTGCCATGCTGATAATAGCCACAGTAAGCGCTTTATTATCGAATGTCATTTTTTGAATGTAACGCAAAGCTGAAGGGGACATGGATTCGGGCGGGTGAAACAATGGGACCACGCTGCCTTTTTTGGGTTCGTGATTTTCATACTGCCAAACCGCCCGGCAATAGATCAAAAGCATTAGCAGAAAAAATGTGGCAATGGCATTTTCTCTGTTATAGATGAATTGTAGAAATGGATTTTGTTGCGGCGCTACGACATGGATGAAACCCGCTGGCCAGGAAACACCTATCGTTAATTCTTCGCCGGGAGCAATTGGCTGGGTTGTGGCAAAATTAATTTCATTGCTGCCCAGTGGCGATGAAACAAAATAATTATGCGTTTGCGCGCCAAATTTGCCGGTGTAACCTGCATAACGCTGCACGAACGCGCCCTTGGGCAAATGCACGGTGGCATCAACATTTTCGATAGGGATTTGCCACCCAGTGCCGCTACCCGTGACATTCCAATAGAATTGATCGCTTAACTGACCCAGCACCACGGCATTGTTAATATGATATTGAATTAAATAAGTGTAATCTCCCGGCGGCAATAAATGGTTGGGAGAACCAATGAATATGCCGGTGGTTTTTTCATCTTGAATGATGTGATAAGGCGTAGGTAAATTATTCACTAACACATTGGTGACGAAATAAGTGATAGTCGTTAAATGATTGGTTTGATCACGATAAAATTTTGGCATCCAGCGGACTAAGCCGTATTGAATTTTTTTTTGTTCCGCATGTACCGTGATAGTTTCGCTGATATCCGCCGAGCCATTGTTATTGATATAAACATTACTAACAAAGTTATTAATCGCTTCTTCCGCGAATGCTGCGGAACTAAACCCCAGGCCAAGGATAATCAGGATGCTTAATGATAATTTGATAATTAAGGCTTTCACTGTTTATTTCCTTATTAAGTTGGGTGAAACCCAATAAAAACAAGGTCTTTTCACATTGAAAATGTTGGGCTTCGCTGCGCTCAGCACCAACCTACAGCTTTATATCAATTTTATCATAATTGAGAGTCAAAAACGCGTTCTGTATGATAGCGAGAAAAATCAATCTGATGATCGTGATAGGCTTCCACGCTAGGCTGATGGCCGACACTGATAATAGAGCAGTTTGGCAAAGTTTTCTTAAGTAAATCAAATAAATGCTTCTCCAGCGCCAAATCCATGGCTGAAGTACTTTCATCCAAAAACACCCAATCCGGCTTTTTCAGCAAGACGCGCGCGAAGGCGATACGCTGCAATTCGCCAGGGGACAGCTGCTCCGACCACATCGATACATCGGATAGACGCGTCGTCAATTCCGGCAAATCACAAGCCTTCAATAATTTAATTAATTCTTCATCGGTAACATCCGACACTTGATCAGGGAATAATAAAGCTTCGCGCAGTGTACCAATTGGCATATAAGCCCGTTGGGGTAAATACATAATGGATTTACCTTTTGGCAACTGAATTTCTCCTGAACCAAATGGCCAAATACCCGCGATCACCCGAATAAATGTGCTTTTGCCAATGCCGGAGGGGCCTTTAATTAAATAATTGGTGCCATGCTTAAATTCAAGGTTCATATTTGCCAATAATTTTTCCTTGTGCGGCGTATAGATATTTAAATCTTTCGCCACAATCGTATTGGTTGCATCTGTTTGATAAGTTAATTTGTTTTCCGTAACCGCTTTAGTTTCTACTTCATAGATATGATCGATAAAAGTTATTAATCGGCTAACGACAGCGCGCCATTGGGCGATTTGCGTATAGGAATTCACAAAGAAAGACAGGGCTTCTTGAATTTGCGTGAAAGCCCGTAAGGCTTGCATCAAACCACCCAGCTTAAACACTTTGCCAAAATAATTTGGCAACACGACTACCAGGGGTAAAATAACTGAGACTTGATTATAGCCCGCGGTAAACCACAATAATAATTTTTGCCGTAGAATAATCGCGTACCAATTATTTAGCACGCGTTCAAACAAGCCGCCTAAAATACCTTTCTGATACGGTTCGGCATGATAGAGCGCGACATGTTCGGCGTGGGTGCGCAAATCAATCGCCGCAAAACGGAAATTTGCTTCGCGCCGTTGTTGTTCGAAGTTGAGGCCAACCAGCGGATACCCGACTTTGAATGCTAAGAATGTCCCTATAATTGAATAAATGATACTGACCCAGACTAGATAACCAGGTACGTTATATTTACCCCATGAACCCAGGTTAAGGGTGAAATGCCCCGAGAGCGTCCACAAAATATAAATAAATGCGATGAAAGTGGTGATAGAACTAATAAAGCCGACCACTAGATCTAGCGTGCTGGTGACTAACGCGGAAATATCTTCTTGAATACGTTGATCGGGGTTATCCGTTGATTCATCAAAATTTTCCAGATAGTAATAACTTCTTTTTTCCAGCCAGCGATTTAAAAATTGATGAGTCAACCAGCGCCGCCAGCGCAAACACAGATACGCCTGTAAATAATAACGGTATACCGCCAGCACAATGTAAACCGTCGCGAGAAAGATAAATACGACGATTAAGTCATAAGCGCTGCGCCGGTCGTAATCCTGTAGCGCATCATAAAAATGGTTATACCAATGATTGAAAACCACATCCATGCCAACCATCGCCAAATTCATGCAGATGACAAAAATAAAAAAAGAGTAGGCGAAAATTTTCTGGTCTGATTGCCAGAATGCATGAATTAATTGCCACGGCGTATAAGGGCGTGACTGTAAATTTTCACTCATGTCGCTGCAGCTCCGTTTTTATTTTATTAATAGTACATAAACAATCAGCGATTTACTACTTTTGGACAAACAGCCGGGCAATAGTCTAAAAAATTAAGTATCTTTTCGTGTCAATCCCGTTATAATTCTTTTGAACTTAGCCAAGGATTATTGCTAAGGAAAATAACATGGAACATCGAATTAAAACTTTCTTTTTATGCACCCTGTTGCTAATTACAGGGTGCGCTCCTATGACCGATACAGACCCACCTACCGGAAACATCGTAGGCACTGCTATTGGCGGTGTTGGTGGCGCAGGTATCGCAGCGCTGTTTGGCGCGAGCAAACCCACTATTGCGGTGGCTGGTATTGCGGGCGCGGGACTTGGGTACTACATGACGACCTTACGTTTTTCCGCCGCTGGCATTTTAGAAGCGGGTGGTAAAGTGTATGCCCTGGGGGATTATGTCATTATTGATATTCCCACCGACAGTCTATTTGATGCCAATACCGACGACTTCCTCCCTAGCGCCGAACCTATATTGAATAGTCTGGTCAGCGTCTTGAACCGCTATAATGGGCATAATCTATTTATCTCGGGTAATACCAGTGGTTCCTGGACAGAACGTTTTGAACGCCGGATGTCAGAATGCCGCGCCGCGCAAATCGCCTCGTATTTATGGGCGCATGGGATTACTAATGCTGGAAGCTTCCGCAATAATCCGCTGACGCCAAAAGGTATACGCCGGTTAATTTACATTGGTTATGGTGATAATTTTCCTATAGCGAATATTATCCATATTAAAGGCATACGCACCAATAGCCGCATTCAAATTGTGGCTTCGCCCAGCAATGCCGTTCTGCATTGGGACCAGCAAAATAAAAAGCATTTCAAAGAATTCACCAATATCGGTGACAGTTCACCCGAAAACCCAGCCACCATGAACCCCGATCTTTATGCAAAATATGCTTACGCATTCTCAGATGATCATATGACAGAATCGACGACGCTGCGTCCTACCGGGCAAATCACTGGCGATTCCACCACTATTCAGGGAAATGTGCCGCCACCCGTTAAAGACCAATATGCTGAAAACGGTGCTAGTTATAATAATGTAGTCAGTGAACCCCAAACCCTTGCCGGGGTCAGTGTTACTAGACAAGCTGGATATAAAGGCGAAGACTTTAAATCGGAAGGCAGATTACCGTCATAAGTGCAAACCTTGCTAAAACACGGCGCACAAGGAAATTGTGCGGCAAGATGCAATTGCAACTCACCTAACGCTCCCGTTAATAATGGATCGGTAGGTCCATATAAAGAAACCGCCGGTACATTCAGTGCCGCCGTCAAATGTCCCAACCCCGTATCCACCGCAGCTACCGCGCGCGCGCCAGCCAGGATTTTTGCCATGCCTTGCAAATCCTGACGTGGCAATACTTCTGCATCACTGGCTTGCGCGGCGATACGTAATGCACGCTCATGTTCACTCGCATTGCCCCAGGGCAGCTTCACGTGGTAACCATGTTGATTTGCTATTTGGGTCAACTGTAACCAATATTCTTCAGGCCAGTGCTTGGTCGCCCACGTCGTGCCATGTAAAAAAACCAGGTATGGCGCTTGCGGCGCGCTTTCCGCCAATAATAATTTTTGGCGATCAATGCCATAATCCGGCACGCTAGCTGGCAACTCATATCCTAAAGCTTGACTGAACAAGAGGCGCATACGGATGATGGCATGCTGCTGGAAATTAACTTCCAGCTTGCGGCGATAAAATAAAGCAGCCAATGATTCACGCGCCGATTGCCAATTGGGCCCGGCACGCAAGCCACGCGCCAGCGTCGCGCACAATGCGCTTTTTACCAAGCCTTGCGCATCAATGATTAAATCATATTTTTCAGCGCGCAAATTTTCCCGAAATTTTTGGAAAGCCTCGCGGGTCGCTGGCGTCAATAATTGTTTGCGCCAACGGCGCCACGCAATGGGAATCACTTTTTTTACCCGTGGGTGCCAGGCGGGAATTTCCGCGAAATTTTCTTCGACCACCCAATCAAAAGTGATATCAGGAAGCGCATTACCTGCGTCAGTTAACGCGGGCAAGGTATGAATGACATCGCCCATCGAAGAAGTTTTGACGATTAATACACGCATCAGGCAAACTCATTAAGTACGCTTAACACTTGCGACGGTTGCAAATCACGCATGCAACGTTGATGCTTGAGCGGACATTCACGCTGAAAACAAGGCTGGCAAGCTAACTCCAACTGCAGCACTTTCGCCTGCTTATGCAACGGCGGGGTGAAGGTTGTGCTCGTCGGGCCGTAAATCGCCACCAGCGGTTTATTCAAGGCAGCGGCAATATGCATTAAGCCTGAGTCATTACTCACAACCGCATACGCCAGCGATAACAAATCAATTGCTTCCACCAGACTCGTGCGGCCCGTTAAATTAACGCAACGTTGATCGGTTAACGCCATAATTTTTTCAGCGGCGATATTATCTTTCGGTGAACCTAAGATCCAGACTTTCCAGCCTTCGGCTAATTTTGCATTGGCAACCATGGCGTAATATTCTTCGGGCCAGCGTTTTGCCGGGCCAAATTCCGCGCCGGGGCATAATGCCAATATGGGTCGTGGCGAACGTATCAACTGATGCTTATCCAGCGCGGCATCCTGACTCGCTACCGAAAAATCTAGAGCAGGCAGTGGATAATCACCGTTGGGATAAACATTTTTTAAATCCGTGCTGGCAGACAAACCTAAAGCCATGAAGCGTTCTATCATCAGTTGATAATGCTTTTTATCCAGATGACGTAAATCATTCAACACCCCAAAACGCATTTCACCGCGCCAACCGGTGCGCTTGGGAATATTAGCAAACAATGGAATGAGCGCGGACTTGAAAGAATTCGGCAATAAAATAGCTTGATCATAGCGCGCGGCACGTAAACTTTTGCCCAGCTGATAACGTTCACGCAAATTGAATTGTCCATGCGTCAACGGCATGATAATGCCTGAATTGACTTCCGGCATACGAGTCAGCAGCGGCAAACTCCAGGCCGGTGCTAACACATCGATCAGCGCTTCCGGACGGTTTTTTTTGATGAGTTTAAATAAACTCTGGGCCATGACCATATCACCTACCCAGGCTGGCCCCACCATTAAAATTTTATCGCTCATTACCCACCATCTACTTTCAAAATATATTCCGCTTCACAGTAGGGACAAACTACCCGGCCTGTCGCTTCTATGGGTAAATAAACGCGCGGATGCGCATCCCATACACGCATGTCATTCATCGGGCAAGACAATGGCAAATCCGCCGCGGTAACTTCGTAGCGGTGTTTGGTACACGCTTGTTTATTAACAATTTCCTGCATGACATTTTCCAAAATTAGCGTTGGGGGACATTTTACCCTTTTTTAAGATGACATTAACAGCTTTATGCCCTGGTCCAATCGGGTTTGATAACGAAACGCCAACTTTTCCTCAGCCTTTTGAATCGAAGCGTAAGAGTGCCGAATATCACCGGAACGCGCCTGGCCAAAATCTGTTTGCACACTGTTACCACCCGCTTGTTCAATATATTTTACTAATTGCAGCAGCGTCTCCGGGACGCCGGTTGCAATATTCAACACACCCGTCGCTTCACTAGTCAGCGCCGTCAGGTTCGCCCGTGCCACATCTGCCACATAAATAAAATCTCGCGACTGCTCGCCATCGCCTAAAATAGTAATGGCTTCCTGGTTTTTATAATTTTCGATAAATTTCGCGATCACGCCGGAATAAGGTGATTTTGGATCTTGCCTGGCTCCATAAACATTAAAATACCGCAGCGCCAGACTCTTTATCCCAAATAAATCATCATACAATTTGGCATAACGCTCATTATTGCCTTTATCCAGCGCGTAAGGCGATAGCGGTGCTGCGAGCAATTCGGGACTGGCATCGCTACACGGTAGTGCTTCGGCATTGCCATACACCGCCGCGCTGGACGCATAAACTAAACGCACCGGTTTTTGCGCATTGCGCACTGCTTGCAAGACTTGTAAAAATCCCTGGGTATTGAGTTGTAGAGAGTGAACAGGATCTTCTATGGATTTTGGCACCGAGGGTAATGCCGCCAAATGTAATACCGCGTCAGCGCGTTTCACTTGCGTCAATAACACAGGATAATCCAGTACATCACCCGGAATAAATTCCAATTGCGGATTAAATAAATCGAGGTTGGTTAATTTGCCGGTAGAGAGATTATCCAGTACCACCACTTTGTAACCGGACTGCAATAACAAATCCGTCGTGTGCGATCCAATAAACCCCGCCCCTCCTGTGATTAAAATTTTTTTCATAGCACTCTTTGCGGTTGGCTCAAATTTTGGGCATTATTAAGAGATTTGCCAGTTCTGTCAAGCGGTTAAAGTCGACAACAAGGTATTGCGGGTAATTCGGGTTCGATCACGCCGCCTAGCGGTACAAACGTGCGGTATAAGCTGATTGCTACATATAAAATTAAATAACCCATGGAAATAAATACCAGGGGCGCGTAAGTTTCAGGATAAAACCATAATAATCCCGCCGTGGCAAAACCCCATAACACCGTCGCCACCAGCATGGCAAAACGTAACACGGGATTATGGGTCAAATAATCCAGACGTGAAGGATACACATATTTAATCGGCACAAAACTTAAGATCGCCAGCACCATTAAAATGGTCAAGTTAATCCACTCATTCATTTGCCAGAAAAATAAATAAAACACGACAATGTTCCAATAACTGGGGAACCCTTTAAAGAAATGGTCGGACGTTTTGGCATCGACCTGGGTAAATTGATAAGCCGAGGACAGCGTGATTGCCATCACACATACCAGACGCCAATGCGCTGGCACTATATTAGTAACTAATAAAAAGAATGCGGGAACGAGAGTGTAGGTAAAAAAATCGACAATATTATCTAATAATGCCCCATCAATTTGCGGCACCGCCAATTTAATTTTAACGCGGCGCGCCAGCATGCCATCGACTGCGTCAATCAGGATAGAAGTCCCCATTAACCAGAAAGCTGATAAAAATTCCTGCTCATAAATCGCAACCAGCGCCAGCAAACCCACACAGGCGCCACTGGCGGTAAAAGCATGAATCAACCAACCCAGACAGCGCCGTTGCCAGCTAATCGCTAAATTGTTGTTATTTTTCAAATTACGCCTCACTTAGCGCTTTTCGCAAACGCCTTTCGCAGTATCAACGCACCCGTGATACCGGACAATAATGATCCCGCTAACACACCTAATTTAACTTCCGCTAAATAAACTGGCGTACTGTTCTGAAACGCAAGCGTACCAAGAAACAAGCTCATAGTAAAACCAATGCCACACAGCGCCGCCGTGCCAAATAATTCAAGCCAGGTCGTATTCAATGGTAAGCTTAGTCTGCCTGCTTTCAGCAGTAACCATGACAGTCCCGCCACGCCTACCGGTTTGCCTAACCATAATCCCAGAATGATACCTAGCGTGACGGAATCAAACATGACATCCAGCGATAACCCGCGCAAATCCACCCCCGCATTAGCAAAAGCAAACAATGGCATGATGAAAAAATTTACCCAGGCTTTTAAAGAATTTTGCAAACGCACAGCTGGCCCGGCTGGGACTATGAGCCCTAACACTACGCCGGCCACAGTAGCGTGTATGCCCGATTTCAAAACACACAGCCAGAGCACTAAACCCACTAACATATAAAGTGACAGCTTGCGCACCTTATAATAATTCATTAAGGCCAAAACGATGATAGCGGCCAGCGCCAACCCGAATGACCATAATGACAAGGAAGCGGGATGGAAAAACGCGATGATGATAATCGCGCCTACATCATCAAAAATTGCCAGCGTCAGTAAAAACATTCTCAACCCTGGCGGCACGCGTTTACCGAATAAGGCCAGCACCCCAAGGGCAAACGCAATGTCAGTGGCCACCGGAATGGCCCAACCCGGTAAACGTTCACTACTGGTAAAATTCAACAGCAGGTAAATCAGTACCGGTATGACCATACCGCCAAGCGCCGCAAAACATGGCAGTAGCAGGCGAGCATAATGACCGCCTTCCTGCATAAGCTCATGTTTTAATTCCAACCCTACACTTAAGAAAAACAAAGTCATCAAGCCTTCATTGACCCAAAATAATAAGGGCTGGGCAATAACATAGTGGGCTACATGGACCGCTAAAGGCAGTTGCAAAAACTGCTGATAAACCACATCCCAGGGGGAATTACATAAAATAAGCGCAGCCACAGCCATTACGAATAAAATAATAGCGGGCGCCGCTTCCTGTTGAAAAAAATCTTTAATCCAGCCAACTCCCACCCGGACACTCCCATTTTAAGAAAACGATCACTTGTAATTCCTTCTATTATGCAATAAATTCTGTTTCAACAATTAGTTGCGATTGTAAAAATCAAGGAGACTTGGGTAAATGGCCATTCTTAAAATGTCGGACCTTAAGCTGAAAGGTAAAAAGGTTTTAATCCGTGTTGATTTAAATGTCCCCATTAAGCACCATGAAATAACCAGTGATATCCGCATCAAAGCCATACTCCCTACCGTTAAACTAGCACTAAAAGCCGGCGCCCAAGTCATGTTAATGTCCCATTTGGGGCGCCCCGATGAAGGGGTTTTTGATGAACAATACTCGCTGGCGCCGATTGCCGCCCGTTTATCGCTGCTGTTAAAAAAGGAAGTGCCACTGATTCATAAATGGGTCAATGGTTTTAACATGGGCGATAACCAATTAGTTCTCTTGGAAAACGTCCGCTTTAACAAAGGTGAAACAGAAAACGACGACCACCTTGCCAAAAAAATGGCTGCCCTCTGTGATGTCTTCGTGATGGATGCTTTTGCCACCGCGCACCGCGCCGAAGCTTCCACCTGTGGCATTATTCGTTACGCACCCATCGTTTGCGCTGGCCCACTTTTATTATCGGAACTGGAAGCCTTAACTACTATCATGCTAAAACCCAAACATCCGGTGGTCGCTATTGTTGGCGGTTCCAAAGTTTCCACTAAATTAGCACTGCTAGATGCCTTAGCTAAAAAAGTAGATGCGCTGATTATTGGTGGTGGTATTGCTAATACCTTTATTGCCGCAGAAGGTTATACGGTAGGAAAATCGCTTTATGAAGCCGACTTGATTGATGAAGCAGAACGCATGGCATTAAGTGCCAAAGAGCGCGGCTCGGAAATTGTTGTACCTACCGATGTCGTGGTCGCGGAAAAACTTTCGGATGAAGCGGAAAGTTCACCGCGGCTGGTTTCACAAGTTGACGACAGTGAAAGAATTTATGATTTAGGCCCTGACACAATTAAAAAAGCAGTCGCACTAATTAAAAAAGCTAAAACTATCCTATGGAATGGACCGGTTGGAGCATTTGAAGTAAAACAATTTTCAGAAGGCACGGAAGCCATCGCAAAAGCCATCGCCCAAAGCAGCGGATTTTCTGTTGCGGGCGGTGGTGACACCCTTGCTGCTATTGAAACATTTAAAGTAGCGGACAAGATTAATTATATATCCACTGGTGGCGGTGCGTTTCTTTCATTTCTCGAAGGTAAAACGTTACCAGCCATTAAAGCGCTGGAAGAGCGCGCTACCAAAGACGAGAAGGTTACATGAGCCAGCCATTACGCCGCACCAAAATTGTTATCACCTTGGGTCCCTCCTTAGATGATCCGGAAATTTTAAAACGCGCCATCCTCGCGGGCGCTGATGTGTTTCGCGCGAACTTTTCCCATGGCGCGGTGGAAATGCATGAAAACCGCATTAGCTCTGTGCGCAAGCTGGCAGAAGAATGCGGCAAGACCGTGGCTATCCTCATTGATTTGCAAGGCCCTAAAATTCGGGTGGGGCGTTTTAAAAATAAAGAAGTACAGTTAGAGGAAGGCCAGAGTTTTATTCTTGACACCGATCTTGCCAATGACGCTGGCACAGAAGAAATTGTCAGCCTGGATTATAAAGATTTACCTAAGGATGTGCGTCCCGGTGATACTTTGCTGCTGGATGATGGGCGCCTCGTCATGCAAGTATTAAAAGTTGAATTAAACCGTATTCATTGCATAGTCACGGTGGGCGGCACACTGTCCAATAACAAAGGCATTAACCGCCTGGGCGGTGGTTTATCCGCGGCGGCATTAACTGAAAAAGACCGTAAAGACATTAAACACGCGGTACGTTTGAATGCTGACTATATTGCGATTTCCTTTCCCAGAAACGCGGATGATGTGAAAGAAGCGCGGGTATTATTGAAAGCTGCTGGCGGCAACGCTGGCATTATCGCTAAAATTGAACGCGCCGAAGCGATCACCAACATCGAAGAAATTATTCACACCGCGGACGCGGTCATGGTGGCGCGCGGTGATTTGGGCGTGGAAATTGGTGACGCCGAATTACCTGGCGCGCAAAAACTTATTATTCATTTGGCAAAAAAACTTAATAAACCCGTGATCACCGCGACGCAAATGCTGGAGTCCATGACTTACAACACTATCCCAACGCGCGCGGAAGTATCGGATGTCGCCAACGCGGTGCTGGATGGTACAGATGCGGTAATGCTTTCTGGCGAAACGGCGGTAGGAAAATATCCCGACAAAGCCGTGGCGGCAATGGATAGAATTTGTTTGAGCGCCGAAAAAACCCAAAACCAAAAAATCCCCCGCCGGCAGTTAGACACGCGTTTTAAATTTGTCGACGAAGGCATCGCCATGGCAACCATGTTCACGGCGAATCACTTAGATATCAAAGCCATTATCGCGTTAACCGAATCGGGCACCACACCATTATGGATGTCATGTGTGAAATCCAGCATCCCCATTTATGGTTTTAGCCGTCACCTGACCACCCAACGACGCATGGCATTGTACCGTGGTGTTTATCCTATTCCATTTGACGCAACCCACATGGACCGTAGTGTGCTTAACCAAACCGCCGTGGCTGAATTACAAAAACGCGATATTTTACGCGAAGGTGATTTAGTCATTATTACCAAAGGTGATTTGATAGGCGTGCATGGCCGCACTAACTCCATGAAAATTTTTACCGTTGGCGGCATGAGCATCAATTCTCACGATTAGAAAAGGACTTAACGCATGGAAAAAGCGGCCTTCGCAGCAGGATGTTTTTGGGGGATAGAAATGGCTTTCCAACAATTGCCGGGGGTCAAATCCACTGCGGTGGGTTACATGGGTGGCTGGACGCAAGACCCAACTTATGAAGCGGTATGCACTGACCAGACCGGTCATGCGGAAGCGGTGCTGGTGGAGTTCGACCCTAATAAAATTTCTTATCCCACTTTGTTAAAAGTATTTTGGAAAAGTCATAATCCAACCACCTTGAATAGACAAGGCCCTGATGTTGGCACCCAGTACCGCTCTGCGATTTTTTGCGACAGCTCCGCCCAACTCGCCGCCGCGCTGGATTCCAAAGAAGCGCTGGAAAAATCCAAAGTTTATAAATCCCCTGTGGTCACCCAAATCATCGATGCGGAAGAAATGGTTTTTTACAAAGCGGAAGATTACCACCAGAATTATTTCCAAAAGCAGGGGCTTAAGCATTGTAAACTGGATAATGGGTTAGAGGATAACGAGTAATTATTTTCTTTTTACATTACCTGCCAAGCCTGGGGGTTGAGCCAACCGGCGGTGCGATAGCATTGGACACGGTAAAGTTTTCGCTATAAAAGAACCTAAGTCTGGCACTGGCTGGTGATGAACTACCATTCCATAAATCAGGTTGTTGGGGTGGAAAGTAAGTCGGAGAATCTTTGATAATCTGGAGCAGTGGTTCACCTACGTACTGGTAAACCAGGTTACCCAGCATGTTCCATATTGAAGGTGGAGTTATTGTTTCAGCATTTCCTTCCAGCGCTAATAAACGCCGACCTACCCTTATTTCATTTTGCGGCCCAGGACATTTATCTACAGCCAGCTGGTATTCCTTATATTGTCCATTGAATAAATGAGTAACAGAATACGTTTTTTGTTTTATGGTCAGCTCCTCGGTAGCGCTATTACCATCCGCAAAATTAAGCACTGAGTAATGAGAAAAACCATCACTTAAATTAAATTGAACAGGATGATGAGCTCTTAAAATAGCATGCTGGAGAAAATCCAAGGGATAATCATAGTAAGCCCTACCACAATTTATTAAATCCTTTGCAATCGATTGTTCAATCGCCAAGACGGCAGTTGCCACTTTCCCATTTGGTTCATCCAGTATTTTATAAAGACGTGCCTTACTTAAAAAAGTTAATTTATGTGGCGTTACGCAGTCAATAATAGGTTCACAAATCAGTTGCCGTTGTTGTCGCGCCCGTTCCTTGGCGTCGTAAGTATGATAAATCCGGGCAATAATCTCATTTATATCAATATCAGTTTGTTGGTGACTGTCCAGGAGATTACTCATGGTAGGTGAGAGTGCTATACTAATCAAAAATGGATTGAAATTATAACTGAATAAACGCACGACCGTTTCATTAAATTTGTCAGCCTGGGAAAATTTAAAATTAATAATATCAAAAATATTGTTTTTTGCCTGGAAGGATGGAATTTTTTGTGTTCTTACCATGAGGAGGATTTCTTTAAGTAAAGACTTAAATTGCCACCTAATAAATGGGGCCACCTGGCGTACCTCATGCTCCAAAAAAGTAGTTACCCAGATGTGAGCTAATTCCGGAGTAAACTTTAAAACTTCAATGAATTGCGTTACGGCTTGCGGATTTATTTTTTGTTCTAATTCTGCCACTTTACGGGCACATTCATCCGTACCTCTTATATTTTCTTCTTCTAACAACTTCCCTCTGTGCAAATTAACCATATGCTCGGCAAATCTAACGGAATTAAATAATTTGGTAATATGCCAGGGTTTCAACTCAGCATCTACTTGCTGTAATAAGGTAAGTATTTTTGCGACGGTTTTTTCAAATGATCTATCTTCCCACTTGCTAAGTTGACTATACAATTGGCGAAATTGCTGAAGTTGTTTATTCACAATCTTTGGTAAGGATGCTAACTCTTCGGCGGATAACTCACCGATAATGTCATACGCGGTATCAATATCAAAAAGCAAATCCACGGTTAATACTTGGAAAGGGCGCAGATAAGCATCCGGTAACAGCAGATCAACACTATCTACACTAATACCACTTGCCAATAATTTTTCATGTTGCGCGAGAGAGAGATAAGGATAAGTCCAAATATTCTTCAGCACTTGTTTAATTTCAACCCGTGCGCTATAGGCACCCATGCGCACTGCAGTGCTATCACCGGATTCTCCGCGCATTAAATCGCGTAGCACCGAAGTCAAAAGTTTTCTTTGTTGGTTGAAGTCCAGCATTGGATTTATCCGGCCAAATAGGTGTGACTATTATATGGCCAGAAGCTTAAGGCTATATTAAAGGAAAAAAAGTAATATTATCAGTCACTTGACTTACCTAGCTTGGTTTTACAAATGTCCCTTCCTGATATTCTTTAAACGCGGTCCGTAACTCTTCGTGAGTATTCATCACAATAGGTCCATACCAGGCGATAGGTTCATTTAAGGGTTTGCCGGAAATTAATAAAAAACGCACTGCTTGTTTATCGGTGGTAACAACAATATTGGTGCCGCCCGTTTCATAAAGCACTAGCGTGCCATCGCCACAGGCGCAAGGGGGTTTCATATCAAAGTAATTAACGCCGGCAGCATCATGGGCGAAAGGAATGCGCGCGGGATCGAAGAATGCTTCGCCATCAATGACATAAGCAAAGACGGTATGGTTAGCTTTGACGGTATGAAAAAAAGATTTGCCAGCGGCAAGGGTAATATCAAGATATTCTGGATCAGTCACAATGTCTTGCACTGGGCCTTGTGTGCCATTGACCGTACCAGAAATAATTCGAATAGAAGCACCATCGGTAGTTTGGATCAGCGGAATTTCATTTCTTTTAATTCCTCGATAGCGTGGGTCCATCATTTTTGAGTGGGCCGGAAGATTTGCCCATAATTGAAATCCCAGCATTTCACCGGTGCGATTGCCTTTGGGCATTTCCTGATGAATGATGCCACTGCCCGCCGTCATCCACTGCACGTCGCCCGCTGAGATATCACCTTTATTGCCCATGCTATCGGCGTGTTCTATATCACCGTCTAACACATAAGTAATCGTTTCCATGCCGCGATGCGGGTGCCAGGGAAACCCGGCTTTATAGTCCGCCGGATTTTCCGAACGAAAATCATCAAGCAGTAAAAAAGGATCCAGCAAAGGCAATTCATGAAACCCAAACGCCCGCTTCAGCCGCACCCCCGCGCCTTCCACCGTAGGTTCACTTTTCCAGATTTTCTTAATTGCGCGCTCACCTTTGATGCCATGCATAATATGTCCTTAATGTTTATGCTATCAACTGCCATTTATCAGATACTTCTTCAAATTCAATTTTATTTATTTTTCCCTGAGAAGAAGCTACTTCTGCTTCAAAATCTGCAATCTCGTTAATTAAATCAAAAACTTTTCTATTTTTATCAGGATTAAGATATTCAAAAAATATAACTCTTAAAAGGCGGTCGGCGGTATTTGAAATCGGTGTTTTATTTTTTTCCCACAATAAAATAGTTTGATAAGTACAACCTATCAACTTAGCTAATACAGTTTGTGAAAAATCTAAAGTTGTGCGGATAAATTTAATTTCATTACCGATCAGCAACCCTTTCTTGGTCACTAACATCATACCAATAGTTTTAAGTAATCCATGAATATCATGAATAAATATTTCTTCATCACCATTGTTTTTAGTAATTTCAAAACCATTAACTAAATAAATATTATCTAGACCGGATTCGGTAAAATGATATTCGCCCATAATTTTTTCTCCGCTAATTGTTGTCATAATTTTATTTATATTTAATTGCAGTAATAACCAATACTCTTTGGCTAAACTTCATGCAGACAACTACTCTTAAATTATCCCCAGCAACAGCTCGTTCCACTGTAGTTTGATAACCACCACCTTTCTCATTTGTAAGAAATGGAATATCTACTACCTTTCCTTTTGATAAACAATTAATTATTTGTTGATACGTTATACCGCGTTCTTGCATTCTATCCTTACAATGTCTTGATAAACTAAGCTGCCCTTTGGCTACCAATTTTCTAATAATTTCTTCTGCTTCCAAGCATGACGGTGCTTTTTGAAAATCAATTACATTACTCATGCTTATCCCTGACCACTTATCATTATACAGTAATTATATATACAGTGACTGTATATTACAAATTTTAAAAATTATTATTATCAATAGGTTGGTGATAACTATAAAAATTGATCGAATTTAATACTTCCTTAATCCTCAAACTATATCCTATGTACTTGCCAATGACTTTTTGGGGTAAAAACAATGTCGAATTCGCGAGAGTTTAGCGTTACTGAACTAAATGCCATTAATACTACTGCTTTAGTGAATTTAACTGATGAGCAGAAAAAAGTATTCAATCATTTTATAAAAAAGATAGTTCACGATCTTCAATTTTCTAATCTGCTAATCCCGCGTGAATTGTGGCAAAAAATGGCTGAGCATGAATTACATAATGCCGGGTTAAAACATATCTTCTGGGAACATGGTGGTAATAGCAGTAGTGGTTTTCGTGGTCTTTCCCAAATACGTTTAAATCCAGAATTGCTTTGTCACATTGAAGCATTCTTTTTAAATTATCCGGAAGCTTTAGATGAAGCTTATCTGGAACCCGCATCAGCAGAAGATTTTAATATCCATGCTACGGAAACCAAACCTTATTACTTGTTAACACGATTACGCGATGACTTTCATGATTGGGGAATGAGCAGCCAGGAGAGAGCTCAGTTAATAGTAAGTCAGCCGCTACTTTATCAATATTCCAAAGAAAATACAAAGCACACCCAATTAATCAGCGAGAGTAAAGTAGCGATGTTCGCTTCTTATTATTTTCTGTCAGCCGCCTTATTATTCGGTGTAATCGCAATCGTTAATCCACCAGCCGCTGCTATCTGGCTTGCTGGCGCGGCATTTTTCCTACTGGCTTCTGCGGCATGCGCGCTTGCTTCTCGTTACTGCCATCAGCAAGCTCAAGTAACTCCACTTAGCGATTTTGCAAATACGGTTGCGCCACAACAATCCGTGGCTGTGTTAGGGCTCTTTGGTGGTAGTGACGCAACAAAACAAAGTAATGCTACTCAAGCTCAGGTTGTTGATTTAAAAACTGGCATGCAAATTTAAAATTACTGTCATGCCAGCGCAGGCTGGCATGAGGGTGAGGTTACTCAGGGACATACTCGCGACACAGCAAACTCTTACGGCTGTGTCTATCTATCGCCAAATCAATTAAGTGTGACAATAAATCTTTGTATTCCATACCGGAGGCCACCATTAATTTGGGATACATGCTGATTTGGGTAAAACCGGGGATGGTATTTATTTCGTTAAAATAAATCTGGTCAGTGCCTTTTTCTAAAAATAAATCCACACGCGCCATGCCTTCGCAATCCAGTAAGGCAAAAATTGCTTTGGCAACTTGTTTTAATTTTTCCTGTATGGGTTCTGCCACAGGCGCGGGAATGAAAAGCGCGTAACCATTGGCATCTAAATATTTTGATTCATACGAATAAAATTCATGGCCATTCTGCGGGCGAATTTCCCCCGGTACGCTGATGATAGGATCATGACCATAGTGCAGCGATTCTAATACAGCAATTTCAATTTCCATCGCATCAATGCCTTGCTCAACGATGACCTTGGTATCATAAGTAAACGCTGTATCAATAGCCGTGTTCAACGCCGCATAATCTTTTATTTTTTGCACGCCTACACTGGAACCGGTGTTGGCGGGTTTGACGAACAGCGGCAACTTAAGTTGTGCGCGCACCTCACGGCAAAAACTATCGGGATCTTGCATCCAATGGCCTTGCTTGATACTAAGAAACGGTGGAATATTTAATCCGGACGCTTTAATCAAACGCTTGGAAACATCTTTATCCATACCCACAGAAGACGCGAGCACACCCGAACCTACATAAGGAACATCCGCTAATTCCAATAATCCCTGCACCGTGCCATCTTCACAATGCGGCCCATGAATTACCGGAAAAACTACATCAAAAATCCGGTCTGCTGAGTGCGCGTGACTGGTTAAACTGCGGGCGATCGCGGGTTGTTTACCAATTAAATCCGGCGTGAATAAGCGGCGTTCATCATCGGCGGAAAGTTGTAACTCGCCACTCTCACCTAATTGCGGAAAAGGGTCATGGCCTAAAAACCAGGAACCTTGTTTATCAATCCCTATCGGTACTATTTCAAAACGGGATCTGTCTAAATTTTGAATAACATTGGTCGCGGATTGTAATGAAACTTCATGCTCACTTGAGCGCCCGCCATATAAAACTGCTACTCTTATTTTACGCTTTGCTGTTGTTTTTAGTGTTTCCATTTATTCCTCATGCGCTTAGTGCTGCTTGCACTACCTCATATGGTAGCAATCTGATCTAATTTATGCAAAACAATATCAGAAACTGGCGGATTTTCTGCTTGGTAAATTTGACAATCGGACTGGGGTGATGAATAATGCTTCAGCCTAATATTTCATCAGTAATTACTAAGAAGATTTAAAAAATGCAAAAAATTAAATATTGTGTTTTTCTCTGTGCTTTTTTAAGCATAGTTGGTTGGGGGCCGGGGCCGATTATCGATGCGTTATTCACCCCTAGTGTGACTATCCCGCCCCGCGCTAAAGATTGGATAGATCAGGAACTCCTGATTATCGATGCGCAAGCCAATAACCTGGACCCTAAAGTATTGACGTTAGGCTTGCTGGCTTATCTGCATGCTCGCGAAAAAGGTTTTCTACATAAACCCTTATTGACGCTGATTGATTACTCTAAACCGTCAAATGAACGCCGGCTTTGGGTCGTGGATATGCGGACTAACCGAGTGTTGTTCAACACCTGGGTTTCGCACGGCAAAAATAGTGGTGATGTGTTAGCTACTTCTTTTTCAAATGACCCGGGCAGTTTAAAATCCAGCATTGGGGTTTTTCTAACGGTAAATTCCTATGTAGGTGAAAACGGTTATTCATTACGCTTGATTGGTCTGGAACAAGGTTTTAATGACCATGCGTTGAGTCGCTCCATCGTGGTACACGGCGCCTGGTATTCTGATCCTGAAGTCATTAAAAAATACGGACAGTTGGGTCGGAGCTGGGGCTGCCCCTCGGTGCGGCCACAAGAGACCCGGCCCCTGATTAACACTATCAAAGACAATTCCCTAGTTGTGGTTTATTATCCAGACCGAAATTGGCTGAAAACTTCCACATTTCTAATTACTGGTTAAGGACCTCATGATTACCATAAAAAAAATAAGCGCCACTTTGAGTTTATTAGCTGTACTGCTGGTCACAACCAATTCGCTGCACGCTGAAACTTATGCGGTGCCAGACAATGGCGACACTATCATTGGCACGGCCAATTACACCGTTTCCGGGCACGGTGATACCTTATCGACTATCGCCCACCGCTACGACCTGGGTGTGAACGCCATTAAAGCCGCCAACCCGGATATTCCCCTAAATGCATACTTACGTGACGGTACCCGGGTTGCGGTGCCTGCATCCCATATTTTACCGCCCATGGGGCGTACGGGGATTGTGATCAACCTGCCGGAAATGCGTATGTATTTTTATCCCAGCTATGGCGTCGTGAAATCCTATCCCATAGGCATAGGCCGCGTCGGCAAAACCATTCCTCTGGCGCGCACTAAAGTGATTCGTAAAGCAGAACATCCCAGCTGGATACCGCCGGATGATATCCGGGCGTTTAACCAGCAGCAGGGTGTAACCTTGCCGCAGGTGATGCCAGCGGGGCCCGACAATCCACTGGGCCCGTATGCCATTTATTTGCAAATCCCCACTTATTTGATTCATAGCACTATTTATCCGGACAGCATAGGGACCCGGGCGAGCTTTGGCTGCATTCGTATGCATGAATCGGACATCAAGGATTTTTTCCCATTAATCAACACGGGCATTCCGGTAACTATCATTGATATGCCCACCAAAGTGGGTTGGGAAAATAATTCTCTTTACATAGAGTCACACGCGCCGCTTGAAGAACACAGTACCGAGTATTATGCGACTTATCATGGCGTAGTCGACACCGTCGCCGCTGCCACGCAAAATTATCCGGCATTTGTGGATTGGCAAGAAGTGGCGGACATCGCAGAAATTCATGATGGCACACCGCATGAAGTGGGTTTTAAGATTGGGAGTTAAAAATTACTTCGTGAATTTTTTTGCTTGAACGGCTTCCATCATAGCAGGTGCGGTGCGGGGGTTTTTGAATATGCTGTCCTGCGTGTAAGTGATATTAAAGTCTGGCTTAATCACTTTAAAAAAGTCCACGGTTTGCTGGTCACGATTCTTTAAAAGTATATTTTGATAATGGTCGAAGGTTTTTCTAAACGCACTGCTATCATTTACTTTTGAAATTAAATCACTGACCGCGCGATACTTTTCCAGCGCGATGGCAAAATTCTTATAGTTGTCAGCAAATTCCGCGGGTGGGTCACGACGTACGATGGCGTTAATGATGCGATCAATGTCGACTGTGGTAATTGCAGATTTGTGCGCGATAGTTTTAAATTCGATAAACTCAGACATTTGTAAATTGGTTAAACCTTTTAAACCTTTAGCTAAATTTAATCTGAACTGCGGATTTTGCAGTTCCTGCGCGACGACTTTAGCAAGGTGCGCCTTGAAATTTTCACAGGCGGCTTTTAGTTTATCCATGCGGCGCTCCGTTATGGCTGCAACTTTTTTTAATTATAACAGCTTTAAAAAATTTGCAATGTTGGGGTAAAACTAAAAATTCTACTTACCCAGTGGAATCAATTAGTTAAAAATATTCACTTTTATCTTTTTTACGCCAAAAAATTTTTGTCCACTTTTAGGCGGATAGGTGTATTATTTGGGCCGGACGGTTTTTTATTACCAAATAAATCAATCCACTATAAAACTTATTTTCCTAATTTTAAAAGAACTGCGATAGCAAGGAGCGCGTGATGAGCTTCACTACATTTTTTGTGCCCGCACCGGGTAAACACAGGACTAATGACAAGAAATCCGTTGAACCTCTAGCAAATAACCCGCAAACAATCGAAGTGTCCAGCAGCTCTGAGGAGAGTGACTCAGAACAAAAAACTGATATAAGTTTAATAGTCTCATTACCCCTTTTGCTGGCGATTTACCCTCATTACCCAACTTTCGATGGCTGCGGACAATGCTACAACGGTCTTATGATAAATAATCCAGATGGTGAAAGTTTTCTAAATGCCATCAAGGCTGACATAGAAACTGAGCGCGGCAGAGAATTTGTTGCAGCTAATAATGATCACTATTTTCTTGAATATGCTTATAACAACACACCCTCTTACTGGATTGATTATATTTTTATTTATGACAGCAGTGATATTCAATTACTGCGACAGTCTCCGCTATCTGGCACTGCGGATGATAAGAATATTCGAATTGAAAAACCCATCTTTTATAAATTGAATTTTACTGACGAACAGATTTTAACTTTAGAAGATTGGGATGGAAAGATGGATTTACCAATCACTTTCTGTCCCCGCAAAAAATTAACCGCTTGTGTTAAAAATTTATTAATTGAAATTAGCAAAATTTCTGCGGGATTAACGCTGCATAAATATGACAAAGTACAACCCTCAGGAATAAGGTTACGCTAAGGGCTTACCAAAATGCTGTGCCACGCGATAAGGCAGGAATTGCCAAGTGTTTGGCAATGGTTTGCCCTATATCGGCGAAAGTCTGGCGCTTGCCTATGGGGCCGGGAATAACATCAGGGCCGAAAGCCAGGATAGGAATATTTTCGCGGGTATGATCGGTGCCGCGCCAGGTGGGGTCACAACCATGATCGGCGGTGATGATGGCAAGATCATGGGGCTTTAATAGTTTTTCAAATTCTGGCAGGCGGGTGTCAAAATCTTCCAGCGCTTTGGCGTAACCTATTACATCCCGGCGATGACCGTAGAGCATGTCAAAATCCACAAAATTTACAAAGGTAAGACTGCCTTCGGGTGCAGTGCGCGCCGCGTTGATTAACGCATCCATCAGCGCCATGTTGCCGTCTGCTTTTAACGTTTGCGTAATGCCTTGGTGCGCGTAAATATCTGCGACTTTGCCTATGGCAATCACTTCACGTCCTGCGGCGACTAAATGATCTAGCAGTGTAGCTTCGGGTGGTGGTATGGAAAAATCGCGACGGTTGCCGGTGCGAATGTGACTGCCCAGATCACCTTTGAAGGGACGGGCGATGACGCGGCCAATATTGTATTTATTTACTAGTTCGCGGGCGATGAGACTGATTTCATAGAGTCGCTGCAAACCAAATGTTTCTTCATGCGCGGCAATTTGGAAAACACTGTCAGCGGAGGTGTACACAATAGGTTTGCCGGTTTGCACATGTTCTTCGCCTAGCTCGACGATAATTTCTGTGCCGGATGCATGTTTGTTACCTAAAATTCCGGGCAGCTTGGCGACGCGAATAAATTCTTCTACCAATGCTGGCGGAAAACAGGGTTCTTCAGAAAAATAGCCCCAGTCAAATGTGACTGGCACGCCGGCGATTTCCCAGTGACCGCTAGGTGTGTCTTTACCTTTACTGGTTTCAACTGCGCAACCGTAGGCGCCAGTGAGGGTAAAATTTTCGGGGAAGCCCGCAATCGTTTTGCCTTGACTGGCTTGCGCCGCGCCATTAATGCCTAAACGTAGCAGGTTAGGTATTTGCAACACGCCTTGACGTATGCCGGCTTTATCAGCGCGACCCGCAGCGCAATATTCGGCGATGTGACGTAAAGTGTCCGCGCCAGCGTCACCATAATCCGCGGCATCGCTGCTGGCGCCTACACCAAAAGAATCTAACAACAGAATAAAAGCGCGCGCCATAGGTTTCCTTACGCTTGTGATTCGCAATACGTTTCTTTAATCAGAAACGCTATTATCAGGCCAATCACAAAGGCGATTGGCATAATCATCATGGCCGTATTGAAATCACTGATGGAATAAATCGGTTGACCGTTAACCAGTGTTCTATCCCAATTCCATTCCAGTACTTTGCCAAAGAGAGGATCGAAGATAGCGCCGCTGCCTTGAATAAGAATCGAGGCGACACTCACCGCCATGCCAGTTAAGGCAATAGGATTTAATTCTGCAATGGTGGGGTAAGATAAAACTTGTGAACTGGTGACAAAACCGATCAAGAAAAATAACACCATCAAGGACGTCAATGACAAACCTGGGGCATACATGAGGATCAGCATCACTAACAGTGAAACAATAGCGCCTACCACCATGGGTAAACAACGGCGCCCTATATGATCACTGAACCAGCCAAACGCTGGCGATCCAAAAATAATGCCGACAAATAACATGCTGGTCGCATACGATGCCTGGATTTCTGAAACGCCATGGACTTGCACGAGATAACGCACGCCCCATAAACCACCTAGCAAGAACACCGGCAAGTTGAGTAAGGCGGTATAAATTCCACCTAACCAGTTATTACGGTTGGTTAACACTAATTTAATGCTTTGCCAAAAACCTAACTTTTGTAATTTGACTTTATCGGCTTGTGCTTCGGCCATGCCATCGGCGGGGTAGTCTTGCACCAGGCTGCCGATAGCGATCGCAACCACTAATCCCAGTCCGGCATCGATTAACACGGCGTTACGCCAGCCCGCCCATTTGGCCAGTAATACCAGTGGGCTCTGGGCGATAAACCCACCCAGCATGGCCATGGTTACAACCATGCCGGTTACTAGTGCCATGCGTTGCGGTGGAAACCAGCGGGAAGCCAGGCGTATGCAACTTAAAAAACAAAACGCGGCGCCTAAGCCCACGATAAAACGGCCGGCGGCGGCAAAAATATAATTGTGCGCGCTGGCAAATATATAAGTGCCGATGATAGAGACGGTTACGGCGGCTTGCAGGAGTTTTTTGGGGGAATACCTATCCATCAGCATACCGGCGGGGAAGAGGAACAATGCGTTTGCCCAAAAATACACCGACGCCAATATACCAAGTCCGGTGGCATCCAGGTTAAAGGTCTGCATTAATTGGCGGTTGAGCGCGTTAGGCAAATTGAGTTGGATAAATTGGTAAAAGAAAAACAGCGCCGCGGTGAGTACCACTACCCAGGCTAACTTACCGTAATTTTTTGGTGCTGTAGTCACTTTTGACCCCACTTATGATATCGGGATTTTACAACGTTGGTGCCAAAACATCTATTAAGTAAAATTATTGCAAAATCAATATTTGGTCATATAGTGCGCAATCATTGATTATAACTAGAAAGATGGCTAGAAGTTTTAGTATCCTGCCAATGGCACTCCTTAAGGATAATCATAGACAAGGAAAGTAAATGGAAAAGGCGGCGCAGCTTAAAAAAATACTCATCGTCAGCTTACCCTGCCTGTTGTTAATGATGTTATGGGTTTTTATCCAGACTCGTATCGGCATACATGCGGATAATGTCTATTTCATTCAGGCTGCGCAAAGACTCTTAGCTGGCGGCAGCTATCTTCATGGGTTTTTTGAACCCAACCCGCCCCTGGTTATTTTGCTAAATATTCCGGTGATTTTCCTGGCAAAATACACTGCATTCAATTCAACGGATGCCTTCCGCTTTTATGTTGCCATACTAGGATTACTTTCCGTTGGTTTAAGTTATAACTTGTTAGCAAGAATTATAGCCGATACTAAGTCACTCGTGGTCATGCTCTCTGCTATCACTCTAGTCATGTTTATTTTACCCAATGTTGCTTTTGGCGAACGGGAAAGTTTATTTTTTATTTTGTCATTACCTTATGTTTGGATGGTATTGCTAAGAATTGAAAAAATACCTGTCGCTACGGTAGAGGCACTGATTGTTGGGGTTATGGCTGGTATAGGCTTTTGCTTAAAACCTTATTTCTTTATGTTACCGCTTGCACTTGAAGCCTGGCTCATCATTCAGCATAAATATAGTTTTGCATGGCTGCGCATAGAATCAATCTGTATTGCCCTGGTTGCGTTATGCTACCTAGCCAGCGTCTTTTTATTTTTTCCCGATTACGTGCATGCGGTTGTGCCTATCCTCACTAAATATTATTTAATAACGACTTGGCAGACTATGTTATTTGACCCGGTATGCGCTTATATTGTGACCGTATTAATCAGTGCGGTAATTTTATATAAACGCCTACCTTATCCACATATCACAAAATTGTTAATGCTGACTATTGTTGCTTTAGCGGCTGCCTATTATTTTTCAAGAAGGCCCGATTATTATCATCAACTGCCTATGCTGAGCATGACGATTATTTTAGGATGCTGGTGTGGCTGGCAAATCGCGGGGGATTTATTTAGCAGATCGCGATCACCCGCGCTGTTAACACCCGAATTGTTTAAGTGGTTTTTAGCGGCAATCGTTTTATTTTTTATTGTGCCTACCACCAGTATTAACAGTTCCTCCATCAACTTGATGACTTTACGTTTGGTTATCGCCATGTTAAGTCTGTTATCTATTGCGATAATTTATCAATATTCGCAGCGGATTTTTGCGGATGAATTGTTGCGCTTTTTAATGCGCATGGTTTTTATGGTGTCGCTGTTTTTTTCCGCTATTCCTTACGGTCAGCGTGAACAATTGATGGTGGTTTTGGTGATGCCCTATCTTTTTGATCGCATGCTTATGTTGCAAGATCAAAAAAATAGGTTGGGGTTAATAACTGGGGTGATGTTTGGCTGCGCCTTGATAATCGATTATCATCTTGCGCTGCTGGCTATTCTCGAAATTTTTGTACTTTTTCAAAATAAAAAAATAATGAGAAAATCCTATAATGCCTTACTCATTGCCTGCGTAATCTATGCGCTATATCTGCTGGGATCTTTTAATTTCCTGCTGCAGGAATTGGGCTTCAATGTAAGTGTCATAAAGAAATATTACCTTTACTCACTAACAGTTAAACATCCCGCGAACGAAGGGCAATTTGAGAATATGAACCGGTATTATTGTTACCTGGTTGCAGTCATGTCAGCGATCCATTTTAAGAAAACAAATTATCGCATTGTTAATGGCATATTATTATTGAGTCTTCTGGTATTTATTGGGCTGTCATTTTGGTGGCAACCTGTCAGCCATTTTGCGACAATTCCCGCGCTGTGCACAGCCAACCTATTGGTGGCATTAATCATAGGCGAATTGTTGTTAACCAAACCAAGTCTTATGCGAATGGTTGCTCCCTGTGTTTTTATTGAAAAGTTATTGATTTGTATTCTTGCCTGCGCGGTTTTGTTTTTAGGTGCGTTTTCGACTATGTATGTCAAGATCCAGGAATTCGTTGAGGACACCCACAATAAGAAAGCATCTTCACTCACTGCGTTCTTTGCGCAACATCCAAATAGTACATTTGATTATTTTGCAGAAGATAACGATAAGTTACTGGTTTCTATCTATAGTAAAGCGCATTTTGTGGGCCAGTTTCCCATGTTTTGGTGGCTAGAGAGAATGAAAAAGCAACTGTCCGATCAAAATCATAGTGATGAACAAGCGCTGGCATTGAAAGATGAGTCGCTGCTGGTGGGAATGATTGCGCAAAGCTTAATAGCGAACAAACCGCAATATATCATTGTGACTACCCGGCTTAATACTAGCTGCGTTATTTCCTCGGCGAGTCCGCTTGGCCCATACCATTGCCAAACCATAGCTGACACCAACGGCAGTTACATCAAATTGTTTTCGAAATATCAAACGTTTCGCGAAGCCTGGCAATCTTATAAGTATGTAGATACTTTCGATGATGTTGAAGTTTACCAGCGGGGTTAATGCAAAATGCGGCACACGGCGCAACTTAAAAAAATACTCATCGTCAGCTTACCCTGCCTGTTGTTAATGATGTTATGGGTTTTTATCCAGACTCGTATCGGCATACATGCGGATAATGTCTATTTCATTCAGGCTGCGCAAAGACTCTTAGCTGGCGGCAGCTATCTTCATGGGTTTTTTGAACCCAACCCGCCCCTGGTTATTTTGCTAAATATTCCGGTGATTTTCCTGGCAAAATACACTGCATTCAATTCAACGGATGCCTTCCGCTTTTATGTTGCCATACTAGGATTACTTTCCGTTGGTTTAAGTTATAACTTGTTAGCAAGAATTATAGCCGATACTAAGTCACTCGTGGTCATGCTCTCTGCTATCACTCTAGTCATGTTTATTTTACCCAATGTTGCTTTTGGCGAACGGGAAAGTTTATTTTTTATTTTGTCATTACCTTATGTTTGGATGGTATTGTTACGAATTGAAAATAAACCGGTTGCAGCATCACAGGCGCTGATTGTTGGGCTCATGGCTGGGATTGGTTTTTGCTTAAAACCCTATTTTTTTACCTTAGCGTTTGTGCTGGAAACCTGGCTCCTCATGCATAAAAAAAATAGGCTGGCATGGCTGCGCACGGAAACAGTTGGGATTGGGCTGGTTGCGTTGTGCTATCTTGGCATTGTCTTTTTATTTTTTTCCGATTACGTACATGCGGTTGTGCCTATCCTCACTAAATATTATTTAATAACGACTTGGCAGACTATGTTATTTGACCCGGTATGCGCTTATATTGTGACCGTATTAATCAGTGCGGTAATTTTATATAAACGCCTACCTTATCCACATATCACAAAATTGTTAATGCTGACTATTGTTGCTTTAGCGGCTGCCTATTATTTTTCAAGAAGGCCCGATTATTATCATCAACTGCCTATGCTGAGCATGACGATTATTTTAGGGTGCTGGTGTGGCTGGCAGGTCACCCGTGATTTATTTGGCAAATCACCGCCGCTTGCGTTACTAACAACGCAGCTGCTGCAATGGTTTTTAGCGGTAATCGTCTTATTCTTTATTGTGCCCACCGGCGAAGTCACCCCCGACTCAATCCAGGTGATGGCGGTGCGTTTTGGCATAGCAATGTTAAGTTGCTTATCCATAACGATGGTCTATCAATACACCCAACGAATCTTTCAAGAAGAATTGTTGCGTTTTTTCGTCATTCTAGCTTTTATCGCGACGCTATTTTTTTCGGCCACGCCTTATGGCCAGCCTGAACAATTGCTAGTAGTTTTGGTGGTGCCATTTCTTTTTAGTTTCATATTTTGGTTGCAAGACAAAACTCGGAGCAGCGCTTTTGGGTTAATCACTGGGGTGATTTTTATTGCCGGCGTAGTGTATGTGCTGCGGGGTTCTAGTTTCAATTTGGCCATATTAAAAAAATATTATATTTACTCGTTAGCAGCTAAGCAGCCTAAAAACGCGGTATCCTTTGAAAATATAAATCGTATTTATTGTTGCTTTGTGGCGATGATGGCAACGATGCATTTTAGGAAAACACTTTACAAAGAAGCGTATGGAATTTTATTATTGAGTTTGCTGGCTTTTATTGGTTTAGCATTTTTGTGGCAACAGTCTAGCTATTTTGGGACCATCCCCGCGCTATGTGTAGCCAACCTATTGGCAGCCTTACTCACTGGCGAATTGCTGTTAACCAAGCCTGGTCTTCTGCAATTGTCATCCGTATTTGTTTTTGCTGAAAAACTATTGATTAGCGTGTGCGCCTCGGCGGTTTTGTTTTTAGGATCCGTTTCGTTTATGTTTTCAGAGATTGATGAAGCCGTTTATGATAACCATAATAAAAAGAATTCTTTGCTCTCAGCTTTCTTTGCGCGACACCCGAACAGCACATTTGATTTTTTTGCGGAAAATAATACCGCTGTTTTTGTTTCCATTTATACAAAAGCGCATTTTGTGGGCCAGTTTCCCATGCTGTGGTGGATAGACCGCATGAATCGGCAAGTTGCCGATAGCAATCATCACGCTCTCCAAGCGCAAGCCTTGCGAGATGAATACCGTATGGTGGGAATGATTGCGCAAAGCTTAACGGCAAACAAACCGCAATATATGATTGTCACTATTAAGCATAATACGACTTGCACTGTGCACCTGACCGATAAAGGAAAAATAGCCAGTGCGCCGGATTGCAAATTGGTAGTTGATACCGATAAGAGTTACATTAAATTGTTTTCAAGGTATCAAGCGTTTCGTGAAGCTTGGCAGCCTTATAAACAGGTAGATACTTTGGATAATTTTGAAATTTATCAGCGGGGATAGTGTGGCAGTTTAGCAAGTATTATGCTTGCCAGGAATGGATTCCCGCCTGCGCGGGAATGACAAAATCTTTTATAATGCCATTAGTAAAACGTCCATTAACTGACTCGCGCCTAATCGGAAAGTGGCGGGTGTGGCCCAGCTTGGGCCCAGGATGTGATTGGCCAGTGCGATATAGCTGGCAGCTTGCGGGATAGTGCGAATTCCGCCAGCTGCTTTAAAACCTAGGGGGCGTGGTACGGCTGGCTGCAAATTTTTAATGACCGACAACAACACCGCCGCTGCTTCCGGTGTGGCGCCGGTGGCGATTTTGCCGGTTGAGGTTTTTAAAAAATCGGCGCCGTTTACTACGGCGGCTTCGGCAATTTCCGCCATCACTTGATAGTCCTGATAAAAACCTGTTTCCAAAATGACTTTTAATAAAACTGTGCCGCAAGCGGTTTTACATGCACGAATAAATTCCTGCGCCCCTGATTTATCCCCAGACAAGTAACGCTGATAAGGAAATACTACATCAATTTCCTGCGCGCCCGCGCTAATGGCTTGCCGTATCGCAGGCACGACTTCATCAACTGTAGCTGTGCCTTGGGGAAAATTCGCAACGGTGGCGATGTTAACTGTTGTTCCTGCTAAAAGCTTGCTGGCTTGCGTTACAAACTGGGGATAAACACAAACTGCTGCGACCTTGCCAGTCGACAACATAGCTTTTTGACAAAGCGCGGTAATCGTTGCTGAGGTATCATTATCATTTAAACTGGTTAAATCAATTAATGATAAAATCTGTTGCGCCAGTTGCGGTGACGGCGCTAGTTGTTGAGCATCCTGGACCAGAGTTTGAATATCATCAGGCATTGAGTTCAGCTTCCCCGTCTTTGAGAAATGCAGGAATTAATTTAACTAATTTGCGTGCGGCAATTTCACCTTGTTGTAAAGTCAATTCATGCGTCACGCGCTGGTCACTCAAGCCCACCGCCATGTTGGTGACCGCTGCCACTGAGAATACGCGCATGCCGGTATGGCGGGCAAGAATGACTTCCGCCACGACTGACATGCCGATAAGATCAGCGCCAAACAGTTGGAACATGCGAATTTCCGCCGGCGTTTCAAATGAGGGGCCTAAGGTTGATATATAAATTCCCTCTTTAACGGGAATAGTCAAGCGCTCGGCAGTTCTTTTAAAAATAGTAATTAACCCAGGATCATAAGCATCTTGCAAATCGACAAAGCGCGGTCCCATGGATTCATCATTAGGCCCTTGCAAGGGATTGCCTGGTTGAAAATTGATGTGGTCATTCACGATAACAATGTCACCTGGGACTATATCTTCGCGTAACGAGCCTACCGACGCTGTTAACACTAAAGAGCGTACGCCCAAATGTTTGAGAATTCTGATATAGGTGCGCAATGCTTCATAAGATGCGCCTTCATAAAGATGTAGACGACCCTTAAGGCAAACTACGGGTGTGTCATTGAGATTGCCAAATACCAGCAAGGATGCATGGCCAGCGACAGTCCCCGAGGTTAAACCAAAGGCTTGAAAAGGAATGGTGATAGGGTTGGTTATTTGTTCTGCTATCCCGCCTAAGCCTGAGCCTAATATGATGCCTACTTTTGGAAATGCGTTAGGAGCAAATTTACGTATGGTAGCCATTGCGTCGTTTACATTAGTATTCATCGCTTACTCCGTTTAATTACCAAAAATAGAACGTAAAATATAAAAATATAAGGTCGCAAGTCCCGCCGCGGCTGGAATGGTAATAATCCATGACATGAAAATATTACGTATCACCGCTAAATTCAATGCTTCAATACCACGCGCCAGGCCGACCCCAAACACCGCACCCACTAACGTTTGCGTGGCGGAAACTGGAATACCGGTACTGGTTGATACCACTACCGTACTGGCTGCCGCCAGTGTTGCCGCAAAGGCGCGGCTAGGTGTTAAGGTGGTAATAGAGCTGCCTACCGTCGCAATTACTTTACGGCCATACATACACAAACCGAGAATTACGCCTAAACAACCAAATAAGGTTATCCCGGAAAATATCCAGCCATCTTGCATGGGTTGGCCAGTATTTACTAGACTGATAATAGCTGCTATTGGGCCAACCGTAATAGCGACATCGTTTGAACCATGCGCGAACACCATGGCGCAAGCGGTGAAACCCATCAATACGCTAAACATGTTTTCGATATATTGGAATTGGGTGTGACGATTTAATTTGAATTTTAAGCGTTGGCGGATTTTTTTAATTGCGTACATGCCGGTCAATACTACTAGCAATGCAGTGGTTAAGATCACCATTAATTTCTGCCAGAGATTTAACATAATATGAAAATGGTTCAAGCCTTTCAACGCGGTCATCATCGCCAGCACCACGCCCACCATAAATAAATAAACTGGCACATAACGCTCGGCCGCCATCAAGGGATGCTCAGCGCCTAAAATCGTATTGCGTATGGAAATAAATAATAAATAAGCCAGCACACCGGCACACAAGGGTGAACTGATCCAGCTGATCGCGATCGTGCCGACTTTTTGCCAATGGATGGCATGCATACCTAACATGATAGCGCTCACACCAACCAGTGAACCCACTACTGCGTTGGTAATGGAAACCGGCATACCTAGCACACTGGCAATCGTCATCCAGGATGCGCCCGCCAGTAACACCGATAACATGCCGTAAACATATAACTGTGGGGTCTCGGCAAAAACACTGGCTTCAACAATACCGCCGCGTATAGTGTCAGTTACCCCGGTGCCACCTAAAAACGCGCCGGCGATTTCAAAAATTATCGCGATAATTAAGGCTTGGCGAACCGACAAGGCTTTAGAACCCATGGTGGTACTCATGATGTTGGCAAGATCATTCGCGCCAACACCCCAAGTCATCCATAAGCCGACGACTCCCGCCATTAAAATATAAACTGTGCCATATTCCAAGTTTCTTATCTCGCTAACAAAATTTGCAAACGGTCCCCAATATCTTGCGCACGGTCAGCCAGGTCACCCGTCCACTCGATAATTTTATAAATAAACATGACGTTTACCGGAGGTAATTTATTTTCAAGTTCGAAAATGATGCCGCGTAATTCAATTTGCATTCGGTCGGTATCGCGCTCAATATCCGAAAGTTTGGCAATCATGCCTTCCACTAATTTTATTTCATTACCGCTGAAACTCGTTTCCAGCAATTCATCCAATTCGTGAATAGCAGTATTGGCTTGCTGGGAAGCTTCGATTGAACGTCGCAAAAATTCCAAAAATAATATCGCGGTGGTTGGTGGAAAAACCATTTTACGACCTAACACAATGCCGGCGATATCTTTTGCTTTATTCGCCAGGCGGTCTTGCACGCTGAGCAATTCCAGTAAATCACTGCGCGAAACCGGCATGAACAAACCTTTTGGCAGATGCAGGCGCAATTCCCGTTTCATGTCATCCGCTTCATTTTCCAGTTGCACAATTTCTTTTTGAAATTTTGCGACCGCTGGCCAGTCTTGCGCGAATACCGCGTCAAAGAATGGTCCTAGCTGTTTTACACAGGCGGCAACTTTCGCCATGTGTTCTTCGAGCGGCCCTATGGGGGAGCGCCCGAACATATTCAGAAACGGTGTTGTTGGCATAAAAACTCCCTTTGCCATTTTATTTTGCGTTCATCAAAACTTTAGCAACATCCAACATGCGATTGGAAAAACCCCATTCATTATCATACCAGGACAACACTTTAACCAAATTGCCTATGACTTTGGTCTGGGTGACATCAAAAATGGATGAAGCGGGATTATGATTAAAATCCACTGAAACTAAAGGTTGTTTATTGATTTCCAAAATTCCTTTTAACGGACCGTTGGCGGCAGCCTGCATAATATCATTAACTTCTTCTACCGACGTTTCCCGTGCGGCGGTGAAAGTAAAATCCACCACTGACACATTGATCGTTGGTACGCGAATAGAAAACCCATCCAGCTTACCATTCAATGCGGGCAATACCAAACCTACCGCCGCGGCGGCGCCGGTTTTGGTGGGAATCATAGAATGCGTGGCCGAACGCGCGCGGCGTAAATCGCTGTGATAAACATCTATTAATACTTGATCATTGGTGTAAGAGTGTATGGTATTCATCAAGCCGCAGACCACACCTAATTTTTCATTTAATACTTTTACCATGGGCGCCAGGCAATTGGTGGTGCAGGAAGCATTGGAAATAATCGTGTCCGTACTTTTCAACACTTCATGGTTAACACCATAAACTACTGTGGCATCCACTCCCGTGCCGGGGGCGGAAATAATAACTTTTTTCGCGCCTGCATCGATGTGGCCCTGGGCTTTTTCCTTGCTGGTGAAAAATCCGGTGCATTCGAACACGACATCTATATTCAATTCTTTCCAGGGTAATTTTTTTGGATCACGTTCGGCGACGACCCGGATTTTATCGCCATTAATCACGATATCATTACCAACGACTTCTACTTCGCCAGGAAATTTGCCGTGGGTAGTATCATAGCGGGTTAAATGCGCATTGGTTTCCACATCGCCTAAATCATTAATGGCGACAATTTGCAAATCAGGAAATTTCTTTTTGGCTTCGTAAAAGGCACGCATAGTATTTCGACCAATACGTCCATAACCGTTAATTGCTACTCTAATTGTCATTACTGTTTCCTCGTTTACTTAGTTAACTAATTCAGCGCGTAAGATTTTTGCTGGTCCAGCCAGCAGGCTGGTGGCGGTTGCGACAATATTTTCTACGGTCAAGCCACAATCGCGATAAACATCTTTGGCGGGGGCGGAGGCGCCGTAGCGGTCCACACCTATTACTTTGCCGTGACACCCCACAAATTTATACCAGCCATCGGTGGCCGCTGCTTCAATGGCAATGCGCGCGTTGACCGAGGGTGGTAATACTTCCGCCTGATAAGCAGGTTCCTGTGCGAGAAAGGTATCGGTTGATGGCATGGAAACTACCCGTACTTTCTTGCCGCTTGCCGTTAATTGCTGTTGTGCTTCAACCGCCAGGGCAACTTCTGATCCAGTGGCTATTAAAATAATATCCGCGGTGCCCTGACAATCCACCAGCACATAACCACCGCGCGCGATGTTGTCGAGAATGGTTTCGCTGCGCTGTTGATGTGGTAAATTTTGGCGGGAAAACAGCAAACAAGTAGGGCCTTGATATTCAATCGCCGCACGCCACGCTACCGCGGTTTCTGCCGCATCACAAGGCCGCCACAGCGACAGGTTAGGCACCAAACGTAAGCTTGGCGCGTGTTCTATAGGTTGATGGGTGGGACCATCTTCGCCTAACCCTATCGAGTCATGGGTATAAACAAAGATGGCGCGCAGCCGCATCAATGCCGCCAGGCGCACGGCGTTTCTAGCGTAATCGGAAAAAGTCAGAAAAGTGCCGCCAAAAGGAATTATGCCGCCATAAATGGCCAGGCCATTAATAATCGCGGTCATACCAAATTCGCGCACACCGTAATAAATGTATTGTCCTTCAGGGTTTGCTTTCGTAAAAGTTTTCACCTCTTGCCAATCGGTTAAGTTGGATACGGTTAGATCGGCTGAACCGCCCATTAATTCGGGTAATATCTTGGCATAATGATTGAGACAGAGTTGCGAAGCTTTGCGCGTCGCCAGGGTGGCTTTTTTCTCTTGAAATTCCTGCATTAATTGCTCGGCGTGTTGTGACCAGCCTTCGGGTAAATGATGTTTCATACGACGCATAAATTCTTTGGCGAGAGCGGGATGGGTTTTACTATAGCTGTTAAACAATTGCTGCCATCTGGATTCGCGCGCCTTGCCTTTGGTGCTGGCATTCCATCCGTCATAAATTGCTGCGGGAATAACAAACGGTGGTGATGTCCAATTCATGGTTTTGCGAGCGGTTTCTATGCCTGCATCGCCTAGCGCGGAACCGTGGGTATGTTCGGTGCCTGCTAAATCCGGGCCGCAACCCCAGCCAATAATGGTTTTACAACAAATAATCGAGGGTTTGTCTGTCACTGCTTGCGCTGCGCTGATCGCGCGCTGGATAGCCGCACTATCATGGCCATCCACATTGGGGACTACGTGCCAGTTGTAGGCGGCGAAGCGTTCTGGGGTTTTGTCAGTAAACCAGCCGGTAACTTTGCCGTCGATGGAAATACTATTATCGTCGTAAATCACAATCAGCTTGCCTAAGCCCAGGGTACCGGCCAATGAACAAACTTCGTGGGATATCCCTTCCATCAAACAACCGTCGCCTACAAAGACATAGGTATGATGATCAATGATGGGAAAATTTTCTCGGTTAAACTGTTTGGCCAAATGCCGTTCGGCAATGGCCATGCCTACGCCATTGGCAAGTCCCTGGCCTAAGGGGCCGGTGGTGGTTTCAACGCCTGCTGTTTCCCCTAATTCGGGGTGGCCTGGCGTTTTGGAATGGAGTTGGCGAAAATTTTTCAAGTCTTCAATAGTCAAATCATAGCCAGACAAGTGTAATAAGGCATAGTGCAGCATGGAGCCATGACCATTTGACAGGATAAAGCGATCACGATTTAACCAATGGGGATTGTTGGGGTTGTGTTGTAAAAAATCATTCCAGAGCACTTCGGCAATATCTGCCATTCCCATAGGCATTCCCGGGTGTCCGGAATTGGCTTTTTGCACCGCATCCATACTCAAAGCACGAATTGCGTTGGCAAGTTCTTTACGGCTTGGCATGCTCCCTCTCCTGATTTCTTAAAATTCCCGAATCTTACCTGAAAATCGGTGGGCTGTCCTGGCAAAAAGATGATTAGCTTTTGCTTTCACCTCTCACTAAGGGGTTTTATAAAAAAACTATCCGGCGGAAGGTAAGAGGCGAGGTTATCATTTCCAAACTCGCCGTGAATACATCCCTGTAGGCTCTGGAAAATCATCCCTGATTTTCAAGGTTTGGAAATCATAACCTCGCCTCTTACCCTAAGCAGTTGTGAGCCAAAACATTGATCAAAAAAGATAAATCCGGTTATTTTCTCATACTCTTTACTAATCAAACAGTTATGAAAGGGATTGGCAAAGTTGGGCTATCGGGCATAAGCAGTGACTCCTAGGTAGTATTCATTCTCGATCCAATATCCCAAGTTATTGTGTACAATTATGATACATCATGATATGATTTGGCCTCACACATACTAAAACGAGAATGATTGCAATGAGCCGCCCAAGAATTCAACCCCATGCCTCCAGCTCATCGACTAGCAGTGCAACCCAAACACTTTCTGCAACAGGTAGTAGTAGCATCATCACGGGATTAAATTTTTTTAGCCGTTCCCCGAGTGATTTTTTACTACATCGCCTGTTCCCTTATTGTGATCTGCGTTCACTGGCACATACAGCAAGAACAGGCCACGCTCTTTTTGACTTACCTTTATATAAAAAACAACCAAAAGATTTTCACCGTCTTAAGCAAAATTATTTACGCTTCGTCGCCACCGGAAGGTTACATCAAGTAGAGTTAATGATTACGACCCATCCGGAATTGTTATTGGAAAAAGGCCATGTGACTGCGAGCTCCGGCCAGAAAATGTTTGGCACAGGATTGGGGCTGGCCATCATGACAGAAGATTTTGGTAGAGAGGGATGTGATCTGTGTTTACTTCCCAGTCCTGCGGATGGTCGTCTCGATAATAATACCACGCTGGTAAAATTATCGCTGTACAGTGATGACAACGCTTTAAGTCCATTTACCTATCAAGTCAATGGTCGGAGGTATACGATTGGCCAAGAAAGCAATGAAGGCGATTTAGCTCCAGAACATTTCCAGACGCTTAAAGCGATGTATGGCGCAGAACTATTGTTACAGAATCAACCCTTAAATTTGAGTCATGCTGCTTTAGATGAGGAGCGAAGACAAGCTTATAGTGCCGTGTTAAAAATCACCTCAGTAAGAAAGCATACTTTGTTTGTCAAAGAAGAGGGAATGTATGGAATGCTGGAACGCCATATTAGAAAGTACTTGCCAATAGATGGTGAACAAGTCATTGCAAAAGAATGGTCTGAACGGTTGAAGCATGGATGGGAAGAACGCAAAGCAAAAAAACTTGAAGAAGAATTAACAGCGCTCAGGACAGTGAGGGAAGCGATTGCCAATTCAAGGACAGATGCGGACTGTGAAGAGGCGATACAAACATTTATCAAGGCTATCAAACCCAAAGGCATTATCAAAGAAGGATTTCAATGGAATAAAGAGTTGCTCGATGCTGCTTTTGAGCTAGGTTATGAAGAATATTTTTACGATAGCCGAAAAGATGATTTATTTTATAATCGTATTATTGCTTCTATTCAAGATATTGCGCCTGACAATGCGGCGATGGCCCAGGCGCAGGGCGTTGACCCGCAGTATGAGGGAGATAAGTTCAAGCGTAGTTTGAAGTTTCGTTATGGAGATGGTAGTTACTTTACGCGGGGTTCTGATTCTTGGGTTGATTGTTATTACGGTGTGGCTCGCTGGCCGGTGGGTGAGGGTGTGGACGGCCGCAGGAGTGATGCGGTCGGGCTCGGCTTTTTTCAAAACTATTTGCGAGCAAAAACAGCAGTATTGCAACAACTTATGCCGCCGCCCGACAATCACTCGAAGCCGCGGTCTTCCTGCGTAGTGATGTGAACCTCTTTAGTAACCCACTGCTTCTTTTGCTTTGTAATCCATAGAGTCCTCCTATTAAATCTTTGGTAAGATTTAATTTGAGGCAACGATACATTTCCACCACCCGTTTGGGTAAGATTTAATGTGAGTCAATTCGGAGGTCGGCGCCGAAGGCGACGGGTGGGTATGAGATAATATCAAGTTTTTATGTATCCCGTGCAAACCTGACAAGGTTTTTTGGCTGCGGCAATTTTATTATAGAAGA
>JAZKAT010000037.1:44188-52195 GCA_040389045.1 Pseudomonadota bacterium | reverse complement strand
AAAATAAAAAAATTAAAAGATGAAGAAAATATCCAAGCGAATGATTTATCCTCTTCGATTAGTTCGGTAACATTACCTGACCGATTTTTTAATCTGCGTATTGATCAAAGTGGTAATGGTTTAACTAGTCCGCATGCGAATCTCACTTCCAATTTGTTAGGACAACAAGTAACAGTCCATAGTCCTAAGGTTTATGGACGCAAATAAGTGTTCGCGGTGGAAAAAATAAAAGCAAAAAATCAAGAATCATACGAATAGTTTACCCTTATAAAAAATGTGTTAATATCCTCGAGTGCAAACTTGAAGGATTACTGTATTATGCGCAATTACAAATCAATAGTTAATTTCCTATTACTCAATTTAGCGTTCATGAACTTGGCGCTAGCTGAAAACAAGCCCTCAGAGTGTCCGGAACCCCGGTTTATTCAACAAATGAAATGGCTTGCTGGTGATATAGCGTGTAATGCTAACCATTGTCTTTACAAAATGGGAGGCCAGGAAGATGCCGCTTACACATTCGGTACTCAATATTATTGGCATTTTTACATAGACTTCAATATCAATTCTTTAGAAGACATGGATTTTGCAAAAAGCAAAGCACTTTTCATCATGGACAACCTGACTTACCAAGGCGGCCCGACTAAATGGACGGGGACGAATGACAGCTATACTTGTCTATATAGTAGCAATGACGGTGCCACGGCTAAAGCAATCGTTACGGATGTAAGAATACACCCATAGAATCCAACTTAAAGGATTAGCAAAATGCACATTTTTAAAAAAGTAAGTAGTTCAATATTGATAAGTATAGCATCTGTTAATTTCGCTCTGGCCGACATCGTGCCTGTGACTTGTCCGCTACCTAAAGATATTCAAAATCCACCACCAGAAAGCAAAGAACATTCTGTACCTAAGATAAAATGTATAGGAGATAATTGTGTTTGGGAACAGACTAACCGTTTTGGCACAGACTTGCATTGGCATTTCTACATACATTCAATAGCGAACTCAACGAAAGACCAAATGGCTTTAAATACCCAAATGCATGAAGTGATAAGTTCACTTACCTATGCAAATGGTCCCATAGAAGAACAACCTTATGCATTCGTCTGCCGCTATCGCAACAAATTGAATTTTAATGCACTGGCAGTTTATACCAAAGAAATTAAATGCCCCTCGGCTAACGACCTCATCGAACAAAAAGCAAAAGGTCAAACCCAATGCGACTGGCTTACACATTGCACTTATACATTGGAAGATCGCTTTGATAGTGACTTTACTTGGAGTTTTCGTATGAATCTAAACGCTTTCACAGGAAGCTCTGCCCAAGACACGGTATACAGTATTCTGCCAAATCTGACCCCTACTACCGATTATGACAATGTTACGAGTTATCCTATTAAACGCGATAATCTCTATATCTGTCGTTACCACACTTCTGCCGATGAATATAAGGCAGAGGCTACTTATTTAACGACAATAAACGGCTAAGAAATATTTGGTTCTAGCCTACGTTTACCAATGATTTTACGGAAAAATAGCTAATTATCAAGCAGTTAGATTTTAAAAAATTCCTTTTAGCTTAATGTTGCCTTAAGATTGGATGTGTAAAATATACACAAATCTAATCTTAAGGGGGCGTTATGGGTTTAGCTAGAAATCAAATGATCGTGGAGCAACGTGAAATTGATGAAGTTAATGCTTTGCAAACTCTCATTCAAAAAAACCACGTACTTTACTATTCAAAAAATTACGCTTTCGAAACTTTAAGAGTTTCTATTGAGAGAGAGTATAACGATTTTCTTTTAGCGCTCGCGTTACTTAGACGTTCTCGTACAACGAATGCTTCGTTGATTAATGATGCAATTGATACAACGGTTACTAATGCCTTTGAATTAGCAAAAGAACTTATTTTAGAGAACAATTTAAATATATCCGCTAATAAAGCATTACCTATGTTAACTTCGCACATTCATCAAATTATTAAAACGATTGAAGAGCCTGGTGACGCGCAAAGTGAAGCATTAAATAAATCGATAAGAAAGCTGCAAAATAATCTTCTGGATCCTCTTTGGCAGCGTTCGCCAATCATCGGTAATTTGATAGCTGCGACATTTGGAATATTGGCGCTTAGCTGTTTACTTGCCGTAGTCGTTGCGAGTCCAATATTACTAGCGGTGGGTGTATCAGATCTGCTGGGTACTTTAATTTTTGGATTAGCTTTACCAACGCTGATGGCGTGCCCAGCTTTTGTAGGTGGTGGGGTTTTTATTTATAGTTATTTTGAAACTAAATATACAGCTAATAGTAAAATTACTTTGTTTGGAGCTTCGGCTAAGCCATTTTTGCAGCCGGATCAGGAAATTGAACCTGGTGCAGTTAATAGCCTGGGTTGAAAGCAATGAAGCCCGAATGGCGCTGCGCTCAAACGGTCTACGATTTGGACGGTGTATACAATGGTCTGGTGGTAGTCGAGATAGTGACGACAGACGCTGCGGTAGTGGAGGGGAATAGGGATTGAGTGGGGGTTTGTTTGATTGCGAACTGTTGGGCTTGGGTTAATGCGGTGGAATTTTTCCAGGCAGTGGGTAAAGTCTTGAGGGTGGCGGTGTCCATGGCTTGGGTGGGCGGGTAGACTTCGTCAGCCAGGGCGTTGGTGAAATTGGTATTGATGAATACTGCATCGGGATGAAAACTTACGCCGTATAAAATAACATCCATGAAATTAACATTGATGAATTTTTTAATTGAACTTAAGTTAAAATTGGTTAAATCGCCGTGCTTGAATGAAATATTTTCTAAGGTATCAATCACTACCGGAACGCTGTCTGCTGACTCCTGCTTGTATTCATCTACCTGGAAAATATTTTCTTCAATATCTGTTAAAATAATCCCATCAAGTTTCGGTTTCATATTTAAAATAAATTGCAGTAGAACAACGCGCGTAGGTAATTTTTCGAGTAAATGAAAAATCGTTGCTTTTTCTTCATTCCGAACTCGCACATCAGCGCCGGTTTTAATGACATCTATCACCGCTTGCATTTTTTCTTTGTTATAACCGTCTTTAAGCAATTCTTCTAAGGCATTAAATAAATCCTTACTTTTGTTTTTTTGAAGGATTGCCCGTTTAATAAGTGTTTGCACATGAACTTTATTTTTTTCCTTGGCTTGGGTTGCCGCGAAATTTAATTGTGCCTCGGAAAAAGCATAGAGATAATTTATGGTGATATAGAAGATAATTTCATTACTGTTTTTTGCTGCTGCAAGGGCGGGGATTGTTACTGTGCTTTCATTGGTTATTACTTCAATATCAACGGTTGCCCCCTCTGTTAATAACAGGCGTAATACTTGAAATTTGCCGCGCTCGGCAGCGTGTAACACCGCTGTCCAGCCTTTACTATCTGCATGCTCAATGTTAGCGCCATTATCGATTAATTCGTTGACGGCATCGCAATTACCCCATGCAGAAAAATACAGCAATGCAGTTTTTTGATCTTCATCAACGGATTCAATTTGCGCCCCATTTCTAAATGCGGTTAAAGCCTGGGGCCAGTTGCCTTTTTTGGCACTGGTAATAAAAATATTATTATGTTTAATTTGTTTTTGCAGATTTAAAGCGGTGTTTGAAACGATTGATTCGCCAAAACTGCTTTCTGACATGCATTCTTCGTTTAAACCCATATGTCGCCAATGGTGTTTAACGAAAGTCATGACTTGCACCATACCAATGCCAGTACCATCTGTATCGCTATCAAGGTAGATGGCGCCAATTAAGGCTTCGAGATGATCTGATAAATGACATTCTCGGGTTTTTTTATTAGTGATTTTCTTACCCCTGGCACCATATTTCGCCAAATCTTCGCTTGGAGATTTGATAATAAAAAATTCTAAATTTAATTCTTTGGCTACACGATAAAGTGGACCGCCATTGCGTTTGCTATCGTCGGAATTGCGGGTGAAAGCCACGTACAAGTTACTTAATTCGTTGGGGCTGGCGCCTGGATTTAATCGATAAAGTTCAGTCGTTACTGCCATATTCAATGCGCGGTCGCCGACAAATTCCAATGATTCAAAAATTTCGTCTTTAGCATCAGCTAATTCTCCGCGAGCAGAGTCTCGGGTCAATGCCTGGATGAGTAAGTCGGGGTTTTTAAATGTGTAATTTAATTTGTTGGAAAAGTAGTCGATAATGTCTTGTCGGGAGATCATTTAGTATTACTCTTATTGGTTTCCCGTATGTCGCTGCGCGCATACGGGCTACGATTTTTTATAGGCTTCTGTGTGGTGTTTCTGTCATCAGCAATGAGTTATTATCAGTTATATTATTTTGTCTGTGGGTGTAATGATAAGCAGCATAACTAAACATGCCTAATACTGATATAGTGCCTACAATTGCTAATGCGTATTTTAATACATCTGGAGTATCTATTGAATTTGAGCTTGAAGGACAGAAACTATTAATCATATTACTTATACATTCTTTAGTACCGTCTTTTATTACCTTGCCGCCACAGATTAATAATTCAGCTGCTCTGACGGTAGAATTACGACTTAGGCAATAATTAGCGACGTGGGCTACGGGTTGCAGGCATTCTGTTACATTCGCCGCAACCAATTGGCAGCCATGACCAACCACATTCATGACAGCGTTAGAGTTCAACGTTGTGATTACTGAGTAGACGGTGTTGTTCGCGTCTTGTAAGTAGAATTGATTAATCATAATTAGTATCTCGTATTAGGGGCCAAGGCAGTGCATAATTTATACTAATTGGGCAGAAAAAGCAATGTTTTTGGTGGTTAATTAGGGTTAATCTTGCATTTTGGGTTAAAAAGAGGCGAAATATAAAAGGATTTAATGGAGGTTTGCAGACGTAGGTCGCCTATTTTTCACCTCTCCCCTTGTGGGAGAGGTCGACGCCGTAAGGCGGCGGGTGAGGGGTTTAAAACGGTAGCTGGAATGACTTTATGGTCCTGCTTTTTTTCGCTTCTTGCTCTCCTTTGGTTTTTCATCTTTTGGTTTTTCATCTAATGAATCGAAATGGCTGGATGGAGAGTTCAATTTAGGCTGGGTAATATGACTCGGAAGAAAAAAATTCAGTTTGCGGATAGGAGTAGAGGGGGGAGCTAACAACAAACTCGCACTATTATTTTTATCTTCACCAGCAGCAGATAATGGGACGAAAGAGATTGTCTCAGGAAGTCTTGAAATTAGATCTCCATTTATGTATTCAAGCTGTCGAATTCTTTCTTCATTATTTTTTAATTCTGCCATTAAAGAAAGGTTCTTAGCCTGTGCCGCGGTTAATTCAGAATTTAAGCTCTCATTTCTAGCTTTTTCATCTTCGGCTTTTCTTTTATAAGCTGCACATGTCGCTCTAAGTTTGATAATTTCATCAATCTGCTTGCAAATCACATCCGTGGCAGTTTCGGTTATTTGGGTAGGTGGGGTCTTTTTCTTAGATTCATTTGCTGTTTTACTAGCAACGTATGCCGCAGCAGGTGAGGAATACTGCTCGACTAAGACATTTAAACTATTAAATAAATCTTTATACCTTTGAGAAATATTATCGCCGCAAACAATAGTTATATTTCTACCAGCTTGCTTCAAGCTACCTAGTTGTTTAAGTGTAATTTCGAGATCATCCTCGGTAATATTATTTAAACCAATTTTCGTTACTGAGGTTGGGAGGTTTTCAAAAACATTGACAATAACATCCCGTGATAACGCATCCAAACCAATTACCATAATTCTACTTTGGGGTATATAACCCCTTAAAACTTTGTTATATAAATTATTACCTAAGTTGGCTAAATATAAATTTGGATATTCTTCATGCTGAATATTGTTAGTTATTGTTAACGCTATGCCGGAAGCACTAACTTCATTATTTCCATCAATTATCCATACATTAGTTGAACTATATTCGAATAAATTAATAACAAAATTCTGATCTATCACACCCACCTCGCGTTTTAATAATTATATGCGCTATTTTAATGTATGCTGATTAGATCAGCAACAGGGATAAATCCGCAGGGTCGCTTGTTTTTTAATCAATTCTACAAATGACTAGAACTTTAAAGTGGTATCCATTAAATTTTGCGGTCATGTCATAAATCTTTTAAGGAGTAGAACCCGTGCGAAAACTATTAGTTGGATTAGTTTTATTTGCTGCAGCTCAACTTGCCTTTGCTGGCATTTCAATTCCAATTACCTTTTATAACTATACCAGTGAGGGCGGTGCTGTATTTCTTGGGACTGCTCCAGAAGTCACAGGGCCGGTGATTGGTCTTAATGGTGATAGCGTGCAATGGACGCCGGTAGTGAATGGTAAACAAATAGTAGGCCTGCAAACTTCAAGCCAACAAATTTGTTTTCTCACGGGTGGACAATTGGCGTTGAATGCAGCGCTTTATACTGGCGACACAATATCCGTAGTGTATGGCCAACAGCAATTTCCAACCGGCATTACTTGTGGTTGCCTAGGGAGTGCTTGTGATATTGCGTAGTTAGTTTTATTTAGTGTTGGGGGCTGAAAAGGCGGATTTTATCTGGTTCATGACACCAATTAATTCCTGACGGATTTCATTACTTTCTTCGAAGCGGGTGACTAATTCTTCTGAAAGATAAAAACAGCTATTTACGCCATTTTTAGAAACATCTACGCGTATGCGTGACTGTGGACTGCCGGGTTTAATAGGAACTCGCTCATATTGATTAATTTCAATATGTTTAAATTCTTGATTGTGGCTCATTAATGTAAGTAAATTCCGATCTAATGCTCTCAAGGTGTCCAAGGTAGAATCATCGTAAACATTTTTGATTAAATTCCCAAGGTCGCGTTTACTGGTACCCATGATTACCTCCTGGAGCATAGTAAGGTCATGTTAACACAGTATTTAATTAAAAATGATATAATAATCATTCAGACAAGGATAAAGTGCATGCCCCCTGAAGAGCCAATAGAAAGCAAACAAACGAAAATTTACCGAATTTCAAAAATATTAAATTATATAGGCGCAACCTTAATATTTTTTGGTATTTGTTATTGGCTTTCGTATAACTGGGAAGTTTTAACCTCCTTAAGTCGCGTCGTACTAACCCTAGGTACGGCTTGCTGGACATTATACATAGCCGCATCACTCACCTCCGAAGGGAAACATCCCACCAGTAGCGGGGCGCTGTTTATGCTGGGCGGCTTTTTATTGCCTTTAGGAATTTCAGTTACTCTTAATGCGTTCGGACTGGATTTTAATGTTGATTTAATGAAAATGATTGCTCCGGGAATTTGCTTTATCATATTTCTGGTGTTGCAATTACGCTATAGCCGCGAAATTTTATTACTGTTTTGTCTTATCTTCGGCTCATCATTTTTTATCGCGGGTATGCATTTTTTCAATAATAACGGTATGTGGTTTCCAGCGGATACGTTATGGAGTTACGAAGCGCTAGGACTAGGATTGAGTTATCTCCTGGTAGCTTATGGCATATCTTTCAGTCATTACAGTTTGACGGGGTGGTTATGCTTTTTAGGTGACTTGCTGGTTTTGCTGGCCAGCTTTTATCTGGGAGGACTGCTTTTTGAAAGTAATACCACACTGATTTGGGAAATACTTACGCCATGTATTCTTTTAGCAAGTTTTTTATTATACCTGCCATTTAAAAATATAGCGTTGTTGTGTTTAAGCGCGGTGTTCCTGATTATTTATATCACGCGGTTAACTTATCGATTCGCTTATTTTTTTGGTACGATAGGGTGGCCGGTTGTGTTAATTGCCGCAGGTGTATTCTTAATGTTAATAGCGCTTATTTTGTTGACCATCCAAAAAGAGTTGCCGAAAAAGAAAATTAACGAGTCAAAGAATACTTAGTTATGTCTCGTCCTGGATGCTTAATAAGAGCAGGTCTTTTTACTTCGAATAAGCGATTTCTCTGTTTTACTTCGGTAGCTTCAGGTTTTTCAATAGGCGCAACAACTGCTGATGAGTAAGCTAATATATCTGGAG
>JAZKAT010000037.1:30016-44088 GCA_040389045.1 Pseudomonadota bacterium | reverse complement strand
TCAGGTTTTTCAATAGGCGCAACAACTGCTGATGAGTAAGCTAATATATCTGGAGTTTCATTTATATCTTTCAATATTTTACTTTTAATAATTTTATTGTAATCATTTTGCAATCTGGGTTTGAATATTTGAAACTGTTCTTCAATTGTTTTAAATTTATAAGCTTCAGGATTCATCATTTTATAAACCTTATGAACTCGCTGGCCAAAATAAAATGTAACAGCTAATGCCACACAAATTCCCATGAAGGCGATACCAGCGGGAGTTGCCAGCAATGGCGCACTCACCAATGTCAAAAAGGATTTAGCGGAGAAAAATGCGCTAGCTGCCGCCATCACCGCGCCAAACGCAATAATCCCTTGACGAATAGTATAGCTAGTACCACTTTCTTCATAATTTTTGAATAACGGCCGGTTCGCTAAAATTAATTCATTAAATTGAGCTGCGACAGTACCGAATTTTTTGTATTGCATAGTAGTAAGATTATTATAGACTGCGTAGTGATGTAATTTTTCATTTACCGTAGGCAAAATCTGTAATTGCTCTTCAAACACAGCGAAATATTCTTCCGCGTTTTGAGTTAAGATGGGAATACTCAAATTTTTCTTGAGAACATAGCCTTCATATAGATAATAAGCAAGTGCGTTCAAAACCGTCATTGCCACGCCTATGCCGACTAAAACAGGTGCTGTTATGGTAGGAATCAGCACTAGTATGGCATGGCTGCTGACATAACCGTGAACTATATTAACACCTAAGCCGCTGGTCAGATAAGTAAAGTAGCTATAGTGATGAGGAGTATTGGGTTCAAGAGTAACGTGAGCAGCTGGCGATACATCTACCGTTGAAATCGCTTGATTAAACAAATTACGGAAGGAAACTAGCAGCTCTAATTTATATTCTTCAAGGATAAATTTTTCTTCGTACGAAAGTTCCTTATCACTCATTTCTTTTAGAAACAGTAATTCTTGAGAAATAAACGCAAGATCAAAAACCTCTGGTAACACCATAGTTTCATCAGTTTCAGGCTTAAACTTCTTTTTGAGAGTTATGATTTGCGATTTTAAGTCAGTGATAGATATACGCATGCTTCATTTTACCTAAAAACAGGTTAAAAGGTGATGCATTCCCTGGCTTCGTAGTAATAGATCATTATAAGTTCGAAATGTTAAGGTTTTCTTAAGCTGGCATCCAGCCCTAAGAGAATTTTATCCCTCTGGCTGCCAGCCTGCGCTGGCATGACAGAGAGAGTATTTAGCTGCTGCTACCAGTAATCCCACCTGGACGGGGGCTGCTACTACTAGTGGAGCTAGTGCTGTTTGTTGGGCTGCTGGTAGGACTAGCAATATGAACCTTGCGCGCAGGCGGTTTACTGGCGGAATAACTGAACAGACCATTTGTAGAAGTACTACTAGTAGTAGTTAGAGAATGATGTCTTCTGGGAACTCGAGTTCTCAGGGGTGAATCTTCTTTTTGCTCATACTCAAAGTCTCCCTCAGCTGCTCTTTCAATTTCCGCATCGTATTCGCCTGCTTCTTCCGATTCTACTTTTGCTTCTCTTGTCTCTTCTTCTATCTCTTCTTCATCCTTATCTTCTGCCAACGTTTCACCTGGTGTTGTTGAAGGGATGGGACTTGTCGAAGTAGAAGCAGACGTGGAAGTTTCGCCATGCTTTTCTTCAGCTGCGGGCGCATTCACTTTAATGTCAGCGTCAATGTGTTGTTGACGACACACTTCTCTCCACTTTGTCTCCAGTTCTACACTACCTACAGTAATAGTGGGTTTTTTACCCGGATTAAGTAAGGTGAATGCGATTAACATTTTTTCCAGCGTTTCTTCTTTGGTATTGCTGGTAGAAACTTTGTCATGATTAATAATTTCAAAACGAAGGTCTTTATCATTTTCAAAAATACAAGGAAAAGCCACGGTAGCACTGTTGGCAGTATTACGATATGACCAGGTACCACCCAATGCGGTTTTGATATTATTGAGGGTTTCAACAGTTAAATGCGCCGCCGGACTTGCGGAAGTTGAACTTGAAGGAGATGAAATTCGGGGAGTGGGGCTAGGCGAAGATGATGTACTGGTTGATAAACTCGGCGTAACCGTGATTACACTGCTGTCAGCCGTAGTGACTGTTCTTGCTGGTTCAATGGGTAAAGCATAATTCTGCAACGGCACACCTATTGGATTAGGGGTCAAAGCTTTTTGTTCTGCATCTGCTAATGTAAATAGGTTTGCAAGATCAATTTCAGGCTTGCCTTCACTTTTGTAAATTTCATTACGAACTTCCATTAAGACTCGACCTAACAAATTTTTCTCTTCACCATCGGTGTCGCCGCCCCATAATGACTTTTGATCAGGAATGTTATAAGTATCTCGATAAAGATAACCATCCACTGTAGCAGTTAATGCTTTTTTAAATTCAGCATCTTCAGCCCTAGCCCGGATTACTTTCAACATTCCCTGGTAAGCTGCCTCATCATTCCAATCAGGCAAATCATCAATATCACGTAAAAAATCGTCAGCTACTTCTTTTGCTTTCTCTGGCGTAACTTGCCTGTTAATCGCACTGTGATGTGCCTGATGTGTTTCGACTGGCGCTTTTAACGAATGGAAATAATGAGCTGGAGTCTTATAGAGAATACTAAATTTGCCTGGGTAGTTAACACTTAATTCCTGGGCATAGAAATTTGAAAAAATATAATTGGCTTTATCGGAAATAGGATACCAAACCAGACCATTGGGCTTAATTTGATAGCCTTTAACCGGTTTATTTGTCATACTCTGTCTGGTAGTTGCCATTTCAATCCCCCGCTTAATGCTTGCCAAATATTCTGAACCGAATATTATATATGAATTATGCTGAAAAATCAGCTTTTTTAAGATTGTTTATAAATCAAAGACTAATGTAGTTGAACTCTTAAGGGAGTCTTAAGCAATGAATATTAACCATGAAATCCTATCGCCTGAAACATTGCCGATAGTGCCATCCATAGTCTGGCTAGTATTTAGCTTAATCATCTTTTTAACCAGCATGATTTTTATCGCGGTGATGAAGAAATTTTCGCCCGCTGAGCACCCGAATTCCACCCTAAAAACTTTATTTTTATTCCTTGCCAATGTGATCAAAGGACCATTTTTATTTTTTCTGTTTGGCTATGCCACTTATGTAGCAATTTACGGTGCCGTACTTTACGCCCCGAACTTGCCCACCAACTATTCGAAACTGTTTTTCAACATTGCAGTTTATCTCAGAAAAATTACCGAATTTCTGGCATTCTTTTGGCTGGTAATCAATGCATTAAATAAAGGTGAAATTCATCTGGAAAGCTGGCTAATCAAACATAATAAAAAAATTCCCAGCATTCTACTGCCTATGCTCAGCACCAGCTTGAAAGCGGCAATGTTATTTTTAATGTTAAATATTTTGATTCCTGCTTTAGGTATCACTGGCCCCGCCAATGAAGTTTTTGCCAAATTGGCGAAGGTCGCATTAATTGGAATTTTAGCCTGGTTATTCGTGCAATTATTAAATGGCATAGAAAAACTAATTCTGAACCAATACGCTTATAACGAAAATAATGCCGAGCTATCGCGTAAAATCAATACTCAGGTCATGTTACTCAAAAAAGTCATCCTCATTATTGCCGGTGTAGTCACGCTGGCATCGGTCTTGATGGTATTTGACAGTGTGAAAAACCTCGGCGCGGGTTTGCTAACAACCGCTGGCGTGGTCAGCGCAATCGGCGCCTTCGCCAGTCAGCAAAGTCTAGGGCGCATATTTTCCGGTTTACAAATTGCTTTCACACAACCAATACGCATAGGCGATACCGTTATTATTGACAATGAACAAGGTCAAGTCGAAGAAATTACTTTGTCCTATATCGTCGTCAAATTATGGGACTTGCGTCGCTTAATTGTGCCATCGGATTACTTTACCAATCGCGGGTTGCAAAACTTATCCCGCACATCAACGGATTTGCTAGGGATTGTTTATTTCTACGCGGATTATCAATTGCCATTAACTCCGGTACGAGAAGAATTCAATAAAATTTTAAAAAATTCCACATTATGGAATGGTAAAGTCAGCAATTTCCAAATGACCGACATTAAAGATTCTGGCATTGAGATGCGTGCATTGGTTAGCGCGAAGGATTCTTCGACGCTTTGGGATTTGCGTTGCGAAGTCAGAGAAAAATTAATGCAATTTATTAATGATAATTATCCTCAATTCTTACCAAAAACACGCAGCATCACTTGGAAAAGTGAAAGCGCCGCAGCTGTTGATTGATTCGGTAGACATTCCGCTTTCACGCACCTATACTTGTGCCCGTGTCAAAGCCTAAGCAGCGGAAAAGCAGACCACGCGAATGTGGCGGAATTGGTAGACGCGCTGGATTTAGGTTCCAGTGGGGCAACCCGTGAGAGTTCGAGTCTCTCCCTTCGCACCATGCAGTTTCTTTTTTAGGCAATTTTCACTATAATGGTCGCCATAGAAACTAGATGCAGGTAATCTGTTGTTCTAACTTGTTGAATTTTTGCTAGTTTACACAAAAGGCACCCTTAAACGGATTGTTTTTGTTCATATTTATTGAGGTTATTATGCAAGTATCAGTAGAATCCCCGAGCAAATTGCAGAGACGCATTACGGTAACTGTTCCACTAGAACAATTAGATGCTGCTTACGACAAACGCATACAACAGATTTTAAAAACGGCCAAAATTAAAGGTTACCGCCCTGGCAGCTCCAAAGCCCTGGACCGAGTGAAAGAACTTTATGGCAATGCAGCCCGTCAGGAAGCACTCAGTGAAGTCATACAATCGTCTCTTTACGATGCCATCACTCAGGAAAAATTAAATCCGGTAGGCACACCACAAGTCGAACCCAAATCCATTGCTCCCGGCAAACCGCTAGAATACATAGCGACTTTTGAAGTCCTGCCTGAAATTGAAGGTGTGAAATTTGCCGCAAAAACGATTGAGAAGCAAGTTTCCAAAATTACTAAAGCTGACATTGATAGAGTGTTAGACCGGTTACGCGAACAGCATGTGACTTGGAATGAAGTAGACCGTGGCGCGGCCGACAAAGACCAGGTAGTGATTGATTTCCGTGGTGCTTTGGATGGTAAAACTTTCAAAGGCGGCGAAGCTCATGATTATCCCGTGGTCATCGGCAGCAAAACCATGATTCCAGGATTTGAAGAAGGCTTGATTGGCATAAAAAAAGAGGAAGAAAAAATCATTAACGTGACTTTCCCAGAAAATTACTTTGCCACTGAATTGGCGGGTAAAAAAGTCGAATTCACAATTAACGCGCATAAAGTTTCAGCGCCATCATTACCCGAAATGAATGAAGAATTAATTAAAAAATTTGGTATCGCCAGCGGTAATGTTGAAGAGTTGCGAACCGAGATCAACAAAAATTTGGAAAATGAATTAGAGCGTGTTACCAGCAATAAATTAAAAAGCCAGATCTTTGATTTACTGTTAGAACAAAACCCCATGGAAGTTCCGGCCGCGCTGATTGAGCGTGAAGCCAAGCGTATTCATGATGAAATGCATCCTCATCATGCTGGCAAGGAACATGACCATAGCCCGCAGGAAATGACAACTTTCAATGAAGCCGCTAAACGTAATGTCATCCTCGGTTTATTAATTGGTGAAGTGATCAAACAACACAAATTAAAACCGGACAGTGAACGCGTCCAGCAGCACATTACCAAAATGTCAGCGGCCTATGAAAAACCCGAAGAAGTCATTAAATGGTATCAAGGTGACAAACGCCGTCTGGGTGAAATTGAGATGATGATTTTGGAAGAGCAAGTACTGGAAAAATTGCTCGAAAGTGTAACTGTTAATGACAAAATGCTTGATTATAGTGATTTAATCAAAGGCTAAGATAGCACATAGTGTAGACATAGCGCATTTCAAGGCTTATGCGCAGCATATAAACAAAGAGCGGAGTTTCCTGCGTTTTTTAGCAGAAAATCCAGTAAATAAATAGTATGACTTTGTACTTTATTCTATTAATATTAGAGTTAGGTTATGAATTTATATTTAGGTATGAACAACTTAAAGAGGAATACTTGCTATGACTAGCAGTCCTATTTCAAATTCAAATCTGGTGCCGATAGTGGTGGAACAAACAGCCCGCGGCGAACGTTCATTCGATATATTTTCCCGCTTATTAAAAGACCGGGTGATATTCCTGGTTGGACCGATTGATGATTATGTAGCGAACCTGGTTGTTGCCCAGTTACTTTTCCTGGAATCTGAAAATCCGGACAAAGATATTAATATCTATATAAACTCACCCGGTGGTGTGGTCACCGCGGGTTTCGCAATTTATGACACTATGCAATTCATCAAACCTGATGTGAGCACTATGTGCATAGGGCAAGCCGCCAGTTTTGGGGCGTTTTTATTAGCCGGTGGGGAAAAAGGTAAGCGTTTTTGCTTGCCGAACAGCCGAGTGATGATTCACCAGCCACTAGGCGGTGTGCAAGGGCAGGCTTCTGATATTGCTATCCATGCCGAAGAAACGCTGAAAATTCGTGCCCGTTTAAATAAAATACTCGCTAAAAATACCGGTCAATCTGAAGAAGTTATCGCAAAAGACACCGACAGAGATAACTTTATGACGGCAGACCGCGCTCTGGAATATGGAATTATCGATAAAATCCTTGGTCACCGTAAAATCAGTCACACTGATAAAAAGGAAAAGGTTACTTGATTTTGAAAAATTTACCCCAATCTATAATCAATGTGAATTTAATTAATGAGGTCTCTTTACTATGAGCTCTGATCAGCGCGGTAATGGAGGAAAAGATAGAGTGTTACATTGCTCTTTTTGCAGCAAAAGCCAACATGAAGTCCGCAAACTGATTGCCGGCCCTTCGGTCTATGTCTGTGACGAATGTGTTGCCCTGTGCAATGAAATCATCCATGAACAAGGCCACGATGCTAAAGGCCCTACTGAAGTACTGCCACGTCTGCCAGTCCCTATGGAAATTCGCCGCACCCTGGATGAATATGTGGTGGGTCAGTCCTATGCGAAGAAAACCTTGTCGGTAGCAGTTTATAACCATTACAAACGGTTAAACAGTAAATCCCGCAATGATGAAATAGAACTTAACAAAAGTAATATCCTGCTAGTGGGCCCAACGGGTAGTGGTAAAACTCTGCTGGCGGAAACCCTGGCCAGACTACTCAATGTGCCATTTGCCATTGCCGATGCCACCACCTTAACCGAAGCCGGTTACGTGGGTGAAGATGTTGAGAACATAATTCAAAAATTATTGCAAAAATGCGATTACGATGTCGCCAAAGCGCAAACGGGTATTGTTTACATTGATGAAATCGATAAAATTTCCCGTAAATCGGAAAATCCCTCCATCACCCGCGATGTTTCTGGCGAAGGCGTGCAACAAGCCTTATTAAAATTGATTGAAGGCACAGTTGCATCCGTACCCCCACAAGGTGGGCGTAAACACCCACAACAGGAATTTATCCAGGTTGATACCCGGAATATACTCTTTATTTGTGGCGGCGCCTTTTCTGGCCTTGAAAAAGTTATACGTGATCGTTCGGAAAAATCCGGCATTGGTTTTTCGGCTGAAATTCGCAGCACCACTGATGCCAAGAAAATGGATCAATGGTTACATGAAGTTGAACCAGGTGATTTGATCAAGTATGGTTTGATTCCAGAATTAATTGGCCGTTTGCCAGTTATCGCCACTTTGGAAGAGCTTGATAAAAGCGCGCTGGTTAGCATTTTAACCGAGCCCAAAAATGCTTTAATAAAGCAGTACCGCAAACTTTTCGAGATGGAAAATGTGGACCTTGAATTCCGTGAAACAGCGTTGCATTTAATCGCTGAACGTTGCGTTGAAAAGAAGACGGGCGCACGAGGCTTACGTTCTATCCTTGAAAAAGTCCTTTTAGATATTATGTATGAACTTCCTTCACTAGAAAATGTTTCTAAAGTCATTATAGATGATGCGACCGTTCGCGGGGAATCACAGCCCATCATCATGTATGAGACTCAGGAACAATCATTTGCCGCGACCGAATAACATGCTGGCAATATGTGCTATATTTATAGTAAGAGAGTTACATATTACTAACTAGTGAAAGTTATTAAAAACATTAGGATTTATTCTCAAAGGGCCCAAATCTATGTCACCAAAAAACGACAAAAATCTCTTAGGTGTGCCAGTATTACCATTACGGGATGTTGTAGTTTATCCCTTTATGGTGATTCCGCTATTCGTTGGCCGTGACCGTTCCATCAAAGCCCTGGAAGTTGCCATGGCTGCCGATAAACAAATTCTCTTAGCTACCCAAAAAAGCGCTTCCGAAGACCAGCCCACGGAAGATGATTTATATCAGGTGGGGACAGTTGCCACTGTTTTGCAACTTTTAAAATTACCCGATGGCACGGTAAAAGTATTAATTGAAGGGGTGCGTCGCGGTAAAATCGCGCGTTTCCTGACAAATGAATCGTATTTTCTTGCTGACGTAGAATTAATTGATGATTCCAATATCACCGCGCGTGACATTGAAATTTTAGTGCGTTCGCTGAAATCGCAATTTGAACAATATGTAAAATTAAACCGTAAAATTCCCACCGAAATCCTGGCATCCGTACTCGCTATCGAAGATGGCAGCCGACTTGCTGATACCATAGCCGCGCATTTGACCTTGAAAATCGAAGAAAAACAAAAACTGCTGGAAATTATCGACCTGGTCAAGCGTCTGGAAAAACTGGTCGGGATTATGGAATCCGAAATTGACTTGCTGCAAGTTGAAAAACGCATACGCGGTCGCGTTAAACGTCAAATGGAAAAAACCCAACGCGAGTATTATTTGAATGAACAAATGAAGGCTATCCAAAAAGAATTGGGTGAAATGGAAGAAGTGCCCAATGAACTGGAATCCCTCGCGAAAAAAATTGAAAAAGCGGGCATGTCTCTTGAAGCCAAAGAAAAGTGTGTGGCTGAACTCAACAAACTTAAAATGATGTCGCCGATGTCGGCAGAAGCCACGGTGTCGCGCAATTATCTGGATTGGATGCTGGCGTTGCCATGGAACAAACGTTCCAAGCTGCGCGCAAGTCTGGTTGAAGCGGAAGAAATTCTTGAAGCCGAACATTTTGGCTTGAAAGAAGTGAAAGAACGTATTCTTGAATATCTTGCCGTACAAAAACGGGTAAAAAAATTAAAAGGGCCCATTTTATGTCTGGTCGGTCCTCCTGGTGTTGGTAAAACATCGCTAGGCGAATCCATCGCCAATGCTACCGGCCGTAAATTTGTGCGCATGTCATTAGGCGGAGTGCGTGATGAGGCTGAAATCCGCGGCCATCGTCGTACTTACATTGGCGCTATGCCAGGTAAAATCGTGCAGAAGATTTCTAAAATTGATGCTAATAATCCATTCTTTTTGTTAGATGAAATTGACAAAATGTCTACGGATTTTCGTGGTGACCCAGCTTCCGCGTTATTGGAAGTATTGGACCCTGAACAAAATCATTCATTCAACGACCATTATCTGGAAGTGGATTACAATCTTTCTGATATCATGTTTGTGGCAACGGCGAACACGCTGGATATCCCGGCCGCGTTACGTGACCGTATGGAAATTATTCGTATTCCAGGTTACACCGAAGATGAAAAAATCAATATTGCCCTTCGTCATTTGGTTCCCAAATTGATGATCAATAATGGTTTGAAAGAGTCTGAATTAAAAATTACCGAAAAAACCATACAATATATTGTACGTCATTACACCCGTGAAGCGGGTGTGCGTAGTCTGGAGCGTGAAATTTCAAAAATTTTCCGCAAAGTCGTGAAGGAAATTTTACTGAAAAAACGCGGCAAGAAAATCACCATTGATAGCAGCGATCTGGAACATTATCTGGGTGTGCGTCGTTATCGTTATGATACTGCGAATGAAAAAGATCAAATTGGTCAAGTCAAAGGCCTGGCTTGGACGGAAGTGGGTGGTGAACTGCTTGAAATCGAAGCGGTGACTTTACCTGGCAAGGGTAAGACTACTTCTACCGGTCAGCTTGGCGATGTGATGCAGGAATCTATCCAGGCAGCTTTAACGGTAGTGCGTTCACGCGCGGAGAAGCTGGGGATAGCAAAACATTTCTTTGAAAAACATGACATCCATATCCACGTGCCGGAAGGCGCGACGCCAAAAGATGGTCCTAGCGCGGGCATAAGTATGTGCACTGCCTTGGTCTCTGTGTTGACTGGCTTGCCGGTACGCGCTGATTGCGCAATGACTGGTGAAATCACCTTACGTGGCGAAGTCTTGCCGGTCGGTGGTATCAAGGAAAAACTGCTGGCGGCACATCGTGGCGGCATCAAGAGCGTTATCATTCCTTCTGAAAACGTCAAAGATTTGAAGGAAATTCCGGATAACATCAAAAAAGACTTGGATGTTAAACCGGTACGCTGGATTGATGAAGTATTTACTTATGCCTTGAAAGGTTATCCATCAAAGTTGCCTACCAAGAAAACCAAAACGAAAATAAAATCGCTGGTTAGTAGTGCGCGGAAGAAAATTCGTAAGGATGATAGAGATAGAGCGCATTAAGCCTGTCATTCCCGCGCAGGCGGGAATCCATTCATTGTAAATGCAGAAGCTGCGGGATACTCATAATGGATTCCCGCCTGCGCGGGAATGACAGCACCTTAGGCCAGCACGTGAATGACAGCAACTTAGACCAGCACGTGAATGACAGCACCAAAGACCAGCATGTGTATGACAGCATCTTACTTAGACCCCACGCGATTGACGTACGCTCTAACTCACCTTGACATCCGTTTCCCCGAATTGGTATAAATCTACATTCGTTAGCATCCCATATACAAAATGGAAAACTTCTTATCACTTGCTCTCGTTGTGTATTCTTGAGTAGCCGGTATCTCATTAACTAAGGATAGGTAGAAGATTTATGAATAGAGCTGAATTGATTGAAGTCATTGCCGCTAAGGCAGAACTAACTAAAGCCTCAGCTTCGCGTGCGCTAGATGCGTTACTGGAAGGCATTGCCGTATCATTACGCAAGGGTGACCCCGTCGTGCTGGTTAATTTCGGCACATTCATTGTTAAGCAGCGGGCACCGCGAGAAGGACGTAATCCATCAACCGGTCAGAAAATTAATATCAAAGCAGCAAAAATTGTCGGATTTAAAGCTGGAAAAGCTCTAAAAGAAGCAGTCAAGGAAAAAGACCCTGCAACAGCTTAGGTTCTATTGACAATTCTAGTCTAAAAACCGTGATCTTCTGCGCTCCGCTGCTCACATATCGACAACATATGCTCCGCTGCAGTGCTCGAAAATCACGGTTTTTTGTCTCAGCCTAGCGAATTGTCAACAGCCCCTAATAAATTTCGTTCTTTTTAAAAAAATCTTTTGCATTTTCCTTTAAAAACGAATACTTTACTCGACCTAACGTTTAATCGTTGTGTTAAGTTTTTGCTGGCTGCATGTTGTGTGGGTGCTTAGCTCAGCTGGGAGAGCATCGCCCTTACAAGGCGAGGGTCGTGGGTTCGATCCCCTCAGCACCCACCATGAATTTACAATAAAAGTACGGAGTGGTAGTTCAGTTGGTTAGAATACCGGCCTGTCACGCCGGGGGTCGCGGGTTCGAGCCCCGTCCACTCCGCCATACGTGAATATCAAAGTGTACATCAGGCCCATAGTGACAATGAGCCGTAAAATAAGATGCACTGTTGTTTAGTTTTTCCCGGTGACTTTTTCTAATATTGGATACAGGGAACTTTGAGCATATGCTACAAAGCATTCGTGACCGCACACATGGCTGGATAGCTGGCGTTATCATCTCGTTAGTCATTCTCTCGTTCGCATTATGGGGTATTCATTCTTACCTTGAATCTTCCTCAACCACCGAAATAGTCGCCAAAGTTAATGGCGTTGAAATCAGCAAACGGCAGTTGGCCGCCACCCTTGACCCATTACGTAATCAGGCACAAATGAGCCTGGGTTCTTCTGTGCTGCCAGAAGCAGTGGAAGCTAACCTGAAGAAGCGGGCCATGGATGCCTTGGTTAACATTCAAGTATTAAGACAAGCCTCGGTCGCACAAAATTATCGAATTACAGATTTTCAAGTGGATAGCTATCTGGAAAGAATGCCAGACTTTCAAGTAAACGGTGAATTTTCGGTAACACGGTTACGACAGATTTTAGCAAACAACATGTTATCCATTGCTGATTTTCTTGAGTTGATCAAAACGACTTTGTTAATTGATCAACCGCGGTTAGGCATCATTTTAACGTCATTCGTCTTACCCAATGAAGTTGGCAATACTGTTGCCCTGGTCAACCAGGAGCGCGACCTCGCTTATTTAATTATTCCCCAGGATACATTCATGCAACAGCCTGCGGATATCAGTGATGCGCAAATGCAGGCGTACTATAAACTACACCAGGAAGATTTCAAAACTCCAGAGCAGGTGACTATTGATTATCTGGAATTATCCACCAAAGACTTGGCGGCTGGCATTCATCCTACCGATGAAATGTTAAAAAATTATTACAACGATAATATCAACTCTTTCACCATACCAGCACAATGGGATTTGGCGGAAATTTTAGTGCCCGTGTCTGAAATGACGACCGCGGAACAAATTTCTGCTGCCGAAAAGAAAATCGCTGATTTACAGGCTGACATTAAAAAAGGCGCTGATTTTGCTGCTCTGGCAAAACAATATCCTAACCCTGACAGTAAATCCCAATCCTGGGTAGCGCTAAACCAATTACCAACGGAATTACAAAAACCGGTGGCTGGTTTGACGAAACAAGGCGATGTCAGTGAACCTATCAAAGTAGCCAAGGGATTAATGCTGGTTAAGGTCATGGGCTTGAAAGAAGCGCAAGTCCAACCCCTGGACCAGGTCAAAGATAAAGTCCAGGAAGCTCTGGTGCGTCAACTGGCTGAAGAAAAATACGCTGACCTGCGGGAAAAACTTGCCAATATTTCTTATGAGCATCCCGATTCATTAGCGCCGGCCGCCAAGGCGCTGGATTTAACTATCAAAGTATCCCAGCCGTTTACCCGTGAAAAAGGCAATGGCGATATCAGCGGCAGCAGGAAGGTCAGGGACGCGGCGTTTACGGATGATGTATTGAACTCGGCAAACAACAGTGACGCGATTCAGATTGGTCCTGACTCTACGATAGTGCTGCGCGTGAAATCTCACGTCCCAGCGGCTTTACTGAGCTTACAGGCAGTCCAGAAGCAGGTTGCCGATCAACTTAAAGTGCTTAACGCAGAAAAGCAGGCGGAAGCGCTGGCTATAGAAATTAAAAAGAAATTACAACACGGTGATTCCGCCGACCAGATTGCCAGTCAGTACCATTTGACCTGGAATAAAGATGGTTATATAGGGCGTTATTCCAATAAAGTGGATTCCGCGATTTTGTATACCGCTTTCCGCTTGCCCAGGCCGCAACCTGGGACTATAGGCTTATTTGATACAGTAAAAATGCCGAATGGGTTTGCTGTGGTGATGGTGAATGGGGTCCGTGACGCTAATAGTACCGACCAAAAAGAAGAAAATGATGTTTTCGCTGACCAATTGCAAAATACCTGGGGTTCGCTGGAATATAAACTTTACGTACAAAGCATGTTAGCGGATGCGAAGGTGTCGTTGTATACGGATATTCAAGATAAGTAATTCTCTAAGTAAATCCCCATTGCCCAACCACGCTGTCATTCCCGCGTAGGCGGGAATCCATTATGAGCTTACCCCAGATTCTAAATTTACAAAGAATGGATTCCCGCCTGCGCGGGAATGACAGGTTGGGGGCAGTCAGCAGGAATGACAATGGCAAGGAGTGACAAAGTTGATACGGGACAAGGTTAGCAGAATGACCGGGTGGGATAAGTTAGTGACACTGGCAAGGACAGTATGGAGCAAGTGGAGATAGGTGGCTTAACCGGCTAAAACAGTGCGATCAATGGTATTCATGACTCTAACGTTGCCGCGTGAAATATCCTGACCGCCATAAACCATTACCAAATCACCTTTGTCAC
>JAZKAT010000037.1:0-29916 GCA_040389045.1 Pseudomonadota bacterium | reverse complement strand
TTGCCGCGTGAAATATCCTGACCGCCATAAACCATTACCAAATCACCTTTGTCACTGCCGTGATGGTGATGAGCGGTAGCAAGTGCTTTTGTTAAGGCTTTGACATTGAGCGTGCCGTCTGCAAATACATTCGAAACCATGAGCAGGGCGCTGATGACTAACGCTGTAATTCTCATATTTCCTCCAGTAACTCTCACAAAATTACCGCTATTATACAAAAATAACTCACAAATTCAAGGTATTTGTGCTATCCGCGGCAATTCTAATGGTTTATTCTCAATTTGCGCAAAAAAAGACTAAACCTTAAGAAACCCTTAAGATTTGGGGCTTAAAATGACCCACCACACCAAAAAGCCGAATACCATGCTATCTTTCTTATTCTTTGAAAATGAAGTCCCAGAACTTGCTAAAAAACAATTTTTTATTAAGTTAAAGACCAATCCTCAGAGCTTGGTTAATAAACTCTCTCTAAATATAAATAAGCTGGTGGCTGATTTTGATTATCATTATCCCGCCGGTCAAGATTCAGTAATTATTTATGCTTTAAGAGAATTAAGCTTTTATTCCCGAATAGATGTGAGTGGGAATTATCAAAAAACTTATCTTGAGTTATGCGGTCTACTCTATACCGTCATATCTGATGTAGGGGAACACGAGGGCCCGCTGCATCATAGTTTATATAAAAAAATCTCAGATCTTGCGCGCACTACCTATATTAAAGATTTCGGGAATTTACCAGGGAACATGGCGATTGTCGGAGAAACCACGGACACTATCTATCGAAAGTTAATAGCTTGGTGCCCCATGACAGGTTCACCTGATCAAGATTATCAAGAAGCACTCACTAAATTAAACGTCGCAATTGCCTTTCAATCCAATAATGATTTATTGTTTGCCCTACCAAAACGAGGAATAGCATTAGCGACAGCCATATATAATAAGCTTATTGAAGTTCATAAGTATGATGTAAAATTGGCGACTATTCTTTTGAAAGCCACAAGTGAATTAGTAGAAAATCCCTATTCTCCCGAAGTTCAAGCAAGATACTATCATTTTTCCACTCATGCTGAAGGCGCGCCGTCAGTAGGAAAAAAATTATCTTCTTTAATGCTGGGATTATTAGGCATCACTATGGTGGTCTCGTCGGTATTTCTATTAGCCGCTGTCGCAGGTGTAACCAGTCCAGTATCAGCTTTCTTCGCAGCTATCGTAGGGGCCCACTTGTTAGCGACAGCTACTATTTTGGCGCCCGGTGGAACAATTGCAATATTGGGTGCCGTAGGGTTATTTAAAGACGGCATGCGTCACGCTCTATCTGTTGATATGTACAACTTAGCTGGAATTAGCCATCAAGCCAGTGTTGATCGTAAAACCAGTCCCGGTATTATGTTCTAATTTTTTTGAGGTTAACCTATGCTTAGCCACAAACTTACTCTAATCAATAATGAAATAGTTGTTTTTAAGAAGGAAAATCTTACGTTGTGGCAAGAACAGTATAACATTCTGAGTGTGGATGATCCCGATGAAAGAGATCCTAATGCTGCGCTTACCCGAGAAGCTCGTAAAGAAATACTACTCAAAAATTGTCGTCAAGGATTAGATTTTTTAAATAAATTAAAGAACACTCCCGGCATTGTTCTTACTGATTTAAAAATCAAAGCCTGCAAAGAATTAGAAAGTTTTAATATGCTTCATCCCACTAATCAAAATATTTTTATCCGCAAAACTTATATGCAATTGTATGATAGGGCGACTCCTAATAGAGAACCTACCAGTAATGAGAGTCTAAGAAAAGAGTACTATGACTTATGCTATCTATTGTGGATTATTCTTCAGGAAATGGAAAATAATAAGAATAATAGTAATAAGCAATTTGAGCAGGTAATTATTAACATAATAAAAGAATCTCATATACCCATATTTGGGGATTTACCGGATGAGTTAAATACTATTCCCAAATTTTTTCGGCTTGATACTGTCTGGGCTGCAAGAGAAAAAATCATGGATGATGCAGCATTACAGGCGAAGGAATGCAGCCAATTCGAAGTTGAATATAATAAATTACAAGCCAAAATTACAGAAATGGAAAATGGTTCTGAGCTTATACAAACTAATTTAATTAAAGACTTGATAAAAGAAATAGATACTCAAAAAGCTGCGCCAAATTTTGATATTAAATTTACTACCATGGTGATAAAGCAAACCAACCGATTGCTAGAAAATCCTTATAATGAAAATATACAACGTAATTACTATGATTTAGCTGAGCATGCGGAAGGACGGCCTACTCAGTTTAAAACCTTGACCGGATTGATGCTGCGGTTGTTGGGGTGTATCACAATAACAGCGGCATTTGGTTTGGTTATATTGGCATTAGCGCCCCCAATGTGGGTAACAATACCCATTTATGCGACTCTACTATTAGCTGGGGGCTTATTCAAAATTGGCAGTTCTATTATCTTTCATAGTGATACATATTTGCAGAATGGGGTCAGGCATGGGATGTCGTTGAATATGGAACAGACAGTAGGGGAGTTTAGAAGGGCTGGTGTTGGGATGAGGGTTTAGATTTTCCTCTCACCCGACGTCTAGCCACGTCGACCTCTCCCACAAGGGGAGAGGTGAAGAAATTTGCTACTCGTCTTCTGCCATATCCATTGCTGCTATCGCATGAAATCCAGCGTCTACGTGCAGAATTTCGCCGGTGATGCCGGAGGCTAGATCCGAGCACAAAAAGGCGGCGGCGTTGCCGACTTCTTCGGTAGTGACATTTTTCCGCAGCGGAGAAACTTTTTCATTGAAGGCCAGCATTTTACGGAATTTTTTGATACCAGCAGATGCCAGAGTGCGGATGGGGCCGGCGGAAATGCCATTGACACGTATACCTTTAGGACCAAGGCTGGCCGCGAGATATTGCACGTTAGCTTCCAGACTTGCTTTCGCTAAACCCATCACATTATAAAAAGGTACGGCTTTTTCCGCGCCATAATAAGTTAGCGTCAAGATAGCTCCATTTCTTCCTGACATTAGTTTAAAACCCGCTTGCGCTAACGCTGCCAGACTATAAGAACTAATATCATGCGCGATGCGAAATCCTTCGCGGTTCACACTTTCATGATAATCACCTTCCAGCTGATCGGCGGGAGCAAACGCTACGGAATGTACTAGAATATCAATGCCATCCCAGTGTTTTTCAAGAGTAGTAAACATCGTATTAATTTGTTCATCACTGGCGACATCACAGGGCAGGGTGACGGCAACTTTCCAGTCTTTACCCATTTCCTCAACTCGACTTTTTAATTTTTCACCCTGGTAGGTGAGGGCTATTTCGGCGCCTTCCCTATACATAGCATCGGCGATGCCATAAGCGATAGAACGGTCACTTGCCAATCCCACAATTAATGCACGCTTACCTGCTAAAAAACCCATGTTACTCCTCCATAAGTGATGCAGGATCCGCTACCAGGCTAGAGGTAGGGATGCTGTCATGCAATTCTACTTTATCAATTTGATCGAAACGTGTGGTGAGCTTCTTCGCTGAAATATGCACTTGCGCCACTTCATCGTTAGCTCTGGATACATGCCTGGCAACTTCATCCATACGACTCTGGAAACGCTTAAAGTCATTCGCTAACAAACGTAAATGCTCTTGAATGATATTTAATTGCTTGCGAGTAGCAGTGTCTTTTAATACCGCGCGTGCCGTGGTTAATACGGCCATCAATGTAGTAGGTGATACTAACCATACTTTAGAGCGTTGCGCAAATTCAACCAGGTCAGGGTGGCTACCATGGATTTCCGCGAAGACGGCTTCGGCTGGAATAAACATCACTGCACCATCGGCGGTTTCGCCAGGCACTATATATTTCTCAGCTATATCCTGAATGTGTTTGCGAATATCTTTTTTAAATTGGCTGAGTGCTTGCGCCCGGACGGGACTAGATAGTGTGTGCTCCATCATCAGCTGGAAGTTTTCTAGTGGGAATTTGGAGTCGATTGCAATATTGCCAGTGGGCTCTGGCAGAAACAACATGCAATCAACACGTTTATCATTACTTAACTGATGTTGAAAGGCAAAATTCTGTTCCGGTAAAACATTACGTATTAATGCTGATAATTGCACTTCGCCAAATGCACCACGAGAACGCTTGTCATTCAGTATATCTCGCAAACTCACCACATTACTGGATAATTCGGTGATTTTCTGTTGCGCGGCATCTATCATTGCTAAACGTTTTACAACATCGGTGAAAGTTTCTGTGGTTTTTTCAAAACCTTCCGCAAGACGTTTTTCAACCTGCTGGTTAATTTCCTTAAGTCTGGCATCGGTAGTTTGCGTCAAGGCTTCCACTCGCTGGCCCAATTGGGCGGCATAATCTGTCAATGCTTCCTTGACATGCAAACGCGTATCAACAACCCCTTTGTGCAATGTATCCTGCAAGATTTTTAACGCCGCCAATTGACCTTCATCAAATCGGGATTTATGCTCATTCAGCATTTGTTGTTGCTCAAGACGGGCTTCGGTTAATTTTGCGAGTACACTTTCTCTTAGATGAAATGCCAGGCGCTGCAAGAAAAAAATAATCATTAGTACTGCAATCAGCGCTATCAGCGCATAGATACCTAATAACATAAGTCCTCCTTTATTTTGCAGTATTAAAGTTGAACATAAGATAACGCTATGATTTAGAAGTTGCAAGCTTTTATTGGTTGTAGAAATTAATAATCATGGCAGAATACTAGGTGCAAATCGGATTAGGAATAGCAGGATGCAGAACACCAAAGCAATAGATAACAGCGGTTACATAATTTTTTTAGAGAGTAAATTCCTGCTGTTATTTGCTCTTACATTAATTACCGTCATAATTTCATTTTTTATACAGAGGCATTGGTTTAACTCCGATGTCGGCATCATTATCCATGAAACCAACGCGTTGCTGGCGGGCGGTAATTACGTCACCAGTTTCTTTGAAACCAACCCGCCCATGATACTGTATTTGACGGTCCCTATCTGTTTTATCGCTGAATTATTTTCGCTGAATCCACTAAACATTGCTTATTGCTATTTTTCCATTATGGCTTTGATTTCGGTATTGACCAGCTATGCTTTACTGACTCGACTGGTGCGTGAACCATTGATTTGTTATATGACTTATGCGGGTTTGCTGTTTATAACTTTCCTGCTACCGATGAATGAATTTGGTGAGCGCGAACATATCACCATGATGTTAATTACACCTTATTTGTTTGCAAGCAGTCTAGCATTAGCCAATAAACCATTAAGTCAACGCGCAGCTTTTTTAATTGGCTTAGCCGCTGGGGTAGGTTTTGCATTAAAACCTTATTTTTTAATTCCATTATGTCTCATTGAAACTTTATTTATCGCCAAAAAACAGCGTGTTTTGGGCTGGGTACGAACAGAAACCGTAACTATTATTGGGGTCATGGTGACGTACTTGTTAGCAATATGGTGCTTTCACCCTGCTTATATACATATTATATTACCCTTAGTGAGTCGATATTATTTTTCTTCAATTACCAATTCCTGGCAATCAATTTATTCTGACAAATTATATAATTTTTGTGTTGTCACTTTAATCGCTACATTTTTTTTCTACAAAAACAATCGTTATAAGTCTATCATCATACTTATATCACTCAGTCAAATCGGATTCATGGCAGCTTTCCTGGCCACCAAAACCAACTGGTTTTATCATATGTTACCCGCCATTGGCTTAAGCATTTTACAAATTACTTTTTGCCTGGCGACCGTCATTTCCAGATGGATAGAGGAACGTCGTATATCATTTACGCCCGAACTGATCGCAGTCATGAGTATTTATTTTATTTATTTGCTTTTTGTTTTATGCGGTAAACACGGTCTATCTGAAATTATGCTACTCACTATTAAATGGTTATGTATTTTAAGCCTGAGTGTTTTGGCAACTTTAATGATTCATTTTAACAATAAAATGTTTATGATTGCGCTGCCGTTTCTGGCAGTAGTTTTTTATCTTATTGTCCCGCAGACGTTTTTCTACGAAATAGAGTTTTTTAGTCATGACAGTTATTTTTTTCTAATTATTGATTTTATTCTTGCCTGGATAACAGTAAATATTTTAATATGTGTTTTTAGCGCGATTAATTTAACCTTGCACTGCATTCCAGCACTGCAGAGACTGTTATGTTTTATTTTATTCCTCGGTATTGTATATTTTTATCCTCTGCATAAACTTTATCTTAAATATCATTACGAATATTTCAAAATTGTGTTACAACATGAATTCATAAATTATTTTAAACAATTCCCTAATCGAGGCGGAATTTTTTGTTTTGGCACAAATGATCCCGGTGTTTGTATACCTTTATCGTTTTATACACGTCATGATCTTGTCAGCCGTCAGCCCACGTTTTGGTGGTTACGAGGCCTTGTGAAAGCACCTCTGACAACACAATTAGCTAAGGATAAAGAATATCTGCTTAATATTTCAGGGGAAGACCTTAAAAAACATCATCCACAATGGGTTATTATCGACCCAGACAATTATAAATCATTTGTCCATAAGTTGAATATTATCGACTTTTTGTCTTTCGACAAAAACTTTCGAGATGAATGGCAGCATTATAAATTAAAAAAGACAATCCCCAACTTATATCTTCCTGATTTACTGGTTTATGAACGCATAACTAGTTAGTCGAGTATACAGATTTACGAAAATATACATAACAAATAGCGGCAAATGCCAGGCAATAACACAATAAACCGGTTAAATAAGTTGATTGAATTCCCGCGCTCAAAGCAACCACCATCGCTAATACCGATCCACAAATTGAAGTCGCTCCATTTACTCCCCACAACCAAGGAGTGATTTTAGTTGAATATTTGGAGGCAAGCTGCATTCCTAGGGGTAGGGCAGATCCCATAAAAAAGCCTAATGAAAAAATCACTGCTAATGAAACCAAAATTCGCACCAATAGTGATGAGGCTTGATAATAACTAATTACATTAGTAGTAAAATATCCAAATAAAACTATCATCAATAGCAGCATTAATTGAGACATAAAAAGCCGCCTGCTGCTGTTAAGATAATTATAAGTGAATAAACTTCCAAGTCCGCTAGACACGAGTAATCCGAATAATATAACTGACAAGCCATAAGTAGGCGGGCCTAGAAATAAGACAAAGCGTTGTAATTGCGAAATTTCAATAAACATGAAACCCAAGCCTATACTGGAAAAATATATCAGAAAAGGAAAAGCACTTAACATTACTTGTCTATTAGTCCTTAACATCAAAGGTATAACAATGCATAACAAGGTAAGTGAGATAACAGTAATTAATAGAATAAGCAGAATAGTGAGTGCTCGACTGGCGCTAATATACGGATTGTTATTAAGATAGTAGCTATCCTGATTCCATAATTTTTCATGAAGATATTTTTTTAACTTAAGCATTTCGAAAAAAAATGGTTTATCATCGGTTGGCGCTGAAATATCTAATCCCAAATGATCAGAGATTGAATTTATATCCTGATTTGAGGCAAGGGCAAAAAACGTTAAATTATTTTTATGATTTGGCGTATATAAAATATCAAAATTTAATTTGCGGGCCATGTACTCCGCTTGATTTATCATCATTTGTGTAAATGGAGTAGGGCTAACAATTATATTACCGACATAAGTCGTTTTAGGATTATAGTAATTAGCCCCCGAAGCAAAAATCATAATATGACTGGCAGGATCGGTGACTCCCATTTCTTGTAATGCTTTACTAGAGATAGCTGTCAAACGATATAATTCAGCTGGGTTTTCTGGAGTATACCAGCGAGTCACTGTCAGCACGCCGTTGGGATTCAAATGCTTCAAAAATATTCGCCAGGCCTGCGTGGTAAATAAGGAATTTTCTGATAAAACATAGGCCCCCGCGGCGGTTGCTGCCCAGGTATCAATTAAGGATACTTGGATAATATCAAAATTTTGTTTTAATTGAGCAACAAAACTTCTTCCTTCAGCATTAATAAGACTTACTCTAGGATTGCTGTTAATGTTACCTGAAAAAAAGCTATATTCATTTTTTAACAGATTAACAATTATAGGATTGATCTCAATACCGACTATAGTTGGCTGATTAAAAGCTAAAGCGGTTAACACATCACGTCCACCGCCAACCCCAACAATCAAAACTTTTGCATTTGGCTTGAGATAATTAGCAAAACCAGTAAGATCATAACGCAAAAAATCAATTTCCCGCTGATCATTATGATAATTCATTAAGAAAGTCGCGGCATTCGCATCAATTAAAATATTCATGCCATGCACTTCCTGGTTTAATTGATACAGACTGCTTAGTCCTTGCGTAAATGGTTTTATCCAATCATTAGGATTGCCGGTGACGGTTATGCGAGAAAATGAATTCCATTTTTCATAATTAGACTGGACTTCTTTCTTGTTCTTCACCCAATCCAGGTGCAAAGGCGATATCTCAAAAAATTCTAAAATCGAGTTAAATGTTATTAATGCCACAAATAAAATCATACAACCCAAAGTAAATTTCTTTAGCCAGTTCACCTGAGTATTTTCGGCAAAAAATACCGTACTTAATAATCCAAATAGCGCTGCCACGACAACGGCTTTAGGCCCGGAAAAGTAATTTAAAACGAGAATAATCATAATGCAACCGACGCCAGCACCAATTAAGTCCGCCGCGTATAAGGAATTTATTTGTTTATCAAACTTGGTTAACACCAGGCAAATGCTCATACCTCCAAATACAAACGGCATTGCCAGAACACAATAAATAAAAATAGTTTTTATTAAGCCAGTCATTGTCGCTTGAAAATCAATGGGCACTTTCGCCAACACAACAAATGCCAAAACAATAGTTATTGAAAACAGCAAAGAGGTATAGGCTAGCTGAAAATGAAGATTTTTATTATTCTGGTATTGCGGTAATAAAAAAACCAGCATAGATCCCACGGTCATCCCAAACATGACAATAGAAATCGCCATAAAAGCAAAATGATAATAGGTAATGACACTAAATATTCGTGTCAAAAGAATTTCATTCATCAAAACTGATAATGTTATAAGAAATAAACCAAAATAAGTATTTCGGTTGGCAATTGCATTACCTTCCATCAAAAAATCCTTTTAAGTTGCAATGTGGAGGTTATCCCAACCTCATCAAATCATTCACCAAAGCTTGCACCATCAATAGTAACAAAAAGATCATACCAAAACGATAAAATAAAGTGAGGGCACGTTCTTCAAGCGGTTTACGCCGGATTAATTCAATCACTTGGAAAAACAAATGACCGCCATCCAGGCCTGGGATAGGTAATATGTTAATGACCCCAATGGAAATACTCAAAAAAGCTAAAAAACTTAAAAATGACATGACTCCATTATTCAACGCCGTGCCCGCATTTTCAAAAATAGTGATAGGGCCGCCCAGGCTTTCCAGCGAAATTTTACCCGTCAAAATTTTCCTGAACACCATAAAATTCATATTGGTAAACATGGCTACATCCTGCCAGGCATGTCCCAGCGCGGCAACCGGACCATATTGATTGACTCGCAGTAATTCTTTAGGCCATTCAAACGCTGGCGCCATACCAAGATAACCATAGCTTTGCAGCCAATAAGAACGTTTAACGCCAATTTTTACTGGTAAAACCATCATTTTATTATTACGCTTGACGGAAAACATTAATGTTTGATTGGGTTTATCCATAAAAACATTTATTAAGGCATACCAATCATTCGTCGCTTTTCCATTAATTGCGGTAATCTGGTCACCGGATAAAATCCCGCCGTGGGCCGCGGGAGAATTGGAAACCACTTTACCAATCACATTGGGAATAACCGGTTCGAAAGGGGTAATGCCTATACTGAGCAGTGGGTCGGGGCGCAAATTATCCATATGCCAATTTGTTAAATTCAAGTTAACGGTTTTCACCGTTTTCTTATCCTTAATAGTCATATCCATCGTGAACCTGTCACCAACCCCCGACAGCAATTGAATAATAATATTCATCCAGCTATGGACTTCCTTGCCATCGAGTTGAATAATTTCCTGCTGGGGTTTTATTCCCGCCTGCTCAGCGATAGAGTGGGGTGTGACATTACCAACAACGGGCGCGATGGAAACAAAGCCCACCACAAACAATAACCAATAAATAATAAACGCTAAAACGAAATTACTAATGGGACCAGCCGCGATAACCGCAAATTTTTTGTAGAAGGGTTGACGATTGAATGCTAAATGCTTTTCACTTTCCGGAACATTGTCTTCATCTTCATCCAGCATTTTGACATAACCGCCTAGCGGTATGGCTGCCAAAACATATTCAGTACCGCTTTTGTCGTGCCAGGTAAATAAAGCTTTACCAAAACCGATAGAAAAACGCAAAACTTTGATATTTGACCATTTCGCCACGAGGAAATGGCCGGTTTCATGAATACCCACCACCAATAAAATCGTGATCACTATACCAATGAGGGAAATAAGCAAATTTAACATTCATGGCCCCCATAAATTAAATGGTAAAAGATATTATATCATCCGCCTCTTCTGGAATAACGCCTTTTTCTAGATTCATTGTGCCTATCCAGGCAAGTAATGCCCAGAAAATAAAATACAGGCTTAATAACACCGTGCCGTGCGGCACTCTCAAAATGTAAATCGCCAGGGCTGGTGTCGCACCGCCCACCAGCATTGCCGCCATGTTATAACCGAGACCAACGCCGCTGTAGCGTGTTTCCGGCGGGAATAATTCAATTAAGGTAATGGGCAATATGCTAGTAAAAAATGTCGCGATGAAACTAATTGCAACATGCGCGATGCACACCCAAAACAAATTACCATGTTCCAGCGTCAGATAATAAGGATAAATACTGGCAATCAAACCGGCAATGCCTAGGCGTATCAAAAATTTTCTGCCAATTTTATCGGATAGCGCGCCAATAATCGGAATCATAATTGCTTGCAACAATAAAGCGATACTATTGATGGCCAGGGCGCGGGACATGGAAATATCAGCCAAACGTGATAAATAAGTCGCTGAACAAACATATAAAAGATAACACACAACCATGTAGAAACAAGTTAACGATAAAATCAACAGCAATTGTTTTTTCTGTTTTTGTAAAACCTGGCCCAAAGGAAATTTATGCACGACTTTCTTTTGAATTCGAAACAATTCGACAATTTGATAGCGGAAATAAATACTGACCACACCACCCACCAAGCTTAATAAAAACGGTACGCGCCAACCCCAACTCATGATTTGCTGCTTGTCACAAAAATGTGAAATCATGCAACAGAGCAGGGCTGCAATTAATAAACCAATGTTGCCACCGCAAACCGCCCAACTGGACATAAACCCTTTGCGATTTGGCGGCGCTTGTTCCATGAGAAAAATCAGCGCGCCGACAAATTCTCCTGAAAATGATAACCCTTGCACGATACGGAAAAACACGAGTAATATCGGCGCCATGATGCCAATTTGATTGGTGTTCGGCAAAACGCCAATACCAAAAGTCCCTAACGAAATTAAAGAAATGGTTAACACCAGAGTTTTTTTACGGCCCAGGGTATCGCCAATATGCCCAAAAATGACAGCCCCCACCGGCCGCACGATAAAACTTACCATGAATATGGCGAAAGTATTTAAGAGAGCAATGCTTTTACTACTGTTTGGAAAAAAGTTTTGGGCGATGATAGGCGCAAAATAGGCGTAAATCGACATATCGTAGATTTCAAGCAGGGTACCTACGAGATTGGCGAAAATAAGCTGATAATTTTTTTGTATGGGATTTCGCAACTGACGCTCACCTTTTAAGTAATATCAATTCCTTCACGTATCGTTTTATTATTAATACCTATCAACTTTAAATGATGACTGGCACGACGGGCAGAGGCAACATCCCGGAACGGCCCAATCTCCACATGATAAACCCTGTGGATGACGGTAATATTGACTGGTACGGAAGTCATACCCATTAAATTCCTGCGCATTCTTTCCGCCAATTCTTTATGACGGAACAAACCCACTTGCAGATAAAGTGAAGTTGAGGGAGACGAGGGCACAGCAGTATAATAACGCGGCCTGGCACGCGTAGTCACCGTTTTAGTCACCACTACCGTATGATAGTGCCCGCGCTGCGGTCTGTTCCAGGTGTAAGGATCAATCGCTTTCACATCAACATAAGCGGTGCCATGCCCCAGCATGCCGAGTTTTTTCGCTGCCACATAAGACAAATCGATCAAACGGTTTGATTCAAACGGACCACGATCATTCACTTTTACAATCACTTGTTTGTTATTTTTTAAATTTGTCACCAACACATAAGTCGGTAACGGCAACGTTTTATGCGCGGCAGTCATAGACAACATATCATAACGTTCACCATTGGAAGTGTGGCGGGTATGGAATTTGGTACCGTACCAGGATGCAATGCCGCGTTCTTCATAACTCAGACTGGTAGACATGACATAATAGCGCTGACCAAACACTGTGTAATAAGGCTTGTTACCTAGTCGGCTTAATCTTTCAATTTTTGGTACGGCGTTAGGAATTTTAGTTTCATCCACATAAAAATTGGGTGGGCCGTCTTTGGTGTGCACATGTGAACAACCATTTATTAATAAAGTTACCGCAAATAGTGCCAGCCAAAAATATTTTGGTAACCTATGAGTCATGATTCATTTTCTCCCGCAATGAATCAATATAGTAACTTAACTGATAAACCGCCATCGCATATAAGTTACTGGGATTGTAACGTTTGATAACTTCAAAATTTGTTAAACCAATCCAATATTCATTGCCACGTGTGCCTTGTAATTCAATAATCCGAATTTTCTGGCCCGCTGGAATTTTATAAACTGGAAACAAACCAAACTCTTCCAATTCTTCTTGCGACAACCAATCCGATGGTTTGTTATGTAATAAAAACCGGTAGCGGCTACGTTCAGTCGTCGTAGGAATTGCCACGGGTTGGTTCGTTAACCAGCCATGTTTCTGATAATAATTAGCGATGCTGCCGATAATATCCAATTCATTGTTATTAAGATCAATCCGTGAATTACCGGAAAAGTTAACCGCAAAATGCCGGTAACTGCTAGGCATAAATTGTGGCTGGCCGATGGCGCCCGCGTAAGAACCTCTGATCGTGGTCGGATCTAAATGCTGCTCGCGGCTTAATAATAAAAAGTCGACTAATTCCTGACGGAAATAACCCGCTCTATGTGAATTACTAAACGCAATATTGGTGAGCGCGTCCAACACGCGATACGCACCTTTTTCTTTACCGTATTTCGTTTCCACACCAATCGTCGCGACAATAATACTGGCGGGCACACCATAAATTTTTTCAGCGCGCGCCAGCGTTTCCGCATTACGGTTCCAAAACTCCACCCCTTCGTGAATATGTGATGGGGTGATAAAAACATTTTGATAAATATACCAGGGCGCTACTTCCAGCGGCACTTTGACACTTTGAATAATTCTCGGTTTTATTTTTACGCTACTGAATAATTCATTTAATTGTCTGCGGTTGAAACCATATTGCTTGACCATTTTACTAATGAATTGTTGCACATCGGGGCGGTTTACAAATGTGGCATCCGCAGCAGCTATCACTGGATAGGTAAAAAGCACTACCATACCTAACACTAAAAAAATTCTTTTAAATATATTAAGGAAAATCACAATTGTTACTCTTTTATTATGTGGTTAATAATTTTCGGTGCGTTTGAATGGACATCAGGATACCGAAACTTGCCATTAAGGTCACCATAGATGAACCGCCATAACTTACCAAGGGCAATGGTATGCCTACAACGGGCAATATACCAGTCACCATACCCATATTGACGAAAAACGAAACAAAAAAAGTAATCGTCAAACTACCTGCCAATAAGCGTGAAAAAGTATCCTGAGCATTTATGGTAATCAGCAAACCACGAATTACAACAATCATAAATAAAGTAATCAAGATAATGCTGCCAATTAGTCCAAATTCTTCGCCGCAAGCTGCAAAAATAAAATCCGTGGCGTGCTCTGGCAAAAAGTGCAAATGCGATTGCGTGCCATTTAACCAACCTTTACCAAATAACCCACCGGAACCAATGGCAATTTTTGATTGAATAATATGATAGCCGGTACCTAGCGGATCGCGTTCTGGATTTAAAAAAGTGAGTACGCGTTGCCGTTGATAATCGTGCATAAAATGCCAAAGCACAGGCGCGGTCACCGCGGCAAAGCCTCCTAAGATCGTAATGATCCAGCCCGACAGTCCCGCTAAAAACAAGGTAGTAACACCGGCCACCACTAACAGGATGGCGGTGCCAAGATCAGGTTGCTTCGCGGTCAATACCGCGGGAATCAGAATCAGTATGGCGGAAAGAAAAATCGTACGGATACGCAGCGGCAAATGTATTTTCTGAAAGTGCCAGGCTAGCAGCATGGGAATTGCCAGTTTCATAATTTCCGAAGGCTGCAGCCGGAAAAATCCTATTTTAAGCCAGCGTTGCGCGCCTTTACCGCTATGGCCCATCACCATTACCGCGATTAATAATAAAATACCTACCAGATAAAGCCAGGGCGCCCAGCGTTGATAAGTGGTTGGTGAAATTTGCGCGAATAATATCATCACCATGAGTGCGAGGCCGGTATGGATCAATTGTTGTTCGACTACGTAAGCATCTTTATTACTGGCACTATATAAAATAAATAATCCCAAGGCCATTAACAGTAAAATACTAAACAATAATGGAATATCAATATGTAAACATTGCCACAAGGTACGGTATTGCGTACCCGAATCGCGGATTTGAAAGCGCTGCTTGACCGAATTAACCGACAACATTAGGTGGTTTTCCTTTGGTAACTTCCGGCGCGGGTTGTGTAGCTGCGACCGCGCTTTTTTTAATCTCCAATAGGTAATAATCTAACACATTCCGGGCAATACTAGTTGCCTGATTGCTATTTTCCACTACCACGGCGATAGCAATTTGGGGATTTTCCACTGGCGCAAAGGCAATCAATAAATGGTGATCGCGTAATTTTTCCGGAATGTCATTTTGATTTTCTTCGCCGCTTTCCGTTTCATAATGTTTTTTTGAAAAAGAATAGACTTGCGCGGTGCCGGTTTTAGCTGCGACCGTATACGCGGTGTTACGTAAGCGAAAACCCGTCCCCATTGGTGAATTAACCACATTTTCCAAAGCGTTAATCACTAAATCCCAATGATTGGATGCAATCGTGATTTTATTACTTAACTGCATGGCTTGCGGCACCAGTTTATTGCCGGGCACTGCCGTTGCTAATAATAAATAAGGCGTGAAATGCTTGCCGCGTTCCGCCAGGGTAGCAATACCGGCGGCCAGTTGCAGCGGTGTGGCCTGCATGTAACCCTGGCCAATTCCGGAAATAATGGTATCACCTTCATACCATGGCAAACCTTTGGCATGACGTTTCCAGGAGGGAGACGCCACCACACCGGCTAATTCATCTTCCAAATCTATACCACTCAATTCGCCAAAACCAAATTCCTGCAGCGTATGGTCCATGCGCTGTATGCCCATGTGTGACGCCAGGTCATAAAAATAAGTATCACAGGAACTAATAATAGCGCGGCTTAAATTAACTGAACCATGACCATGTTTACGCCAATCGTGAAAAATATGTTTACTATTTTTCAATTGAAACCAGCCAGGGTCTTCAATGGTGTAATTCGGTGATACTACACCCGCTTCCAGCGCACCCACCGCGTAAAAAGGTTTAATGGTGGATGCTAAGGGATAAAGGCCACGCAAAGCACGATCAAACAAAGGCCGGTCAGCTGAACTCTGTAACGCCTGGAAATCTTCGCTATTAATGCCCGCCACAAAAAGATTAGGGTCATAGCCTGGCTGGCTAACCATGGCTAGCACCTGGCCGGTGCCAGGTTGAATCACTACCACCGCCCCGCGCAAACCCGCGAGGGCTTTCTCAACTGCCATTTGTAAGCGGCTGTCTATCGTTAAAAATAAATTTTTACCGGGTATGGGTTTAATTTGCTTAAGCACGCGCACTGGCTCGCCGCTGGCATCATTTTCAACTTGTTGATAACCGACAGTGCCATGCAAGTCATCTTCGTAATAACGCTCAATACCGAGTTTTCCAATGTAATTGGTCGCACTGTAGTTGGTGGCATCAATATCGGATAATTCATCAATGTTAATGCGTCCCTCGTAGCCCAGTACATGACTTAAGCTTGAACCAAATGGATAGTGTCGTATTAAACGTGCTTTTACACTAAACCCGGGAAACCGATATGCATTTTCAGAAAATTTTGCCACCTCGACTTCTGAGAGACGCATTTTCAAAGGAATTTCATCAAACCGACGGTGTTGTTTTAATTCTTTTTGAAATTGCAGCATTTCAGTGTTGCTCAGGGGAATGATTTTACTGATTTCAACCAGGGTCTTAACCAGGTTACCGGCTTTGTAAGGAATGACATCCAGACTGAACACGGGAATGTTTTCAGCAAGCAACACTCCATTACGGTCATAAATTAAACCACGCGTAGGTTCAACCGGAATTAAATCCAGAGAATTTTTTTGCGAAAGGGTGGTGTAAAGCGTATGGCGGGTGAGTTGTAAATAAGCAAGTCGGCTGATCAATAATACGATAAGGATAACCATGGTAATCAACGCAACAATTGAGCGCTGGCTAACTAATTGAATTTCCTGGAGGTGGTTTTTGAGGGGCGTCCGTTTTTGCATGTTGTTACCTGGTTTTAGGACGAGAGCTTACCATAAAACCCTCTTTTCCACTATTTTCCCTAATTAAACTGATAGCCTAACGTCAGCATGACTGGCACAGTTATTCCGGAATTATGGGATGACAAGTGGGCATTGGAATAATGCAAAATACTCACCGTGGCGTAAAACCCTGCTTCCTTACCCGCTACCACACCAATACCTAATTCATCCTGGAAGGTAAAATGCATGCCTAAATTACGGGTGTCAAAATGGGTACGTGATAAACAACCCACACCAATACTGGCTTCAAGATAAGGTGAAAAATAAGTTTTTTTGAAAAAGTAATAACGTAATACCGGTGCTAACGAATAAATATTTATCATTCTATTTTCAATTGCGCCATCTGACCACCAATGACCGTAGCGGCCGGCAACGTAAACATTTAAATTGTTCCAGATCCACTTGGGTGGTTGATACCAGATAATGCCACTGTAAACGTGAGTACGGGGAGGATTGTCAGGATGGATAACAATCGGCATCGCCAAACCATACAGCGTCGGGGCTACCGGCGGTGGCGTTGGCACTGCTCCGGGAGTGCTGGCCCCGATATCACCGGGCGCGCTTAGTACCGCAGACTCTTGCGTTTTGACGGCTGCGGATTTTACCGCGCCCGCGGCAGCCCCTGCCTCACCAGCATGACCACCACCACCTCGTGCATTGGATGCAACAGGGAAAATAAAAAAGGTGAAAAATGCTGAAATTAAGAGTGCGACTTTGAATTGATTCACGCGTGTCATCCTTAACACTTATCTGAGGTTAATCATAGCATGAGTGGTGGAAAAATAAATAGATTTAAAAGGTAGTAGTGGTATGAATTACCGCGGTTTTGAGGGCTGACAGAAGGATTTCACTTAGCATAGTCACCTGATACGAGGATGCATTCAGTGCGGGAATGTATTCTAGTGTCTTGCCACCTGCACCAAGAAACTGTTCCCTGCCACGGATGGCGATTTCTTCCAGAGTTTCCAGACAATCAACGGCGAAACCCGGGCAAACAACTTGTAATTCCTTAATGCCCTGACCCGGCAAAGCCGCTAACACTTTATCGGTATAAGGTAATAACCATTTAGTAGGGCCCAGCCGCGACTGAAACGCTAGCGTCCACGCCGATTCTTTGAGCTTGAGTTGCTGAGCAACCAACGTTGCTGTGGTGTGACAAGCCGTTGCATACGGGTCACCCGCGTCAATATAACGCTGCGGGATGCCATGAAATGAAAACAATAAAAATTTTTGACCGTGCGTCTGCCAATATTCTCGTATGCTGTCACTGATTGCGGAAATATAAGCCTGATGGGACGCATAATCATTAATAAAAGTTAATGCTGGCAAATGCCGCCACTTGCGCAATGCGCTAACCGTAGCATCAAAGCAAGCCGCTGTAGTAGTTGCGGAATATTGTGGAAACAGTGGTAACACTAACAGCCGGTCGATTTTATCAGCCTGCAACTCAGCTAATACCGTTTTGATATTTGGATTTCCATAGCGCATGGCGGTGCGCACTATGATTTCATCAGCTGTTTTTGTTGTTAATACTTTTGATAAATGATTAGCGAGTTGAATAGTGTTGCTTAACAAGGGTGAACCTTCCGACGTCCAGATTTTTTGATAAAGCTTGGCGGATTTTTGCGGACGTGTTGTTAAAATTCCAACGCGTAAAATTGGCTGCCAGAGTAGCGGGGGTAATTCAATCACCCGTGGATCGGATAAAAATTCTTTTAAGTAACGGCGAACCGCAGACGTGGTCGGCGCATCAGGCGTGCCAATGTTGCATAGCAGGATGGCGATTTTCATTTGGAATTTATCTTATAACCAATAGCGGCAAGACGGTCTTTCATATTGGGATGCGTTGAAAAAATATCGGCTATGGAAGTCATGGGTTCAATTCCAGCCTGTACTGGGTCAAAAATATAAGCTTCACGCCGTACATTTTCATGCGGGGTTTGCTCATATGCACTCGCTATCGCATCCTTATTATCGAAATGATCATTTTGAATTTTTAGCAGGGCGGAAGCGAGCGGCTGGTTATCCCGCATTAATTCCACTGAACCGGCATCCGCCATAAATTCGCGCCTGCGGCTCAAATAAAGTAACAATAAAATATTAATTATCGGTAACAAAAACCGCACTATAAGAATGATAGGCAACAATTTGTTACGCGATTCACTACGCGAACTACCATACAACATCGAACGAAAAAAGAAATCCAGAATAAGCAGCATAAGATTAGCTAACACCGATGCCATTAGCGTCAACTTGATATCCAAGTGACGAATATGACTTAATTCATGCGCCATGACTGCTTGTAATTCACTACGATTTAATTTTTGAATAAGGCCGCGAGTAATAGCGACCATGGCGGATTCTTCACTGTAACCGCTGGCAAAAGCATTCATGTAATCGGCATTAATGATATAAACTCTAGGCATAAAGCGTAAGCCCGCGGCGATTTTCATTTCTTCAATCACATTGTATAACTGCTTTTCTTCCGGGTCAGTGGAAGCAGACGTCACTTCCTGAGAATCCGTGCCCATCAACATGAGTTTATTCCCCAGGGAAAAAGTCACCATGATGGAAATCGCGGCGATGCCAATCATGACCAGCGTAGCGATAGGGAAAACCTGTAGCGTGACGACCATTTGAAATAATTGCGAAACTGTGGCGTGTGGAAAATACTGAGTCTGCAACACCATATCAACCAATACGCCTAACGCCAGATAAATCAAAAAAAACAAACCAATCACAAAATAAGTTCGACGACTATTGCTACGCAGTGAATCCCGCCAGTCAACACTCGTCGAACTATACTTGTTTAAATCGGTAGGCGTATCCATAAACTATAATTTAACCGTGTAATCTTCTTGTTGCTGAACTTTTGCCGCATCCAATTGCCAATAGGGGAAATCAAAATCCAATTTGCCTTTGAACATATTGACTATCAGCTGAGTGAAGAAAGATTTTTTCGTGGCATTGTAGCGTTCAATGCTGTCATTAAAAGATTGTTTCGCATAAGCCAGTTTATTTTCGGTGTTGACGATTTCTTCCTGTAATTGCATGGCGTTTTGGTTGGCTTTCAAGTCAGGATATTGTTCAAAGACCAGATTAATATTGGAAGCAATTTGGGAAATTTTATTTTCCGCGTCTATGCGGCCTTGTTCATCACCGCTGGCTTTTGCTTGTTCAGCTTTGCCACGCAGAGCAACCACATCTTTTAAAGTGGTTTTTTCGTAATCCATATATTTTTTGACGACTTCAATCAGGGATTCAAATACTTTATAGCGACGGTCTAGCTGGATATCAATTTGTTTTTGATTGTTACGGGTTGCTTCAATCATCCCTATCAGGGTATTGTACGTCAAAACTAGGAAACCAATGCCGACCAATAACAAAACAATAATAATAAGACTTGTCATGAGTTACTCCAAATAGAACAGGTTAAATTTTTAACCAATCAGATACCATTATAGCTATTTTTCTATTCTCAGGAAGCAAAAATGTCCGATACTACTCTAAGTTTGACCACTGATCTGCATAAATACTTGTTAAAAGTGTCTCTTCGAGAACCACCTATTTTAACAGAATTACGCCACCAAACCCAGAAGATGAGTATGTCCCAAATGCAAATTTCGCCGGAGCAGGGGCAGTTCATGCAATTGTTAATTGAATTGATCAATGCGAAAAAAACCCTGGATATTGGGGTTTTTACCGGCTACAGCGCCCTGGCAGTCGCGCTGGCGTTGCCGGCGGATGGCCGGGTTTTTGCTTGTGATATTAATGGGGAATGGACAAAAATCGCTAAGCGATTTTGGGAAAAAGCCGGGGTAGTGGATAAGATTAATTTATATTTGCAACCGGCCACGGAAACTCTGAATCAATTGCTGGCGGAGGGCCATGAAAATACCTTTGATTTTGCGTTTATTGACGCGGACAAAACCAATTACCCCATTTATTATGAGCAATCGTTACGGTTGCTACGATCAGGCGGCGTATGCGCGATTGATAATGTGTTGTGGGAAGGCCAGGTGATAGATCCGGATGTTAATGATGAAAAAACGGTGATGTTCAGGAAATTGAATGAAGCGTTACTTCATGATGAGCGGGTGACGTTAAGCATGTTACCGATTGGAGATGGGTTGACGCTGCTGCGGAAAAGATAAATGTCTGCTCTTCACCTCTCCCCTTGTGGGAGAGGTCGGCGCCGCAGACGACGAGTGATAAAAGTAGCAAAATATCACCAACAATGGATTATCTAATTCTTAATCTTTTAAACCTGGAATCATCGGCTTCCAAAACAGTTCCTCCGGGTGACGCTGGAGCCGGCGGTTCCAAAACAGTTCCTCCGGATGACGCTGGAGCCGGCGCTTCCAGCTTTAGCTCCACAGCAATTTCATCGGCTCTAACTTTCGCTAACAACGTATCCATTTTTAATTTATGTAAAAAAGTCTTAACAATTGCTTTCCTGGGATAATTCGTAGGTTCACTAAACTCTACTACTAACTTAAGAATAACAATCGCGGTACTTTTATAACTTACACCTGGAGGATACAACTTGTCAGAACTCAAATGCGCGGCTGCATCCAACAAGTCATCAAAAAAATCGTCAGTCTGCACCGCGGGCGTAGCACCATTTACTTTAAGATATTTAACTAATTTGAGTGATGTAACATTTGCATATTTTAAATTGAATCTAACAGCAGAATGATTTGTTTTTCTATAAATTTCTAACCAGCCCGGCAAATCAACCGGATTAAGAAAAAATGCTGCGGTTGAAAACACACCGCAACTCTGACCATACCTCTTCCTGTCAAACAAATTCTGTCCGATCCTGCACAATCTTTCATGCACCATGCCACAGGATATTGCCTCAAGAGGTTCGTATACATATTGACGGCCATGGACAATTAACTTTTCCAGACTATCATGAGAATAATCCTTCTCGGCTTGTTCCAATAATTGAGTACAACTTTGCATTAACAACTCCCCCGTTAAACTTTTTCTATCGCATAATTTTTAAATAAATAATCTACCCAAAAATTGCTTAATTTTTCTTGTAATTTATTTTGAATTTGTCGCTCATCAATATTATCAAAATCAATCAATTCCAGCGGCTGATCTGGCCACGAGCAAGCGAACACCGCTTTAGTACGTTGCTTGGTTTCGGGATCAATTTGCCATTGCAGGCATTGTGCGCATACACCTTTTAACATGCATTGCATAGTGCTAAAAACTGAACCCGAAACCCGTGGTTCTTTGACTAAAAATTCTTTTAAGCTAGTATTTCTGGCGTCTTGGAAACTGCGCATCACATCTGTGTTATCCACCAGATATATCCGGTCTAAATCAGTCAGCGGTATTTCCGGATGGGGTTTTTTCGCATCCAGCGCGCCATAAGCATAACGCAGTAACGCATCCATGCACTCACCACTGGCACTATAATCTTGCGGGCGGCGCGCGGGTATGAGTCCTTCTTGAGTATTCCAGATGACGACATCCGCTGCTTTTTCAATTTCATCCTGACCGTATAGTTCAGTACTACTTTTATAATTACCAAGATAAATAACGCGGTTACCGGCGGCCCTTAATGCGGTGCCATAACTCATTAACAAGGCAATACTGATTGAGTTACCAATAATTAAAACTGTTTCATGTTCCTGGGCGATCTTATTGCGAATACCGGTTGGGCCCATGAGTGAAACGGGATCGCCAACTTTAAAGGTCGCACATAATTTTGAACTGGCGCCGGTTTCAATCACAATAAATTTCAAGTTACCATGCGCGCGGTCAACACCGGCGGCAATCAATGCAAGGGGTTCCATTTGTAAAGTAGTATGGTCTAAACGCGGCGCGAAGGTTTCATAATTTTGTAATCGATAAAATTGGCCAGGTTGGAAATGCTTGGCAGCCAATGGCGCATTGATAATTAATTCCAGTACATTTGCCGATAACCGGGTGATGTCGGCGATTTTAGCATGGAAAAGTGAAGCGATATGCTTGGCAAACGCCGCATACTCCGTTTCCGTACCGAGCTGGCCTAGTTTGGTTGTCAACACTTGCATGATTTTGGGGAAAGTCCGCATCCCGGAGGCAATCGCTTTCACCACATTGCCATGAAATACGGGATGCGTATCACCAATCAAACTGACGCGGTAATGATCTTTGTGATAAGAAGTAAATGGACCAAAATCCGCTTCCTTGCAATGCGTGATGCCATGAGGCATGACTAATTCATTATTGATATCTTCATAATGATGATATTGATAACCCTGCCGCGTAAACGTGCCTTTATGTTCAAATTCATAAGCCGTATTCGGTTGGGTACCGGTGGCGACAAAAATTGCCCGTGCCGGCAAGCGTACTTCTTCGGTAGTAGCTTCCCATTCTTCCAGGTTTTTGCGTAAGCGACGGTGACAAACCAGAGTTTCCACTTGTCCATATTGATTGAGTTCCGCGCGCGCGGGCTCAAGACCTTCCAGATAATAAATACCTTCTTCCAAGGCTTTTTTTAATTCTTCGTGATTATTAATGTAAGCAGGGGAGTCTTGCATGGTGCGACGGTAAGCAATAGTCACGCCGCCCCATTGTTGAATGAGTTTGATAAAATTCGGTTGTTGTTTTTGCTGTTTAGCGCGTTCACGTTCCTGACGTACCGCTTTGCCATGCGCCAGCAATTCCGCCAATATTTCGCGGGACGCGGCGTCCAGTTCAGCTTGAATATTTTCCTCACCCATTTCAGCCATTAATATTTCGTAACGAGCCAGGGTTTTTTCCACCTGGGCAATGTAATAAGCCTGCACTTCGGTCGCAGTATCAACACCGGTTAAACCACCACCTATCACTACTGCCGGTAAACGCACTTGCAAATTCGTCAAACTACTGGCTTTGGCGGCATTGCCTAATTGTAACGCCATTAAAAAATCATTAGCCTGACGCATGCCGGGAGCAAGACTGCCGGGAATGGATAATGCTTTCGGCAATCCCGCGCCCACCGCAATCACGAAATGATCAAAACCCATGTCCCACGCATCATTCACGGTGACTGTGCCACCAAATCGTACGCTGCCAAACACTTGAAAGTGCGGTCTACGCATTAAACTCAGATAAATTAATTTTAAAAAATTCTTGTCCCAGCGCACGGTGATACCGTATTCGGCAACGCCACCAAAACCCGCCATAAGCCGTTCATCTAATTGTTCTTTCAAGTCGGCAAACCGGTGAATAGGTTCTTTGATTAAATGTTCTGGCAAGGGTTCGATTTTCAAACCATCAAAACCTACCACCGCAAAACCTTCTTGTAACAAATGGTGCGCCAGCGTAAAACCGGCCGGACCCATGCCAGCAATCATGACTTTTAAATTATTATAAGGCTTCATGACAAATTGCTGTTGGCGTAAGGGGTTCCAGCGCGTCAGCAAATCATAAATTTCCACACCCCAGGGCAGATCAAGCACATCGGTCAAAACCCGGGTTTCAATTTGCGGAATATTGACGGGTTCTTGTTTTTGATAAATGCAGGCTTTCATGCAATCGTTGCAGATGCGGTGTCCGGTTGCGGGACACATAGGATTGTCGACCATGACGACGGCGAGCGAACCCAGAGTATAACCATCGCGTTTTAAACTTTGCATTTCCGAAATTTTTTCTTCCAGCGGGCAGCCGGTGAGAATGACATCCAGAGGATTTTTTTTCAGTCCTTGCTCGGGATCACCTTTTTTAACCGGGAACCCTTTCGAACAAAAATCTCCATCGTGGTCGTGACAATAAATACAATAATTCACTTCATCTTGTACGTCACGGCGGTCCATGCGCGGATCCGTTAATTTGAAACCATCTCGCAAACGATAGTGAGCATCTGGTATGGTCAAGCGTTCCAGTTTGTCATCCGGCAATCGTATGGTAGGAACAAGATTTTCGTATTCTAAGCGCTCTGGAATGCGGAAACTCGACCAACCACGCACGGTTTTTTGACCTGCAGGTGTCGCCATGGCTTGTACGCACCATTGCGTGAGCTTTTCAATTTCTGTGGTGAAATCTTCGGGTTTATTTAAATAATAATCGGCAAGTAGCGCGATTGCCAATTCGCGGTCAGGTGCCGTCAGCGGAGCTTTTTGCAATTGCTGGTCTAGCCATGCAGTTAATTCTTCAAAAGCAGGGTAGTTAGCCGACTGCGGCAATTGTTTTTTGGCGCGGCGCAAAATGAAATATTTTTTGAAAACTGAAATTGGGTTATTTGCTACGGTTTTCGCCGCGGCGATTGCGGCGGCTTCTTCAATTTGAAAAAGTTTTATTAAAAATTGTTCGAGTAACGGGGCACAAGCAAGCAATAATTCACTCACCGCAATCGGCGTAAATTCTTGCCTTCCCTGACGGTAGGCTTGCAAGTCTTGGGCGAGTTGGAGATTGGCTTGGCCGAGCTCGTTCAGAAATGAATCATCCAATCGCTGTAAGCCATTGGCTGTAAACAACTCAGCGAAAGTAAAACCGTTTAGTTTAAGTTCTTGATTTGACATAGATTAGATTTATTAGTAGGTAACTTGGCATTATAAAGCATTTTTTGAGGGGTTTATATAAGTGCTTCTTTTATAGATGGGGGTTGGCCATCGATGTAGGTTGGGCTGAGCGCAGCGAAGCCCAACAGACCATCTATAAAGAAAAGCAAAAACTGTAGGTTTGTCATTCCCGCGCAGGCGGGAATCCATTTATAGAGAGTCACGTACCAAGAATGGATTCCCGCCTGCGCGGGAATGACAGGGGTATGGTCAATGTTTATTATCAGGCTTTAAAAACGCCGCCAATCCCAGCAACAACGAACAATGCTCCGCCGGATACTGAGTCATCACCGGCCATGCTTTAAATAAGGTTTTTTCTGCGGCATTTCGATACTTCTCATCTTCAAAACGCTCACTCAACTCAACCAATATCCGCACCGCTACCCCATTTGCTGATGGCAACGCTTCATCCATAAATGTTTTCGGTCTATATAATAATTTTTCATGATCATCCGCGGTAAAAAAGAAACCGCCTTCGCGTTCATCATAAAAATGCTTTAACAAGCCATCCGCCAGCGCGCGGGCGAAAGCAATATTCACTTCATCTTCTGAAATTTTTAACGCCGCTAATACCGCATCTAACAAAAATACATAATCATCAAGATAAGCGGGCAGGGTGGTTTTACCATCTTTGTAATTAGCGTATAAACGTTCATTTATCCAAAGATGTTCACGAATAAATGTTAACGCCTTATTCGCCGAAGCGATAAACGCCGGCTCTTGCAAAATATCACCGGCAATAAACATACTCTTAATCATCAACCCATTCCACGCCGTTAAAATTTTCTCATCTCGATAAGGACGCGGGCGTTGTTCGCGCGCTTTTAACATTTTTTGCTGCGCGCTGATTAACAATTGCTTTTCGTGCTCATCCCGCAACGCTTCAATAATACGTAAATGCCATTTACTTTCAAAATTTGGCTCGCCTTCCAAACCATAATAAACTTTCACAATGACAAATTCTTCCCGCGTTAACAATTTTTCAAGTTCAGCCAGGTCCCAAACATAAAACAATCCCTCATGCCCAGCTGAATCCGCGTCCAGCGAAGCATAATAACCGCCGCTGCCAGCTTGCATTTCCGCGATGACCCAGGCACCCGTCTCCCGCGCGATTTGCGCGAAATAAGGTTCTTCATAAATTTTTGATGCCTGCGCGTAAATCGCTAGTAACTGCGCATTGTCATATAACATTTTTTCAAAATGCGGAATTTGCCACTGCGCGTCAACCGCATAACGGTAAAACCCACCGCGCAGTTGATCGTAAATACCTCCTTCAGCCATGTGAAACAGCGTATTTAATACCATGGATGATTTTTCAAATTGCAGAAATTCTAATTTGCCAGGATTAGGAAATTTTGGCGCGCCACCGAAACCACCATTTTTAGCATCATAAATATTTTGTAATAAAGTCTGCGCCAAATGTAACGGCGCATTAGTTAATTCAACTTTGGGAGTCACAGATAACGTAGGCTGTAACGCTTGTTTTAAACTTTGATTTTGTTTGCGAATATCATCGATACGATCACGATAAATTTCTGCGATTTTGATTAACACATCTTTGAACGCGGGCAAGGGCGCTCTGGGAACCGCTGGAAAATAAGTGCCGCTGAAAAAAGGCACACAATCATCCGGAGTCAAAAATACCGTCAGTGGCCACCCACCAGCGTGCTCGGTTAACAAATAATGCGTAGTCTGATAAATTTTATCGATATCCGGACGTTCTTCACGGTCCACTTTAATATTAATAAAAAATTTATTCATGTACTGGGCGGTCGTTTCATCTTCAAAAGATTCATGCGCCATGACATGGCACCAATGGCATGCGGCGTAACCCACTGAAAGTAAAATAGGTTTATTGCCAGCGCGGGCTTTAGCAAGCGTGGCTTCATTCCAGGAATGCCACTCAACTGGATTATTTGCATGCTGCAATAGATAGGGACTGGTTTCATCTTTTAACTGATTTTGCATAAGCACAATTCCTTTTACGCTATTTCTTAAAGTACCACGATGGCAGCGCTTTTTTCAAATAACTTGACAAAATCCCGGGTGAACGCTTTACTGACTGCCATAAAATAAAGGAGTGTCTCATGAAAATCCGCAATATTATTCTTTCTATTTGTGTTGCATTATTATCTCAATCCGCACTCGCCGATATCACCATTTCCTTTTTGGCTGCCCCCGGCGGAGAAACCACTGATATCTGCAAAAATCTTGCTGGTACCTGGGAAGGCAAAGGCACCGCCTCATCCCACGGAATCACTTGTGAGTACAGTGGCAGCATTTCAGTAATGCCGGGCGACGCTCCTGCTTCTTACATAGGCATGACTACCTTGACCTTAGTCTCTGGCATGATCATGTGTCCCGAGAGTAAAGAATTGGAATTATCAGGATCTTGCCAAAATAACCAACTGGTGTTAAAAAACGATGACACTTCATTATCCGGCTCAATTGATAAAACCGGGAAAAAAGCTGACCTGGCAGGCTATGTTTATTTTAGTGTTTTAGAAACCCGCATCAAAATTAATTTGTATAATGTGCATTTGGAAAAATCGGATAATTAATTTTAAGACCCGCTTGAGTTTAGACAAATCGTCCTTATATTATCCGCATCTATCATGAACCAGGAGTGATCAATAAATGACCGCAACCCCGCAAGCAGAAACGCTTAGTTTCCAGGCTGAAGTTAAACAGATTTTAAAAATTGTCGTGAATTCTCTTTATAGTAATAAAGAAATTTTCATGCGTGAATTAATTTCCAATGCTTCCGACGCGGCGGATAAATTACGCTTTGAAGCCTTAAGTGATAGCGCGCTTTATGAAAACGATTCTGATTTAAAAATTAAAGTCAGCTTCGACGAAAAAGCCCGGACTATCACCATTAGCGATAATGGCATAGGCATGAACCGGGATGAAGTCGTGGATAACCTGGGCACTATTGCCAAGTCGGGTACTCGTGAATTTTTAGCCCACTTAACTGGTGACCAGAAAAAAGATTCCCATTTGATTGGCCAATTTGGCGTAGGCTTTTATTCCGGGTTTATCGTGGCTGACAAAGTCACGGTGTTGACACGACGCGCTGGTATGGAAGCCGAACATGGCGTGCGCTGGGAATCATCGGGGGAGGGCGCTTACACCATAGAGAACATTGAAAAAACCACGCACGGCACCGAGGTAATTCTGCATTTAAAAGCTGGTGAAGATGAATTTTTAAATGACTGGCGCTTGCGGGCACTCATCACTAAATATTCCGACCATATTAATTTACCTATCCTGATGCCTAAAACCGCAACTGACGAAAAACCAGAAGACAAAGGAAAAACCGAAGTCGAATGGGAAACCGTCAACCGCGCGACTGCTTTATGGGTTTTACCAAAAAATAAAATTACTGCGGAAGAATATAACGAACAGTACAAACATATCGCCCATGACTTTGAAAACCCTTTAATGTGGTCACACAATAAAGTGGAAGGGGGCAGCCTGGATTATATTAGTTTGTTATACATACCCGCGCATGCGCCTTTTGATTTATGGAACCGTGAACGCAAGCAAGGTTTAAAGCTTTATGTGCAACGCGTTTTTATAATGGATGACGTGGCGCAATTTATGCCGAATTATTTACGCTTTGTGCGCGGCATTGTTGATACTACCGCATTGCCTTTAAATATTTCGCGGGAAATTTTACAAGACAATCCCACCATGGTGAAGTTGCGTTCCGCGCTGGTTAAACGGGTTTTAGAAATGCTGGAAAAGCTCGCTAAAGATGAACCGGAAAAATATGCAACTTTCTGGAAGACCTTCGGCAATGTTTTAAAAGAAGGCCCCGCGGAAGATTTTGTCAACCGAGAAAAAGTGGCTAAATTACTGCGTTTCACCTCAACACATACCGATTCTCCGGAACAAAATATTACGCTTGACGAATATATCAAGCGCATGCAGCCGGAACAAAAGAAAATTTATTATATTACCGCGGATTCTTTTATCGCGGCGAAAGCAAGTCCACAACTGGAAATTTTCCGCAAAAATGGTATTGAAGTTTTACTGTTATCGGACCGTATCGATGAGTGGTTAGTCACCCACATTGGTGAGTACGAAGGTAAAGCATTACAATCGGTTTCCAAGGGTGATATTAATTTAGATGATCTCGTTAAAGAAACACCTGAAGAAAAAGCCCAGCAAAAGCAAGCGGAAGAAAAAGCCAAGCAGGATTTTGATAATGTGATTACGGAAGTTAAAACGATATTAGGTGAAGATGTGAAAGAAGTCCGACTGTCTCATCGTCTCACGGATTCACCCGCTTGTCTCATCGCTGATGAACATGACATGGGATTGCAATTACAACGCTTGTTAAAAGCGGCAGGCCAGGAAGTCGCGGATATTAAACCAATTTTTGAATTGAACCCAACGCATCCTTTATTATTAAAATTAAAGACGGAAACCAATAAAGAACGCTTCAAGGATTTAACGCAAATTCTTTTTGATCAGGCAGTCTTAGCAGAAGGCGGCCAATTAAAAAATCCGGCAGCTTTTGTGCAGAAGATTAATAAATTGTTGCTGGAATAGCCC
>JAZKAT010000036.1:0-27738 GCA_040389045.1 Pseudomonadota bacterium | reverse complement strand
GCAATAGTCGTGCCGCCAGAGCTAGTCAGCGTTAATTGATTTGCGCCATCAATTGAATTCAAGCTAATAGTGCCGCTGGTAGTTGACACAGTAGCATCGTGACTTAGATTCACTGGGCCGCTAAATTGAATATTGCCAGAACCACTAATATTTCCATTCAGGGTGTAAGTCGTAGTAGCCGTACTAAATAAACTTATTCCGCTGTTTAAAGTAATGTTATTGCCAGAAGCCGTAAATAAAGTTAACGCACTACTTAAACTGCTAAGCCCGTTGGCTAAATTAGTATTATTAATTGAATTAGTGCCGCTATCACCTACGTCCAGCGTATTCAATTTAAAATTCAAGCCTGAAATAGTGGCATTAGCTGACGATGCCAAGGTAAGCGCACTACCCAGGAAACCATTTGTTGTAATGTAAGCAAGTAAATCGCCACCGCCTGTGGCCAGGGTAGAATTAAAACTATAATTACCGCTAGCGTCTGTCGTCACGCTCCCTAGCGATAAGCCGTCTAAGAAAAATGAAATCGAATCCGTATTACCGCCTATGACTTGCCCCGTGATGGTGATACCAGAAGCGGTGGTTTTATAAGGTCCCGCAGTGATCGCAGTTAAAACGGGATAAGCATAACCAGATTGTAAGAATGCCCAGGTAGCAGGTGAGCCTGAAGTAAAGTTGAAGCCAACGAAATTCGTGTAAACCTGCATTTGGGTATCATTTAAAGCGGTAATATTGGCAATATCACCACCGCTGGTACCGTTTGATGCACCTGATGTAGTGGAATCATAATAATTATTTAAGTAAGTCCCGCTGTGATCGTCTCCGACCAAAGCACCAATATCGTTAGTTCCAGCATCAGTAACCAGCCCAACGTTATAAGAAGTGCTGATAGAACCACGATTATAACCAACCAGACCGCCAGCACTGCCGCCGCTGTTGTCAGAAATAGTTACGCTGCCTGAATTGTAAGTGTTAGCAATAGTCCCACTATTAAAACCAGCTAATCCGCCTAACAAACCACCGTTACCTACTGTGACATCAGTGCCATTGTTATCTGCTATTGAGATGATACCGTCTGACCCATTTTCGCCAACCAGGCCGCCGACAGCACCACTACCACTACCACCATCAACCGAACCACCACTGACATAAACTGTATTTAGTGTTCCATTATTTGTACCTGCTAATGCGCCTGCATTATTAGCGCCGCTGATATTAGGTGTAACCATACCCAGATTTTCAATAGTTGCAGTGGTGTCAACTATAGCGAATAAGCCAACATTGTTTGCGGTACTATTAATAAAGAGACTACTAATCACATGACCATTACCGTTAAAATCACCAGAGAAATCATTCGTGTTGCCACCGATAGCGTAAAAACCAGTGCCAGAATTCCAATGAGTAGTCACACTCGCTGTAACATCACCATTTAATTTATAAAAATCCTGCAATGTTTGAGAATTGGAATTGATACCTTGCACACCATAAATATCGGTTAACAAGTAAGGTGTGCTGCTGCTTGCCCCATCACCGCTCAAGGCACGGATAAATTGCACAGATGAACTTTCGCCATTACCCGAATTAAGTTCAAAATCATTGGCCACAGTGAAAGTTGGCAAAGTACTGTTGACTTGCGTCCAGAGACCAGCTGCTAAATTGAAGTTATTAACGCTGATATTGGCGGTCACACCCGTAGCGGACAGACTGCCTTCGCTGCCTGAGGTAATTAAATTATTATTGGCGGCATTCAGCACCAAACCACCATGGCCGCCGGTAAAATTCGCGTTTAAGAAAATATTACCATCAGCATTTAAGTTAAGTATATTTGCCGTAGTTAAGCTAATTGCCGAAGACACAGTGATATCGCCTGCGGAACCTGAAGAAGTTGTGAAAGTAACATTCCGACCGGCGGTTACGGTACCTATGGTCAGGCTGGCATTATTGATGATATTAATATCGTTAGCACCTGAATTACTGACATTCACTGTGCCAAGTAAGCTATTTCCTGTATAGGTACCATTAACATTGCTCTGGTTGATATTATTTAAAGTAATCGCCCCTGCGCCAGCATTGAAACTCGATGTTCCACCTACAGCCAACACATCAGCTTGCGTAATAGCACCGACTGCATTAACAGTTAAATTACCAGTACCGCCATCCAGTAAATCAATAAACGGTAATGACACACCGCTAGCGGATGCATTAATCGTCAAACCAGCATTCGATGCTGAATGGGCTACAATGCCTTGATCAAATTGAATGGTGTCAGAGGAAGTGGGGAGTAACAAAATGGAAGTGCCGCCACTCAAGTTAACAACGTTTTGCAGTTCCGAAATACCTGAAGCACTAAGAGTGCCGCCATTTAAGCTAATGTTAGTGCCGACGGTAATATTGTTGAGTTCTAAAGTGCCGCCACTATTCACTACAAAATTTCCACCGCTATAATTTGTACCTGCGCCACCATCGAGAATTAATCTTCCACCGTTAACATTTTGTGTTCCACCGAGCGCAGAATGTATGGTTAAAGTGCCGGTGCCAGTTTTAGTAAGATCTAAATTAAATGGCTCATCCTGGAGATCCAAATTACCTGTCCCATCAATAGTTCCGCCATTCGATAAGAAAAGCCCACCACCCGCAAATATACGAGTGCCGGTAGTTTGCAGCGTAGCGCCGCTATCTAAGTTAAAAGCATTATAAGCAGTGGTATAATCGGCATTTAAAGAAAAAGTGGCATTATTCTTAACTTCAACATTGAGATTACTGCCCGTAAAGAACCCATTCACAGTATTGAGAGTGACATTGGTAGCAATAGTACCATCGCCAAGATTGACCGTACTATTCGTGCTATTACCAAGCGTGCCACTGCTCAAATTAACATTCCCCAATAAAACCAGCGTGGGACTGCTAAGATTTAGAATGCTGTCATTTGCAAAAGTGGTGGTACCCGAAGAGGAATACACTGTAGTAGTAGAACCCAGAGTATTGAAAGTAATAGTTCCATGGTAATTTTGATTGCCTGTCGTAGATACATTGCCTTCAAATGTAGCCCCATTGGTACTGTTTGCGGTAAAGGTTGCTAACGGATTCGAGGCGCCAATGTCACTATCAAACTGGAATGCTCCGGGGCCTGCTGTGGTCAAAGAGCCTGAATTACTACCATCACTATCCACCGTGCCAGTCACTTCAAAAGAATCACCTGAATTTGAAGTGGTAATAGTATTCGTGCCATTGGTTACGGTCAGCGTTCCGGTTAGTGTATTACTGCCGGTTGTTGTCACGCTACCGCCATTTAACACCAGGTTTACAGAAGGATTTACACTATCGGCAAGAGTTAAAGTAGCAGCCGATTCTATGATAAGATTAACGCCGCCACCTAGTGAGCCGCCACTCAGACCAAGAGTCCCGTTTTGAATATCTAAATCATTGAAAATAATTATATCGCTGCCACTCAGATTCATTGTGCCAGTGCCAGTTTTGGTAAAACCACTGCCCACTTCAACAGGTATGTTAAGAGTTGAATTAGTTCCTACTTGATAGGTTCCATTAAAACTGATACCACCATCTTGAACAACACCGTTGATATTAACGGAAGCATTATTGGGGACTACAATTGTACCGCCGCCGTTAATCTCATTCATACTTGAATTAATGTCGGTATTTAAAATCAGCGTTGCACCACCATCAATAATCAGGTTTCCATTGCCAAAAGCACCCGAACTATTCAGATTTGCAGTAGTTCCGCTAGCTAATTCAAAAATAATATCTCCGCTCAAACCGCTATCGTCAGTATTGAAATTGGTCGTGCCATTGAAAATTATGGAATTCAAAAAGAAAGCGTTATCTGATGTTATAAAGTTACCACTATCTAAAGTAATTGAACCGCTAGAACTGGTAAGATTCAAATTTTGTGAATTGCCATTAGTATGTATATAAATGCCACCCATATAGTCTTGATCATTTACGGTAGAGATAGATAAAGTACCACCATTACCATTGCCGATTGTTAAATTTGCAGTGCTATCTTCGGTGATGCTATGCAGCGCCTTTTGCAAACCGACATCACTATCAAGTTGAATGGCAGAATCACCCGAAAATTCAAGATTACCTAATTGTGAAGAATCAGCGTCGATAGTGCCGTTAAACTCTAGCGTAGAACCACCGCTTAAATTAGTGATGACACTGTTGCCAGTACCTATAATAATATTGCCGGTGACATCCACATTTTGCGGACCTTCGGCAGAAATAGTGGAGGCTGCTAAATTAAGATTGCCATTAACTGTCAGCAGTGGACTGCCATTCGAAACAGCAAATACTAAGCTGCTATTGTTAAAATTAATATTGCCACCCGTAGAATTAAAAGAGAAAACCCCAGAATTATTGTTATCATTCAATGTAACAATACTGCTATTATAATTTTGATCACCCGAGGTATTAATAGAACTTGAGCCAAGATTTAAATTAGCGACCGAAGAAGTTAAAGAACCCAAGCCAGCATTCGATCCCATACTGCCGTTAATGAGCATGGTTCCTGCGCCGATCAGTGCTAAATTTTCTGTGCCCGCAGAGCCATCAATAGAGGTGTCGCTACCCAAGGTAAATATATCTGAAGAGCCAGGCGTACTTATCGTTGCATCGCTTTGTAAGGTAATAGTCGAACCATCTAATTCCGCAGTACCAGTCCCTATTAAAGCACCAGAACCACTAATGCCTGTGCCATTCAGGTTAATCTGCAAACTACTGGTTTGAATAGCATTATCTATACTTAAGGCCGCACCACTAGCTACAGTAACAGTGCCGCCGTTGCTAAAGACATCGGTAGTTTCAAAGCCCACAAATCCAGCATTAACATTCAAGTTCGTCAAACTGGTTTGCGAATTATAAAACATTAAGCTGCCAGTGCCATTTTTATTAATAGAGGCATTGTTAAATTGGCCATCCATGGATAATGTTGCCCCGCTGTTAACAGTGAAATCAGCGCTATTTTCCAGAGTAATATTGCTGCCACTATCAGTGAATGCGTTGGCGGTAACAACCAGGGTGTTTACATTTAAGTTCGTTGATCCACCACCAGAACTTGTAATGCCACCAGACAAGTTAGTGGAACCCGAGGCATTAGAATTAATAGTAACAGTGCCGCCTTCGGACTTTATATGATTATTTAGATTTATATTGGCGCCATTTAAATTAACCTCATTATTAATAGTGCTTCCTTCAAGCGCAATGCTTAAACCATTATTAAACGTTTGGTTGCCCACGGTATTAATTGTTAGACTGCTGCTACTAGGGTTCATAAATGCAATACCATCACCATCTCCAATGACGGGTGAAGGGCCGCCCGCGGCGAACGTAAGGCTTGTTAAAGGTGTTCCGGATGAACCGATTTCCCCAGAGGAATTAAGAACAATAATGGTATTTCCAAAATGCGTACCAGTTGAAGTGAGTGCGGTAGCACCTTCAATATTACCGTTATATAAGACACCGCCGGCTGCAGCCACAGTGGTGGTGGGAGCATTAAAGTTAACATTACTGCCGAAATTGATATTTCCCGAACTAGCATCTGTAGTTGACAATGAAGTTGAGGTAGCATTGTTAAATGTTAAATTGCCACCCAGCGCAGCTTGATGTACTGAGTCATAATTATAATTTTGCACGCCAAAGGTAGTGACAGAAGCTGCATTAACTGTTACTGAAGTTGCACCATTGGCTGTCAGAAAACTTAAGGCCCCACTACCGCCAATATTGCCACCGAGTTCTATAGTATTGGTTTGCAGGGTGAGGCCCCAATCATGGGCAGGGTTGCTGTTAATAGCTAAATCCACGGTAATACTATTCGTGGTGTTAATTGCTAAATCAGAAACAAGCGTCATCGCACCCGTTGAACCACCAGAGGCGTCCTGGATGGTCAAGTCTGAAAGAGATGAATTGTCGCCAACATCCGCAGTTAACGTTAAATTAGCTGACTGCAAAGTCAAGCTATCTGTACCCGAGCTATTAGCATCATCAATAGTAGCATTAGTAGCAAAAACAATATTTCCTGCCGTTGTTAACGTTGCATTTTGCAGTACCTGCACCGGGGCATTAAAAGTCATATTTCCAGAGGTATTAGCACCATACGAAATATCGCCGGTCTGGAAAGTTGTATTCGCTGCAGTAACTAAATTAACAGTGGACGGCGAACCTGAAGTATTTTGTAGAGTTAAGTTATTTCCAGAAACAGAATAAAGAATACTGCTGGAAGCCGGCACGCCTATTAAAGCTGACCCTAAATTTGCAGCGGAAATAGTATTGTTAAAGGTAGTGTCACCTATCGTCAGTGAATTCAGCGCAAGATTAATATTTAAGCCGCCATTTGCAGCCGAAGGTATAAGCGTCACACCATTGCTATAAAGTCCCGCGGTGACTAATTCAAATAATAATTCACCGCTGCCAGCTAATCCTGAAGCCGCATAGGAAAAAAAGCCAGAGCTATCAGTGGTCGCGGCATTCAACAAAGTACCGTTTTGATAAATATTAACGACATCGCCACTGCTGGCACCTGCGACTGTTCCTTGAAGGGAAAACGAATACTGTACACCGCCAGGCTGCGTGTTTACCAAAACTGCATAGCCATTATTAATCGAAGTATTTTGCGTAAAACCCCAATTAGGTGTGCTGGATGTGAAATCGAAACCACTGAAATTAGCAAAATTTTTCATTTGCGCAGTGCTTAGACCTGTCGCGGTATCGCCATTATTAATGGGACCACTACCAATCGCAGCTATAGGCGCCAGGGTATTATCATAATAATCAAAGGTAGGGTAAGCGGTTTGAAAAACTCTGCCGATAAATCCGCCCGCGAAACCCCCGCTCCCAGAACCATTGATGGCATTTACCGTTTCAGCGCTGTAAGAATGACTAATGAAGGCCGAGTAAACATCACCAGCAAAACCACCTATATAATTTGAAGGATCATCCGTCGTAACAGTACCGACAGTGTATGAATTATTAATAAATCCACTGAAAAACATGTAACCCACGAACCCGCCTACATTATTTCCTCCAACACTCATTCCTAGAGAATCTAAAGTGACGTCACCAGTATTATAAGACTGGTCAATTGTCCCGCCAGTCACATAACCAATTAATCCGCCCACATTAAGCGATGCAGTGCCACTTCCTGACACAGTTCCAGTATTATAAGATTGATGTATATTGCCGTTATTACTACCGACTAATCCACCTACATTACCTCCGCCAATTATATTGCCGGTATTATATGAAGAAAAAATACCACCAAAACCACTACCAGCATTCTGCCCAACTAAACCGCCGGTGTTTCCGCTGCCTCCGGTAATATTGCCAAGGTTCCAGCTTGCAGTTATTGCTCCAGAATTTTGTCCAGTTACACCGCCTACGTCATATCCTGTGGTAGTAGATCCCAATGTACTATCATTATAAGAAGATGTAATACTGCTACCGGAGTTACTTATGCCGACCAATCCGCCCTCCGCACCACCGGAACCAAGACCAGTCACTGTAGTAGCACTGTTATAGGAAGTAGTGATAGAGCCATTATTAGTACCAACTAAGCCACCTACATAACGTTGGTATGAACTAACGGTGCCGTTACTGACCCAGACGGTATTGATAGCCCCATTATTCGTGCTTGCGATAGCGCCAAGTGTGCCGGTGTTATCATCGCCGCTGTTATTGTCAACAAAATTAGGTGAAATTAAACCAAGATTTTGCACGATACCGTTAGTATCAATAGTATTGAATAAACCCCCGGTACCAGTAAGACTGGTGATAGTAAAGTCCTGACCATCAAACGTACCCGAATAATCTGTACTAGCAGTTCCAATAGCAATAAAACCCTTACCGCTATTCCAATTGGCTGTGCTGGAGGCATCGATAAAATCGTTCAGCAGATAATTTTGCGACAAATTTGTCGCAGACGAACCTACACCTTCCAAGCCATAAACATCGTTTATTAGATAAGGACTTCCTAGCGAACCATCTCCGCCAGCGACGCGCGTAAAACTTGCGTTAGAAGAAGGTAAATTGCCTGAATCAATTTCAAAGTCATTCGCAATATTAAATTGGGGCAAAGAAGAATTGTTTTGAATCCAGCTGCCTTGAATGAGATAAAAGTTGTCGACGTTAATGTTAGCGGTTACGCCGGTAGCGGATGGACTTCCTTCAGTACCGGAAGTGATAAGATTACTTTGGCTGCCCGCGCTCAGCGACAGGCTGCCGCCATTGGTTGCGGTAATATCGGCATTCAAATAAATATTATTAGCAGCGGTAAGTGTCAGCATGTTACCACTACTCCAGCTAACACTGTCATTGACAGTAATATTACCTGCCTGAGATCCGGTTGAACCGGTAGTAACATTAACATTTGATAAGAGCAGGGCAGTTTGTAAATCGAGAACTGTCAATATGGAATCATCGGTAATCGGCGTATAAGTACCTGATATGACCGGCACAGAACTCACACCAGCCGTTTGAATAGTTACATTTTCAGGATCCAGTAATAATGTACCCATAGCGCCATTCGCAGCGGTTAAATTGACTATGCCGCCATGAAAATTTAAAACTTCATGTCCCGAAACTTCACTAAAACCACCATTACCACTCAGTGCACCACCTTTCGCTAAAATTGTTCCCGCAAAATTGGTTAAGTTATTCGACCAGACAATAACATTACCCCCGTTACCCGAATGAATAGCCGACGCGTTTAACACCGCGCCCGAATCAACCGTCGTCGTTAATGCATTCGGCAATGGCCCCTTGCCATGTTCATTACCACCAATATAAATATTCCCGCCGCCACCATAACCGCTGGCATCCAGGTTCGCGGTGGAGGCTAAATAAATATTTTGACCCAATACTTCAATAGTGCCACCTTTAGCTCTGTGTCGACGGCCCGATGTACTTAATCTTCCCGACACCCGAACGTTACCACTACCCGCCGATAAAATAATTACCCCACCTGATCTACGCACGGAGTGCGCTTGCGCGACACCGCGCATGTCAATAGCATTATCCAGCACACCCGCCGCGGCGCGCGCCGTCACTAAAATTTTGCCGCCATCCGCGAGCATTTTTCCATTGTTCAACACACCGGTTGTTAGTGTATTGCCATTTTGGTCTTTGCCCGCTTTTTTAGTTTCTTCGTTAACGGTAAAATTAATTAATTGATCGCCATTAAAGTCCAAAGTAAATTTGTCACCCGAGCCCAATGCGATACTGCCCATCTCCGCTTGAATGTAACCATTATTAACAACACCCGTGCCAAGCAAGGCAACCAGACCATAGTCAGCCGTTTTTATAGTGCCTTCGTTGACGATTGAACCACTGTATTTTGATGCGTGATCAAAAACAAATTTGTTATGTAAAAAATTGCGGTCAGAAATGTCGCCCGTCGAAGCAATGAGACCACCGACATTGACCATGGAACCAGGACCAAAATGAATGCCTGCGCCATTGACTAGAATAATGGTGCCCGTTGCATTTAACGCCCCATAAATTTGTGAAGCACCATTCATAGGATTAATGCGATTGAGCGCGATGCCACCTTTGGGTTGTTGAAACTGAGTTTTTTCACCCGCCGCGATATTAAAGCTTTGCCAATTAATGATGGCCCGCTGGCTAGACTGCTGGACGGTAGTGGTATTGCCGGACTGAGAAATATTGGCGTTGCCATTGGCGACTTGCCCACCCGTGGGATTTCCCATCGCGACACCGGCGCCGAATGCGGCTATAAACAGCACTAGATGTCGCCCTAGCTTGAGGGTGGCCTTAAACATGTCTCTCCATGTATTGATTAATAAGGATTAATGGGTAAATAGCCTTATTTGCTTATATTTATGTATATAATTTTAGCACATTGTGTAGGAAATTTGCCCAATAGAGTGTAATATTTGAACTATATTTTTAAGAGATTATGGCTTGAAACTACAAGCAAATGTGCTACATAAACCACCTTGCCCGCGCCTACGCTATAGACTAAACTCTTCGCATATTTCTTTAGGTAAAAATCATGACCGAACCCGAAAATGTAGTCGTCGACACCAATGAATTAATCGCGTTACGCCGCGCCAAACTCGCCGCTAGTCGCGAACGTGGCATAGCATTTCCTAACAAATTCCGGCGCGATTCACTGGCTGCGGATTTGCATGATCAATACGGCGATAAAACCGAACCTGAACTGGAAAGCAATCCAGCAGTGGTAAAAATTGCTGGCCGTATCATGACGCGACGCATGATGGGTAAAGCCAGTTTTTTAACCGTGCAAGACATGTCGGGAAGAATTCAATTGTATGTGCGCCAGGATGAAATTGGCGATGAAGTTTATGAAGAATTCAAGCAATGGGACATGGGCGATATCATAGGCGCGGAAGGCATGATTTTCAAAACCAAGACGGGCGAATTATCCGTGCGCGTGCGCCAAATATTTTTGCTGACCAAATCACTGCGGCCGCTGCCAGATAAATATCATGGTTTGACCGATCAGGAATTGCGTTATCGGCAACGCTATCTGGATTTAATGGTGAATGAAGAAACGCGTAAGACTTTTATTATCCGCACCAAAATTGTCGATACTATACGTGAATTTTTAAAGTCACGAAATTTTCTCGAAGTTGAAACTCCTATGATGCAAGTGTTACCGGGCGGCGCGGCGGCACGGCCTTTCATCACCCATCATAATGTTTTAGACATGCCTTTGTATTTACGCATCGCGCCCGAACTGTATTTGAAGCGCTTAGTGGTAGGTGGTTTTGAACGGGTATTTGAAATTAATCGTAATTTTCGTAACGAAGGTTTATCGGTAAGACACAATCCTGAATTTACCATGTTGGAATTTTATCAAGCCTACGCCGATTATCATGATTTAATGGATTTGACCGAAAGCCTGTTTAAACAACTGGCGCAAGATGTCATGGGCACTATGCACATCACCTATCAAGGTGAAGAATATGACATAGGTCAGCCGTTTACGCGCATGTCATTATTTGATTCGATTTTAACATGCAATCCCGGTTTGAAAGCAGAAGATTTAGCGACGATAGAAGCCGCTAAACGCACTGCCAAGAAGTTGGAAATTCCGCTACAAGATGCTTATGGCTTAGGTAAAATCCAGGTCGAAATTTTTGAAAAAACCGTGGAAACCAAATTAAAGCAACCGACCTTTATCACGGAATATCCCGCCGAAGTATCACCGCTGGCGCGCCGCAATGATGAAAACGCATTTATCACCGACCGTTTTGAATTATTTGTCGGCGGCCGTGAAATTGCCAATGGTTTTTCCGAGTTAAATGATGCGGAAGACCAGGCCGAACGTTTCCAACAACAAGTCGCCAGCAAAGAAGCCGGCGATGAAGAAGCCATGCCCTACGACGCCGATTACGTCATGGCCTTAGAATACGGCATGCCCCCCACAGCAGGCGAGGGCATAGGCATAGACCGCCTGGTAATGTTCTTCACCGACGCCCCCTCCATCCGCGACGTAATCCTCTTCCCCCACATGAAACCCACCACCAAAGAATAAGTCCACGCCGCAGACGAATGAATTCTCTTCACCTCCCCCCTTGTGGGAGAGGTCGACGCCGCAGGCGGCGGGTGAGGGGAAATCTAAAAAAATTTTATAACCAAGGACCCTATGAAAAAACAAGGCTTCTCCCTACCCGAACTCTTAATCACCCTCTCAATCCTAATCCTCTTAACCACGCTCACTATCCCCAACTATAAAACCTTTCTCACCCAAGCCAAAACCCAAACCCAACGTTCAAAACTCCAGCGCGCACTGGCCTACGCGCGTAGCGCCGCCATGTTGCGTGGCATAAAAGTCACACTCTGTGGTGCCACCAAAGATCATCAACAATGCACCGACCACTGGCGCAATGGCGTACTACTATTCACCGACGAAAATGGCAGCGCCACCATCACCAGCACTAAGCAAATCCTTCACGTCATCACCAGCCAGGAGCAAGACGGCACTCTCCACTGGCGCTCCTCTTTCAAATTAAACTACCTGCAATTCCAACCCACTGGCAGGCCCAACGGCAAAAACGGCACTTTTTGGTATTGCGAAAAGAACGCCAGCGCGCCTAGCTGGGCACTAGTCGTCAATTTAGCTGGCAGAACAAGATTATTAACCAATGTAACAGACTTAAAAAAATTAACCTGCAGCTAAGCTACCAACACTCCGCCACACTACCACTTCCCGAAATACTTTTTTCTCCCACCGCATTCAAACTCAATGTCGCACATACCGTATCCCGCGCCTGCCTGTTAACCGGCCGCGCCGAAATTAAAAAACCATCCGCACCCGCATTAACCATACCAACCAAATATTGATTATTAGCAACCGACGCAGCAAAACCTAAATTTGCTAGCGTAGCTCCCGCATAAGAATTATTTTCCAAATAATACCGCTCCAGCGCCGAAGACAATTTCAACAAACTAGACGCTGCCACCAAACGATTTTGCTGAACCACATGCTGAGAATAATACGGAACACTTATCGCCATTAACAAACCAACAATAAATAACACCAGCATAATTTCGATTAAACTAAAACCTTTACTCATTATCGATACGCTAATTTAAGCGTCATCCGCGCCAATCTTTTCCCCATCGCAAAACAAAGCCGCTGCTCCTCCTCCGTTACCGGGTTTTTCCCATCAATCCCAGCGACATGCGTTGCTCCATAAGGTGTTCCACCACTCGAAGTCGTATTCAAATCCGGTTCCGTATAAGGAATACCTAATGTGACATAACCTAAATGCAACAGCGGCAACATCATACTGATCAAAGTGCTTTCCTGCCCACCATGCAAAGTACCCGTCGAACTAAATACCGCCGCCGGCTTATCCACCAGCGCGCCCGATAACCACAAACTACTCGCGCTATCCAAAAAATATTTCAGCGGCGCCGCCATATTCCCAAACCGCGTAGGACTTCCCAACGCCAGCCCCGCACATTCCTTCAAATCATCCAGCGTCGCATAAAGCGCCCCCTGCTCAGGAATAGCCGGTTCCGACGCCTCTGTATTAGGAGAAACAGCCGGCACAGTGCGCACACGCGCCTCCACCCCCGACACCGATTCAACGCCCCGCGCAATATATTGCGCCATTTGTTTCACTGCGCCATGACGACTGTAATAAAGCACCAACACATTAATACTCATTTCACTTCTCCACTCATTACTCTAGCAATGACCCAATCCAACGCCGCATCCGGTAACAACCGCCGCAACCACGCAAACATATGCGCCGGCAAACCCACATAATAACGCGCTTTAGGATGTTTACTCTCCAAGGCATCAATCAACTTAGCGACCACCGCATCCGGCGGCAACGTCATCTTTTTTTCCGACGCAGTTGTTTCCTGAAAATGATTAACCATTTTTTGATAATTGTCCGCATGCACACTAGCCTTATCACTTAAATTTTCCTCAAAACTTTTACTCGCCGTAGCCCGAAACCGTGTTTCAATAGGCCCCGGCGCAATAATACAAACTTGAATATTTGCCTGACGCAACTCTTGCCGCAACGTACTCGTATAAGCTTCCAGCGCAAACTTGGAAGCATTGTAATTACCACGATAAGGCAGCGCGACCACCCCTAAAATTGAAGTGTTATGCACAATACGCCCATGCCCCTGCTTACGCATCACCGGCACCACCAGATTAGTTAACTCCATCAGCCCAAACACATTCGCCTCAAATTGATCGCGCATCATTTCCCGCGACAAATCTTCCACCGCCCCCGGAATCGCATACCCCACATTATTGAACAAGGCATCAAGGGTACCCCCCGTTTTTTCCAACACCGTACGCAACGCCAGTTGAATCGACTCACTATCCGCCATTTCCAACTTAATACTTTCCACCCCCAGCGCACTTAACTTTTTAAGATCCTCTTCTTTACGGGCAGTAGCAAATACCTGATAACCTCTCTTATGCAAAGTCTCCGCCGCACACCACCCAATACCTGTAGAACAACCCGTAATTAAAATACTTTGCATGATAGAAATCCCCAAAAAGACCACGCCATATTAAGCCCTCATCCAGTGTCATGCCAGCGAAAGCTGGTGTGCTATGCCGCCGCTTTTCCATGACACCCGAATGAACAAAGCTACACAAAAATCTTACCCAACCGCCCCCCATCTGTTAAAATACACGGTTCTCAAAATCGCAAAGCACCACAACAGAGGTAAAAATGCCAATTTACGAATACCAATGCAACGCTTGTGGACACACATTGGAGGCATTGCAAAAAATGAGTGAAGATCCTTTAAAAACTTGTCCCGCCTGCCAAAAGGACACCCTGGGCAAGCTAGTCTCAGCCACCAGTTTTCAACTAAAAGGCACTGGCTGGTATGCGACCGACTTTAAAACGAAACCCCAACCGGCAGCGACCACCACTAGCGAAACCAAAGAACCCGTGAAGACAGAAGTAAAACCTGCGGCTGACACACCAAGTACGAAAGATAAAGCGAGCGATAACACATGATGGCCTATCTACGACGTTGTTTTATATCAGGGTTACTGCTCTGGCTACCTATTTGGGTAACTTTGCTGGTAATCAAATTCCTGTTCGATATCCTGGGTAATACCTTATCCATGCTGCCGCACCAGTACCAGCCCGATGCCTGGTTTGGGGTTCACATCCCTGGAGTAAGCTTTTTAATTACCTTATTTGTTATTTTCTTGACCGGTGTTCTCGCTGCCAACTTCATGGGCCGCAGCCTGGTCCGCGGCTGGGATGGCTTGATCGGTCGTATTCCCTTAATACGGTCTATCTATAGCAGCGTTAAACAAGTCTCGGACACACTCTTCACCCCGGGCGGCCAATCTTTCCGAAAAGTATTGCTGGTACAATATCCCCACGCGGGCCTTTGGACTATTGCTTTTCAAACAGGAGATTCCACCCCCGAAGTTGATAAAGTACTTAAAAATGGTGAAATGGTTAGTTTTTTTGTGCCCACCACCCCCAATCCGACCTCCGGTTTTTTGATGATGGCGCCGCGCAAAGATGTGATGGAACTGGATATGACAGTTGATCAAGCCTTGAAATTTGTTATTTCCCTGGGCGTGGTACAACCGGTCGATAAAAGTAAGAAAATCGAAAGAAAAGCGAAAAAAAAATAATTTAAACTGCAGAATACAAAACAAAGGTTAATTATGAGAAGTCATTATTGCGGCGATGTAACAACCAAAGAATTAGACCAGGAAGTCACGCTGGCCGGCTGGGTCCACCGACGCCGCGATCACGGCGGCGTGATTTTTGTCGACCTGCGCGATCGCGAAGGCTTAGTGCAAATCGTATTTCATCCCGAAAATAAAGCCTTGTTCGCACAAGCCGAAGCGTTACGCAGCGAATATGTGCTGCAAATCAAGGGCAGGGTACGCAACCGCCCCGCGGGTACGGTAAATGCGAATTTAAAAACCGGCGCCATCGAAGTTCTTGCCGAAACCTTAACCGTCTATAACCGCGCGGAAACCACGCCATTCCCCATTGATGAATTCAATGAAGTGAATGAAGAAACCCGGTTGAAATACCGTTACCTGGATTTGCGCCGCCCGGAAATGTTAAACAAATTAAAATTGCGCGCGCAAGTCACCCGTTATTTACGGCATTATCTGGATGAACAAGGTTTTCTCGATATTGAAACACCTTTTTTAACCAGGGCCACCCCCGAAGGCGCGCGCGATTATCTGGTGCCTAGCCGCACCAAACCCGGTTCATTCTATGCATTGCCCCAATCACCGCAGCAATTCAAGCAGTTATTGATGATGGCCGGCATGGACCGTTATTATCAAATCGTGCGTTGTTTTCGTGACGAAGATTTACGCGCCGACCGCCAACCCGAATTTACGCAGCTTGATATTGAAACTTCATTTTTAAGCGAACAGGAAATTCAGGATTTGATGGAAGAAATGATACGCGGCTTATTTGCGGAAGTGTTAAATGTGCAATTACCCAAACCCTTTCCACGTTTGACTTACGCCGAAGCCATGTTACGTTTTGGTTCAGACAAACCGGATTTGCGCATCCCGTTTGAATTAGTCGAAATCAGTGATTTACTGCGTGATGTGGAATTTAAAGTGTTTGCCGGGCCTGCCAATGATGCACATGGCCGCGTCGCCGCTTTACGTATTCCCGGTGGCGCTGACATCAGCCGTAAAGATATTGATGACTACACCAAATTCGTTGCTGTGTTCGGCGCGAAAGGCCTGGCTTACATCAAAATGACCGCCGAAGGTTTATCTTCACCGATTTTAAAATTCATTCCAGAAAATGTGACTAAGGAAATTATTTCCCGCACCGGCGCGCAAACCGGCGATGTCATTTTCTTTGGCGCTGACAAGGCCACCACGGTAAATGAAGCGCTAGGCGCGTTACGTATTAAAGTCGCTAACGATCGCGGCCTGGTAGAAAAAGGCTGGCGCCCATTATGGGTTATTGATTTCCCCATGTTTGAAAAAGGGGAAGGGCGCTTATCCGCCTGTCACCATCCATTTACCGCACCCAAAATTAATGACATTAGCGAATTAGCCAATGACCCAACAACTATTTTGGCGCGCGCTTACGACATGGCATTAAATGGCAGTGAAATAGGCGGAGGTTCAATTCGAATTAATTCTCCCGAACTGCAAATGGCGGTGTTTCGCACCTTAAACATTAGCGAAGACGAAGCGCAGGAAAAGTTTGGTCATTTACTCACAGCGTTAAAGTTTGGTTGCCCACCGCACGGTGGTATCGCGTTTGGGGTAGATAGGCTGGCAATGTTAATGACCGATTCCACTTCGATACGCGATGTGATTGCATTTCCGAAAACCCAGACTGCAACCTGCCCGTTGACTAACGCTCCGGCGCCAGTTGACCCCGCGCAGTTGCTGGAATTGGGTATACGCTTACGCAAAGACCCGGAAAAAGATAAAAATCCTGTTGGCAAAAAACAAGAAGTTGATGCAAAGTAGTCACACTAATTTAAGAGAGCACCCCTATGGCCGGACACAGTAAATGGGCGAACATTAAACATCGCAAAGCAAAACAAGATTCAAAAAAAGGTAAACTCTATACCAAATTAATTCGCGAAATTACCATTTCCGCGAAGTTGGGCGGCGCTGATCCTGATGCTAACCCGCGGTTACGGGCGGCCTGGGACAAAGCGTTGGTAGCTAACATGGCCAAAGATGTTATCGACCGCGCGATCAAGCGTGGCGCAGGAGGTCTGGAAGGCGCGGATGTTGAAGAAGTACGGTATGAAGGTTACGCGCCCGGCGGTGTTGCCGTCATGATTGAATGCATGACCAATAATCGCAATCGCACCGTCGCCGAAATACGCCACGCATTTTCCAAATGTGGCGGCAACATGGGCACCGATGGCTCGGTTGCTTATTTATTCAATAAACGCGGACAAATTACCCTCGCTCCAGGCTCTGAAGAAGCTTCGGTCATGGATGTGGCGATAGAAGCCGGCGCGGATGATGTGATTATTCACGATGATAATAGTATCGATATCACCACTAGCGCGGATAATTTTATTCCGGTGAAAAATGCGTTGACTCAGGCTGGCATCATCCCCGTGGAAGCAGAAGTCACTTTAGCCGCCGATGTCAGTATACCCATCAGCGACAAAGAAATTGCCGAAAAAATAATCCAGTTAACCGATATGCTGGAAGATTTAGACGATGTCCAAGAAGTTTATACCAACGCCGACATCACCGACGAAGTAATGGAAAAGCTGGATTTTTAATTGCGAGACACAGCGCTTTCCGCTTTCTTACTGTCATTCCCGCGCAGGCGGGAATCCATTCCTAGTAACCACCCATTTGCGGTATATTAATAATGGATTCCCGCCTGCGCGGGAATGACTGCGATCCAGAGCAGGCTGGCATGTAATGGTTTATGTGGCATGACAAGGATGAAACCCCAATGACCATCATCATCGGCATAGACCCCGGCTCCCGCAACACCGGCTACGGCATTATCAAAATCAACGGCAACCAAAGCACCCACATCACCAGCGGCTGCATAACCTTAACCACCACCCTAAACCTCCCCGAGCGCTTACAAAAAATTTTTTTAAGCCTGCGAACCATCATCGAACTACACCAGCCCAACGAAGCCGCCATCGAACAAGTTTTCATGCATGACAATCCCGGTTCAGCATTAAAACTCGGCCAGGCCCGCGGCGCCGCCATTGTGGCCTTAACCATTCCCGTAGCCGAATATTCCGCCCGCCAAGTCAAACAAGCCGTCGTCGGCCATGGCGCAGCAAAAAAAGAACAAGTGCAACATATGGTAGGCCGCCTATTGAATTTACCCGATAAATTACAAGCCGACGCCGCCGACGCCCTGGCCATTGCCATCTGCCACGCCCACAGCCGCTCAAGTATTTACTTTAGGCCCCCAAAAAAACGCACCACAAAAAGCCGCTGGCGGGACTATGACCCTACAGGTAAAATCACAAGTTAATATGCAAACGTAGGTTGGTGCTGAGCGCAGCGAAGTCCAACAGCTTTTATATAAAATTTGTTGGGCTCTGCTCAGCCCAACCTACCAAGTGACCAGGTTTTCAAATAATATTTTGTTCGGCTACCAAGGCATAACCATGATCGGACTACTACACGGCACCATACTTGAAAAACAACCCCCACAATTACTGTTGAACGTTGCCGGCGTAGGCTATGAAATCGATGCCCCCATGAGCACCTTTTATCATTTGCCCGACATAGGTAAAGAAGTCACCTTACACACCCATTTAATCGTACGCGAAGATGCGCATCTACTTTATGGTTTCTACAGCCGCGAAGAACGCTCACTATTCCGCACACTGTTAAAAGTCAATGGCGTTGGCCCACGTTTAGCCTTGACCATTTTATCCAGCATGGATACCAATGAATTTATTCGTTGTGTCATTAACAATGACGCCGAAAGCCTGGTGCGCCTGCCCGGCGTTGGCAAAAAAACCGCGGAACGCTTAATTATCGAAATGCGTGATAAAGTTTCGCAAGGCCAGCAATTAACCACACTGCCGCACACGAATATCAACCAAACCAATCACCCTCGCAATCAAATCATCCAGGATGCCGTGTCAGCACTGATTGCGCTAGGTTATAAACCGCAAGAAGCCAGCCGCATGGTGTCACGCGCCGATGACGGCGTGATCAGCAGTGAAGAAATTATTCGCGGAGCATTAAGGGAGCGCGTCGTATGATAGAAGATGAACGAGTGATTACTGGCACGGCGCAAAACGAAAATGAAATTATCGACCGCGCCATCCGTCCTAAAACCTTAAAAGATTACGTAGGCCAGCAATCTGTTCGCGACCAGATGGAAATTTTTATTCAAGCAGCCCGCGCCCGCAAAGATGCATTAGACCATGTATTAATTTTTGGCCCACCCGGCCTTGGCAAAACCACACTAGCCAATATCATCGCCAATGAACTGGGGGTGAATTTGCGTCAAACTTCGGGGCCAGTATTAGAACGCGCTGGCGATGTCGCCGCGCTATTAACTAATTTGCAAGCCAACGACGTCTTATTCATTGACGAAATTCATCGATTAAGTCCCGTCGTCGAAGAAGTTTTATATCCCGCCATGGAAGATTATCAACTGGACATCATGATAGGCGAGGGGCCCGCCGCGCGCTCCATTAAATTAAATTTACCACCATTCACCCTGATTGGCGCTACCACCCGCGCTGGTTTATTGACTTCACCATTGCGTGACCGTTTTGGCATTGTGCAGCGGTTGGAGTTTTATCAAATCCCCGATTTGACCCACATTATCCAGCGCGCCGCGACGATTTTAAAAATTTCAATTGATACCACCGCCGCCGCTGAAATTGCCCGCCGCGCGCGCGGCACCCCACGGATCGCCAACCGCTTATTGCGACGCGTACGTGATTACGCCGAAGTAAAAGGCGATGGCACAGTGACGGAAGCCATTGTGCAACGCGCGCTGGACATGTTAGATGTGGATGAACAAGGTTTTGATATGATGGACCGCAAATTACTGCTGGCCTTGATTGACCGTTTTGATGGCGGCCCGGTAGGCATTGATAGTTTAGCGGCGGCGATAAGCGAAGAACGCGGCACCATTGAAGATGTGATCGAACCTTATTTAATTCAACAAGGCTATATGATGCGCACGCCCCGCGGCAGAATGGCCACCAAACTAGCTTATATCCATTTTGGTTTGCCTATGCCAGAACGGGAAGTTTCTCCAAAAAACCTCAGTCTGCTAGAAGATATAGAATGAATGACTCGGCAATGTTTGCGAAGTCCGGTCGCACCCGATACCATACTAAATATATACCTATTATCCTCGCGGGAGAAAAAACGTGAACATAGACTCATCTTTTTTAAGTTATTTTATGAATGCCGGTTTGATCGTCAAACTGGTATTAATTTTCCTGGTCGCTGCCTCTATTCTCTCCTGGACGTTAATTATCCAACGGTCTTTTTATTTAAGAGACACCCGCGATGCCTGCACGGAATTTGAAAACCGTTTCTGGTCCGGCGGCGATTTAACAAAATTGTACGCCGAACTCAAAGATAAAAAAGATATGCAAGGTGTAGCCGCTATCTTTCAATTTGGTTTTAGAGAATTTCTGCGCTTACACAAACAACCCGGCATGAATGGCGACAGCATCATGGAAAGCGCCAAGCGCGCGATGCGCGTCGCGGAAATGCGCGAACAAGATAAAATGGAAATGCATTTGCCTATCTTAGCAACCTTAGGTTCCATCAGTCCTTATCTAGGTTTGTTTGGTACCGTCTGGGGAATTATGTTGTCGTTGCGCGGCCTGGCCAATGTGCAGCAAGCCACAGTGGCAATGGTTGCGCCCGGTCTGGCAGAAGCATTGATCGCCACCGCAATGGGTTTGTTTGTCGCTATTCCCGCCGTAGTCGCTTATAACCGTTACTCTAGTCACATCAATAGGCTAATGAACCGCTTTGAAGCTTTTCAAGATGAATTTACCAATATCTTGTTTCGCCAGACGCAGTCCGTCGTGACGCGCCCAGATACGCAAACAGTTGAGGGATAATTTATGGCATTGCTAGACCATAGGGGCGGCCCGCGCAAACCCATTGCAGAAATAAACGTCGTACCGTTTATTGACGTTATGTTGTGTTTATTGGTTATTTTTATGATAACCACACCTTTGTTGACGCAAGGGGTTAAAATTGAATTACCCAAAACCGAAGCCAAATCTATTCCACCGCAGCAAAAAGAACCGCTTATTTTAACGGTAGACGCGGCCGGCAGTTATTTTTTAAATATTTCCGACAAGCCCAACCAGCCGATAACCGAACGCGTACTCACCAATCTGGTCAGCACGCAATTAACCTCGACGCCGCAAGACGGCGAACAGCGTCCGGTCTTAGTGCGCGGCGATAAAAACGCAAATTACGGCAAAATTGTGGCGGCCATGGTTTTGCTTCAACATGCAGGCGCGAAAAGCGTTGGGTTGATAACCGAACCTGAAGCTGGCTCTGCCAAAGGGTAGTATTGTGCGGGAACGTGATAACAACTTAGCGATTATTTCTTCTGTGCTATTGCACATTGTCGTGGTGTTTCTGCTGATCGTCGGTTTCGAATTTAGCAGCCCCATGATAGTGCTGGAAAACGTGCACAATAATTCAAGAATCATCAGTGCGATGGCGGTCAATGAACCGCAACCCGCGCCTAAACCTATGGTGCCAGCGCCACCACCACCGCCACCACAGTTAGCGCCGCCACCCAAACCGTTGCCGCCTAAACCATTGCCGTTACCAACACCGGTCATTCAACCTGCTGCCATCGCCATCAAACCGCCGCCAAAAAAACTTTTGCCGCCGCCCAAGGCCCTGCTGCAAAAACAATTGCTGGATGACTTAAAAAGCGCAACCGCAAAACCCCATCCGGCGCGCGCCAAAGCCATAGAAAAAGCCATGGAAAAAGAGCTCAAAGCGCAGGCCGCCAAGTCTTTGCAACAACAGTTATTCCAGGAAGAACAACGCGCCAGCAATGCGCGCTCGGAAGGTGAAGTTAATAAATATAAGGCTTTGATTCTGCAAGCCATTGGCCGCCGCTGGATTGTACCCGCAAGCACCCCAAAAACTATTTACGCCGAACTTTTAATTCGCCTGGCGCCTAGCGGTATGGTATTGGATGTACAGATTTCCAAGAGTAGTGGTGATGTGACCCTGGACCGTTCCGCCCGCGCCGCCGTCTTTAAAGCGTCGCCATTGCCGGTACCCGAAGATACTAATTCCTTTGAGCAATTCCGCCAATTCGTTCTCAAAATGAAGCCTGAAGATGTGGTAGTAAATGAACAGGGTGAAGTTTAGGACAAAAAGTGCTAAATTAATAGATAGTAAGGAGAAAATAGCGGGTAGGGGGCTTTATGGAAACCCATCTAATGACCTGGAACATCCTGGCAGTTCTTGCCGGTGTGGCGCTTATTCTCTATCTGACTATCCTGGCTATTCGTAATTATCGCAACATAAAATTATTACAAAAACAATTGCTGGAAAAAGAAAGTGATTTGCAAGCTGAATTGCAAAGACAATCTATTTTGACGGGCGAATTGAATAAATTGCAAACTGATTTCAACGAAAATGTTTTAGTTGACCCGGTTACTCAATTGCCTAGCTTCAAAGTATTCGAAGACCGCTTGCAACAAACCCTGCATCAAAGCGTACGGCACAAATTAATCTTTGCGGTGTTGTATCTGGATATTGATGATTTTAAAGTAATCAACAATGTATTAGGTTACGAAGCCGGTGATATTTTATTAAAGGAAACCGTGCTGCGCCTGGCGCCTTGCATTCGTAAAGTCGATAGCATGAGCCATATCGGCAACGATAGTTTCGCCTTTATTTTACCGCAATTATCCAAGGCGGAAACGGCTGCCTATGTGGCCCAGCGTTTGCTGGACGCCATTTCGCAACCGTTTAATATTTTAGATAATGAATTATTTATTACCGCCAGCATAGGCATCACCGTTTATCCAATTGATGGCGTGGAACTTCCCCAATTATTAAAAAATGCGGATATCGCCTTGCACCAGGCCAAATCGCGCGGCCGCAATGTATTCCAGTTTTACCACGAAGACATGTACGCCCTGAGTCACCGCGAACTGTTATTAAATTCCTGTTTGCGCAGCGACACGATTTATCAGGAATTTTTACTTTATTATCAGCCCATCGTCAATGTGAACACCAAGGAAATTACGGCCATGGAAGCATTGCTGCGCTGGCAGCACCCCGAACTGGGTTTAGTGCCTCCCGAAGATTTTTTGCGTCTGGCAGAAAATAATAATCGCATCAATCCTATTGGCGATTGGGTGTTGCGGAATGCCTGCAAACAATTTGTGGAATGGAATGCGCAAGGGTTTCATTTGCGCAGCATTGCCGTCAATGTTTCCCTGCGGCAGTTAGAAAACAGTAATTTTTCTTATCGGGTTTCGCAAATTTTGCAAGAATTTAAAATGGAATCTTCTTCTTTGATCCTGGAAGTTTCAGAAAGTGTATTATTACCAAAATTAAATCTCGTGGAAAAAACCCTGCACATGTTGAAACACTTAGGTGTGCAAATCGCGATTGATGATTTTGGCACGGGTTATTTGTCGTTACAGCACTTGCGCCGGTTCCCCGTCAATTGTTTGAAAATTGATAACATCCTGATAAAGGAAATGATGATAGACAGTGAAAGTGAAGCGATTACCCGCACCATTGTTTCGCTGGCGAAAAGTTTGCGACTTGAAACCGTAGCAGAAGGCGTAGAAAGTGAAAAACAAAAGAATATGTTAAAAGAGTATGGTTGTTTGTTAATGCAAGGTTATTTATTTTGTCGTCCATTATTACCGAATGAATTTACCAGACCACTGCTAAAAACCATTAGCGAGCATGTATAAAAGCAAGCGCGCTGGACTTGAAAATAGTTGGTTTTTACTATTCAATAGAACCCCTACCAGATCACACAATCTCCCTACTACCGGAGCAAACACCAATGATGCGTAAATTATCAGTAATATTGTTTTTTTTCATAGGGTTGATACTTTGCAGCAATGCGTTTGCCATCTTGAGCCTGGAACTGACTCGCGGTATCGCGGGCGCAGTGCCCATCGCGATCGCGCCTTTTGCCGGCGGGTCCAGCGGTGACAGCGTAGCTGAAGTGATCACCAATGATTTACAAACCAGCGGTCGTTTTAAAGTGTTTGGCCGCAATGCCATCACCAGTTATCCCACCGCGGCGGACAATGTGCAATTTAGTTATTTCCGTAACCTGGGCGCGGATAATTTAGTCGTCGGCAAAGTCGAAGCGGTGGGCGGTGACCGTTATCAAGTGAGTTTTCAATTAATTGATGTCACACGCGGCAAAGACCAGGGTGCGCAACAAGCCGTTTCCCTAACCGAAAAATTTACCGTCCCTGCCAGTCAATTGCGGGCGGTGTCACACCATATCAGTGATTTGGTATACCAGCATATTTTAGGCATGCGCGGCGTATTTTCCACCAGGCTGGCTTATGTCGTCGTGCAACGTAATTCGGGCGCGGCGCCACGTTATATTCTGGAAATCGCCGATGCCGATGGGTTTAATCCCAAGCAATTGCTGAGTTCACCCGATCCGATTATGTCACCCTCCTGGTCACCTAACGGCAAGCAACTGGCTTATGTATCTTTTGAAAACCGCCGTGCTTCCATTTATGTGCAGGATGTGCAAACCGGCGGACGCCGTCTGGTCAGCCAGTTTAAAGGTATCAATGGCGCGCCAGCCTGGTCGCATGATGGCCGCAAACTGGCGGTAGTCTTATCCAAAGATGGTTCCCCCAATATTTATGTTATGGATTTGGCTTCAGGCCAGCTGACGCAAATGACTCATGACTGGGCGATTAACACGGAACCCGCTTGGTCACCCGATGGTCGCACGATAGTATTCACTTCAACGCGCGGCGGCGGCCCACAGATTTATCAATTAAATTTAGCGACCAAAGCCATTTCCCGTGTAAGTTATGACGGTGATTATAATGCCCGCGCCTCATTTACCGCGGATGGCAGCCATATTGCGATGCTGCACCGTGAGGGTGGAATTTATAATATAGGCATGCTGGATTTGGATAGTGGCAGTTTCCATTTATTAACAAATGCGGGTACGGATGATGAATCTCCGACCATAGCGCCGAATGGAAGTGTGGTATTATACGGCACACTTTATAATGGTCGCAGTGTGCTGGGAATGGTATCTAGCGATAGCAAAGTACAAATGCGTTTACCGGCGCGTAATGGGGATGTCCAAGATCCATCTTGGTCGCCATTTTTGTCTTGATGCGCTTATTTTTCAGGGTATACTCTTCACACAGCGGCATGAACATTAAGGGAAAAGTCCATGAAATTAAAAAAATTAGCTCAAGTTCTTCTGGTTAGCGGCAGCTTTTTGGCGCTGGCTGGCTGTTCGTCTATGCATCACGCAGCTACCGATAATGCGGATGGTGGCCCAGGTGAAGGTGTGCAAACCGCGGGCGCGGGCGGTGATGATACATTTGGTACCGCAGGCATGAGCCCTGCGCAATTACTTGCCAAGCACACTTATTATTTTGATTTTGACAGCAGTGTAGTCAATGACAATGAAAAACCGGCGATTTTTGCTAACGCCAATAATTTGACTGCGCATTCTGGCGCAAAAATCCTGCTCGAAGGCCACACCGATCCACGTGGCAGCCGTGAATACAACGTCGCGCTAGGAGAACGCCGTGCGAATTCGGTGGCGGACTTGTTAAAGGCTAAGGGCGTCAGTCCAGACCAGATTCGGGTAATCAGTTATGGTGCGGAAAGACCAGCAGTGGCGGGCCACAGCGACGAAGATTACCGCCGTGATCGCCGGGTTGTCCTAGTTTATTTGCAGCATTAAACCATGATGAAATCCTTTCTTAAAAATATGTGTCTGCTGGTGGTGTTTTCCTGCATCACCACTACGGTCTGGGCGGAAGATGCGCCGGTCTATGATGTAGATAGTTATCCGCCGCAATTTGATAGTTCGGCGCCTAACCATTCTGCTGACCACGCACAAGCTGGCCCACCCGCGCAAACTTTTGGTGCCCAGGACAATAACGCGCCTGCGCCTTCGGAACCGGAGCAGCAAGCACAAACGGTTTCTACGCCACCTACACAATCTTTAAGTATAGATCAGCGTATTGCCCGTCTTGAAAATGCCGTGCATGCTGATGTCACCAACAAAGTTTCTGATTTGCAAACCGAAGTACAAACCCTGCGTGGCCAGATTGAAGATTTAAATCATCAACTGCAACTATTGCAAACGCAGCAAAAAACTCAATTAAGTGAAGTCGACAAACACCCAAGTCATCCTGCTGCGGCGACTACCACTACTGCCAGCAACGATGAAGCTGGCCCGGATGATGATACAACTGTTCCTATCAAACCCACCAAAAAAGCCAGCAAAAAATCGCTGGATGATGAGACCGCATCTTCAGTAGGCTTGCCTGCCGTTGCGACTCCACCGGTTGATGAACAAAAGGCTGAGCAAAAACCTGTTGCCTCTTCCCCCACGGCTAGCGCTAGCGCGAGTCAGCCGAATGTCGCCGAAGAGCAGCAAATTTATCAGACCGCTTATAATTTGATTAAAGCAAAAAAATATAGCGATGCCGCAGATACACTGCAAAAAATGTTACAAAAATATCCTTCCGGTCAATTTGCCGCAAACGCACATTACTGGTTAGGGGAATTATATGGTTTGATGGGCAAGAATGATCAATCCATCAGTGAATTTGCCAATGTCGTGAAGAATTATCCTGACAGCCCCAAAATTGCCGATGCGCAATTAAAGCTGGGATTGATTTACGCGGCACAATTGAAGTGGCCAGATGCCAGAAGTTCATTCAAGAAAGTTATTAACCATTACCCAGGGACGGCGTCAGCGCATTTAGCATCGGAACAGCTAAAGCAGATTAAACAAGCAGGCCATTGATGTCCCGTCTCAAGATCACTGAAATTTTTTATTCCCTGCAAGGCGAAACCAGGACCGTGGGCTTGCCCACGGTTTTTGTGCGTTTAACGGGTTGTCCTTTGCGTTGCACCTACTGTGACACAGCCTATGCCTTCACTGGCGGTAACTGGATGGAAATGTCAGATATCCTGGCACAAGTCGCCAGTTACGGCGCGCACTATGTCACCGTGACCGGCGGCGAACCACTGGCGCAGAAGCCTTGTATTGAGTTGTTAACCGCGTTATGCGACGCGGGCTATGAAGTGTCACTGGAAACCAGTGGCGCGCTGGACGTAGCTGAAGTAGATGAACGGGTGATTAAAGTTTTAGACTTGAAGACGCCAGGTTCCGGCGAACTCAGCAAAAATCTTTTTGAAAATATCCCGCGCTTGTTGCCGCACGATCAAGTTAAATTTGTGATCTGTGACCGCAAGGATTACGAATGGGCCAAAGAAATGCTAGACCAATACCAATTAACCCAGCGCTGCCAAATCCTTTTTTCCCCCAGCTTTGATCAACAATCTGCAGGCGAGCTTGCCGACTGGATAATTGGCGATAAATTACCCGTCCGCCTGCAAATCCAGCTCCATAAATATTTATGGGGAGATGTGCCAGGACGTTGATATTTTTCGAAACTTATGTATTATAACGCCTCACCTTTAAAACTACCGGGCCGTTAGCTCAGTCGGTAGAGCAGCAGGCTTTTAACCTGTTGGTCCTGCGTTCGAATCGCAGACGGCCCACCAAATTC
>JAZKAT010000035.1:12073-16430 GCA_040389045.1 Pseudomonadota bacterium | reverse complement strand
TATTTACAGTTAAGCTGGATAGCTGCTTTATTAAAAAATAAGTATGATTTATTAATTAATGTTAATGAACCTTCTGCGAGTAAAAAATTAACAGCGCTGGATTGGGCTAAGCAATCGACTTTTCATGATAAGAGTAAGCAGCAGGATGTTGTGGAGTTGTTGGTGAGCCATGGAGGTAAAGAGTATGGCCCTATTGTCATGCCAGCGAACGCTGGCATCCAGCAAAGCCACTCTGTATGCCAGCCTGCGCAGGCATGACAGTCGGGGTTTTTTGAAGATTAAATTGCGCTTGCGCTTTTATATCCCCAGCGGGGGAATACGGGCTACATTAAATCAAGAGGCATCAATCAATCCGTGAATAAACATAAAATTGGGATGTTAAGCTGTTATCGGGGATGCCCACTTTTAAGCGATAATGCTGCCAGGCTTGTTGGAAACTTTTATTTTTAACAAAAACGGTATGGTGTTGGGCATAGAACATATTGGTATCCATTACTATTAGCTGCGGCTTATGTTTATTTAAATCTGTAGTAATAAGATTAATCAAATAGTCAGCGTCTTGAGTGGTTTGGCTAGATTCTTTTGCGAAGACTAATCCAGAAAACCACCAAAAATTAGATTCACGCCCACTGAATTGTTGTCCCGAATAATTAATCATAGGGAAACACATATTAGCAGCACTTGAAAAACAATCCACTTTAGTTGCGCCTGGGGTCTTTAAGTAATGAACCAGTTGATCACCTGTGCGTTGCAGTTCAAGTTGGCTCAGGCTTTTTTCGTAAAGAATATTTAACGGAGAAAAATAAATAAAAGATATTACTGCTGACCAAACCACTATACGCTGAACGGTCAAAGTGTTTTTTACCGAGTTAATTGAAAATCGGGAAACACACATCCATAAACAAGCTATAATATTTAAAACTATCCAGCTATCCATAAATAGCATTAAGTCGAATACAAAATGTTTATGGCTAAAAAATAATTCTATATCGTTATGCAGTTGCAGCATGGCAAAAACCAATAAAATTACCAAGCTCACCCCAATAAGTATTGAGACACGTTTTTTTTGCAACAAAAACCAATAAAAATAAATCGTCAGCATTAACATGCAAAATATCTGCAAGACGGTAAAAAATTTAAAAAAGAAAATAATCGTTTCTGAATCAGGCTTGATAAAGTAAGCGTAATCAGGCTTGACATAGTAAGCATAAGCCAGGGTATAAATCGCATCGAAAATTAACACACTTAAGCACCCTAACCTACTCCGCCATAATTGGGGTTCACCTATGACGATGAGTTGTAAAACACAAAATGTCATCAGTAAAAAACTTAATGAAAACGCGGGTAGTATGTGGTAAAACCATATGGTTTTAGTCGCAAGACATGAAGTAATCATGCCCATTTGCGCTAGCAAAAGTATTTTCCCTAATGCCGGATAACGATCATATTTTGAAAAAAGAAAATAAGTGATTGTGCAACTTAAAGAATATATCAACAAAGGATTCAATAAAACCAAGCTCCAAGGCTTAGCCATTCCTTTAAAATAATATTTGCTGACATAAGGTAACACAGTATGGATATAAGAATTAGTAAATATAAAAACGCTAGCCAGATACAAACATAAAATCATTAAAACCACTATGGATTCGGTTCTAACCCAGGCAAGTAAATGACGTTGCTGAATAATGAAAGCCAATTCAACCAGACATAAAGGCACTAAAAATGTAGGTTTTATGGCAAATCCCAAGCCAGCCAGCACACCAATATAAAAAGCGAATGGCAGAGCAATATCTTGACGCTGGTAGCGCAACGCTGCGGCAAAAAAATATGGCAGCGTTAAAATTAAAAAAAGATGTTCTCGTTGGCCATAATCCTGGTAACACAGTAAAAGTAAAACGATTAATAAGGTATACAATATTCCAAAATAAATAAATTTATTTTGTATGATACGCTTTAATAACCCAGAAGAGCTACATACCGATAGTATGATTAAACCAAAAACATAACTATCAAATATAAAAAAGAGTTGGCCAGGAAACCATTTCGTCAGCCAAACCGCCGGCATAGATAAATAGATTATCATGGGTGGGTTGGATTCGAAGAAATCCCGCACGTATTGGCCACCCTCCAGCATACGCTGGGCTACAATCAATAAGTAGGCAACATCACTATTAAAATAAATTCTGGTATGAAGATAGAGAAATGCAACCACGATGGCTGGAAACGGTAAAAAAGATAATAATCGGAGTGACATAAGGCTCTTTCCTACCCTGAATATACACCGGTGGTGATAGTTTAACGAGACCCGATTAGGAAAGCAAACCGAGGCATAGCTGGCATGACCGGATTCCCCTATTTAAAGCCTCTTGAATAAGATATTATATCTATAACCGTAACAAGGCAGCGGCAGGGACGCTAATGCAGAAATCAACAGTGATGAACTCAGTAGGCAAGTTGCAATTGATATCAACCATTATCTTACTCGGTTTTATCGTTGCAATTTTCTATCACAGTGTTTTGACTTATCTGCAATTTGGATTTCCTTTCGATACATTTTTATATCTGCCAGCCGATAGATTTATGGATTTTATCAATCTTTATCCTATTGCCAAGGATTTTAATCCCTATGCGCATCTCACTAATTATTTTCCGCTGGCATATTTTATCTATTATCCCTTTACCTGGTTAACGAACCCGAATGCTGGATTAATGATTTTTCTTACTATTTTTTGTTGTTTTATTTGCTGGAATGCGAATTATTATTTAAAAATAATTGCAACTACCCTTAATTCAAATGAATATATGAAAAGCATAGTGATTCTGTGTTTTTTAAGTTATCCCACCTTATTTTGTTTGGATAGAGCTAATATAGATGCCCTGCTTTTTATATTTATCGCCCTATTTGTTATTGCTTTCGCGAAAAAGTTTTATATTTTAGCGGCTTTTTTATTGTCTATCGCAATCGGCATGAAAGCGTTTCCCGCGGTTTTTATAATTTTATTTCTTAAAGAAAAACGCTATTCTACCGCATTCCTATGTATTGTTTTTACTATTGTGTTCAGTCTTCTGACTATATCTTCATTTAAATTGGGGATTTCAGGCAGCTTGCATAATATTCAGCATTCTAGTTTAAAAACATTTCAAAATTATATTATTTATGATGGTGGTTTAACGTCTTCGCTATCTTTGTTTTCTTTGGCTAAAGTGATATTGAAATATTTTTATATAATTAAAACCGGCATGCTGGTGAATGACACTTATCGCGCTTCTATACTAGCATTTATACCTTATTATACGTTGGCAACTATTTGCATTTTTGCTTTGGTTGCATTATACATTTTGTTAGTGGAAACAGTTTTTTGGAAACAAGTAATGTTACTAGTGGCGATGCTGGCATTGTTGCCAATCATGTCTGGCGATTACCGTTTGGTTTTTGTCTATACCCCATTATTCTTATTTATGGTGAATCCCCATCACGAAAAATTAGATTACTGCTATACCCTGTTATTTGGTTTGCTGTTTATTCCTAAAAACTTTTTTATCCTGCCTGATACCATACAATATACTTATCAATGTCTAACCAGAGACCCTTGTATCAATGTAGCTAGAGGCGGCTATAGTTTTATGAGTTTACTTAATGTCACAATTTTGATAATGTTTGTGGGACTCATCATCTTTAGTGGTCTCTCCAAAAGAACGCCCACTGTCCGCAATAAATTAATTCACTATTTAATGAAGAAAAAATGGTTGGTACTAAACAATGGCTAAACTTTATTTTTATTATTCGGCGATGAATGCTGGCAAAAGCACTATGCTATTGCAGTCAGCTTACAATTATAATGAACGGGGCATGGATACTATTATTTTTGTTTCGGCGATTGATCATCGTTTCGGTTCTAACAAAGTTTCATCGCGTATTGGCTTAAGCGCCAATGCGGTGTCTTTTGATAATACATTTAATCTTTATGATTATGTAAACAACGCCAAAAATACTAATGCAAAGTTAAGTTGTATTTTAGTGGATGAAGCGCAATTTCTTTCAAAAGAACAAGTCATTCAATTAACTGATATCGTCGATAGGCTCAACTTACCGGTGCTGGCATTTGGGATACGCAGTGATTTTCAAGGTGAACCGTTTCCGGGTAGTCTTTCTTTATTGGTTTTGGCGGATAATATTGTTGAATTAAAAACGATTTGTTTTTGTGGTAAAAAAGCGATTATGAATACGCGTATTGATGCTAAAGGTAAGGTGGTTCGCAAGGGTGAACAAATTGCAATTGGCGGTAATGAGAATTATATTTCTACTTGTCGTAAGCATTTTAAAGAGTTGGAGAGTGTGCCGGTTATTGAGTAGATG
>JAZKAT010000035.1:0-11973 GCA_040389045.1 Pseudomonadota bacterium | reverse complement strand
ACTGTCATTCCCGCGCAGGCGGGAATCCATTTATAAATGATCTCCGACAATTAATGGATTCCCGCCTGCGCGGGAATGACAGGGTTTAATGATTTGCGCTGGAATGTCAGGGTTTAGGGGTTTAAAGGCTTAAGGTTTTAAACCCGTCGGTGGGCGTTGGATCATGCTGTTGGATATCTCGCCGACTAATTTAAGATTAGTCGGGTCAATTGTTAATTGGCGTGCGCCTTGTTTTAAATCCAGGTAACTAAAGTCTATCCAGACAATATTCGGCGAAGTGGTAGAATTAAAATAATAAACTTTATTAGAAAGATCAGCGACCGTAATCCAGCGTGTGGGCCATGCATCTGTCGTCTCATTGCCAGAAATATCCACTGCGCCAAAAGGCACTGCATCCGTCCTGATAACTGATAATACACCCGCAATAGCCTCTACACGCGACTTAGGTGCAGGCAGGGTTTTTAAAAAGAATGCGCCACGCACAAAACGGCTTAAAGGATCAACGTCCCCTGGCAATGCCAGTGTGCCGCCAAACGTCTGATAACGTTTAAGATTTTCAAGTTGGATATGATAAGCCGGTTCATTCGTCATAACGGTATATTGTTTGCCATGATAAATATCCATCTTCCCATCAATATATTCAATAATCGCCGAGTCACCGCTGACATCTTCCATAGCCAGATGAATAGGCCATTCCCGTCCATTGACTACCTTAAAAACTATCTGAAGATTTTTACTCTCAGCAACCGCTTCGTTAACAGTCTTAAAATTATCTAAAAAATATTGTGCCCACATCGTATTGGCGAGGCCAGGGAGTTTTGCGTCACGCGCCGGATATTTAGTTTTATCTAGATATAGCAAATGCACACTTAGCCCCTCTTCATTCATCCCATCAGAAGCCGTATCCGTGTTAAAGGCTGTGACTACTACACTGCCATATTTGGCAACCCACTTTAACGGATTGACTTCCACTCCCCCATCGCGCGCCATGCCGCGAGGATTTACCACTAATTGCGGAAGGTCAGAAGTATATAAATCCATTGAACGCGCAACAACTTTTGCTAATTTGTTATCATTCCAAAAAATTGTCGTACAGGCGAAGGAATTACCACAGTAAGTAATTAACAATAGATTAACTAAAACCAGTAAAATTTTGCTTGAGCTATTCATGCATAAGTCCTTTTATGAGTGGGTAACTAATGATTATTTTTAAGCTGACTGAAAAATCGCGTGAGCGAAAAATAATTTAATGCCGAACTTGAAAGTAATGCGATCGGAATTAAATATTGTACTAACATTTGAATGTAGTCCGCTTTAAAAAATTCAGGAATTTGTTTGGTCGGTGCAAAAGAATCCGCGGTCATTTGCGTGAGGGATGATCCAGAACAAATGCAAAAAACTAACAGCGCCAAACTGGTTTTATTAATACTGTGAAGAAATTTTTTGAAATGCTTAACTTTAGCATAAAGTTCGCTGGCAACAGTCTGGTTCGCGTGAGCAAACAACGCCGCGCACGGTATCCATGACAAGATGGCCAGAATGAAGCCCGCATTATATTTGACTAAGGTAGTTAAATTATAATGAATTAATAACTCGGTAATGCCACTGCTGGCGGCCAGGTAAGTCATTATACTAATGCTAAAGCCAATGAAAAATCCCAATGAATTAATGACTGTCGCCGCGTAATGATGAGATGTTTTCGTGGTGGATTTTTCCAAGGTGGTTTTCATGTTTAACCAAAGATTTTGAATTGCGGTGTAACCAATGCCTGTATTTACGATGACAACCATCATACTAATTGGAATATTTACTATAGCAGGAAGTATTTTTTGATAACCGAAATAACATAAAAAACCATAAGGTATCGCACTCGCCAAACTTAATAATAAAATATGAAAATAAATTTTCTGGTTCTTTTTGTTTTTCATACTTATTAAAGAATAAGTTCCTAACATCATATTCGCGAGCATGGCGCAAATAGCAAAGACCACACCCAGGTAGGATATTAATGCGGTGTTTTGTAAGGGGAAATATTCTGCGAACTTATAACCATATGTCAGTGTTCCTAACGCCGCAAAAAAAGAAAAGATGACACATATTATCAATTTCATATTAATTCGTTTTGAAACATGTTGTTTTACATCTGTTGTATTTATCATTCGGCTTCCATATTATTTTTAAAAGTAGGTGCTTTATTTATTTTAATAAAGTTAAGTATTGATTATTATACTTGCAAACCAGCATAAAATACATGCAATTTAAGTTAACTACTAGCATTATAACTAATTGATTATTAATTAAATATTTTATAATTTGGCTCAAAGAGACAACATTAAGGTTTTCTTAAGGATTCTGGGGTATACTACGCACCTGTTTTAAATAAGTTTGGAGCATACATGAATACCGCTAGTTATCCTCTTGTTATAAAAATAATAAAAAATATCTAAAATGTTTTCGTCAATTAATCGTTCGTATATTTGGTTACAAACTCTGTTAGGTCTGTTTGTCTGTTACCTCTTTTTAACATTGTTTACTAACCCTATCACTCATGTTGTGGATTTCAGCCACGAATCTGTTGCAGTTTCTGCACCTGTACTCGTGCCGGTTTCTATTCTACTTGCGGTGCATGCTCCTGTGCCCGCGCCAGTTATTCAAACCACTCCACTAGTCAAAGTTGACGATTCGGTCTGGACTAACATCCGTCAAGATTTCAAGATGGATCATAAAGCGCAATTATCTCAAGTTAAAAGTGAAATTCGTAAATTACTGGCAGATCAGAATAAACTTTATAGTATTTTAAAAGCAGCCAGCCCCTACATTTATTTTATTCACCAACAAACCCAGCAACGCGGATTACCAGGTGAATTAGCTTTAATTCCAGTGATTGAAAGTGAATTTAATCCTAACGACCATTCAACCAAAGGTGCGACTGGTCTTTGGCAATTAATGCCGGGCACCGCGCATGAGTTAGGCGTAAAAGTAAGATCACGCTATGATGGTCGTCGCAATGTAGTAGTATCAACCGCCGCCGCCCTCGCCTACTTTAAAGATTTAGGCGTGGCTTTTGATGGTGATTGGTATTTGGCGATTGCTGCTTACAACTGTGGCCAGGTGAAAATTGATTCCGCGATACGTCGCGCCGGCAGCCATAGTTTTTGGAACCTTTCCATTCCTAAAGAAACCAAAGTATATTTACCAAAGTTAATGGCAGTCGCGGAAATTATTAAGAATCCAAAAAAATACGGTGTTACGTTACCACCGATTGCTAATCAACCGTATTTCACGCAATTGAAAGTAGATAAGCCGCTTACTTTAAATCATGTTGCCAAGACTTCCGGTATTTCTATTGAAACATTAAAAGTTTTAAATCCAGATTACACTCACGAAGTAATGCCGACGAAGAAAGGTCAGTATATTTTATTAGTACCAGCAGGCGCTCCTACGACTCGTGCGAGAGAAACTCTGGCTAGCAGCAGTGTAATCATCTAGCTAGAAAATAAAGAGCAGCAGAGTTGCTGCTCTTATCAGTGATGTAGCTTTATTAGTATTAATTTGCTTTAAAGTTCTGTTCGTTGTGCATGGGCAATAGCGTAGTTTGATTATTATATTCGAAGCGATCTCTAGAGCTATTGCTAGAAAATAGTAAAACCCCAAGACGGTTGCATGCATTCCACGCTCTGGTGGTCACGGGTTTAATAATATTTTCATAAGCAGGCGTTGCGAATCTGTTATATGCCATTACCGCCAACAGCATTCCACCCGCCCCTATTCCCATTCCCTTATATTGATTTAGTCCGTAAGTGTTGCTGGCAATCAGCTGAGTTGGCAAGCTATCAGCTAGGGCTGGCTGCCCTGGGACTGGCAGACAAGTATTTACCGGTTGTGGAAGTACATAGGTTGAATTTTTTTTCCAGGGTTGGAAGACATTGGCATAGAGTTGATGCATTTTTGCATCTAACATTCCATCTATTGCATCAGGAATGTTTCCATGTAATTTCCAATAAGGTTCCATACTTTCCTGGATGAGTCCATTTACAAAGTTTTCTTTAGCTAGTTTTACCTCTCCGTCCATTTCTTTGATAAATTCAGGAGTACATAAGCCATTAACGAAATCGATTGGATTTAAACCTTTTAAATTTGTGGTTATTAATTCTTTCAATCCTTTCATCGCTTGTTCGTAGTCAAGTTTAAAAGAAAATTGAGAAATTTCGCCGCCAAGCACATTTATCAAATCTTCCTTTACTCTTCCGACTTCATCCATTTTCTGCTCGAATGCGATGGTAACCAAAATATTTGTCACCCTACCTTTAACAGTATGAACAAGTTTTGGTATTTCACCGATAATAGAACCATGCGTTTGATCGACAACGTTGAAAGCTTTTGCAGGAGGAATATTAACAGCCATTAATGCCGCAACAGCATCAAGACGACTTGTAGTAAACACAAAAGCAGTGTCTAACTGACTAATTTCTGCAAAATATATGGTTTCTTTGGTAGTGCCTTTAGCTGATTCTGGTAAGTTCTCACTGGTGATTAACTCGCGAATTTCATCCACGACAGTATTGATAGTTAATTCTTTATCTTCCAACAGTCTAGTTGTAATATATTCTTGAAGAAGTTTGCAATGTGCTTTATGGGTTTCCAAGACTTCCATAACATGCGTAAGTTCTACTCCCTCTTTCTGTAACGCTTCGACTATTAATTTATTAGCTGCCAAACCTTCATAAGAAAAATTTGGGTTATAAAGATTTTGGAATGCTGTTTTAATATCGTGTAAGGAAGAGTATGGTCCATGCTGTGGTAATAGTCTTACTACTTCTGCTAAAACTGTATTGGCTTGCTTTGAATATTTACTCATCGTTTGTAAATCCTGTGTTAGATGCGGGTTTTTTTAGAATAATGTATGATTTATCAGTCTTGCTATGGCCAATAACGTAACAAACAAAGCTTAAGAAACTCTTAATAAGAGCCTTTATAGACCGTATAAGTAGAATATATTTTTAAGTTTGATCATTTTTAAATCAAATGAGGCTGCCATTCTATTTTCTATTCAATGTAAGAAAGAAACCATGTAATATTAAAACCTTATTGTATACAGATCGATCAACTCATAGAGGGACTGAACATGAGCAAATATGTTGCAAAAAAACCTGACAGTGCTGGCCATATTCATTTTACCGACCAGGAAAATGAAACCTGGCAAATACTCTATGAGCGCCAAATTGAAGTGGTGCGGCCACGCGCCTGCCAGGAGTATCTAGATGGCATAACCGCCCTGGACTTGCCGCATGACCATATTCCCCAATGCGACGAAATATCTGAAGTATTAACGGCGAAGACTGGCTGGTCAGTGGTTCCAGTTGATGCGGTGATACCGCTTGAGAGTTTCTTTTCCCTGTTAGCCAATCGTCAATTTCCAGCGGCGACTTTTATCCGCTTGCGTGAAGATTTAGATTATTTGCAAGAACCGGATATTTTTCATGAATATTTTGGACACTGCCCGTTACTGACCCATCAGGCTTATGCGGATTTCATTCAATGGTATGGTGAAATTGCATTAACCACCAACAAGAAAGCTCAATCACTGCTGGGACGGTTATTCTGGTTTACGATAGAATTTGGTTTGCTGCAAACTGCTAAAGGTTTAAAAATTTATGGCGGTGGTATTCTTTCATCGTTCTCGGAAACGCATTATGCCCTGGAAAGTCAGGAGCCGCAGCGTATTGCTTTTGATATAGAAAAAATCCTGCATACACCTTATCGTTACGATGTTATTCAAAACAAATATTTTGTGATTGATGATATGAATACTCTATTCCATATTAAGTCAGATAAAATAATTCAACTGGTGGAAAATATTATTGAAGCGCCGCAAGCGGAAAATTTTGTGGTTTGCTAACTTGTATTTTAGGCATCAGGTTTAGTCGGGCCAACCGTTCTAATTGCCTGAATTAATTCCTGGTTGGTGGTTTTAGATTTAATTAGGGTTTTTGCCACAAACGGCACAAATTTTTGCGGTAATTCATAAGCAGAAAAAATCACGATAGGTATTTGTTGTTTAGTGACTTCGGGTATTAAGTCAGCACCATAACCATCTGGCAAGACTAAATCCAGTAACACTAAATCAAATTTTTGCTGGGAAAGCGCCGTCAATGCACCATGTGTAGTTTGTACGGTAATAAGATTTGCTTCTTGTTTAAGAATATCAACCACAATTTGTGACAAATCCAAGTCATCTTCTACATAAAGAATCTTCAAAGGTTTAGAATTGACATGCTCAACCGATTGTTTGACGGGTTGAGTAATCGGCGGAGCGGCTTTAATTAAAGTGGGTTTGACACTATCTTTGTTCCAGATCGGTAAATCAAAATAAAATGTTGAACCCTGGTCCACTTCAGTGACAAAACCTATCTGCCCATTAAGCTTTTCAATAATGGCTTTGCTAATACTTAATCCCAGACCCGTTCCACTTTGTTTGCGTATAGTGGAAGGATCAGCTTGCGCGAATTTTTGAAAAACCTGGCTTTGAAATTCATCTGGTATCCCTTTGCCATGATCGGCGATTGATACCCGCACGTTTTTACTGTCTGGAGAAATGGTGATATTGACTTCCCCGCCAGGATTGGAAAATTTGACCGCGTTAGAAATCAAATTTGTTAATACTTGCACCAACCGACCGTAATCAGCGTAAACCAGCACAATTTTCGAAATTTTTCTTAATTTGATAGTGACATTGAATTTTTCGCTGTAAGGCTGGTTTGACAGTATAGTTTCTTCAATAATATTTTGTAAATCGAGAGGGGCTAATTGAAAGTCAATTTTACCAATTTCAATTTTTTCAATATCTAAAATATCATTGATTAATCGAATCAAACGTTCACTGTTACTGTAAGCGATATTTAACATCTTTTTAGTTTTTTCATCAAAATTACCGATGGCGCCACCGACTAATAAACCTAGCGATCCACGGATGGACGTTAGCGGTGTGCGTAGTTCGTGGCTGACAATGGAAACAAATTCATTTTTTAATTGATCGACTTTCATGCGTTCGGAAATGTCCCGCATGATATGCATGGCGCCTATGATATTGCCGTCTCCATCATGGATAGGATTAAAAGTAATTTCATAATAATTGTCGTCTGTGGGTTGCCAGCGGCTGACCAGGGTTAGCTCATCGCCATTGATCGCGCGTTGCCAGGCATTTAAAATTTCCTGATTTAGTGACATTTTTGATAATGCCACGCGGATATTGGTGCCAAGAGAAATCATATCTCCAAAAGTATGCTGATATTTTCTGCTATAGGCTTTATTAAAAGCGATTAAATTTAAATTAGTATCGACGGCGGCAATCAAATCGCTGCTGCCATCAATAATTTTTCTGAGATGACTTTCAAATTCATCACGACTACGTTCGGCGCGGTTGCGTTGCGTCAGCAAATGATTAATTAATATAAAACTTAATATCAACAGTGCATCACCGATGACGGTGCCAAGAATTATTCTTGAGCGTGCTTCGCGGGTATTCTCAGTCAGGCTTGCTGTACGATTTTGTAATAATTTTTGTTCCTCGTTAATAACAATATCATTCATGTAATTAATTATGCCGTCAGTCAGTTTCATGTTGATAGTAGTCAGGGTAATTTCCGCTGTTGCGGAATAAGGGGCATTGCTTTGGTATAAATTGGTTAGTGAATTCAGTGCCTTTACTTTTTCATCAAACAATGGAGTGAATTTTTTGAGATTATTGTTTTGAATTGGATTGTCTGAGGTTATTTGTTTTAATTGGTCCAAAGAGTTTTTGATAAATAACAGTGAGTGATCAATCTGATTTAATTGACTCTTATCGCCGCTGTCAATATAAGCCTGGGCCAATAAATCAGCCCGCAACAATGAAAGCAAAGTAAGCCGTATTCTGGACATTACCTGATAGGTATGCATAACCCAATTATTAGATGCACTCATTTGATCTAGCTGATAATAAGAAATCATACCCGACGATGTCAGGATGATGAGAGAGATAATCAATAATGTATTGATGAAGGATTTCTGGGAAGGCTTATGCATGCGCATAGTTCCTTTAGATACTTCTTATATTATAGCTTGCTGGCTGTAAGATTAGGTAAAAAAGAGTGCTGGTGAGTGTGGCATGCCAGCATAAGCTGCTATCCAGAGGGTATTACTGGATGGCAGCTTGTGCTGGCATGGCAGATATGAATAAAAAAAGATCAGCCAATAATTAACGGCAATACAGTCTGCAGATTTTTGATAAGTGTCAAAGGAAGAGTCCCTTTGACATGTTTAACGTGCGGCATGAAATAACCCAAGCAGAAGATACCGATTAACCCGGGGATAATAAATTGTGGAGTGGCGACGCGTTGTTTTAATAAATTTAAATTAATACCTAGTGCTGCTTTATCGGCAGCTATCTGTGCTTCAAGATAATTAATTTTTTGCTGTAATTCGTGCACGGTAAGAATCCTTTAAAAGTTGTTTAGAACTACTCAATTGATTGCGGGTGGCACGGAAAGATAAATTACCTTTTAATTTTAAAAATATAAATGCACAGACGGCAATCAAAATAAAATTCAGTACACAGACAATAGCAAATGCAGCCAATAAGGATAATTGAAAGACTGACATTAAAAAAGCGACTATTAATCCTAATACACACAACCAGGTTGAGGTAAACAAGGAACCAAAAACAAAGCCTAGCAAAATAATATTTGCTAAGCTTTGTTTGGCTAAGCGTGCTTCCGCACTGGCTAAATGAAATATATCGCTTACTAATTTATGGACTATATGAAATACATTTCCAAAAATCTGTGTAATAGAAGTTTTTTTCCTTTCATCCATAAATTCTACCCATCATTATTTACGAAAAATTTGCGCCACAATTAAGCCTGCTAATAAAGCGATACCAACTGCTTTAACCGGATTTTCTGTAACGTAAGTGACAATATTGTCTTGAACTTCAAGTTGTTTTGCTTTGGCGCCTCTAAGCGATTGGGCCAATACTTCGTTTGCTCGATCTTTTACATCATAAGCTGTTTGTCGAAGCGCTGCACGTGTTTCATTGGCTTTGTCTTTAACGCGTTGGAAATCTTGTTGCAGATCGCGCGAATGGGTATTAATGGTATTCTTTGTGGAACTGTCTTTGGTATACATATTTACTCCCTCCTCAAAGTCAGCAAATTTATAACGATCTACTTTATATTATAACGTAAAAGGCTTCCTACGGCAAAAATTTAGGTCATAAAATGTTCAGTATCGCGCTGAAATTAAAGAGTAATTATTTAAATCTGATCAGTATGCAGCCAGGTTTGGGAACGACCTAACCAATGAAAAAGAATGTAACCACGAATCATCAATTTATCTCCTGTGCCAATTAATTTAATGAGGCAGTGATAAATATTGCCAGTATTGGGATCGATGATTTGACCATTCGACCAAAGATTATTTCCCTCCGGTTTTAGCGAACTCAAGATAGTCATGCCTAACACGGGCTGGCCGTGCAACGGGCCTTTGCAAAGATTGCAAATCAGCAGTGGCGCCACACCGGGTTTAGGAAAAGCTTTAACAATTTTGCCCGCTAGCGTATGGTCTTGCGTTTCATAAATTTGAATGATGCTTTGCACGCGACCGCTGACATCATCAACTGTTTTCCAATAACCTATAGGTGAATTGGCTGCCCAGCAACTCGTACTAAATAAAATAATCAGACAACTGAATAAATTACGGTACATAAGTTCCTTCATTACGTTTGCACATGCCTAATCAATTTTTTCAGGATGGTCGGCGATAGCCTGAAATATTTGATCACGAATCTCTTCCATGACGCCTACCCCATCCACTTGAATGTAGACTGGCGCATGGGGATCAGTCGCTTTTTTTGCGGCGGTCCGGTAATAATTGACTAAGGGTTCAGTCTGTTGATGGTAAATGGCCTGGCGATTGCGTATGGTTTCTTCCAGATCATCAACGCGTTGGATTAGGGGTTCACCGGTGAAATCATCTTTGCCGGGGTTTTTGGGTGGATTATGTAACTCGTGATAAACGCGGCCTGATCCGGGATGGACTCGGCGTCCACTTAAACGTTTGACGAGTTCTTCGTCTGGTACCCGAATTTCAATGATAAAATCCAGATAAATTTTATTTTCATGCAAGGCTTCAGCCTGGGGGATGGTGCGGGGGAAACCGTCGAGCAAAAAACCGCGCGCGCAATCCGGTTCTGCAATCCTTGCTTTAACCAGGGCAATCATAACGTCATCGGGGAGAAGTTTTCCTGCATCCATAATTTCTTTGGCGAGTTTACCGACTGGCGTGCCTTGTTTGGTTGCTTCGCGTAGCATATCACCCGTCGAAATTTGAGGAATATGAAATTTCTCTCTGATAAATTTCGCCTGTGTGCCCTTACCTGCGCCAGGGCAGCCTAATAAAACTAAACGCATGGATGGATTTGCTCCGATTCAAGATAACCGGTATTTTAGTAGATAAAAGTGGGGAATGACCAGTAAAGTTTTTTTATTTTAGTTTAATGATACAGCCTTGGTGGTTATTTAACGATATGGGTGTGGCCTGGGTATATTGTTTTAAGGCTCGCAAAGCGCGTTGACTGCCGCATTCATTCCAGAGTTCATACGCTTGTAAGGGCATTAGTTGAGGATATTGCTGGGCATGCTGGCCCGCTGATTGTAAAATATCCATAATTGCCACGAATTGCTGGGCTAGCAAGCCAAAAATATCGTTACTCGTTCTGGACATAGTGGCGTAAGCGCCACGGCCCAAATTGATAAAATAGCTGATTTTGACGAGTCTTTTTTCCGCCATACCAGGGAATAACCCGGAAAATAATAAGCAGATGTCCCCTACTTTCTGTAAACGGGCTTCTCTGGCGCTGGCACGCTGGTTTAAGCCTTCCAGGAGCTGCGTGGCAATGACTTCTCGGGCTAATTCGGGTTTATCCATGTAGCGCATCATTAGCATGACTACGTAGGCTTCTAATTCTTGGGGGAGTGTGGTGGCGCAGTCTATCTCAGCGTCATGTATAATGGTTTGCCATAATGCGACAGGTGTTGAATTGACTAATACTTTCATGACATTCTTCCCCTTCTCAATGGTGATGAATGGTAAGCCCTTATTTTTATTATAGGGTATTAATTTGATTTTGGGTGGCTTGACAAGGTAAATAGTGCGTGAATACTGTATTTATTTCTGACTTACATCTTGCGGAAAATCAGCCGGTTATCGCGGATATTTTCCTGCGTTTTTTACAAAGAGAAGCCCGTAGTGCGGGCAGCCTGTATATCCTGGGTGATTTCTTTGAGGCATGGGTGGGCGATGATGATTTAACGGCTTTTCACCTCGTCATTATTGCTGCCCTGCGCGCCGCCACGGAGAGTGGTTTGCCGATTTACCTCATGCATGGAAATCGTGATTTTTTGTTGGGTCGGCGTTTTCTTAATGCCACGGGTTGTCGTTTATTGCCGGATGAGTATGTGTTGAATCTGGTTAATGGCCCAGTTTTATTAATGCATGGGGATACTCTGTGCACGGCGGATACGGCGTATTTAAAATTTCGCAAAAAATCTCGTAACTGGTTTATGCAAAAATTATTTTTATGTAAATCACTAGCAAAACGGCAGGCAATTGCCGCGCGCATGCGGGAGCAAAGTAAATTACATACTAGTAACGCGCCGGAATATTTGATGGATGTTACGCAGGCGGAAGTTGAACGGGTGATGGCTAAGCATCAAGTTAAAAAGTTGATACATGGGCATACGCATAGGCCGGCGGTGCATGAATTTTCTTTGGGTGATATGGCGGTGACTAGGACTGTGCTACCGGCCTGGCATGAGAAAGGGAATATGTTGGTGGTTGGAGCGGATGGTTTGCAAGAGTCTGTTGATTTGTATTAAAAGCACCCCTCACCCGTCGGCTGCGCCGCCGACCTCTCCCACAAGGGGAGAGGTGAAG
>JAZKAT010000034.1:0-69490 GCA_040389045.1 Pseudomonadota bacterium | reverse complement strand
GTAGCGGCCATTTGTTTGAATTCGGGGCCTACGCAGACGCGGGTTTGGCCGTTACTCTTGGTTTCAAGGGTAAATGCTTTATAGCCTTTGGCGCGCAATGAATTGGTTAAACGTTCCGCGTTTAATTTATTTTTGAAGCTGCCTAACTGGACTATCCAGGCGGCTTTCTTCAGGTCAGCTACCGTTTTCGCCGAAATTTCCGCATTATTACTAGCAACGGTTTTAACAGGCGCTGTTGTCGCCGCAGAAGCTACCGTCTTCTTTGCAGCATGAGCAGGTTTTTTGGCGGTAGCAACAATCGTTGGCGTCTTGCTAATGGCGGCGACAATGCTCTTGGTTATTACCGGAGTGGGAGAAATAGTCGGTGCTGGTGCGGCTTGTGCCGTAACAACGGGTGTGGGTTGTACTCTGGCAGGTGCTGGTTGTGCTTGAACGACCGTGGTTCTAGCCTGAACGGGAGAAACTTCGGTTTGAATTGGTGCTACCTGCATTTCGGATTTGCCCAGGTCAGCTTGCGCCAGCGCTTTAGTTAACGTGGTGGTGGAACCATCGCCGTCAGAATCAATAACAATCACATTTTCAGCGGCGGTATTGGTTGCGGTGAGTTCGTTGATGGGTTTTATCATCGGCGCTTCGCCTGCTGATGACATAGGCGCAGTTAAATCCGCTGAGAGCATGTTCATATTTTCTGGAATGGGATTCCCATTATCGACTCCAGGCTGGCTCAAGTTTTGTGAAGTAGTGCTGGCAACCGTTTCGGCAGACGCAGGTGATGGCACTTTTTGTTGTGCGCTAGGAGCAACAATGCGGTTGATCAACGCGCCGCTTTGGCTAGGTGGAATCATATTGGTATTTTCGGTGCTGGCGGCATTCGCTTCTACTTCCGTGCCGGGGAATGCTGGTGCTTTGGCTTCGCTGGTTTGAATCGGCGATTGGTCTTCAGGACCGTTAAACATAAGCGGTAACAAGATGATGACCAGCGCAATGACGACCAGAACCCCAATGATTCTGCGTGTTGTTTTCTTTTCCATAAGATGACACCTCAACAAGTTTATAAAATGGTTCTATTCACGCGATAATTTTGACAGTAGCCTGGCAATAGTCTCGCGCATATCAGCACGATTAACAATCATATCGATTGCACCGTGTTTCAATAAAAATTCACTGCGTTGAAATCCTTCCGGCAGTTTTTCTCTTACTGTTTGTTCAATGACCCTGGGGCCAGCAAATCCAATCAAGGCCTTGGGTTCAGCAATATTAATATCACCTAGCATGGCCAGACTCGCTGATACCCCACCCATGGTTGGATCCGTTAACACCGAGATATAGGGTATTCCTTGTTCGGCCAGTTGCGCAAGCGCGGCGCTGGTTTTTGCCATTTGCATTAAAGAAATTAATGCTTCCTGCATGCGCGCTCCCCCACTCGCTGAAAAACAGACAAATGGAATTCTCGCTTCCAGGGCAGCATGCGCGCCACGAACAAAGCGTTCGCCCACTACCGCGCCCATAGAGCCACCAATAAATCCATATTCAAACGCGGCGGCTACCAGGGGCTTGCCTAGCACCCGTCCCTGTAGCACCACCAGGGCTTCTTTTTCATTGGTTGATTTTTGTGCGGCTGATAAACGATCTTTATATTTTTTTAAATCCCGGAATTTGAGTTTGTCTACGGGCAGGACTTCCGCGCCAATTTCGACTTCAGAGCCATTATCCAGGAAGTATTCCAGGCGTTTACGGGCAGACAAGCGCATATGATGACTGCACTTGGGACAAACCTCGAGGTTACGTTCCAATTCAGATCGATATAGTACTGCCCCGCATTTATCGCATTTCGACCAGAGCCCTTCAGGAACGCCTTTTTTGGTGGTCGCATCGGTGCGAATTCGTGAGGGTAATAATTTCTTTAACCAACTCATGCACACTACTCAGATTACTAAAAAGTTATTGGATTATAAAAGTAATTTCACGTTAAAAATAGCTTTTAGAGCAAAAATAACGGTAAATTTTCCGTCTTTGGGAATATATAGGGTTCGGGATAAGTGACTTTCGCCAGGTATAAACCGGCGGCGCTGGCGGTTTCAAAGGCAACACTGCGGTCTTTGGCGGCCAGTATTTCCTGCATTTGCGCCGCCCGCAGGCGTCCGCTACCGATACGAATCAGCACACCCGCTATGTTGCGCACCATGTGATGTAAAAACGCATTGGCGGTGAGCGTGATAATCACATAGCGTTGCTGACGCGATACGGTAACCAAGTGCACATTGCGCGTAGGTGAGTGTGATTCGCATTGCGCTGACCGAAAAGAAGAAAAATCCTGTTCGCCTAGCAGTGCGTTAGCAGCCTCTTGCATAGGCGTGATATCAAGTTCGTGTTGGCACCAGGTGGCACGCTTGCACATGATTGCCGAGCGGATGGGATGGTTGTAAATAATGTAATGATACGTTCGGGCGCGAGCGCTAAAGCGCGCGTGGAATTGTTCATCCACTTGCTGCGCCCAGCGCACGGCTATGCCAGGCGGTAAATGCGTATTCGCGCCTAAGGTATAAGCATGTAAATGGCGCACGTTAGTCGTTTCAAAATGGCTGACTTGGCCGGTGGCGTGTACACCCGCGTCGGTGCGGCCGGCACAAAATAATTTAACGGGATGATTGGCTATTTTCGTTAAGGCATCTTCCAGGTGTTGCTGGACGGTGGGCAGACCGCTTTGCGCCTGCCAGCCATAAAGATCATGGCCATCGTATTCAATACCGAGAGCAATACGCATTTAAAGTGATTTCAACAATTGACGCGCGCGGTTTTTATGGGGCTTGCTGCCCTGTTTCACGGTCTGGCGTAAAATCGTTTTGGCCTGAGTTTTTTGACCCATTTCCAGATAAGCTTTGGCAAGATCAAGCTGGGTCGCGTTGACGTCGTCACCTGCTATCGCTTGAAAATCAATAATGGGTTCAGTGGTTTTTTGTTGCTGGGCATAGTATAAATAAAAAAATACGCCGAGCAGAATCAGTATGCTGACTATCAACGAGTAGCGCAGAATTGCGTGCGTAGTCAAAAAGGTAATCGCCGGTTGTACGGTATCAAGAAATTGGTTAACGGTGTGCATGAAAGCCTCGGGATGATAAAGCCTGGCGGGGGATAATCATAAAGTAGTTAAAAGGTTAAGTGAAGGATTTATTTACGATTCCCGCCTGCGTGGGAATGACAGTATTAACGATATTGAAATTTGGATCTTGGTTGCAGGTTAAATAAAATATCATTTAGCAGTTCATCGCTATTCGTTAAAATTGCTTTTACTTCTTCAATAGGTCTGGCGGTGGCGACCATTTCTTTGGGAATAAAGTGGGGATTGGTAGCGGCGGCTAGTAATTCACTATTCTGCTTTAATAATTCTTTCAGCGCTGAAATTCTATCCGCTAACAGGTAACTGGAGTCAACGAGTTCGGGAATTAACGTTTCATATTGAACCATGAAAGCTTGAAAAGCTTTATAGTCCAGGTCCTTTTGGGTTTTTGTCGGGCGAGAATCATCGTAATGACTGTCCGAGTCATCGGGGGTATTGACTGAATTTGTGCGACTCTTGTGTGACATGCCGTCCCCCTCGTGTGGGTTAAAGCGATTCCGTGCCTTTGGAGTAACTATTTATAATATTAATATAACAAGTCTATCTTAAAGTTGCCTTAAAGAATATTATTTTTGTGAGATATTCGCCCTATTAGACTAGGGCGAAAAACCTACCATGCTTTCAGCGACTTGTATGGCATTGAGGGCGGCGCCTTTACGCAAATTATCGGCAACTACCCATAAATTCAAGCCCTTAGCGCAAGAAAAATCTTCTCTAACGCGTCCTACATAGACCGGGTCTTTGCCTGCCGCATCTAAAGCTGGGGTTGGATAAGGGTATTGGCCGGTAATTAATTTTACCCCGATGGCACTGGATAAAAGGTCTAAGGCTTGTTTAAGGGTAATTTTTTCACGGGTTTCAATATGGACTGCTGCCGAATGCCCACAATAAACGGGTACCCGGACGGCGGTAGGATTGATGGCGATGGTGTCATCATTGAAGATTTTTTGGGTTTCCCAGACGATTTTCATTTCTTCGCGGGTATAGCCATTTTCTTCAAATGCATCGATGTGAGGTAATACATTAAACGCGATTTGTTGCGGATAAACTTTGGGGTCTATAGGTTCTCCATTTAAAATTTGGCCGCTCTGCTCTTGCAATTCTGATACCGCAGCCTTGCCAGTACCCGAAACCGATTGATAAGTCGCGACATTAATACGAGTAATACCGACAGCATCATAAATAGGTTTCAGTGCGACCACGAGTGGAATGGTGTTGCAGTTAGGGCTGGCAATCAATTTTTGATTGGCGTACTTAGCGATGTCAGCCTGATTGACTTCGGGCACAATGAGCGGCACGGTTTTGTCGTAACGGAAATGCGAACTTTTATCTAATACGATATTACCTGCTGCTACCGCTTTTGGGGCATATTCGGCGGCAATATCATTGCCAGCACAGAAAAAACTAATGTCGCTTTGACTGAAGTCAAAGTGGGTAATGTCGCTGATGGGATAAGCAACATCTTTAAATTTAATGGTTTCGCCCGCTGAACGATGGCTGGCGAGTAAAAATAATTTTTTTATAGGGAAACCGCGTTCCGCCAGAATACTTAATAAAGTGCTACCCACTACGCCGGTGGCGCCGACTACTGCTATGTTATAAGAAGCTTTCATAAAACTACTGATTCTCCACCAAAAACTGTTATGTTGTTATTTGTTCTATGCCTTGTAACCATACACTAATTGTTTCACCCATTAAACTGGGATTACTTTCTTGCGCAAAATGTAATTCTTCGCCGATTTCCACAATTTCCAAATTAGGTAAATGCTCTTTGGCCCATATCGCGGTCGCCATTGTAGTGATAAATCCGGGCAGTGAATAGAGCATTAATTTTGGCAGTGTTGATTTGGTTAATTTTTGCGAATAATCCGTTATCAATTTTTCCACTGAACTTTTACCTGTGCCATAAGGTATTTCCTGCAAATATTGACGCAGCGGCCGTTCCGCGCCTTTTTGCATGAAGGGTTCACGATAATGCGACATTTCTTCATCGGTCAAGGGACGCATCATGCCTTGGGGGAGAATTTTGTCTACATAATGTGTGCCATTCATGACGAATTCGGCATTATGTTCTTCTGCTTGCAGCAGTGTAACTTGTTCTTGATACGGCAATGAAATATCTGCCTCATTGAATGGACGTAAATAAGCTTCGTAAAATACCACGCCTTTGCATTTTGCTTCATGATTCATGGCATAATTAAAACCGATAATGGAACCCCAGCCATGCATGATGATAGTGAGGCGCTTCAATTTGAGGGTTTCAATAAATTTGTCAATATACTTGATGTGGTCTTCAATGGTGTAGTCAATATTGGGTTTATCGGATTTGCCCATGCCGATTAAATCAACCGCGATACAACGTCCCAGTGGAGCGATGTAAGGAATAATATTACGCCATAAATAGCTGGAGGTCGGTATGCCATGTAAAAATAAAATGGGATCACCGCTGCCATCTTCAATAAAATGCATTTTAGAGCCAAAAACTTCAACAAAACGCGAGTGTGAAGTATTCGGAAATGTTGTCACCATGGTTGCCTACTCCCAAAAAATTAGCCCGCTTGCGCAAAATCAAATAATTCCCGCAAGACTACTGAAAACGTTACCATGCCTACGCTGGTACTCGATTTGATATCCGCAAGCAGGTTATGCCAGCGCTCGATCAATTGCTGGTTTTCTTCAAGCCATCCCACTACACATTCATCTACGGAGTTGTTGCGGCGTTTTTTCAAAACATTAATGGACAATTTGCGTTGCACACTATCCAAGTCATCGCGATAACTGGCGCGCGCCAATTCATCCCATTGATTTTCCATAGGGTGCGAAGTTAATTGTAAACGTAACCAGTCAAGTTCAAGCACACTGCCAAGTTTATAATAAACCTGCGCCATTTCAGCAACTCTAAAATCGTATTTACGCGCGGCTTCAACAATGTCCAGGGAAGTAAATAAAGCTTGGCTGGCAGCCATTTGCAAGGCGAATTCAGGCGGTACACCTTCTTCGACGAAACTTTCAACTTCAGCATGCATACGTTCTTGATCAGGCTCAGCCAGTATGCTGGGTATGAGTTTCATCAATTCCTGAACTGGATTGGAAAAATTATTAATGGTTTCCTGGATGTCAATTTCAGGTTTGCGATTACGTAAAAACCAGCGCGTCGTGCGCCGGATTAAATAATACATTTGCAACATCATTTTTTGTTGGACGGCGGTCGGTACTTGATAATCCAGGGCTTCAATCTGTGCCCAGAGCTCATTTAAACCATAAATATTTTCGGCAATCACAAAGGCGCGCATGATGAAAGCCACTGATGCGCCAGTTTCCCGTTGCAGGCGTTCCACAAAATTAATTCCCATGTGGTCGGTGACATATTTCCCAAGATGGGTGGCGATAATTTCACGGCGTAAGCGGTGGTCTTTCATTTGTTCAAAGTATTTTTTACGTAAGGGTTTCGGGAAAGCAAGTTTCAGGAATTTGGTAAAATAAGGGTCTTCCGGCACATCGGAGGCAAGAATGTCTTGTTTTAAATACATTTTACAATAAGCCAGTAAGATGGCGATTTCAGGACGCGTTAACCCTTTGTTGTTGGACATACGCTCCAACAGATTTTTTTCATCGGGCAGGGATTCAAGCTTGCGCTGCAGCCGGCCATTCTTTTCCAGCTCTACCATATAGCGCTTGAATAAATCCATGGTTTCCTGACCCACGGAGGCTTCCAGGCTAAGCATTTGCGTTTGTTCATAGTTGTCGCGCAACACGAGTTCGGCAACTTCATCCGTCATTTTTTCCAGCAGCTTATTGCGTTGGGTGAGGGTCATTTCACCGTCGGCAATCAATTTGTTCAGCAGGATTTTAATATTAACTTCATGGTCGGAACAATCTACGCCCGCAGAGTTATCAATGAAGTCGGTATAGATAATGCCGCCATTTAAAGAATATTCAATGCGTGCTAATTGAGTAAAGCCAAGGTTACCACCCTCGCCTACTACCCGCGTTGTCAATTCATTGCCGTCAATTCTGATATTATCGTTAGTACGATCGCCAGCATCCGTATTGGTTTCAATACTGGATTTCACGAAGGTGCCGATACCGCCGTTAAAAATTAAGTCCACCGGTGCTTTTAGCATTTCCCGGATCAAATCATTTGGCGCCATGTTGTCTTTTTTTAAGTTCAGGGCTTGCTTGATTTCCGCGGAAAGTTTTATCGATTTTGCGGCGCGACTATAGATGCCGCCACCTTTGGAAAGTAAATCCGGGTTGTAATCGGTCCACGAAGAGCGTGGTAAATTAAACATGCGCTGACGTTCTTCGAAACTGATTTTTGGATCGGGGTCCGGGTCCAGAAAAATATGCGCATGATTAAAAGCGCCAATTAATTTAATGTGTTCTGATTGCAACATGCCATTGCCGAACACATCGCCAGCCAGATCACCAATTCCCACCACGGTAAAATCATCACGGGTAGGATCAATATTAAATTCGCGGAAGTGCCGTTTTACCGATTCCCAGGTACCGCGCGCGGTAATACCCATTCTTTTATGGTCATACCCTACGGAACCGCCAGAGGCGAAGGCGTCATCTAACCAAAAATCATAATCTTTGGAAATGCCATTGGCTATGTCTGAGAAAGTTGCGGTGCCCTTGTCGGCGGCTACCACCAGATAAGTGTCATCTTCGTCATAACGCACTACATTAACCGGTGGCACGACTTTGTTGTCTTTAATGTTGTCGGTAAGATCGAGCAAGCCGCGAATGAAAGTTGAATAACAGTAAATAACTTCTTTCATGCGCTCATCACGGTCGGCTTCGCTGGGTAATTGTTTTGGGAAGAAGCCACCTTTGGCGCCTACCGGGACAATCACTGAATTTTTCACTTGCTGGGCTTTCATTAATCCCAATACTTCGGTGCGGAAATCTTCGCGGCGGTCTGACCAGCGTATGCCGCCGCGCGCGACTTTGCCAGCGCGCAGATGCACGCCTTCCACCCGTGGCGAATACACAAAGATTTCATACATGGGTCGTGGCAAGGGCAAGTCAGAAATGGCGGAAGGATCTAGTTTAAATGAGATATAAGGTTTGTAAGTATCTTCATCCTCAATTTCAGTTTGAAAATAATTGGTGCGCATAGTGGCTAGAATCACTTCCAAAATGCGGCGTAGTATCCGGTCTTCATCAAGGCTGGCCACATCTTCCAGCGCTTTTTCAATCTCTGAAACGATAGGCGTGGTGTCCGGATGTTGCTGATGATTGTTTGGAGTGAAGCGTAGTTTAAATAAGTTAATCAGGTTTTTAGTGATATCGGGATTGTTAATCAGCGCTTTTTCGACATAATTTTGGCTGAAAGTAAAACCCGTCTGGCGTAAATATTTGGTATAAGCGCGTAACACCGCTACTTCGCGCCAAGTCAATTGCGCTTCCAGTACCAGCCGATTAAAACCATCATCTTCCGCAAAACGAAACCAGATTTTTGCAAAAGCTTCTTGAAAAATTTCCCGGACATTTTCGACGGGAATTTCCTTGTCACGCACATAGACTACATCAAAATCATTAATCCAGATGATTTTGCCATCTTTAAAAATAATTTCGTGCGGGCGTTCGCCGATGACGCGCAAACCCATGTTTTCAAGTGTTGGCAATACATCAGAGAGCGCGACCGGATGCTCGGCGTGAAATAATTTGAAACGTAACGTTTCAGGAGTTTTATCGATGCGCTTGTAAAAGACCATGCCCAAAGGATTTTCTTTGGATAACACTTCCATTTGGGTGATGTCGTTTAACGCGGTTTGGGGTCGGTAATATTCCGTGTAACTGATCGGGAAAGCTTTGGCGTATTTGGCGTAATAGCGCAAACCATCTGCTTCACCAAATTGAATCACTAAATGGGTTTTTAATTCATCGGTCCAGGAGCGTGCCACGTCAATTAATTTCTGTTCAATAATCGGTACATCATATTCCACATTAGAACGGGGATTTACCCGCAATAAGAAATGTAAACGCGCCAGCACGGAGTCAGAAAAATAAGTGGTAAAAGTACATTCAATACCTTCCAGTGATTCCATCAACACTTCTTGCATTGCCAGCGTGAGTTCAGTATTAAAAATTTCGCGTGGCACAAAGATCAGGCAGGAAAAATAACGACCATAGGAATCTTTGCGGATAAATAAACGCACCCGTTTGCGTTCCTGCAAATGTAAAATGCCCATGGTTAATTTGACGAGTTCATCCTGAGTTGCTTGAAACAAGTCATCCCGCGGCAAGGTTTCCAAAATATGCATGGCTTCTTTGCCATTATGACTGTCGGGTGGAAAATGTAATTCCTGCATGATTTTCGCGACTTTGAGTCGTAAAAAGGGAATATAGCGCGGACTTGAATGATACGCGGTTGACGTGTAAAGACCTATGAAGCGACGTTCACCGATGATTTCGCCTTTATCATTGAAACGTTTCACCCCGATATAATCGGTGTAAGCTTCGCGGTGTACCGTGGAGCGAGTATTGGTTTTGGCGATAATTAAAATATTTTTTGACAGCGCCAGTTTGCGCGCCTGGGGCGGCAATTCCGTATAACGTCGGGAAACCGTGCTCGACGATTCATCGCGCAATACACCAAGGCCTGTCCCCGGGATCATTTGCAGCGCGCGGTTGGTTTCATTGCCTATTAATTTATAATCACGCGAACCCAGGAAAGTAAAATTATTATTGATTAGCCAGCGTAAAAAATCTTTCGATTCGGCGATTTCCGCAGGATCGAGTGGCGGTGGGTTCTGCTCAAGCTCAAGCAGGGATTCTTCTACGCGTTCCATGATTTTGCGCCAGTCGGCAACCGCCACACGCACGTCAGCTAAAGAATGTTGAATGCCGCTGCATAATGTTTCCATGGCGACAGGATCGGTTTGTCTATCGATTTCAATGTAAATAGGTGCTTCAGAGCGTTCATTGGGATCCGTAGCACCGGGGGGTAATACATCGATGATACGATTTTCAGCATCGCGTTTTACTTTTAAGCCACCAAAGTGAATAATAAAATGAATTTGCAAATCATGCTTATTAATTTCCATACGCGTTGAATCAACCAGGAATGGAATATCATCATGCGAAATTTCAATGATGGTGTGCGTGGATTGCCAGCCATCATTTTCAATCGTGGGATTAAATACCCGAACCTTGGATTCGCCCGGCGCGCGTTGATAGATATAATTCCAATGCGATAAAAATGCGCCGCATAAATCTTCCAGTGAATGTTCGCCTAAATCGGCGAGCGCGCTGGATGCGTAATAACGCTGAGCATACACTTCAATAATTTTAAACTGTTTTTCGGGAACACGATTTTTAACATGTGTGAGTATTTCGTTAATTACTTCCTGGCGGCGACTGCCGACTTGACCTGCCATAAAAGTACCTTGCCTCCGGAGCGTTATGCGTGTTTGTTCTAAATATATCTATATGGTTAGAATTTTAGCTCTTTTAGGGGGTAAAACTCAATTAGCATTTGTGTTTTTCATGGAGATTTCAGGGCAAAATACCTTAATTTAATAACAGCTGGAGCTTTATCTGCCTTTTTCAGCTACATCATCCCGTAAATATACGGGCATGACCTCAGCCGCGGGCTGCCATTCATGGCGTAAATATTTGGCTTTTGCCAGCAAACTGACACCAAAAGCGGTAGGTAATTGTTCAGCCGCTACGGCAGTCGGTTGGCACGGTAACGCGTCTTGATACACCGCCCAGCCATTACCCGCGCCATACCAATCCGGCGTTGCTGGCAGTGGAATATCTTTAGGGCGACAAACCATTTCTTTGTTTTGCAATTCCATCAAGCCTTGCGCATTGACTTGGTAAGCACCAAAGTAAACTTCATTCATACGCGCATCCATCGCCACCATAATTTTGGGCCAATGCAATTCTTCATAAGCGGTTTGCGCGACGGCAGCCAGCGATGAAACACTAATCACGGGTAACCCGCTCGCATAAGCCAGACCTTGAATGACGCTAGTCGCAATGCGCACGCCAGTGAAACTGCCTGGGCCGCAACCAAAAGCCAGCGCGGATAATTCATTCACCTGGCAGCCATTGTCACTGAGCAATTGATCAATCATAGTTAAAATCCGCTGTGCTTGTTGCATAGGGATAATTTCGTGCAGGGTTTTAATTTCATCATTGATTAGCAGCGCAACTGAACAAGCAGAAGCTGAAGTTTCAATCGCTAATAATTTCAAGTTCATTGGGCTTGGTTACCTTAAAAAAATCTCGCACCCGGTCAAGGTCACGCGTCCTTGTCATGCCGGGTAAACTTTGCAAAAATACTTCGCCATAGCGACTGCCTACCAGACGCGGATCACAAATCATTAACACACCCCGGTCAGTAATATCGCGGATCAATCTGCCGGCGCCTTGTTTTAACGTTAACACGGCCTGAGGTAATTGAAAATTCCAGAATGGGTCTATGCCTTGTTCGCGATACATTTTAATTTTAGCGCGCAAAATAGGATCTTCTGGCGCGGCGAACGGTAATTTATCGATGACTACGCAGGATAATGCGTCACCACGCACATCCACACCATACCAGAAACTACTGGTGCCAAGCAAAATCGCATTGCCCAGGGTTTTAAATTCATCAATTAATTGGCGTTTTGGTTTCGTGCCTTGTCTGAGTAAGGGATAAGGCACGCGGTTCGCGAGATAAGCCGCGGCCCGCTCTAAAGCGCGATGGCTGGTAAATAATAAAAACGCCTTGCCCTCGGTAGCCTGTAACACTGGCAAGGCGGCGTCGATTACGGCTTCAATATAATTTTCCGCGTGCGTGTCAGGCATGCCGCGGGGTGCGTACAACAAGGCTTGCTGCGCATAATTAAAAGGACTTTTTAATTGTAGTTGCCGAGTATTTTCCAAGCCTAGCGTGTCGGTGAATAAATTAAAATTATTTTTTACCGTGAGGGTGGCGGAAGTAAAAATCCAGGCGCGGTTACGATCACGCAGATATTTTTTGAAATACTCGGCGACAATCAGTGGGGTTAAATGCAGGGTAAAAGTTTGGGTATGAATTTCATACCAATGCACTGTATTAATCGGTGCACCGGTGGTTAATTTATCGAAATTTTCCATAATTGCCAGGGTGCGGCGGTAGCAACTTTCCAGGCCTTTGCTGCGCACGGCGGCTTCTTTTAACACGGCGCCAAAATCTTTTAAAATATCTTTGATGTTACAGATTGCGGTTTGCATAGGTTGAGATAAAACTTCGGGCCAGGGTTGTGAACGCTGCTCCATGCCTAGCGCGCTGCGCATGGCGATGACGGCGCGTTGTAATTCCGCTGAGAGTGGGTTAATTTGCGGGATATCTTGCGCGCCAGCCGCGCTTTCGGCTTCGCAGTCGTGCGCTAATTCGGTGAGTTGCCGGCTAGACAAAACGGTGCTAAAAAAATAGGACGCCACATCCGGTAAATGATGCGCTTCATCAAAAATAACGACATCTGTGCCCGGCAGTAATTCGCCAAAACCTTCTTCCTGTAACGCGAGATCAGCAAAAAATAAATGGTGATTGACAATAACAATGTCGGCGGCCAGGGCTTGTTGACGCGCTTGCATGACATGGCATGCTTGATAAAATTCACAATCCTGATTGAGACAATTTTCAGTGGTGCTGGTAACGTAAGACCAGACCGGTGAATCTTCGGAGATGGTTGATAACTCCGCGATATCACCCTGCTCGGTCATGGTTGACCAGTCATACACGGTGTGTAATTCACTGACTAATTCGCGGGAGGCAAACCGTCCATCCTGGCGGGCGCTTTCAAGGCGGTGCAGGCATAGATAATTCGCGCGACCTTTTAATAAAACAACTTTGGGTTTAATACCAAATTCATTGGCCATGATGGTTTTGATGACGGGGATATCAATAAAAAATAACTGATCTTGCAGATTTTTCGTGCCAGTGGAGATGATGGTTTTTTTTTCGGCTAGCAAAATGGGGACCAGATAACCAAAAGTTTTGCCGGTGCCGGTGCCCGCTTCAATGATTAATTGGGCATTGTGTTGGATGGCCTGATCGATTGCATCGGCCATTTCCTGCTGGGCGATGCGGGGTGTGAAACCGTGGATGGCCTGGCTTAGTAAGCCGCCTGCGCGCAGGATGTCGGTGCTGGATTCGGTTGGCAAGAGATAGTCTCGTTGTTATCTGTCAGCATCGCCCAACAAATTGGGTAAAGCAAAAAACTCCGTGGGTAAAGCTGTTGGGCTTCGCTGCACTCAGCCCAACCTACATACTGCGCTCAGCTATAAATGGATTCCCGCCTGCGCGGGAATGACAGGGATGATGCAACCTACATTCCTGTGCGGAATAACAGAGTCACCCTACTCACCTTTATCTAAATATTTCAACTTATCATCTACGTTTTTCCAGTCATCCGCGTCGGGGGGAGCGTCTTTGATGCGAGTGATGACGGGCCATTTTTCCGCTAGCTCTTTATTGATTTGCAAAAAATTTTTATATTTTTCGGGTAAGTCGTCTTCTGAATAAATGGCGTTGACGGGACATTCGGGTTCGCATAATGCGCAATCAATACATTCGTCGGGATTAATCGCTAGAAAATTTGGGCCTTCGTAAAAACAATCAACGGGACAGACTTCAACGCAATCTGTGTACTTGCACCGGATACATTGTTCGGTTACAACAAAAGTCATCTTGATAACACCTCATTCGTCATTTGCGTCGACTGTGAGATCGTTTGTGTTGGTGCCCGAGGCCGGAATCGAACCGGCACGGAGTTACCTCCGAGGGATTTTAAGTCCCTTGCGTCTACCAATTCCGCCACCCGGGCAAGTGGTGTATATAATATAAAGGCTAGGGTCGGAATCGAACCGGCGTCCGCGGCTTTGCAGGCCGCTGCATAACCACTCTGCCACCCAGCCATAAAACTTTTTTAGGCTAAACTATGTGATTGCCTACGTTGAAACATGCAAAAATCAGTTTTGTTACATGTTTGGAGCGGGAAACGAGACTCGAACTCGCGACCCCAACCTTGGCAAGGTTGTGCTCTACCAACTGAGCTATTCCCGCGCTGCATCCAGAGGCGTAATTCTATATGAGGACTTAACAGTGTCAAGCTTGAATTGATAAATTAACGGAAATTTATCAATTTATTTGAAACTCTGGCCACGCTGTTTTCAAGTAAATGACCATAGACCAAATTGTCAAAATTGCCGCCGCGTAGAGTAAAACATAGCCCACAGCAATCAAGGAAGCGCTAGTGGTTGGCGTGCAGTAAATTAAGACGATTAAAGCCAGCATTTGCAGAGTGGTTTTAATTTTCCCTAGACTGGAAACGACTATGCTGGTGCGTTTGCCAATTTCCGCCATCCATTCGCGTAGCGCGGACACGATGATTTCGCGACTGACAATAATGGCTGAGGGTATGGTAATCAAAAACGGCGGCAATGCGTACATCACCGTTTTACCGCTGACGAATTTGAATTGTGCTTCGGCAACTATCATGATGAGTGCGATGGATACCATCAGCTTGTCAGCGACAGGATCAAGGAAAGCGCCGAAACGGGTGGCTTGTTGCAGGCTGCGCGCAAGATAACCATCTAACCAGTCAGTCATGCAGGCCAGACCAAAAATCACCGCGGCACCGGTATGCCCCCAGGTGATGGGGAGATAGAAAACTAATACGAATATTGGAATTACTAATATCCGCACCAGTGTAAGAATATTAGGGAGATTCAGCATACATTACACCGCTACATTATTTATTCGCAGAGCCTAACGCCTCAAAAATCCGTTGCGCCAGTGACTGGCTAATACCAGGTACCTTCGCTAAGTCGTCAAGATTAGCACGATTGAGGGCTTGAATTCCACCAAAGTAGCGCAATAATTCGCGGCGGCGTTTGGCCCCTATCCCGGGAATGGATTCCAGGGTCGAGGTGCGCCGGGTTTTGGCGCGACGGTTGCGGTGGCCGGTGATGGCAAAGCGATGGGCTTCATCACGGATTTGCTGGATCATGTGCAAGGCAATGGAATCTGCCTGCAGGTATATGGGGGGATGGCCGGGGATATGCAGGGTTTCATAACCTGCTTTGCGGGTAGCACCTTTTGCCACACCGACTAATAAAATATTTTTGATATCCAGCATAGCCAGCACATGTTCCGCGGCGTGTAATTGCGGAATGCCGCCATCAATAATTAATAACTCAGGCAATTTGGCGACTTCTCGTTGCAAACGCTGATAACGACGGGTTAATGCTTGCGTCATTGCGGCAATATCATCTCCAGGCGTGGTATCGGTTATGTTAAAGCGTCGATAATCACTTTTAACCGCCCCTTCACCATCGAAAACCACACAGGACGCTACCGTCGCTTCACCCATCGTATGACTAATATCGAAACACTCTATCCGGTTGGGTATCTTGGCCAAGCCTAATGTTTCCTGCAATGCGACCAATCGTTCCTTGATGTTGGACTTGCTAATCACGTGAGTGACTACAGATTGTTTGGCGGTAGTGGTGGCCATTTCCAGCCATTTTTTACGCTCACCGCGGACCTTGGCGGCGATAGTCAGGGGATGAGAGGCTTGTTCACTTAAAGCATTTTCCAGCCAGGTTTTTTCGGGCAACGCCAGGTCAATAATAATTTCCTTGGGGAATTCATGGGTTTGGCCTAGATAATGCTGGGTAATGAATGCCGTTAAAATTTCCTCGCTGCTGGCATTGAGTGGTACGCGGGGAAAATAAGCCCGGCTACCTAAAATCCTGCCACCGCGAATCGATAACAATTGTATGCAAACTATGCCCTCATGTTGTGCCAGGCCAATCATGTCGGCATCCCCTTTGCCGCCGCTGACATACTGACGTTTTTGAATTTCCCGGATTTTGGCGAGTTGGTCACGGACTCTGGCGGCTAACTCAAAATTTAATTCAGCGGCCGCTTTTTCCATTTGTTTAGTGAGTTCATTTACAATCAATTCATTTTTACCGGACAGAAACATAATCGCATGACGTACATTTTGTTGATAATCTTCAGTAGAAATCAAACCGGCGCACGAACCGGAACACAGTCCTATTTGATGGTGTAAACAAGCCCGCGTTCTGCTGGCGAAGAAATTATCGCTGCAAGTACGCAGTTGAAATACTTTCTGAATGAGGTGAATCGTTTCACGCACGGCGGCGGCACTGGGATAAGGGCCAAAATAGCGCAAGTCTTTTTTTAACGGACCGCGGTAAAAATCAATGCGTGGATAAGGTTGTTCATTAGTGATGACAATGTAGGGATAACTTTTATCATCGCGAAATAAAACATTATAGCGCGGGTGATTTTTTTTAATGAGGTTACATTCTAACAGCAGTGCTTCATTTTCATTACGGGTAATGGTGATATCAATGTTAGTGACATGACGTATCAAAGCCAGCGTTTTGGTGTCGCGTTGCGCCGCGCTAAAATACGAAGGTATGCGTTTTTTCAGGTTTTTTGCTTTGCCTACATAAAGGACTTCATTGTTGGCATCCAGCATTTGATAAATGCCCGGAGAATTCGGCAGATTGGCGAGAAAAGCTTTAATATCAAACATATAAGTTTTAATAACCCAAAGGTGAAAAAGAATTGGCTATTGAAATTATACTATAAAAACTGTGAAATACTTGAGTTTAGTAAATGCCAAACTTACCAATACTGTCATTCCCGCGCAGGAGGGAATCCAGTGTGAATAGAACACAAGTTCTGCCAGGAATGGATTCCCGCCTGCGCGGGAATGACAGTACTGGTTGGGCTGGATGCAAGCTGAGGTGCCGCCCCTGTGAGGCAGCCATGAATTATTCTACTGAGTCGTCCGTCGGGATTTTTTTGCCTTCGACTAAGCCCAGGCGCATGGCTAGCAAGGTCAATTCCACATCACTATTGATGTTAAGTTTTTCAAAAATACGATAGCGGTAACTGTTGACGGTTTTGGGACTAAGATGCAATTTGAGAGAAATTTCCTGGACTTTCTGGCCGCTGGTTATCATCAGCATGATTTGCAGTTCACGTTCAGAAAGAATATCCAACGGTGATTCTTCTGCTTTGGTGAAACGTTTCAATGCTAATTGTTGGGCGATCTCAGAGCTGATATAACGTTGTCCGGAATGAACAATTCGAATGGCGCGAATCATTTCATCAGGATCACAACCTTTAGTGATATAGCCGGCGGCGCCAGCTTGTAATAAGCGCGAAGGATAAGGTTCATCATCACAGACGGTGAGTGCTAAAATTTTAATGTCGCTATTATGACGGGTCATTTTGCGAGTTGCTTCCAACCCACCAATGCCTGGCATTTGCACGTCCATCAACACCACATCAGGTATTAATTCTTTGGCCAGCTTAATAGCATCTTCGCCGGTGCCTACTTCACCGACAACTTTAATGCCGTTGACGTCTTGTAATAGACGCCGGATTCCCATGCGCACCAGCTCATGATCATCAACTAACAACACTTTTATCACTAGAATTCCCCATAGTTACAGACATGGCGGAGAGAGAGGGATTCGAACCCCCGGAGCCCTTGCGAACTCAACGGTTTTCAAGACCGCCGCCTTAAACCACTCAGCCATCTCTCCAACTGACATTTATCAGGATATTAATTAGGGCACATATTACCGTTATTATGTAGGATTATTCAACCTAAAAGTGTAGGTAAAGGGTATCAGTGGGTCATTTATTTTCAGTTTTATTGTTTTTCCCCATTGTGATATGCTGTGAACCTTGGTTTATTAGGAGAAACCGTATGTCATTTAGTGATATTAATCGAGTCAGACAAGATACTTCCTCCCTCGCCCTGCATTCCGTAATACGCAACACTTACCTGTTGCTAAGCCTCACTTTATTGTTTAGCGCCGCCACGGCTTATTATGCAGTGGTCAGCAATGCCAGCTTTAGTTCCTCCCTGGTCACGTCACTGGTGGCATTTGGCTTATTGTTCGTCATTAACATGGTTCGCAATAGTGGTTGGGGAATTGTCGCGGTTTTTGCTTTCACCGGTTGCATGGGTTATTCCATGGGCCCTCTGCTCAATCATTTTATCCGTGGTTACTCAAATGGTGGCCAATTGATAGTTACCGCTTTAGCCGGTACGGGTTTGACGTTCTTTTTATCTTCTGCTTATTTGCTTACAACGAAAAAAGATTTAAGTAGTTGGGGAAAATTTTTAATGATAGGGCTGGTAGTTTGTTTGATTGCCGGTATCGGGAATCTCTTTTTCAAAATGCCCGCGGTGCAGTTAGCGCTTTCTTCCATGCTGGTTTTTCTTGCTACGATGTTAATGATGTTTGATACCAGCCGAATTATTAATGGCGGTGAAACTAATTACATCATGGCGACGGTAGCATTGTTTATTGATATTTTAATGTTGTTCCAGAATTTGTTGATTTTGCTGGGTGCATTGTCGGGGAATAGCCGAGATTAATGTTAGAAGTTTGATTGGTGGATTACGCGCTGCGCGCTAATCCACCCTGCGTTCGAGCAACAATTCTTATTAGTTATGATTCCCAGACGCATTTGCCGTTTTCCGCTAAATGACTCAAATAGAGTTCATGTGCAGCTAATTCTTCTTCAGTGGCCAGGATGATGGGGAGTTTGCGTTTGTGTTTTTGTTGGGTGATTTCCAAGACCGATTGTTGTTGGGAAGCAATTTCGACATTTTCGGTTTCGGTAAATAAGGTGGCTTGGCCACCCGTCATGGCCAGATATACGCGACCTAGCAAATGTGCGTCTAACAATGCGCCGTGATATTCACGCTGTGAATTATCAACACTGTAGCGCTTGCACAACGCGTCAAGATTATTACGTTGGCCTACATGCATTTGACGCGCCATCAACAGTGTGTCAACGATTCGACAATATTCATTTAACGGTTGCCAGGCTTGATTCAATAATTTGAGTTCATAATTAATAAAGCCTACGTCGAACGGCGCATTATGAATAACTAATTCCGCACCCGATAAAAAATCCATTAACTCTTGCGCAATGTGCGCAAACAAAGGTTTATTTGCCAGAAAATCCGTGGTGATGCCATGTATAGCCTGCGCGCCTTCATCAATGGCGCGTTCCGGATTAAGGTAATAATGAAAATGTTTACCGGTAAATTTGCGGTTGATGAGTTCAATACAACCGATTTCAATAATGCGGTGGTTTTGGTCTACGAATAAGCCGGTCGTTTCAGTATCTAAAATAATTTGTCGCATAATGTTGTCTGTACTACTTAGTCATTTCATCAATTGCCTGATTAGCCAAGCTATCCGCTATGTCATTCTCAGGGTGATCGCTATGCCCTTTAACCCAATGCCAGTTAATTTGATGGCGGTGGGTCTCAGCGTCCAGGTTTTGCCATAAATCAGCATTTTTAACCGGTTTCTTGTCGGCTTTTTTCCAATGTTTTTTTTTCCAGTCCGGCAACCATAATGTTATGCCTTTTTGCACGTATTGTGAATCGGTGTGTAAATCAATACGGCAAGGTTCTTTTAAACTAGCCAACGCTTTAATAGCCGCGGTCAATTCCATGCGGTTATTGGTGGTATCGGCTTCAAAACCTTTCAGTTTTTTTTCGCGGCCCTGATAACGTAACAATACACCCCACCCGCCTGGGCCAGGATTGCCACGGCAAGCGCCGTCCGTGTAAATTTCTACATGTTTCATAGCGGATGGTTCCGAATGGTGGGTCGGGGTATGCCGATTACGGGTAAGCGGACATCAGAAATTTTCTGTTTCCAACTGAGTTTAATGGGTGTTAAGGGTATCACTTTTGCCTGGGCGATTAAAATGTAAATTCCACCTAGCGGCGCATAACATTTTGGGCCTAACCATTCCAGAAATTTTAAATGGTGATAAATTTTTTCATAAAAAATGGGCGGTCTATACAATATTCTGGTTTGTCGGGTAATTTTGAAATCGGCCAGGGCTAACCATTTTTTCACAATGCCCGCTTTGATAAAATTTCCTGACCAGGGGATTTTATCGTGTTTGGAATACCATTTACGTAAGCCCCACATACTATAAGGATTGAATCCGCAAATAATGATATGTCCTTCCGGTTTTACGATACGGCACGCTTCACCAAATAATTGGCGAGGATTATCTAAATATTCCAGGATATGCGGTAATAAAACCAGGTCAACACTGCCAGAGGCGATAGGCAGTTCAGTTAAATCGCTTTCAACGTTGTGAATAGTATCCTGGGTGTGTTTATTAAATAACGGACTTAATAAAATGCGGTTTGGAATGGTATTGGATTTGATGAGAGGTTGCTGGTGCGGTGTCCCAATCAATACTATTTGATTGCCATAGTAACTTGCTAACAAGGACGGCAAAATCTTCTTTTCAACATCAAGAATACATAGTCCTGGAAAACTCCCAAGCCAACGGTCCAATTGTTGTATTTTGCGAAATATTTTGGCCAAGCATATGCTTCCTTGTTGGTGTTGCGGGAATTACTATAGCATAAAATATTAAACGTCTAACTTTCTTGACCTGAAACTGTTTATCAGTAGTATGTAAATATGTTAAAAGTCATTCCCATACCGGCATTTAAAGATAATTATATTTGGTTACTGGTCAATCCCAGTAATCATATTTGTGCTATTGTTGATCCGGGTGATGCCGCACCCGTCATAGAATATCTCATTAATCAAAAATTAACCCCTTGCGCCATATTAATTACCCATCACCACCATGACCATACTGGCGGTATTCCAGCGCTTTGTGAAAAATTTCCTGAATTAGTCGTTTATGGCCCAAAGTATGATGCGGTGGCTAATATTGATTATAAGTTAGGCGAAGGCGATAGGGTGTCGCTGGTTACCCTGGATATTGAATTTAGAGTGATAGATATACCCGGGCATACACGAGGACATATCGCGTATTACGGTGATGATATGTTGTTTTGTGGCGATACCCTGTTTGCTGCGGGTTGTGGGCGCTTATTTGAGGGAACGGCACAACAAATGGTTGAATCGCTAGGCAAGTTAGCTAAGCTGCCGGTTGATACGCGGGTTTATTGCGCCCATGAATATACCGCTGCCAATTTACGTTTTGCTGCCGTGGTTGAACCTGATAATGAAGATATTGCAAAACGCGCTGCTGAAATAAATAATTTGCGAGAAAATAATGCAGTCACACTTCCCAGTCTGATGTCTATTGAAAAATTAACGAATCCTTTTTTACGCTGTGATATAAATTCTGTGGTAAACTCCGTTCGTGATAATCAAGACGTAGCATCGACTGATCTGGTAAGTATTTTTCAAGCACTCCGCATATGGAAAGATAATTTTAGGTAATTTCGAGCCTACATGATGGAACGATACAAAAATAAATTCGGGGGTTTTCTCGGTTTGCTCTGTGCCGTAATGAGTGCGACCTTATTCGCTTCTCAAGACCAGGAAGGTATTCAAGTCTTCCAAAAACAAACGCTTCAACTTTCTGAACAAAGACAATTACTCGCTGATCAAATTGACCGTTACCATAGCGCGGATGATATGTGGGATGTGTTGCGTCAGGAATTTTCCTTACAGCATTATGAAGAAGACCCTAGAGTACAAGACCAGATTTCCTGGTTTATGCAGCACCAGGATTTTCTGTTAAATTCGGCCAGTCACGCGGCACCTTATTTGTATTATATTTTACAACAAGTCCATAAACGCCATTTGCCGGCTGAAGTTGTGCTGTTGCCTATATTTGAAAGTGCCTATAACCCATTTGCTTATTCTTCCGCCGGAGCGGCGGGAATTTGGCAAATGATGCCAGGCACCGCCTCAGGCTATGGTGTCAAACAAAATTGGTGGTATGACGGCAGACGGGATGTTATCGCCTCAACGAAAGCGGCGCTGACGCATTTGAGTTACCTGGCGAATTTTTTTGATCGTAACTGGTTATTGGCTTTTGCCGCCTATGACACGGGTGAAGGTAATGTCATGTCGGCTATCAATAAAAATATACGCGATGGTTCCAATACGGATTATTGGTCGTTGCCATTGGCGCGTGAAACCCGGATTTATGTGCCAAGGTTATTGGCCCTAGCCGCGATTATCGCGCATCCGGAAAAATATCCAGTTTATTTTCCACCGGTGCGTAACGCACCCTATCTTGCGCAGGTTGATGTGGGTTCCCAAATTAATTTGCAACAGGCCGCCGGATTTGCCGGTATCAGTTTAAGAAAATTAATGCAATTGAATCCTGGCTATAATCGCGCTATTACCGATCCGCATGGCCCTAACAAATTAGTATTGCCGATTGAAAATGTCGCGCAATTTACCGATAACCTCGCGCAGACTTCGTTATATCAATTGCCGGTCAGGTGGGAACATTACAAAACCCGGTCAGGCGACAGTCTGGTGGTATTGGCTAAACGTTATAACACTTCACCTTCAATTTTACGCAAAATGAATCAGTTAAGCAGTAATCGCTTGGCAGCGGGTACTAATTTGGTGATTCCAAAAGCGGTGCATGGCGCGTTGCAAGAGCAAGTGAGTGAAGAGGACCAAGATATATTGGCCGAGAATACTCCCAGCCCGCGCGTGCCAGTTAAAAGAGCTTTACCGCCAGCGCGTGAATTTGTCGATGAGGTTCCCGCCGTTAAACCTGCCCCAGTCCAGTTGGCGACAGCGGTAGTTCAAACAAACAACCCAGCGCCTCCCGAAGTACCGGTCGGCAGCTATTTCATTCAGCCGGGTGATACGATTTATATGACGCGTAATGGCGATACCCTGGCGCGCGTCGCAGAACATTTCCATATTACCGCGGCGGATTTGCTGGCGGCCAATCCAATGGCCGGAACTCGGGATTTACAGGCGGATGAACGTATGGTTATTCCTACCCATCTGGCACGATCGCATAAACAACAGCACTACCAGTTAACCCCCGGTGATACCATTTACATGGTAAGAGCGGGTGATACTATGGATAAAATCGCCAGAAAATTTCATACCACTCCCCCCGAAATTCGCATTGCGAATTTGATTGCAGAAAATGCAGTACATGAAGGTGACCGCTTAGTCATTCCTACCCACGCATGAGTTTAAGCCCCTGATAGTTAAGCGCTTATTTCGCAAAATTTATCAAGCATTTATCATGTTATGAACTATACTTTAGTTATATACCCATAATTCCTGAACTTTCACAGTGAGGAGTTTATTGTTGTATGAATAACAACCCGGCCAAAAAAGTATTTAATGAAAATACTTTTTTACGTAAAATTCCCACCCAATTAATTCCTCCGGAAAAACGTTTTATCGCCAATGATGATTTTCTAAATCGCATTTATGTTTTTCATATCGATGAACTATGCGAGCATTTTAAAGGTGCTGGTTTATGGGTAAATCCTTATACCAATAAAAAATTTAATGAACGTGATCAGCTTGCCTTGCGTACCCATGAAAATATCGAAAAATTATTTTTAGCGGAAACCGATAATTTAAAAGATAAACTCCACGATATTATTTTAAAAATGTTTCCAGAAAACAGCCTGAGCATCACTATGGATAAAGCGAATAATATGCTTTACTTGAATTTTAAAAATAGCGCTTTGTTTGAAACAGCGGATAAGGGATTTGTGGATTTTACCAACTTGAAATATTTTGAAAATAAAGACAATTGCTTTCAGCTTTTATTATCGGATAAATTAACCAAACATTTGTTGAGTAATGATGAGCACCCTAAAATAAAAAATAAAATAGCAAGTTTATATGCCGCCGAAGAAAAAACGCGTATCCGCAATCATATTATGGATTGTGATAGCAAATATCCCCAAGCCATGAGTCACTTTGGTGAAGTGGTTAGCGACATGGTTTTGAGAATCTTAAAAAATTCCTGCAATGAGGAATTATTTAAAATTTCACAGGAATTTGATAAATTGCACGCCGAAATTAAAAAATTTCATGATGATTTACCGGAAAGCAGACAGCCTGTTTAACCATCACTAAGCTACCGCCTTCACTACATGTCCGTTCGGAATATTCACATTAACTACAGTTTCTTTTATAGTATAAATCGATTGACCTAGCATTTTGGTTAATTCGTTATGATATTTTGCTTTAATGGAACCTTCAGGTAAATCGCTTTCTTCACCGAGAAATTGGCTGATATCGTTAATTAAATTAGTGTAGTGATCCCCCCTGCTCGCTTTTGTTTTCAATTCAGTTTCAAACTGCCTGAAAACGTTAATCTCGTCGTGTTTATAAAATATTCTGTAAAGAATACCTATTGTAGTTGGAAATTGCGCCAGTGTGCTCGAAGTAATATATAATAGTTTGGTAATTCTTAATTGTTCTGTTTGTTGTTCAACCTTTTGTAATTCCTCGACGGCAACTTTTTTAAGCTCGATATAATCCTCATTGGCAGAACGTTCTTCAATAATCTGCTGTAACATATTCATAAAATGTTTCAATTCATTAGTAAGAAACTCTAATCGACGCGTCTGATAGTGGATTGATTCTTTATCCAGTTGAACTACTTTGGCGCTTGCTGTTATTTTTTCAGATATCACCTTGCCCATGGTAAGAACACATTTGGTATGGATGTCTAAGAGTAAATAATAATTATCAAGTTTGGTTTTGTAATACGGGGATTGCAGGTAACCATCAATTTTCAAAGAATAATTTTCTATTTCGGCTATCAAGGTGTTAAAAAAAGCTTGCCTGGACACTTCATCCGCCCCAAAAAAAGCCTGATTTTTTACCTCTTGTAGCGTATATCGCTTGGTGGGGTTTTTATCAAGCAGGCCTGCTATCAGCGCAAGTAGTTTACGGATTTCAAGGCCGCCGTGCGCCCTTAAATACTCATTTATTTGGGTTTGCGTTGTTGTTTCATAGTCTATACTTTCCTTAAAATAAAACACTTTAACTAATATCTGTTCCAATGCGCAACCTAAGGCATAGCAATCAATGGCATGCTTATTTAACTTTTTATAAGCTATATAATCATTATGCTCAATACAAACTTTTAATTCAGGTGCTATATGGTCTGGGGTGCCGGCAAATGTTGTGATTCGCTGAAAGTTATTTTTGATATCATTGTGGTCGCCTAATTGGAAAATAAGATCGTATTTATTTTTGTCATAACAAAACACGATGAAATTTTCCAATTTAATATCGCGGTGCAATAAACCTTCTAAATCATCCACCGCCAACACCATTTGGCCAATTAAGCGTTTCACCGCGGGCATGGTAAAGTAATTCGCATTCGCCGGATAATTTTCGAAAACGAAATTGTATAAATCACACTCGCCTTTTAATGATATTTTTTGAGCTGCGGAATTGTATGCCAGATAAGATAAATTAAAACGAGTTAACACATAACTGGAAACGAGATTTTGCATGCTGATAAACATATCTCGTTTTTTTAATTCGATCTGTTGGGCGTAATTCTCAAGAATGTCTTGATCAGGTGTTTTTATATCTATTGCTCTATTCGATTCGTTATCTTCTCCTTCTTCTATTAGTTTTTGTTCTCTCGCCTCCGATTTAAATAATTCCTTAGGATCTTTCAATGTTGAAATTGCTACTTTTAAAGTGGTAGTTTCCACCAAAGTGCGTGGGTTTTGGCGTTCGATAGTAAACGTTACCCCTTCTACCTGGTAAAAATTAATGTTGCTCCACATGCCACAGAAGCCGGGAGCAATTTCAGCAGAGAATCGAATATTATGGAATGAATTGATTTTATTTAAAGCAGAGTCAAAGCGTGTGTTCGACATTAAACTTCCTATCTAATTATATGAATTATAAGAATATGTTTATAATAGAATGAAGTTTATTGCAAGAAAATTATACGCCGGTTATCTCAGCATTGTCCAACGGTCTGGCCATGGCAAAATTCACGTTTTTATTCCAGTAACCCCCCATGACCCAGGCATAAGCATTCGGAGATCCTGTAAGAGGATTTACTTTTAATAATAATGTACCAATGCCAATACCACCTTCGTGTATTTGGCGCGTATCCAGGCTGTGACGACTAGGAGCTGAGTCAGCGACGCGGACCAAGAATACATTGGTATTGCGTTTTGGGGTGTCCATTACTACCATCACATGGCCGCCGCCAGTGCTACCACCGTGCGAATGTTTATAACGAAAAACTAAAATATCACCGGGGCGTAACTGTTCAACGGAGTTAACTCCCTGCCAAAAATTTCCCTGATCCGCTTCCAGATCTTTAAAGAAATCGTAATAGTGTTGAGTAGACGGCGCCACCGCACCTGTCGCGCTCACCAATCTTGAATAAGCAAGGGGTGAAGCGGTTTGCAGGATATGATCAACGAAGTTAGAACAATCCAACACGTACACGCCATGCGAGGGATCAAATTTCGTGCCACCCAGTTTGTAATCACTGTATTGTAAAGTTGAAACGGTTTTATCAACAAAATTGACTAAATGTTTTTGGCTAACGGTAACCGGCACCGGAATTGTATAATCGGGCTTATTGTAATAAGCGGGTACCGCGGCGGCAAATAAAGCTGGAGAATCATCCGAAACGGTAGTAGGCGAATGATGTATCCTGCTGCGTTTATGCTGAGTGAGCCTATGGGTCCCGTGCCTATGCGCGACATGATGGACTAGTTTCGGTTGTGCCAAAGGATGGTGGTGATGATGTTTGGTGGTGGCCGCATCGCTAAAACCGCAAGTGCTCACGAAGAGAGATAAACTAGCGGTAACCGGTAACATCGTTTTAAAAAATATATGCAGCAGCGTGAGCGGTTTTTTAAAGCTTTTCATTACAAGATCCATCTTATTAAGTAAGCTGAATTATGCCTGAAAATGGCTTTTTCATCAAATTTTGTTAAGTGAAATAATGAATCAAATAATTAGCGTGACGTAGGTAATTGATTCAATGTTAAAAGCCGCTAGCCAGCTGAAAAATAGAAACTATTGCGAAAAAACAAGCAGGATCAAAATAGGTTTACGACAAATAATAGTGTTAAAATATTAGTATTCTTAATGAAAAGGACTCTAATATGAACACTTTAAAATTTGTACTATGTTTTGCAACATTGCTCGCAGCTTCGCCAGTGTTTGCTGATATGAATGGAAGTAGCCCAAGTCCAACTGGGGGCAGTAATCTTCCAGCTCCGCTGGCCACGCCGACCGCACCAACCGCTGTGACTCCAAATGGTGCTACGCAAACTGCTCCAAGTCCAACATCAACGAGTGCGGCGCCCACGGCATCAAATTCAGCGCAGGCGCAACAGAATAATGCAGTGCCTGCCACGCCAGGTACACCCTCTTATGCGCCGCCTATAGGGCCCAGCACGCCAGTGACTCAGCAGCAAATTGACCAAGAGAAACAACAGCAATTGGTCAAGTGATTGGAGCCGAGGAGAGTCGAACTCCCGACCTCTACGTTGCGAACGTAGCGCTCTACCAACTGAGCTACGACCCCGATGCCAGATTGATAGCAAGTTTTTTGTTAAGAGGCAAGTTAGATTATGCGCTTTTAAGAAAAGCAACTTCCGCATCAGTTGAAGGGCGACCGAGTACATTGTTGCGTTGTGGAAAACGACCAAATTCTTTAATCACGCGGAAATGCGCATACGCATAAGCAAGAAATAATTGGTAAACCTGAGTGGTTTCTGACATGGATAAACCGACTAAACTTTGAAATAAGCGAATCGATTGTTCTTGTATGGCAACGTCTTCGGCATGAACCAAAGGCATGTAGAAAAATACCCGTTCAATTAAAGTTAACGAATGGTCCATTTCATTACGTAACCCTTCAATGGAAAGTGACTGGGCTAATTTGTCATAATCAAATGCCTGGGGAGAATTGCGGTATAAGTAGCGTGAAAACTGATCCAGTAAAATGATTAATGCCAAACGCCCGCGCGGTGTTTCAGCCCACTCATCGTGTTGACCCGTTACCGCGGCTTGGTAAATGTCACCAAAAGATTCGGTGATCATTTGTTTTAGTTTTTCACTTTCTCCAAACCATAAATTAGTTCGGTCACTTGAGGGTAAGTCGGCCATCCCCAAATCACCGAACCAAAAATCTAATAAGGCATGGACTTTATCTGGCATTATTGTCCTCCTTTTTATCAGAATAGCATAAAATCAGCGAAAATTGGATAAAATTGTTACACATTAGAATGCTTTACAGGTTGCGATGTAATGGATTATTAACGGCTTATTCACGCCCCTGACAGGAGAGCGACGACGAGATTGGCGATCAATTTTTCGGTAATTTTATTTTGATCACGGTGTGGATCAAATTCAACTATTTCACTGCCAATTAAGCGCTTATCATAAGCAAATTGTTTTGCTGCGTTGCACAATTCACGCCCTGACAGCCCGTCTGGTTCGCTGACACCGGTAGCGGGTGCATCATTAGGATCAATGCTGTCTATATCAATGGTGACGCCGTAGGCTACGGTATTGGTGGTGACGTGGGCGATTGCTTCCTTGATGATGATCGCCAGGCCGCGCTGTTTGACTTCAGCCATGTCATAGATACGCACTTTTAAACTTTTTAACAATTCCGCTTCGCCTGTTTCAAAACTGCGGATACCGATTAGGCAAAGATTTTCGGGTTTGATTTTGGGAGCTTTATTTAAAATAGTCGTGAGTTGTGGATAGCCATCACCTAATAAACAAGCCAAAGGCATACCGTGAATATTCCCAGAGGGTGTAGTTGCTGGAGTGTGGCTATCCATGTGGGCGTCAATCCAGATAAGTCCCAGGTCGCCGTGTTTGGCTATTTCACTATAGGCGCCACTCCAGGTGCCAATCGCGCAAGAATGGTCACCGCCAAAAACCATAAAGGGTTTTTGGTCATGTACCAGGTTAGCAACTTGCGTTGCTAATTTTTGGCAATGTTCAGTCACATTTTCCAACGGGGAAGTTGTAGTGCCTGGTGTCAAAATGCTTTCCCATTGAAACAGCAGCGAAGCTTGTTGCAAGGCTTGCTGAAATAATTTGGAATCCTGCAAGGTTTTTGGACCGTCCGCGCAACCGGGATCTTCCGCGGCAATACCGGAGGCTGAGCCCACAAAGTGAATGGATAGACCTGCAACTGACATGCTAGTTCCTTTTTCATTCAAACAAAGGGTAACAATATAGCGTAGTAAATTAAGAAAAAAAAGCAGTGGTTTCTACTCCTTTCATTTATACTAAGTCACTCCTTAAAATGCACACCCTATTATGTCCGAACTATTGAATGATTTTTGTATTGCGCAGCCCCCGCTTATCAAGCCCCGTGAGTTACTTCAAGCGATGCCATGTTCCGTGGGTAGCACTTCTTTCATTAAGGCGGCCAGGGCAGCTACCACCAATATTATCCAAGGGCGCGATCAGCGCTTACTCGTCATCGTCGGCCCCTGCTCTATCCATGATGAAAATATTACTTTGGAATATGCGGAATTATTATCAAACGCGGCACTGCAGTTCGCGGATGAATTGTTAATAGTGATGCGTGTTTACTTTGAAAAACCGCGGACCCTGCTGGGGTGGAAAGGATTGATTAGCGATCCCTGGTTAGATGAGAGTTTTGATATTAACCATGGTTTGCAATTGGCGCGTAAAATTTTATTACAATTAGCAAAACGGGGTGTTCCTGCTGCCACTGAATTTCTCGATAACATTATTCCGCAGTATTTACAGGATTTAATTACCTGGAGTGCTATTGGTGCGCGCACTGCGGAAAGTCAATTGCATAGGGAATTGGCTTCTGGTCTAGCAATGCCAGTTGGTTTTAAAAATACGACGGCTGGCAATGTTCAAGTTGCTGTGGATGCGGTGAATGCGGCGCGTCACTCCCATTGTTTTTTAGGAATTTCAACGACAGGTGAAGTCGCAGTCACGCGCACTCCGGGCAATAATGCTGGTCATATTGTGTTGCGTGGTTCGCATGATGCGGTTAATTACACGAATGTTGATATTAAAAAAGCGGTGAACGCACTGGCGGATGCCGGGCTTACCCAACGGTTGATGGTAGATTGCAGCCATGGCAATAGCATGAGAGATTTTCAGCAACAACCCAAAGTGATTAGTGCGCTGGTGGAACAACTTCAGGAAGGTGCTACGAGTATTTTAGGTGTGATGTTAGAGAGTAATCTGGTGGCGGGGAAGCAACAGGTTAATGCTAATAAACCGCTGGTCTATGGGCAGAGTATCACGGATGCATGTTTATCGTGGCGGGAAACGTTGCCGCTGTTGGAACAGTTGGCGTTAGGGGTGAAACATCGAGGTTCTGGTTAAGGTTTCCCCGTAGGTCGGGCTACGATATGCCGGTGGCGTTGAAGGTGGCGGTATTGCTGTTTAAGCCATTGACGGTGCAAGTTAACGTTACGTTAACACTGACGGCGGCGCTGGTGATGGTATACCCGCTTGGTAAGCCACCCTGTAATAAGTTACCTACATCAGTACAATTCGCCACGGCGGCGCCATTCGTGGATTTTTCCGTTCGCACAGCATAGTTTTCCGCATTTGCAGCGGATAAAGCGCCAGCCACGCCTTTGACAGCAGAGCTTTGCGCGTCACCGGTAATATTAAACAATTTAGGGATGGCAACTGCGGCTAATATTCCCAAGACCGCAATTACGATAACTAATTCGATTAATGTAAATCCTGTCGCTAAATGTCTGGTTTGCACAGCCATTCAATAAGCTCCGCTCTGTCTGTGTTTAACCAAAGCTATTAAATCAGCTAATGCCGGTTGCTGTAAAAGTTGCGGTAGTGCTGTTTAAGCCAGTAACCGTACAAGTAACAGTAACACCAACGCCAACTGCCGCACCGGTAATAGTGTAACCAGAAGGCAGACCACCCTGCAGCAGAGAGCCTACATCCGTACAGTTTGCTACGGATTGACCGTTGGTGGTTTTTTCAGTTCGGACAGCGTAGTTTTCCGCATTGGCGGCCGCAAGTGCACCGGCAACACCCGAAGTAGCAGCCGATTGAGCATCGCCAGTAATGTTGAAAAGTTTTGGAATAGCAACCGCAGCTAGAATACCCAAGATGGCAATAACGATAACTAATTCAATTAAAGTGAAACCCTGATTGGTACGTTTCATAAGTATTATCCCTAGTTAAAAATTAATTAATTCCGGTTGCCGTAAAACTTGCCGTAGTGCTATTTAACCCAGTCACTGTGCAGGTAACGGTTACGTTAACAGCGGCCGTACCGGTAGTAATGGTATAACCGGAAGGCAAGCCGCCTTGCAGCAAACTACCTACATCCGTGCAATTTGCAACAGTTTGACCGTTAGTAGATTTTTCCGTTCTGACTGCGTAATTTTCCGCGTTAGCGGCGCTGAGCGCGCCAGCCACTCCAGCAGTAGCGGCCGCTTGCGCGTCGCCAGTAATGTTGAAAAGTTTTGGGATTGCGACTGCCGCGAGAATGCCGAGAATGGCGATAACTATTACTAATTCAATTAAAGTGAAACCAGAACTTCCATTGCGTCTGTTAACTGCTACCATGTTTAATCGTCCTTGTAATTGTAAAATCCATATAAATAATGCCAATTGTAACATGAGTTTACAATTGTGCAGCAAGCTTTTTTAATTCATATGCGCTAGTTTTGCCATATTCCAGATTGGCACATAGACTGCCAATGCTAACATTAAGATAAACCCTGCTAACGCGAGGATAAGCAATGGTTCCACAATATCGCTTAATCGTTTCAAATCATAATCAACTTCACGTCTATAATAGATTGCGATTTGTTCAAGCATTTCACCAAGTTCACCCGTTTGTTCACTAACACTCAAAACCTGTAATTCAAGCGGCGTAAATAATTCGGTGATGGCAGCGGCTTGCGCCAGATTGTTACCCCGCTCAATGGCGCCGCGCATCAATAAAATACGTTCGCTGGCGTAAGTGTTATTAACGGATTGGGCAATCAATTCTATGCCTTCTATTAATGGGATCCCGGAATTAATGGTAATCGCGAATGATTGTGCGAACCGGAGTAATACAATGCGCTGTAACATAAGGCCGATGATGGGGATGTGTAAGAGAAGTTTATCCCATTTCAATCTGCCCTGAGGAGTATTTATGTAATAAAAAAAAGCGAGCCCAAGTGCAACAACTGCAATCGATAACAAAATCCAGTAGTGTACAAAGAAATTAGATAAGCCAATAAATAAACGGGTAATCAACGGCAATTCTATTTTTGCTTGTGAGAATACATTTGAAAATGCGGGTATAACAAAGATATTAATGACAATCATCGCTGTAAACACTGAAACCAAAACAAACGCCGGATAACGCATCGCAGTGCGAAGTTTTTTAAGCGCGCTACCTTCCTGCTCGATATATTGATTGATACGTAAAAATGCTTCCGCGAGGTTACCACTGCTCTGCCCTACGCGTACCATGCTCACCACGATAGGAGGAAATACGCTATAGCTTTGCATGGCGTTTGCTAAATCCTGACCGCTTTCCAAGTGTTCGACTATACCGTATAAGGTATTACGCATGGTGGGGTTTTTCATGTTGGCGGCAAGGTTTTTTAACGCGGAGCCTAGTGGCACACCAGTTTTTACCAAGGTATACATTTGCCTGGCAAAAACACTCATTTCATCTTGTGAAATTGGTTTTGCGAATAATTTGTCTTTGATGGCCTGCCAATCCGTTTTTGAATCGTCAGAGGAAATGTTGATGGGGATAATGCCTTCTTTGACTAACTGTACACTCAAGGCATCCTGGCTTTGCGCCATGCGCTTGCCGGAGACTGCTTCTCCGGTAGTGTTACGGCCATGAAAAGTAAATATTGGCATGCCGTTATCCTGTTGGCTCGGACATTAATTCAACTTGATCGGGTTTATCCTGAAAACCTAAATCAGAAATACGCATCACTTCACTGATGGTAGTAATGCCTTCGATAGCAAAATCCAAACCACTTAATACTAAGGGACGGAACGTAGATTGGCTTTTTGCTGTTTCAGCAAATTTTTTCATGTCGTTTTGACGGAGTAATTCGGCGAGTTCAGCGGTCCATTCCAGTAATTCATAAACACCAATCTGGCCTTTGTAACCTGTACCATTACAATAATTGCAGCCTTTGCCTTGTTTAAACGGTAATTTCAATGCTTTCTCACCCGCGATGGCGGTTAACCAAACGGTTTCCTGTATGCTTAACTTGGCGGGTACCAGACATTTTACGCAATTGCGGCGCACTAAACGCTGGGCCATGATACCGCGCAATACTGCCGCAACCAGGTAACTTTCCACACCCATATCTAATAATCGCATCGTCGTACTGATGGCATCGTTGGTGTGTAAAGTGGATAAGACTAAGTGACCGGTCATGGCGGCGCGTATGGCGATGACCGCAGTTTCCTGGTCACGTAGTTCTCCGACCAGAATAATGTCGGGATCTTGCCGCAAAATCGAGCGCAATGCGCGCGCGAAAGTTAAATCTACCGCGGGGGAGATTTGCACTTGATTGATGCGTGACATGCGGTATTCCACCGGGTCTTCAACGGTAATAATTTTTTTATCGGCGTCATTTAACTCATTCAACGCGCAATACAGTGTGGTGGTTTTGCCGCTACCGGTGGGCCCGGTAATCAAAATCAAACCGTTAGGTAATGAAATCAGCTGGCGAAATACTTCCAGCACTTTGGCTGGCATACCGATTTGTTCCAATCCTAATAGACCGTCGGATTGATTTAGTAAACGCATTACCACGGATTCACCAAATTGAATCGGTAGAGTTGATAGTCGTACATCATAATTTTTGTCTTTGACGCGTATGGTGAAGCGACCGTCTTGGGGTACACGTTTTTCAGTGATGTTAATGCCTGCCATTAATTTCAAGCGTAAAATAAGTGCGTGAACAATTTGTTTTTCCTTGATAATTTGTTCATGCAAAATGCCATCGACGCGCTGGCGTATGCGCAGCACATGTTCATCGGGTTCTATGTGAATATCAGACGCTTTCATTTGCACAGCGTCTTCAAAAATGGATTCCAGTAATTTGGCGACTGGGGCGTCAGAGGCGGAAAGTCCCTGCCCTAGCTGGGTAACATTGTAATTATTTTCATTCAATTCATCGGATAATTCTTCAGCGAACGAAGAAATTTCACTGGTACGTCTATACATTAAGTCAATAACTTTTAATAAATCATCTTCACGAATTAATGCGGGTTGAATAGGATGTTTAAGCAAGCGTGAAAGTTCATCGCTGGCCACCAGGTCTTGCGGGTCTACCATGCCAACCAGGTAATCGTCATTTTCATTAGATAACACAATGGCGCGATATTGGCGGGCGTAAAATTCAGGCAGCAGTGTAACTATATCGGCTTTCAGGGGATAATCTTTCAAATTGACATAAGTAAGTTTTAATTGCTCGGCGAGCAGTTCAAACATTTTCTCTTCTTCAATATATTTCAAGTCGACTAATACCTGACCCAGCCGCTGGCCGGTAACTTTTTGCTGGGTAATAGCTTTGTCTAATTGTTCTTGAGTAATTAGCTTTTGTTCAACAAGTATTTTGCCAATATGAAGTTTTTGCAGTTGCATAATGCCCACCTTGTCATGATGAAAGCGTATTTAACTGAATATCCAGATATGCTTTGAGTGTAGGGCTTAATCCACCAATGTTATTCGCTGTCATAAAGGCTTCCAGTGCCTGGCTAGGGTCGTTATTACCTTCCAGGGCAACTCCCAGCCCTACCCACCATTTGGCATTACTTGGTTCTAGCGCTAATAATTGTTTGTAAAGATTAGCAGCTAATAAAGTTTGATTGGTGCGTTGATAAAGCGCGGCAAGTAACGCGTGATAGTCAGGATATTCCGCGATGGTCGGCGGTTTTTTTTCCATGATGTTGATGGCTTCCTTCAATTCATTTCTATCCATTAACAAGCGTGCTTCCAGTTTTACAAAGGGCGGATAGTCGGGGTTAAGCTTTAAACCCGTTGAAATTATTTGTTCCGCCGCCAGCGAATTATTTTGTGCCAGCAATAAGCTGGCTAAATATTCGCGTGCTTTATTGTGATTGGGAAATTCAATGATTAAGCCTTGCAAGAGGGTGATGGCATCCTGAGTTTTTTCTGCAGTAGCCAGCGTCAGGGCATGTTGATATTGCTGATCCGCTGGACTTTCAGTAATGGCTTTTTTTACGGAGTAAGAATTAGAGTTCGCGGTTTGTGATGGATGATAAGTAATTTCCATCTGCAATTCCGGAGCATTGCCATCCTGGTTGAGCTCAAGTCGCTTCACATCGGCATCCGGATTTAATTTTAAAATTAATTTTAAATTATTATTGCTGTCATCCACCGCGGTAATATTTTCAACGCCGCTGCCGGAGTAATCAATTTTCGGCAGTGCCGCCATCAAATGCGTATTTTGAAAGGTGATAGTTAATTCATGGTTCGCCGTTTCACTGCTTACTTGATAAAGCGGCACTTGATTCAACAGAAAACGCAAAAACGCGGTGTCTTGTTGTACCTGCAACGCGATACTGGATAAGCGGGTTAAATTCGCGGGTGCCGCCACGGCCGGTGTTCCTGACGGTGTTTGTGCAGCGAGTTGGGTAATGGTTGCTGCAGGGTTATTCTGATGATGATGAAGTAGGAATAAAATTCCAAAAAAGATTAACAGGACTGTCAGCATGGCTATCACAAAATAATAAATTCTGTGCTGATGTAACTGAGTGGAAATATCGGTTTTTATACCGTGAAGAATCGAGTTTCCCGACACGTGCGAAGGCCGTTGTTCCAGGTCTTTTAACATGTCATTAATCAAGCTCATTAGATGATTCCTTTGCGGATATAGAACCCCAACACAATAATAACCGCACTACTGAGCAGAGCTATAATTAATAATAAGCGTTTATGAGAAATCAGTGCAATTTCAGTATCCCGTACCGCCAGACGCATGGTTTTCGGCGTAATATTTTTATCACCCCGCCCATAAGCTGCCATTAATGCTTTATGACACAGAATATTAACAATTCGGGGCACACCATTACTGGCTTGATAGAGTATGTCGCGCGCTTTTTTGGTAAATAGCGTACTTAAGGTGTGGCCTGCTGTGGCAAGTCGGTGGAATAAGTAACTATCTAGGTCTTCACGGGACATCAACGGCAAATAATAAGAAAAACTGATGCGCTGTTTGAGTTGACGAAATGAAGGCTGGTTGAGACGGTCATCTAATTCCGGTTGTCCGAATAAAACGACTTGCAAAAGTTTGGTGGTCTCAGTTTCCAGGTTAGTTAATAAACGCAGCGTTTCCAGGCTGGCCGCGGGCAATGCCTGGGCTTCGTCTATCAATAAAACCACTTGTTTACCAGAGCCGTGCAACTCCAATAAACGATTGTTGATTAGCAATAACAATTCATGTTGATCTTGTAGCGAAGTTGATTCCAAACCTAATTCAATGGCCAGCGCTTTGCGTAATTCAATAGGATTTAAATCCGGATTGGGAATGTAGGCCGAGAAATAATGGCTATCAAGACTGCTGAGTAATTTGCGGCAGAGTAAGGTTTTGCCCGATCCTACCTCCCCCACAATTTTAATAAACCCTTCACCGGTTCTCAAACTAAAAAGCAAAGTGTTGAACGCTTCTTGATGGCCTTTTAAATTGCAAAAATAGCCAACGTTGGGCGTGATGGTGAACGGCAATTCCTTAAGTTTAAAATGGTCTAGGTACATTTGCTTATCCTTAATAGTCATTGACATGACCCGCCGCATCGGTTAATTCACCGCGGGTGCCAAAGTCATCGGGCAAGCCGCCGAGATGGAAATCACGGTTATCACGATGGAAATCATTATCCGTGCGTTCTAACGTTTTGGTCCAGACGTGATTGCTGACCAGCACTGGGCGCAACAGAATAACTAATTCCGAACGCGTGGCCGTCTGGCTGGTGCGGCGGAATAACGCACCTATGAAAGGAATACGTGACAGGAACGGCGTACCGGCAATAGTTTCCGCGGTGCTATTCTGCATTAGACCACCAATTACGACAATTTGACCATTCTTGGCACGGACAATGTTATCCGATTCACGTATGGTGCTGAGCGCCAGTGGCAGTGATAAGGTATTCGGGGCGCTGCCGGTACTACCCAGTACGATAGTTTGATTTTGTTCCGAGACCACGCTTACCGCGGGATGGATGTGCAGCAAGACGGTGCCATCTTTGCCTATTTGCGGTGTGACATCCATAGTGACACCCGAAAAGAACGGCGTCAGACTGACATTTTGTGAAGGCAACGTATTAGTACCTACTACCGCATTGGTAGTTGAGACGCCAGTCACAAAGAATTGGTCCTGGCCGACTTTGATGACGGCTTTCTGATTATTCACAGTTGAAATTCGCGGGCTTGACAGCGTTTGCACATTACCTTGGGTTTGTAAAAAGTTAATGAGGGCCCGGAAACTGCCTTTGATATTAATTGTGAAAATAGGATCAAAATTTTGCAGGTGAGTACCACTAAATGCGCCGCTGCCGGAAACGCCAGTCGCGTTGGGGCCATTACCCGACTGGCTGATAAGCGCATCCGCGTCTAACGGATTACCCAGCAAACTCCAATCTACGCCCGATTCAAAACCATCACTCAAATTAACTTCCAATACTTTGGCTTCGATGACAATTTGCCGCTGTAAATTGGTTTGGATACGGTCAAGATAACGCGCTACTTGATGCAGCTCAAAAGGAAACGCATGCACGATGACGACACCGGCCTGGGAATTGACGACTACGGAGCGGCCTTTATCGGCAGACACCATTTGTTTAAGGGTTTTTTCCAATTCTTTCCAGAAATCCATTTCCGAGTTAGTGTTTACTGTGCTGCTGGAAACACTATTGGACGTACTGGTAGTAGGACTTGCCGCGGGGCCAGTTGGAGCGGTTGGGGCGCTACCACTAGAACCACCACCACCACTGCCATTGCCCACACTAATGGTACCCACGTCGGTAATTTGACCCGAGACCATTTCAGTCGTGGATTTACCGATGCGGGTTACATCCAGGTAATTGACGTTAAAAAGCTGGGTTTCCAATTCAGGTGGCAGGACTTCGTAGCCGTAAGTGGTTTTATGGTATTCATAGCCGTAGATATCGCGTACGGCATTCATGGCTTCTTCTATGGTGACGTTTTTCAAGCTGAGCGTAATCGTACCCTCAATGCTGGGATCAACCACCATGTTATACTGGGTGCCATCCACCAAACCGGTAAAAAACACTTTAGCAGGCATTTTATCCGCATTGACGTTGAAGCGTCGTTGCGTCAGCTGGTTTTCAGGATGCGCGCTATCAGTGACTGGCGGCAATAGCGCATCCACGACGGATTTGGGTAAACGTTGTTGTGGCGGCTTTCGGTCTAATGATTTGTCGATGTTTATCGCTTCTTGCAGGGTAGCGTGAGTTTGCATCATTGAGGTGGCATGTTTTGGCGCCAACACGTTGCAACTAGAAATGAATATAACAGTAATTAGTAACAACAAAGTAAATTGTGAAAATTTTTTATTCAAACCATCCATGTTGACCTGTCTCTCTCAAGATTCATTTAATAGTTAACGTTTTTAACTGGACTCGTCAATAACACTAAAGTTAATTTTTCCTGGGGACTGGCCAAGTCCACACTGTTAGTGGTAATGCTAATTATCTTCAGTCCGTTGATCATATCACCTTCATGTAAAATCTTGCCGTTGATGACAGCCAGCTTATGTTCGGGTGAAATCATAATTGCACTCAAGACCAAACTACCGCTTTGCGAAATATCTGGCGGTTTTGTTGGATCAATTAAGTCAGCATAGCCAGTTGCAGGCAATATATTAATCATGATCGTTAACAAGACTGCCTTCCATTGGCATTTAATCATATCAACTATTCACAATATGTAGATTGATAACTACCACCGCTTCCGGGTAATTGGCCACCTTGTATTCTAAACTATCCCAGGACAAACACCATGGGAGTTTTTCAAGCTGTGTTAGATAATTAATAGTCCCAAAATAATCACTGCTGAATGAAAGCTGGACATTATTTTTAACTGACAATTTGCCAGTCTCCGGATTAGCAGAAGTATTGTCCAGACTAAGGAAACGCACATTTTCCTGCGGTGTCAAAATAGCCTGGACTATTACATCGATATCCTTTTGCGAAGCCAGGGGTATCTTGGATTGATCATCATTTTTAAGGGCCACGGCTTCACGTTTTTTTTGCTCCGCCACGGACTTGCCTTTGGCGGTGATTTGCTGAATTTCATCTTGAAAAACCTGATATTCTTTTTGGTGTGCAGCAATCACAGTATGGTGTTGATCGATTTCTGCAAGCACCGATTTTTCAAAGGATTGATACCACAGTAAGTAAATAATTATCCAGCCCGCTATTAGTATAAATAAGCGATCACGGTGCGAATGTTGGTTTAGCCAATTGTCAAAAACAGCATAAAACTCTTTAATTTTAGCGTTATCCATGCGCGGCTGACCTCCCTACTATTTCAAAACTGAGTGGGGGTGGCTGGTCTTTCATCTGTAATATGTCAAACGATAAATTGGCAAACAGATTTTGTTGTTTCAATTGCAACAAAAACTGGTGAACTTCCAACGCGCGCAACGCATGGCCTTTTAGTGAAATTTCTTCGCCGTTTTTGGAAATAGAAATATTGGTTAACCAAATTCCAGAAACATAAGCCTGGGAAAAACTTGCCAAATAATTTGAAAATTTTATGTTACACAGCGGTAATCGGGTCGCATCCAAAATTTGCGTGGGGATGCTGGTTGGATAAAGCGTTGCGAGGCTGACTAATTCTTTACGTTTTGCTTCCACGCTGTCTTTTAGGTTGGTTTCCGCTACTCTAAGACGGTGATTTTGAAAAATCGAAATTAAAAACACCAGCATTAAGAACCCAAAAAAAATGCCATATAAGCTTAAAAGTAATTTACCATCGATCACCGATTTAATGGGCAGTTTTACAAATTTAAAGAGATTAATTTGTTGCATGACTAGTCTCTTCTCTTAACGCGCCGCCGATGACTGATAAAAACTGTGATTCAAGATTACTGGTCAATTCAACTTTACTTAATAGAACTTTATTTAAATTGATATCTTCCACCGGAAAGCGCAGACGTTGCGTCATGTAAGCCGCGATATCCAATAATTTGGGGTTTAGTGACACCATTAACACATGATTGGGAGCGGGCAGCCGCCATTGACTTTGGAAATAATCAAAAGAACGTTGGACTTCCAGTGCTAATTTTTGCAAATATTGATTGATGACATCCTGGCTTTGATAATTATTCGCTAGTTTTTCAAAACTCCAATCCAGACGTCGTAAGTAATAAAACTGGTGCTGGCGCGAAAAAATAATATCACTGCTTTTTTCCTGCAAATAGACTAGGGCTGTGCCCATTTCATTCGTTTCAAACATGGTCATGACGTTACGCAGTGCTAATTCCTGAATATCAATCGTCGTTAAATTCAAACCGCTTTCGGCAATTTGTTCAGCGATAGGTTGGATATAGCTGGCTTGCGCGGCGACCACGGTAATCATTTTTTTAGGGTTAGGAATTTCCGGCGGCGGTATTTGAAAACTGTCAATGAAAGCATCGTCGACGGAAAAAGTTAATAATTTTTTGATTTGCCAGCGAATAGCGGATTGAAATTCTTCAGGTTTGACGGGTAATTCATCCAGGGTTATTAGCTGGTATTTATCAGCTTTTAATAACCAGGAACAGTTGACACCTTCCAGTTGGTTTTTTTTGACAAATTCTGTGAGCGCGGGCAGCGGCTTGGTAATATCGCAGGGTACGGATTCTATCAACTCCAATTCTGGGCGCCCTGCATCGGAACGAATATAAGCGGCTGAAAATGAATTGGTCCCAAATTCAATACAAAATAATGCATCTCTAGCCTGCAGGCGACGTTTAAATGTCTGCTGCGAAAACAAGATAAGCTTGTCCTTGAGGTATTTAATACTATCCATAGTATGAAACGCTTAATGAAAAGGTTTCTTATTTTCTAACAATTACGGGAAATTTGCTACATTTTATGCAGATTAAATTTGGTGGGTGGGTTTTGAGCAGGTTGTTTTAATTCGAGAGTTAAACGAACACTATACTCTCTAGCTGTCATTCCCGCGCAGGCGGGAATCCATTGTGAGTTTACTCTTGCTTCTAAAGTTTCAATGAATGGATTCCCGCCTGCGCGGGAATGACAGATGTGGGCGCAGCGAAACCTGGCTGACCAATTACGAGTTACCCACCGGATCATTCGCGAAGTAATCCTGAGATTGCATTTCAATGAGTCTGGAATTGGTGCGGTTGTATTCCATGATCATGTAGCCGCGGTTATAGATTTGTTCTACGGGTTCGGCTGCGGAAATGACTAAACGTACGCGAGCATCATATAAAACGTCAACCAGACCGATAAACAGGCAAATGGTATCTTTTTCATTTTCTTTGATTACTGGAATATTACTGATAAACACAGTGCGGTATAACTTAGCAATCGTCAGATAATCGTATTGACTGCGCGGGGTGGTGCAAATGTCTTTGAAGTCAAACCAAATCACATCGTCGCTGCGTTGATACACTTTTATCGGTCTATCGTTGATAATTACCGGCTCATGACTTATTTTTTTCCCTGCCGTTAACTGTTTAAAGCTTTCTTCCATATTGCGCGCCGATTTGCGATCAAGCGGTGTGTAAAATACGCCGGCTTGTTGTAAATGCCTTAATCGATAATCAATATCCGAGGGAATGTGAATGACATCATTATTTTTCTTGAGGAGTGCGATAGCGGGTAAAAATTGCGAACGCTGTAAACCATTCTTATATAAATCATCGGGTGCCACGTTTGAAGTAGCCACTAATGAAACGCCATTATCAAACAGTGATTTAAACAGTCGGCCAAGTAACATGGCATCGGTGATATCAGAAACTAATAATTCATCAAAACATAATACAATCGCATCGCGCGCTAACTCCTCGGCAATAATGCTAAGCGGGTCTTTTTCACCCTGATGCGCAGTTAATTTTTCATGGACCATTTGCATGAAGCGATGAAAATGCATGCGTAATTTGTTAGTGAATGGGAGAGTATGGAAAAAACAATCCATCAAAAATGTTTTTCCTATGCCTACGCCGCCCCATAAATAAACCCCTTTTTCAATATGGGGTTTTTGCAAAAAAGCGAATAAGCTGGCACGACGTCGTTCTTCTTTTAACAAATTTTCTTGCAGGCGTTGCAAATATTGCAGCACACGCTCTTGTTCGAGGTCAGGTACAATGACGCCTAGGGCCGCTTGGGTCTGGTAGTATTCGATAGGGGTCATTAGGACGATAGACCTTGATTTGTCATGGGTATACTCTCGCGGGAATTATAACTAACAATGCTTTTCGGGCAACTCATTTAATCGAACCCGGTTCATATTTCTTCAAAAATTCTTCAAAATCACGGCCCGGTAAAGGTTTGCAAAAGTAAAACCCCTGCCCTTCGTGGCAACCTTCTTTTTTTAAAAAATTTAATTGGCCACGGGTTTCAATGCCTTCGGCAATGACGCCTATATCAAGACTGTTCGCCACCGCCAGTATGGCGCGGACGATAGCTTCATCATCTTCATCTGAATCAATGTTATCAGTAAAAACTCTATCGATTTTGAGTCTATCGATGGGTAATTTTTTTAAGTAGCTTAAATTAGAATAGCCGATACCGAAATCATCAAGCGCTATTGATAAGCCAAGATTTTTCAAGGCGCCGACGGTCTCAATTATTTCACTGCTCTGAATAATAATATTTTCACTTAATTCAATTTCCAAAAATTGCGGGGCCAGGCCGGATTCTTCCAAAGAATTTTGCACGATGGCAACTAATTCTTCGTGTTGTTCGATCTGGTGTCTGGCAATATTAACGGCAATACGAAATTTTGGTAAGCCGCTATCCTGCCATAATTTGTTTTGTTTGCAGGCTTTACGTAACACCCATTCACCAATCTGCAAAATTTGCCCGCTCTCTTCCGCTACGGGAATAAATTCTAACGGTGCAATCAAGCCGCGTTCCGGATGTTGCCAGCGTATTAATGCTTCCACACCCTCGATTTTGCCGGTTTGCAAATTGAACTCGGGTTGATAATGCAAAATAAATTCATGGTTTTTGATGGCGCGGAATAATTGATTTTCCAATTCCAATCTTTCCAGCGTATTTTGATTCAAGCGGAATTCAAAGAATTGAAAATTATTGGGGCCACGCTCTTTTGCTTTATACATGGCGGTATCAGCGTTACGGCATAAGGATTCAGGGTCTTCACCATCCTGCGGATATAAACTAATGCCCAGGCTTGAGGTAATCAATAACTCACGTTGGCCAATATAAAATGGTTGTGCTAGCGCATTCAAAAAGTTTTCCGCGATATGGGTGGCTTCCTCAGGATTTTTAATATTGTTTACCGCAATCGCAAATTCATCGCCACCAAAGCGCGCGATAATTTTTTCATGTAAGCCCACCACCAGGTTTAATCGTTCAGCAACCAGTTTTAGCAATTGATCGCCTATAGCATGAGTCAAACTATCATTAATTAATTTAAACCTATCCAGATCAAAAAAGAATACGCTAAATGTTGGTTGCATAGGAGTGTGTATAAGTTTATAAAGATGTTCGATAAACGAAGTTCGGTTCGGTAATTTGGTCAATGGATCTTGCGCCGCTTGTAATTGCAATTGCGCGGTGCGTTCCGCAACTTGTTTTTCCAGGTTTTCTGTATGTTTACGCGCGACGCGCGCGAGTTGCCATTTGCTGGTTAGCGCGCAGGCGATTTGGCGCACCGTCATGGAATCGAAAGGTTTTTTTAAAATAAGAAAATTATCAAATGCCCCACCCAGGTTGATGATAGTATCTTCCCATGAATAATCTGAGCCACCCGTGCAAATTACCATTTGAATATCTTTGTCGAGTTCCCAGATTTGTTGTATGGTTTTCATGCCGTCCCAACCGGGTGGCATGCGTATATCAACAAAAGCGAGTGCGTATGGCGCGCCCTCCGCCAGGGCTTGTTCTACCAGTTCCACCGCTTCTTCGCCTTGAAACGCATAATTGATCGCGAATGTAGGCAGTTCCGCTAAAATAGCGGCGCCTTCGTGTTCCACTTGGGTTTGATAGCTGAGAATTTGCCTGAAAACAGTATGGATATCCGGGCTGTCATCCACTATCAATATACGGAATTCCCCGGATTGTTTATCCATATCTGCTACCTACTCGAAAGCGTGAGTTAGTAATCCTTTTATTATAAACTAGCCAGCTTAGTGGTTGGCCAAGTTATTCGTAAGACATTATTTTATTTACAAAAATTGCCTGGCTTATTTAAGAGGGTTTTATCTCAGCCACTAGTTTCTCGAGCTTTTCCGTATACAGACGCGCTTGTTGAGTGAGCCGCCATTTGGTGGTCAGAGCACAGGCTATTTGCCGCACAGTTACGGCATCAAAGGGTTTTTTCAAGATGAGAAAATTTTCAATGTTATCGAGTTTTACTACGGTTTCTTCCCATGAATAATCCGAACCCCCCGTACAAATGACTATCTGGATGTCTTTGTCTACATCCCAGATTTGCTGAATGGTTTTTATGCCATCCCAGCCGGGTGGCATGCGAATGTCGACAAATGCTAAGGCATAAGGTTTATTGTCCGCTAATGCTTGTTTTACCAGATTTAATGCGTCTTCGCCCTGGAACGCGTCATCAATTTTAAAAGTCGGTAGAGTTTGCAGGATCGGAGTTGACTGCCCAGCTTTAATTTGTGGTTGATAAGTCAAAATCCGGTTAAAGATAGTATGGATATCTTTAACATCATCCACCACGAGTATTCTGTAATCGCCAATAAACTTGTCCATATCTTTCCCTTATTTAAATAGCGATGAAAAAAGAAGCTGTACTAATTATTATAAACTAGTCAACTAAGCATTTATGCTAGATATTTGTAAGGTTTTGATTAAAAAAGAAAAACTCCTTCTCCCGAGGGGAGAAGGAAGATGGGATTTCAGGCTAATGAATTAATAATCATCATCGCCGGTTGCGGTATCGGCGCTCATATCATCATTACTGTTGCTGGAATCGGTAGGTGTTTGGCTGCCTTGATTGGCGCCCATGACGGTAGGTGAGCCTGGCATCATATCATTGCTGGCTTGTGGTCCGCCGGTAGTGGTAGACATTTCACTACTGTTTGGAGCACCAACGTTACCCATATCTGCCGATGGGCTCGTAGCGCCCATATCATCAGCTGCAAGTGTGGTTGGAGCAGCATAAGCAAGTGGTGCAGTAAGCAGTGCTGCGGCAGCCATAATGGCTAATGTTTTAAATTTCATATTTCATTCTCCTTGAGAATAATCTTAAGATTGACGTTATAATTTAATACTAAATTCTGGTTTGTGCTATCCTTTTTTAAAAATGGACAGCGGCCCCCGCTGAAACTTTACGTAAATGGAACCGGCTTATGAAAAAGATCATAGTTTTGACTTCGGGCGGTGATGCCCCCGGAATGAATGCGGCAATTCGCGCTGTGGTAAGAACGGCGCATCATTATGGGGTAAAAACCTTCGGTTGCAGGCAAGGGTTTCAGGGTTTGATTGATAGAGAATTATTTCCCCTTGAGCCAGAAAGCGTGGCCAATTGTATTCAATTGGGGGGCACGATTTTAAAAGCGGGCCGTACCACGGCTTTTCTTGAAAAAACTACCCGAGATACTTGCCGTGAATTTTTAAAAGAACAACAGGTTGATGGGATGGTGGTCATAGGCGGTAACGGCAGTTTCAAAGGTGCGGCCTTATTATCTTCCGAGGGTGGCCCCGCCGTTATTGGCATCCCGGGTACCATCGATAATGATATTCTCAATACGGATTACACGATTGGTTTTGATACGGCGCGCAATACCGCACTGTCAGCGATTGATAAGGTGCGGGATACGGCTTCCAGTCATGACCGGCATTTCCTGGTCGAAGTCATGGGACGCAGTTCTGGTTTTCTGGCCTTGGATGTTGGACTGGCAGGTGGCGCCGAGTTTATTTTATTGCCCGAATTTCCCATTACCATGACCGACTTCGCGACGGCGATTCAAGCGCCACGGCGTAAAAAACAAAGTTCCATCATTGTGGTGGCCGAAGCCAATCAACCAGGCAGGACGATAAAAATTGCGGAAGAATTGGAAAAATTAACCGGCTTTCCTTATCGAGTTTGTATCCTGGGGCATATTCAACGTGGTGGTTCGCCTACTCTGTTAGACCGCAATGTCGCATCTAATATGGGTTACCTGGCGGTCAAAGGCTTGCTCTCGGGCGCTACGCACAAGATGGCTAGTATGCTACGCGATCAATTGTCATTACAGCCTATTCCAGACCCTACGGCTGGCCCAAGAATCATAACCAGCAAGGAAATTGTTGATTTGAATAACATACTTTGTGCCTAAAGAATAGGCTAATTTTTAACTCACCGTCCCCCTTACTCGAAAAAACTGGAATTTTGTATGTTCATCTGGTATAAATTTCATCCCACACAAATAGCGGCATAATCTAAGTACTTTAGGCTATCATGACGTTGACACTCAGGCTCTTAGATTTATCCACAAATATTACTCTAATAATAGTTTTTACGAGAGGATACAAGACGCATGAAAGCAGAAAATAGTACCGCGGTTAGCTTTTTTGATAGATCTGTTTTACCGTGGTTGATTTGTAGTTTGGGGATGTTATTTTATTGTTATAATTATTTTCTTCGTGTTTCCCCCAGTGTCATGCAAAACGATTTAATGCAAAGCCTTCATATCACCGCGTATCAATTTGGAAATCTCGCCGCTTTTTATTATTACGCTTACACTCCTATGCAAGTCCCTATCGGCATGATTTACGACCGGTTTGGTGCGCGCATCGTATTGTTTTTTGCGTGTTTGATTGCGATTATCGGTTTGAGCATTTTTATCGGCGCTAATAGTCTGGGCATGGCGAGTCTGGGTCGTTTCATGATTGGCTTTGGTACGGCGTTTGCTTACATTGGCGTGTTAAAGCTGGCGTCTTTATGGCTGGCACCTAATCGGTTTGCGACTATTGCGGGATTGACTACGGCTTTTGGCATGGCTTCGGCAATTTTTTCGGATATTTATCTGACTAAGTTCGTGCAGTTATTAGGTTACAAAAATGCGTTATACACGGCGCTGCTGGTAGGTGTGGTATTAAGTGTTTTTATCTTGTTATTCATGCGCAATAAGCCGAAAGTTGCTTTATCACAACCCGGCGCGAATCGAGCGCCGCTGGCGTTTCGTGATTTGTTACATTCATTGCAAATTGTTTTGTTAAAGCCACAAATGTGGTTGATTGGTGTGATCGGCTGTCTTTTTTATCTGCCAGCTTCGGTCTTTTTAGATTTGTGGGCAATTCCCTATCTCAAAACCGTGCACAATCTTACGCCTGAAGTCGCGGCTTATGTGGTAAGTATGACGTTTATCGGCTGGATTATCGCGGGCCCATCTATTGGAATGTTGTCTGACTATTATAAACGTAGACGCTTGCCTTTGATGATTTGCGCGGTTATGGCGGCGGTGTTGCTGTCCATTGTGTTTTATGTGCCAAATATTTCATTGTTTTATTTGTATGTACTCTTTTTCTTTATCGGTATTTTTTGTGGTGCGCATCCCTTATGTTTCGCCCTGGGTAAAGAAAACAATCCTAATTATATTTCGGGTACGGCAGTTGCGGTGACCAATACTTTAATTATGATCGGTGGTGCGATTTTCCAGCCTGTGGTCGGGAAATTATTGGATTATCATACTACGAGTACCAATTTGGCTGGTGCTATCCCGAATTATGCTCCCGCGGATTATACTTATGCGTTAAGTGTAGTGCCGATTGGCTTAATGTTAGCGATAGTGATGACATTCTTTTTGAAAGAAACTTATTGCGAATCACATGAAGAAGTTACGAAAAGACAACACGTAGGGAGTGTCTTTGATTTGCAAACCGATACGGGCAACTAAGTTCTATTATTGGCAGTCGTGTCATCCAGACTTTCACTGGCGGATTGACCGTTATAGAAGTATCTGAAAATAGTGCCCACGTCATCTTTACCTAAGGTCAGTATATTTTGGTAAAAAGTGATGATAAATAATGCCGCGCTAGCTTTGTCAATCGGCGAATCAGTGGGATTTGTTGTCATTGCTACTACTGTTTTCTCGCCGAATTGATGGGCAAGACCCACCAGTATGTTATGTAATAATTCAGTAGCGTGCTCTTTCTCTTGAGTGGTTAATGGGGGCTGGGGTGTTTTAATTGCAGATAAAATGACAGCTTCTTTTTTCTCGGTAATATCATTTACCCGTAGTTCTCCACTTAGCAAGACCGCCAGTCCGGGGTTCAGCTTTTTCTTGAATTTTGATGTATATTCCATGAATAATACCAAATCTGGATCGATAAGATATAAGGCTTTGTAGAGGGCCAGTTCGCTTTGATAATAGGCATAAATACTATCATTAGATGCTTTTGAAGCGGTGAGGTTAAAAATAGTATTTAATAATTCGATTTTAGAAAAAAGTTGCGTATCTTTTCCTTCATTTTTACGGATGATTTGTTTTATATTCTTTATATAGCTTTTAAACCTGTCTGGATAGGTAGTGGCTATTAATAGACAAACTGGATCATCTTTTTTTAAATAATATTCATATGTGGCGGCATGGACGTAGGTGACCACATAAACTTTAGCAAGACTCATAGTAGCTACGATGATGGACACAGTGAGCGCGCTGATTATAGTTTGATTTTTGGTGTAACGGCTGATAACCGTGATGGCAATCAGCCCGGCGAGAACACCCATTATCAAAGTGATAAAAAACATATGGCAGGCCCTGGTTTTATCAATAATATTACCATGGGTGGCTGGCATCTTACATAGGATATGACATAAGGATATATGGCGAATCATACCGATGCTGATCCAGTATTATCCCCTCTCACCCAAGATGCGATTAGTCTTGCTCAACTGGTCAGTGCGCACGGTTTGTCGCACCCGAATTTATCCGCTCTAGTCATAGATAATAAGACGATAAGTTACGGCGACTTGATAAAAAAAACCCGCCAGCTTGCCAGCGTATTGAAGAAAAATAATATTCAGCGGTTAGGTATCCTGGCATCGAAAAGTCTTGAAGCGTATTTGGGTGTGCTCGCCGCGCATTGGCTTGGTTGCGCGTATGTGCCATTAAATCCGCGCTATCCCTTATCACGTTTGAAAAAAATTATCGAAAGCGCCCAGTTAGATGGCTATATTGTGGATGCCTTACGAAAACCCATGGTGGAAAATTTTGTTTTAACTTCCTCGGCAACACCATTTAAAAAAATAACATTAGAAGATATCCAGGCTGAAGACACGATATCCCTAGCTGCAAGCAAGGTTGAAGCAACGGATTTAGCCTACATTATATTTACCTCTGGATCGTCAGGCGAGCCTAAAGGTGTACCTATTTCATTTGGAAATTTGGGTAGTTTCATCAAGGCTGTGAGTGCTCGCTATCCATTGACAGCTAAGGACCGAGTGTCGCAATTTTCCACTTTATCATTTGATGTTTCGGTATTTGATATGGGTCTGGCTTTTGGCGCTGGCGCTGCCTTGTATGTGGTGCCTGACGATACCCAGATGGCCCCAGCAAAATTCATTTATGAAAATCAACTTAGCGTGTGGTTGTCGGTACCTAGTGTTATAAATAATATGGCAAGATTAAAAATATTAAGGCCCAATGGTTTTCCCACGTTAAAATATAGTTTATTCACCGGTGAAGCTTTGACTTTGGCACAAGCACAAGCGTGGGCCGTGGCGGCCCCGGCTAGTCAACTGGAAAATTTATATGGCCCTACCGAAGTGACTATAGATTGCCTGGGACAAATTTATGAGCCTAATGAGAATTTTTATCGCGACCAGGTAGCAATCGGTAAACCCTTTGCAAAAATGATTGCTGCTCTCATTGATGTTAACGAAAAATTTTTACCGCCAGGACAAAAAGGGCAATTAGTCATTGCAGGCCCACAAGTAGCTGAAGGTTACTGGCACGATAATAATTTGTCAGCGCAAAAATTTAAAAAATTAACTCATCCAGATTGGGGTATGCAGGGCTGGTTTTTGACCGGTGATTATTGTTATCAAGATAGTCATGCCGTTTTTCATTATATAAACAGGCTGGATAGCCAAGCTAAAATTTTAGGGAACCGCGTGGAATTGGAGGAAATTGAATTTTATTTCCGGGCCATCACCGAGTGCAATGAAGTCGCTGCATGTATTGTTACGGTGGGCGATAACCCAGAAATTGTGGTGGTTACCAATTTCAGCAAATTGGATTTCAGTGCGCTAGTCGCGCAATTGGCGGAACGTTTGCCGAAGTATATGTTGCCCGCGCGTATGCTTTATCGAGATGCTTTAATTTATAATACAAACGGTAAATTGGATAGGACCGCTTTGGCTGAGTGGGTAAAAAGTATTGAGAGCAGCACGGGAGAGTCCGCGTGCTAAAAAATATATTTCCCATCGATCAGAACCCCACCATAATTTATTTTGCGCAGCGGCCATTTTTTAAAATTATTTTGGTGTTGATCTTTGCATTTTTCATGGCTAATACGAATATTTTTCCGGTGCTCTGGCGGAATGTCGCCATTGCCACGGTGGCGGTTATAACATTTTTACCGAAGTATCGTTACATAATTTTATTCTGTGGTATGTTCTGTTTGTTGCTAAATAACCTTCTAATTAAAGAACAACCTGACTGGGTATTATTTAGGGCGAATTATTTATTTGAAATTTTCAGAAATAATTCGGACAATTATTTTGGTACTGCAGTGATTAAATATATAGACTTGGCATTGATGATAGTAATTTCTGAAACGCTAATTTTTTTAGTTACCTATTATAACCGCTTCCGAATATTCCGTTATCCTATTACGCTTTATATTTGTTTAATTTTCTCTTTAATTTTGGTTGCTGCCTTGGCTCCGTTAACCAAAATGCAAGGGTTTTTATTATGGTCCTATATTGCGGTAATGAATCATTATTTTTGGTTTGTCGGTTACACGCTGCATGAAAGCCGTTTCACGAATAAGCGCAATTTTTTATTGGATTATGCGCGTTATTTGCCGGTATGGGGTTTTACCGCGCTGCCTTATGGGAAGGGTTCGATTTATTTGCAGCAAGTGGAAGCAAAAAACAGTGAAGAATTTGCGGTGACGCAATTAAAAGGCATCAAGCTGATTTGGTGGGCTTTTATTTTATATTGTCTTTTACATTTGTATTATCAATTCGAAGACGGTTTTAAAATGCCTAAATTAATGGAGGCATTACACGATTATAATCAAGGGTTGCATTATCCTATCTGGAAGGCTTGGACTTGTTTGATTGATAGATTTTTTCGAATGATGTTAGAGTTGACAGTGACGGGGCATTTTTTTGTAGCTTGTTGTCGAATGTGTGGTTTTCGGATATTGCGTAATACTTATAAGCCCTTGCAGGCGCGTACTATTGCCGAATATTGGAACCGTTATAATTATTATTTTAAAGAATTACTGGTTGAATTTTTCTTTTATCCAACGTTCTTTAAATTTTTTAAGAAAATGCCAAAGTTAAGAATGTTCTGCACGACATTGAGCGCGGCGACTTTTGGAAATATTATTTTCCATTTTTTGTTGTTGACGCCGGTGATGATGTCTCTTGGTTTGGGCAGAGCTTATCGAGGATTTCTACCTTATATATTATATGCTGTGATTTTGGGAATCAGTATTGGTTTTTCTCAGTTGCGGAGCTTGGAGGAAAATAAAGCGCAAGATAAAGCTGTAACTAGTTTAATGTCTTCAATTTCTGTATTATTGTTTTATTGTGTGTTGTGTTTGTTTAATTCTCCCTATCAGGATATCAGTATCATGAATAATTTTAAATTTTTTGGCAGTTTGTTTGGATTTAAGTGGTAAGTTATGAAGAATGAAATACGTGAACGTGTTTTATCACTGTTAGGCTCGGATAATCAGCAGCTTGGCGACGATGATTCGCTAGTGGTGAGTGGGCGGTTAAGTTCAGTTAAAGTAATTGAGCTGGCGACCTGGCTAGAGGAAAAATACCATATTGATTTTTACGCGCATACTTTTCATGTGAAGGATTTTGATTCGGTTAATTCGATTTTGAAGCTGGTTGAAGATAAAATATCGTGAATACACCCCACCCCTCACCCGTCGCCTTCGGCGCCGACCTCTCCCACAAGGGGAGAGGTGAAGAGCGTTCAGTTGGCGCTTTATAAAGTTTTAGGTAAGAGGCGAGAAAAGAATCTACCAATCCTTGGCAATTAAAAACTTATCGTATAACTCTGCTTCAGGGCTTCCCGGTTCAACTGCATTCTGATATTCCCACATCACCACCGGCGGCAACGATAATAAGATTGATTCTGTCCGGCCTCCCGACTGAATCCCAAATAAAGTCCCTCTATCATACAATAGATTAAACTCCACATACCGGCCCCGTCGGTAACACTGGAAATCCCGTTCCCGCTGCGTGTAAGGAATATCTTTGCGTCGTGCTAAAATCGGCTGGTAGGCTTCAATAAAATAATCGCCAACATTTCTCATGAAGGCAAAACAATGCTCAAACTTCCCCTCATTTAAATCATCAAAAAATAAACCACCAATCCCCCGCGGCTCAGCTCGGTGTTTTAAATAAAAATATTCATCGCACCATTTTTTATAACGAGGATAAATGTCTTTACCGAAAGGTTCACAGGCTTTTTTGGCATTAGCGTGCCAAAGTTCACAGTCCTCGGTAAACCCATAAAAAGGCGTCAAATCAAAACCGCCGCCAAACCACCACACCGGCTCAGCATCAGGCTTCTCAGCTACCAGGAAGCGCACATTCAAATGAGAAGTCGGTGCGTAAGGGTTTAACGGGTGAATGATGGCCGAGACCCCTAGCGCTTGAAAACGCCGTCCCTGCAAATCAGGCCGCTTGGCAGTCGCTGCTGGGGGTAGTTCCAAACCATGCACATGAGAAAAATTCACACCGGCTTTTTCGATAACCTTGCCTTGCGCCAACGCCCGCGTTCGTCCACCACCACCTTCACCATGCGCCCACATATCTTCAATAAATTTACCCTGCCCATCTTCCATTTCCAAAATCGAACAAATACGATTTTGCAAATTATGCAGGAAATTTTTTACTTCAATGACCGCTTCCGTGACGTCGATTTTATCCATATTACCTCAGCCAATTTTCCAGGAAGTACCGTCAGGACCATCTTCTAAAATAACAGATAGTGCCGCCAGTTCATCACGTACCTTATCCGCTTCCGCCCAATTTTTTTCAGTGCGGGCTTTATTTCGCGCCAAAATGAGCGCTTCAATTTTATCCGCATCCACTTTGGAACCTGCTTGTAAAAATGTCACGGGATCATCCTGTAATATCCCCAGTACACCGCCTAACTTCTTTAACAAACCGGCATGAGCGGCTGCGGCCTCCGGGTCTTTATCACGTAATCGTTGCACTTCATGGCTTAACTCAAATAAAACAGACAGCGCAATAGGCGTATTAAAATCATCATCCATCGCTACAATAAATTGTTGTTCATAATCACTGTTTTCTATCGCGGCAACAGCCGGTAAATTTTTTAATGCCGTATAAAAACGTTCAAGCGCATTGCGGGCCTGGACTATGGTGGACTCGGAATATTGCAAAGGACTGCGATAATGGCTGGTAATAAGAAAATATCGTAGCACTTCCGGCGCATGCACTTTTAATAAATCGCGCACCGTAAAAAAATTGCCAAGTGATTTTGACATTTTTTCTTTGTCAAATTGCAGAAATCCCGCATGCATCCAGACATTAACAAATTTTGTATCGGTGGCCGCTTCTGACTGCGCCACTTCATTTTCATGGTGCGGAAAAATTAAATCTTTGCCGCCACCGTGCAGATCAAAATTCGCGCCCAGCAGATTGACTGACATCGCCGAACATTCGATATGCCAGCCTGGCCTGCCCTCACCCCAGGGCGATGGCCATTTGGGTTCAAGTGGTTTAGCCAGTTTCCATAAAACAAAATCCAATGGGTCACGCTTAACATCATTAATTTCAACCCGCGCCCCACTTTCCAGTTTGTCTATGTCGCGGTGAGCAAGACAACCATAATTTTTAAATTTACGTACTTCATAATAAACATCGCCATTTTCTGCGACATAGGCATAACCCTTGGCGATCAGTGTTTCTATCATGGTAATAATTTGTGGAATAAAAGCAGTGGCGCGTGGTTCTTCATTGGGTGTTGCCAAGCCTATCGCCGTTAAATCTTCATGCATGGCTTGGGTAAACTGTTCCACAATAGCGGTAAAGTCTTCCTTGCGTTCCTTCGCCCGCTCAATAATTTTATCATCGATATCGGTGATATTGCGCACATAGGTAACTTCCAGTCCGCGCCAACGCAAGTAGCGGATAATCACATCAAACCCGGTGTAAGTACGCGCGTTGCCAATATGGCAATAATCATAAACAGTGACGCCGCAGACATATATTTTAACTTTGCCCGGTGTAATTGGCTGGAAAGTTTCTTTCTGCTGCGTGAGACTGTTATAAATCATTAACATTATGAATTCCTTACTAACGATAATGCGTGAGCAAAACGCTGCTGCATTTTATCTTTACCTAACAAGCCCACAATTTGTAAAAGTTCCGGTCCGTGTAATTGACCGGTCAGCGCGATGCGCACCGGCATAAATAAACGTTTGCCCGAAATATTTAATTGCTCTTTCAAATTTTCTAAAATCATTTTCAAGTCCGCGCCATGGGTCGCAACGGCAAGTTCGGCGGTCGTAAAAAATTTTTCACCGGCGTCTTTTAAGACGGCTAATTTTTCCGTATCAATTTCAAGACCATTGTTAAAGAAAATACGCGCCCAGTCTTCCGCTTCAAAAGGGAAATAAACATTAGGCCGTACTGTTTCAATAAATAAATCTTTGAATTGCGGAGGAACTGACTTCTGTACGTCTTCGCCTAGCCATTGCCATAATTGTTCATGGTTCAGCGCCATTATTGCTTCTTTTTGCCAATGTAATAACTGACTTCGGTCAAAACGCGCGGCGGCGCGGCTCATTCTTTCCAGATTAAAATTGGCGGCGAGGGTCGCGTAATCCATGAGTTTTTGTTCGTCAAAGGTGTGGCTTAACCGTGACAGATAATTTAATATCGCGGTTGGCAGATACCCTTGTTCCCGCAAATCATGCAAACTGAAACTGCCATGGCGCTTTGACAAGGGCGCGCCATCATCACCCAGAATTAATGATAAATGTCCGTATTGTGGCGTCGTCATACTTAAGGCTTGTAAAATCATTAACTGCCGCGGGGTATTGGTTAAATGGTCTTCGCCGCGCAATACATGAGTGACTTGCATCAGCGAATCATCAATCGCGTTACAAAACATGAACGAAGCTGTGCCTTCCGCGCGCCGAATAATAAAATCACCAATATCATCACTATTAAAATGCTGTAGGCCTTTGGCAAGATCAACGAATTCAATAACTTTGTTGGTAGGTACACGAAAACGCAGCGCCGGTTTTTTACCGTCATTAATACGATTAATAACTTCGGCTTTGTCTAGCGCGCTGCAAGTGCCGGCATAGCGCGGCGGTTTGCCACGGGAAAGTTGGAGCTTACGGCTCAATGCTAATTCCTGCTCACTGCAAAAACAAGGATAGGCCTGATTATTGTCTTCAAGACGCTGATAATATTGTGCATAGACTTCCCTACGCTCGGATTGCCAGTACGGTCCTTGCGGGCCGCCTACACCGGGGCCTTCCTGCCAGTTTAAGCCTAACCATTTTAAATCATCCTGCAACAGCTCGGCGTAGGTATGTTCAGAGCGCAAGGCATCCGTGTCTTCGATACGCAAAATGAAATGGCCAGTGTTTTGGGTGGCATACAAAGCGCTAAACAATGCCGCGCGCACATTGCCTAAATGCAGCATTCCCGTAGGGCTTGGTGAAAATCGGGTTTTTATCATGGATAACTTCCTTTAAGAATGATGTCGTGCCGCCAGCATTAAATTTTTCATTTCGCGTACCGCGTTTTGCAAACCTACAAAAATAGCATGGCTTACAATACCGTGACCGATATTTAATTCATTAATTTCCGGGATGCTTGCAATCGCTTCCGTGTTTTGATAATTCAAACCATGGCCAGCATTCACCACCAATCCCGCTTGATAAGCAAATTTGGCTGCTTCAACTACCCGTTTTAATTCAAGGTCACGCTCAATCTTGTTTTTGGCATCTGCGTATTGACCGGTGTGAATTTCAATGGCCGGCGCGCCGCAACGTAAAGCAGCTTCAATTTGTTTTATATCAGGATCAATAAATAATGACACTTCGCTACCCACCGCCGCCAGACGCTGACAAGCATCGTGGATATTTTTTTCATCCGCGATTACATTCAAACCGCCTTCCGTGGTTAATTCTTCACGTTTTTCCGGCACAAAACAGCAATGCTTTGCCGCCAGATTTTCAGCGAATTTAACCATGGTTGGGGTGACCGCCATTTCCAGGTTCAAACGGCTTAATAATACATGCTTGATTAAATCAACATCGCGTTCCTGAATGTGGCGGCGGTCTTCGCGTAAATGGATAGTAATACCATCCGCTCCGCCTTTTTCCGCGGCATACACCGCTTCAACGGGGTCTGGGTAACGGGTATGGCGGGCTTGCCGCAAAGTGGCGACATGGTCGATGTTAACGCCCAGCAATATAGGTAATTTGTTCATTTTTTTTCTACCTCTTTACGTGATGCATACAATTGACGGCTTCGTATTGGATATTGTCCTAACAACGGCGCTAACGCTAAACGCATTAAATGCTTAATTTCCAGTAAAATACTGGCTTCGTGCAATTGACCTGCCGCGAGTGCCAATAAACTCGTTCCAGAAAATAATGCGGAATTTGCCGTGGCGGGGTATGCTTCAAACCCAAGCTCAGCGTGATAACGATAAAAATGCTCTGCGACAATGGGCTGGCGGTGAATGTCATACTTTAGTTGCAGGCCATAACCTAATGCTTCCAGCAGGTTTTTTTCAAATAATCGCAGTGATTTTTGCAGTAAATCCGGATTGCCTAATTCTAACAAAGTCTGCTGATAAATGGTATAAAGTCCTGGGTGCGCATCGTATTTGGGCAGCACCCGCATCAGCAATTCATTGACATACAACCCGCTTAACAGACTGGCACCAGCCAAGCCTTGCGTATAACCATTGGCTTCCACCGCCAGCAGCGTCATCAACTCGGATCTGCCTTGCCAGGAAATTAACAATGGAATAAAGGGTTGTAACAGGGATTTTAAATTCGATTTAGGCTGGCGCACACCGCGGACTACCGCGCTGATACGGCCATGATCTTCCGTCAGCAAATCCAGGATAACGCTAGTTTCGCGATAGGCGCGATGATGTAAAACAAACGCTGGCTGCAGGGTGATACGCATGTTGATTACTCATAACCAAAATTCTTCAATGCCCGTTCGTTGTCAGTCCAACTGGCTTTGACCTTGACCCACAACCGTAAAAAAACTTTGCGTTCCAACAGTGTTTCAATATCCTTACGCGCGCGCGTACCGATTTTTTTTAAGCGTTCGCCATCTTTGCCTATGACTATGGGTTTTTGACCATCGCGTTCTACCCAGATAATCGCGTTGATTTCGATAAATTTAGTTTTATCTTCCATATTTTCAATTTCAACAATTGTGCTGTAAGGCAATTCCTGTTCGGTCGCTTGAATCAATTTTTCGCGGATTAGCTCCCCGATTTGAAAATTGATGGGCTTATCAGTAATTTGGTCATCCGGGAAAAAATGCGGGTTCTCCGGTAAAAATTTCGCGATAACAGTTTCTAATGCATCTACGTTATCGGCATTTTTTGCTGACAGCGGTACCACGTCAGCGAAGGGGAATTTAATTGATACTTTTTCGATAAAAGGTAATAGCAATGCTTTGTCTTTCAGCTTGTCGATTTTATTGATGACTAAAATAACCGGTTTGGTTACATGTTGTAATTTTTCCAAGGCTTGCGCATCTTCGCGGCCAAAGCGCCCTGCTTCAATCATAAATAGAATTACGTCAGCATCGCCAATGACTGAAGTTGCCATCCGGTTCATGTAACGGTTCATAGCGAGCTTACCCGCTTCATGCAAGCCAGGTGTGTCGATATAAACATATTGATCAGCACCTTTGGTTTGGATGCCGAGAATCTGGGTGCGAGTCGTTTGCGGTTTTTCTGTGGTGATGCTGACTTTTCTGCGCAAAATACAATTCAGCAAGGTTGACTTGCCGACATTCGGTCGTCCAATAATAGCGATATAGCCACAACGTGATGGAGTAGTCATTTTCGAATAATCCTTAACATATTTTCGGCGGCATTTTGTTCCGCACGCCTACGGCTGGTGCCGCGTCCAATTGATTTTTCTTCGAGTCCGCTAATTTGGCAGCTCACAATAAATACTTGCTGGTGTGCTTCCCCTTCAATGGTGTCTACCAGATAAACCGGCAACGGTTTGCGTGAACCTTGTAAATATTCCTGTAACACGGTTTTTGGATCTTTGTGACTGCCTGAACTGGATAATGAATTCAGTAAAGGTTCATACCATGACAAGACACATTCTTTTACCGTGATAAAATCACTATCCAGATAAATCGCGCCAATAATCGCTTCCATGGCGCAAGATAAAATAGATTTACGCTCACTGCCGCCGCTTTTTAATTCGCCGGGCCCTAAATACAAAAAACGCCCTACATCAAAGTCACGCGCGATATCAGCCAAAGTGTCACGGTTAATCAGGGTGGCGCGCCAGCGACTTAACTCGCCTTCCTGGGCTTCGGGAAATTGTTCAAAGAGCGCTTCGGCAATAATAAAATTAACGATAGAATCACCGAGAAATTCCATTCGTTCATTATTTTTTTCATGACTGCTGCGATGCGTTAACGCAATTTTCAGGCTATTGCCATCGTTAAATGTATAACCTAATTTGCGGGCTAATTCATCACTCATGGTTGCGCTCTCAATCAATGCGTTTAATCAGCCGTTGCCAACGGACTTTATGATCGGTTGAATCCCAGCTCATCCATACTAACACAGCTTTGCCGACGATATTGTTTTCTGGCACAAAGCCCCAATAGCGGCTGTCAGCGCTGTCATCGCGATTGTCACCCATGGCGAAATACATATTGTCAGGTACGACGATATCGTTGAAGTCTTCGCTGTGTTCATCAATATTTTGATAAATCTTGTGTTTGACGCCTAATAAATCTTCTTCTTTAATGGCGATCGCGACTTTGCGTCCGTCTTCGTTAATGCGAGAAGTATTTTCGGTTAAAGTTTGTGGAATTTCCTTGCCGTTAATATATAAAATTTTATCAACATATTTGATGTGATCGCCAGGCAAACCGATAACGCGCTTGATGAAATTAACCGAAGGATCGGGCGGATAACGGAACACGAAAATATCGCCACGCTTAGGTTCGCCATACTGAGATAATTTGTGATGGACTACCGGCAGACGCACGCCATAATCATATTTGTTGACGAGGACAAAATCGCCGACTTGTAAAGTGGGTTCCAGTGAACCGGATGGAATACGGAACGGTTCATATAAAAATGAACGCAGTAAGAACACCAGCAGTAATATGGGAAAGAAAGACCAGGCGTACTCAATAATCAGCGGTAATTTCATTTCCGGCGGGTTGCTTACGCCCTGAGTTGTTAACGCGTAACTTTCTTTGCGTTTTTTCGCCAGAAAAATCAAATCAAATAAAGCGATTATGCCGCTGACGACAACTGCGTAGAAAAGGATTAATTCAAAATTGAAGTTCATGAGTTTGCTCACCTAGTAAAATTACTTTTTATTATCAAGCTTTAACACAGCTAAAAATGCTTCTTGTGGGATTTCCACATTACCCACTTGTTTCATGCGTTTCTTACCTTCTTTCTGCTTTTCAAGTAACTTGCGTTTACGTGATATATCGCCGCCGTAACATTTGGCGGTGACATTTTTGCGTAAGGCTTTGACGGTAGTGCGTGCGATTACATTCGCGCCGATAGCGGCTTGAATCGCCACATCGTACATTTGGCGGGGAATCAATTCCCGCATTTTTTCCGCAATTAGCCGTCCTTTGTAAACTGACTGATCGCGATGCACTATCAATGTTAACGCATCCACTTTTTCAGAATTAATTAGTATATCCAGTTTAACCAGGTCAGCAATCTGAAAGTAGGAAAAACTATAATCCAGTGAAGCGTAACCACGGCTAACGGATTTTAAGCGGTCAAAGAAATCCAGTACGACTTCATTCATTGGTATTTCATAAGTTAAAGAAACTTGATTACCAAGATATAACAGATTTTTTTGGACGCCACGTTTTTCTATACATAAAGTGATTACGTTACCTAAATATTGCTGCGGGACCAATATGTTTACCTTGGCGATGGGTTCCCGGATTTCACTGATGTGATTAATAACGGGTAATTTCGCCGGGTTATCCACATATAATGTTTCGTTTTTGGTGGTAATGATTTCGTATATAACCGTAGGCGCGGTAGTTATCAGCGACAGATTATATTCACGCTCCAGGCGTTCTTGCACGATTTCCATGTGCAACAAGCCCAAAAATCCACAGCGGAAACCAAACCCCAGCGCTTCAGAGGATTCAGGTTCAAAAAACAACGCGGCATCGTTCAAACAAAGTTTTGACAGTGCTTCGCGAAACGCTGGAAAGTCATCAGAGCTAATTGGAAATAAACCCGCGTAAACCTGTGGCTTTACTTTTTTGAAACCCGGTAATTGCTCAGCAGCGGGTTTGTGCGTATGCGTTAAGGTGTCACCCACCGGCGCGCCATTAATTTCCTTGATGCCTGCGACTACGTAGCCAACTTCACCCGCGCTCAACTTGCCTGTTGAAAAACGCTTAGGTGTGAATACACCAAGGTCATTTACTTCATGGTTACGTCCGGTGGACATGACTTGCATTTTGTCGCCGACTTTTAGCGTACCGTTTTTCACCCGCACTAAAGAAACTACGCCAAGATAACTATCAAACCAGGAATCAATGATTAATGCTTGCAGGGGTGCGTCGGGATCACCTTTTGGCGCGGGTACATCGGCAATCAAGCGTTCCAGCATTTCCGCTATGCCTATGCCCATTTTCGCGCTGACGCGCACGGCGTTTTGCGCTTCCAGACCGATGATTTCCTCGATTTCCTTAATGACACGGTCAGCATCAGCTTGTGGCAAATCAATTTTATTCAAAACGGGAATCACTTCCAGGCCTTCTTCCAGCGCCATGTAACAAACCGCCAGGGTTTGTGCTTCCACGCCTTGTCCCGCGTCAACTACCAGTAATGCACCTTCACAAGCCGCTAAAGAACGTGAAACTTCATAAGAGAAATCGACATGACCGGGTGTATCAATGAAATTTAATTGGTATTTGATGCCATCCGCGGCCACGTAATACAAAGTGACGCTATGCGCTTTAATGGTGATGCCGCGTTCGCGTTCTAAGGCCATGGAATCGAGCACTTGCTCAGCCATTTCGCGTTCGGCCAAGCCGCCACAAAGTTGAATGAGTCGGTCGGCTAGCGTCGATTTACCATGATCAATATGGGCAATAATCGAAAAGTTTCGGATATGTTGCATAGTTATATTTTAGTATCGAATAAAGGTGCAGATAGTAGCGCATTTTGGCCGACGATACCACCAATCAAAACCCTGCTGCCAGTCAATGGATTTCATGGCGGTTACGGCGTACTAGTTCAGCTTCCCGCGCCTGCGTGGTGCGTAATAAGACGAGTAACTGACGGTAAGTATCACGGTCTGTGGCATCGGCGCAAATGACACAAGACAGTTTGCGTTTGCGGCCTGCTACCTTGAAGCGCAATACGCTTGCTATAACACTCAATGTGCTATCACCGGATAATTCGCCTTCCCATGTCTGGTGGGCTGTTATTAACTTCCAGCTGGATGGGCTTAATATGAGTTCAGTGATAGAGTGCCTGCTGAGCAGTAAACAATCTTTCCATAAAATGTGCAATCCATAAAAAAGTGCCACTGAAATCAGCAGCACCTTCCAAGCCAGTGCAATCGATAAGGACCCAATAATGAGTAGACTGGCGCAAAGAATGACTATCAGCAGCGTGGTGAAGGAGGCAGAAACACGGATTTTAATGTCTGTTAAAGGCATGATCGCGGATTTTAGCAACAATTATCGCATTTTTCTCGTTTTCGGGGGTTGCTCTGCCGGTCAACCAAGTAAACAAATCTTGATCATTGTTGTCTAACAGCTGAACAAACAACGCTTGATCGGTAGTGGAGGCGGTAGCAAAGGCTTCTTCCAGAAAATTACCAAGCAAAACATCAAGTTCCAGCATGCCGCGGCGGCAGGCCCAGCGTAATTTTGAAAGTATTGGGCTATCTGGCATGTTTTTATCCATATTGGGATATACTTGAATTAAGAGTTTAAAGTTTACCAAGGGATGGTTTTTGTCATCACAGAGGTAGCTATATGGGATTAAAAGACGAATTCTTGAAGTATCTCACCGTGGCCAAAAAAGACGCCAATAAAAATGATAAAGTACTTCTCGGTGAACTCAGAGGCATATATTACCGAAAAAAGATTTTAGATACAGTAGAATTCGCGATGAAAATCGCAGGCTTGGTTGAACTACTCTATTTCTTCATGCCTGAAATTAAAAAAGCCGATCCTAAGCATGTCAAGATCATGCCCTTATGCGCAGTTTGCAACAGGATAGAAGAAGAATCTAGAAGGTCGCATAAACACCGCCGTCGTTAAATCCACCCACTGCTGTCATTCCCGCGCAGGCGGGAATCCATTCCTGGTAAGCTCAAAACACCCGACCGGCTCACAATGGATTCCCGCCTGCGCGGGAATGACAGAGTAGCAGTAGTAATGAAAGTTAACGTAATTTGAACTCTTGCAAATTCTCCTCCATAATCTCCCCCACAAAGTAACCTAAGGACGCTCGTTATTTATGACTAATGATTTTCTACAATTTCTTGCCGGTGAAATTGAAAATTTAAAACAAACCGGGTTGTATAAAAATGAACGTGTTATCACTTCTCCGCAGCAAGCAGAAATTTCCGTAAACGATGGTGAAGAAGTACTGAATTTTTGTGCCAATAATTATCTAGGCTTATCGAACAATAAAACTTTAATCGAAACTGCAAAACAATCCCTGGATAAATACGGATTCGGCATGTCATCCGTGCGGTTTATTTGTGGCACCCAAACCGATCATAAAGAATTAGAGAACAGGCTCAGTAAATTCTTAGGTATGGAAGACACCATACTGTATTCATCATGTTTTGACGCGAACGGCGGTTTGTTTGAAACACTGTTGGGGCCAGAAGATGCTGTGATTAGTGACGCATTAAATCACGCGAGTATTATCGATGGTATACGCTTATGCAAAGCGCAGCGTTTCCGTTACCAGAATAACGATATGGCAGACCTTGAAAGCAAATTAAAAGAAAGCAAAAATTGCCGCTTTCGCTTAATCGCCACTGACGGCGTATTTTCCATGGATGGCATACTCGCCAACTTGCCAGCGATTTGTGATTTAGCCGATAAATATAACGCGATGGTCATGGTAGATGATTCGCATGCCGTAGGTTTCATGGGCAAGAATGGCCGCGGTACACCCGAGTATCACAATGTGCAAGACCGGATTGATATTATTACTGGCACACTAGGTAAAGCGTTGGGCGGTGCCTCGGGCGGTTATACTAGTGGCAAGCGGGAAATAATCAGCTGGTTGCGTCAGCGTTCACGACCTTATTTATTTTCGAATTCACTCGCGCCGGTGATTACCGCAACCTCCATCAAAGTGTTGGACATGCTGGAGTCGTCGCATGATTTAATCCAGCGTGTGCATGATAACAGTGAATATTTTCGTCACGGGTTGACGCAATTAGGTTTCCAATTAATACCCGGTGAACATCCGATTATTCCGGTGATGCTGGGCGATGCGAAGCTGGCGAAAACCATGGCTGACGCGCTGCTTGAGGAAGGAATTTATGTGATTGGATTTTCTTATCCCGTGGTGCCCCATGGGCAGGCGCGTATTCGCACGCAAATGTCGGCGGCGCATGAACGCAAACATCTCGATAAAGCATTGGCGGCGTTTGCAAAAGTGGGCCGTCAGTTAGGTGTAATTAAAACAACAGGAATCACTTCATGAAGGCATTAGTCAAAGCTAAACCGGAAACTGGTATTTGGATGCAAGATGTTCCCGAACCTGAATTAGGCCATAACGATGTCAAAATTAAAGTTAAAAAAACCGCGATTTGTGGCACCGATATTCACATTTATAATTGGGATGACTGGGCGCAAAAACATGTACCGGTTCCATTAGTCATAGGCCATGAATTTGTGGGTGAAGTGGTAGGCGTAGGCCAACACGTAGCCGGATTTAAGGTCGGTGACCGAGTTTCTGGTGAAGGCCATATTGCGTGTGGTTTTTGTCGTAGTTGTCGCGCCGGGCGTAGGCACTTGTGCAGGAAGAATGAAAGCGTGGGCGTCACCCGCGCTGGCTGCTTTGCTGAGTACGTAGTGATACCTGCGGTGAATGCCTACCCTATTCCCGCGTCTATCAAAGATGAAGCAGCGGCGATCCTCGATCCATTAGGCAATGCAGCCCACACCACCCTCTCCTATGATTTGGTGGGTGAAGATGTACTCATTACCGGCGCGGGGCCGGTGGGTATTATGGCGGCGGCAATTGCGCGGCATGTAGGCGCGCGCCATGTAGTCATTACCGATGTGAATCCTTACCGTCTGGAATTAGCCAAAAAAATGGGTGTCTCCATGGCGATTGATAGCCGCAAAACTACGCTGGATGAAGTGATGCAGAAATTAAATATGCATGAAGGCTTTGATGTCGGGCTGGAAATGTCAGGTAATGCGGAGGCTTACAATGCCATGATTACCCACATGAACCATGCTGGCAAAATTGCCTTGCTCGGATTTTTACCGCGTGAAACCCAGATTGAATGGTCGACCGTGATCATGAAAGGTTTGAATATCAAAGGCATTTATGGCCGGGAAATGTTTGAGACCTGGTATAAGATGATTTGTATGCTGCAGAGTGGCCTGGATATTTCGCCAGTGATCACACATCATTTTGATATTAAGGATTATGAAAAAGCATTTGCAGTAATGCGTTCGGGAGAAAGCGGGAAGGTTATTTTGAGTTGGTAGTTACGGTATCACCGACATTTGCTAGTAAACTATTAATACACAAGTATGTAACTGTACATTGTGCAGATGACAAAGTACAAAATATTTGTAGGAAAAAGATGACAAGAAAAATGGTTGATACAGCACTGTTTTTTGATTTTTTCAGCGTACTGATTTTTTTGCATTTTAATTTCATAAATGTATAATGAGGCCACCTAGAGAGTTAAGTAATAAAGTCCAGGGAGCATGACATTTTCTCTTACGGACAAGAGGCATTACTGACTCTCTGGGACCAATTCAAACCCGCGATTGATAAAATTCTTAACACTATTTTTTCCTGTTCCCACTATTGTTGATTAAAGCAAACTAGTGCTATCGTATGCTCTATTATAGTTATTAATAATGGGGTGGAAAATGTTTGGTAGAAGAAGCACGTCAGTTGTATTAACACAATTAAGTAAAGTGCCAACCTTGTTTGGTAGCCCAAAGTCACATAAATCAATGACGCCCGCGATACAGTCATTTCCTATTAGTGTTGGTCCTACTCCGGGATATAATTCTAATGATCCGCAAAGCATACGCCATGAGCAGGCCTGCCTGCTAAGTGATGCAACCACGGTAGCACAGAAAATACCTGGGTCAGGTCAGTTAGGATATTTTCAATTGTTAAAGACTATTCATGATAAATTTTGGAAGTTAGAAGGTCGTTTACAAGTGGCTGAAGTAAATCAAACTACGAAGAATAAAACTAAGGAGATATCTTGCTCTGAAGACGAAATAATCTCTCAGGAGGAACGCCGCCGTACTAAGCATTTTTAACTTTTGTTAAGAAACGTCAAAACCGTTTGATACATATCCGGCCCGACTAGAAATTCCCCTTGGAAGGGTTTATCTAAACTTATTAGCAGGAAGATGATGGAAGACGTCATTAACGCAGCGGCAATGACAATAAAAAAATGCAGATAAAAATTGACACCGAAGAGATAGCTCACGCACAGGGTCAAGATAGTTCCTACTAGAATAACTACCCAGATTTCATTACTTAATGAAGTGTAGCTCATTTGGATACGTTGCTGACGGGCATCATAAAGATTTTTGGATATTCCTAACATATGAGTCAATACTATCGTTTCGGTACTGTTGCTTGTTGTGTAGTGGGTTAGCTGGTTTACAACTTTCCCAATCAGAGTGCTACCCACATCATTAATAGCTTTACCCACGCTCATTAAAGGCCACTCGATTTTAATGACTTCATCTAAGTAATTCTTCATATCTGCTTGAATCTGGGTACGAGCCGGATTGGCCAGTCCCTGGCTCACTTGATACATATCGGCAACTGCACTGGCTTCACGTTGTACGGCATCGCTGGCCAGATTATTGTTGTTAATAAGATATAATGTCGCAAAGCCAGCTAAGACCCCGTAAATCATGATAATCAGTGCGCTGGTGCAGCCTATCACCGCATTTTCTTGATAACGTAAATGCAGTGGGAAAAACCAGCGAATAAAAAATAAGGCGCATGCTGAGATGAAAATGAAGAAAAAACTCAACAATAAAAATAAGTTGAAATCGGAAGTTTGATAAAGATAATCAATCATGGCAGTTATCCTTTTGCCAAATGTAGGGGTTGCTTTGTAGGTTGGGCTGAACGCAGTGAAGCCCAGCAGTTTTTTGTTGGGCTTCGTTTCACTCAGCCCAACCTACGATTTATTTAAGAATACTTCTCCACCAAATACGAAAACACCGCTCGCAACGTCATTGCTTCCCCACCTGCGGGCTTGCCGGGTTTCGTTTTCAAATTCCACGCCATCATATCAAAGTGTATCCAGGGAATTTCATTCGGTACAAATTCTTTTAAAAATAATCCTGCCGTGATGGCGCCAGCATATCCATCGGCTGAGGAATTATTGATGTCGGCAATATTGCTATTCAAAGCTTCACGATAACCACCGAACAGTGGTAAGCGCCAGATGTAATCTTGTTGTTGTTCGCCATGCGCCATAATAGCCGTGGACAGTGCATCATTATTACTGAATAAAGCCGCTATGTCCGTCCCTAATGCAACCCGCGCCGCGCCGGTTAGAGTAGAAAAATCAATTAACAGTTCCGGGTTTTCCGTTACTGCTTCCGCTAATGCATCCGCTATTACTAGCCTGCCTTCCGCATCCGTATTACCTATTTCCACCGTAATGCCTTTGCGGCTTTTAATAATATCACCCGGACGATAGGCATTGCCGCTTACCGAATTTTCCACTGCTGGTATCAGCAAGCGCAAATTTATTGGCAATTTTGCTGTCATAATCATACGCGCTAAACCTAGTGCATGCGCGCCACCGGCCATGTCTTTTTTCATTAACAACATCCCGGCCGAAGGTTTTAAATCCAAGCCACCCGTATCAAAACATACGCCTTTGCCAATCAATGTCACTCGTGGATGGGTGGGGTCACCCCAGCGCATATCCAGCAAGCGCGGCGCATCATCACTGGCGCGGCCTACGGTATGGATTTGAGCGTAATTTTGCGTTAACAAGTCATCGCCAATAATTTGTTTAACCGAAGCGTTGAATGATTTGCTCAATTCAACCGTGGCTTGCGCCAGTTCAGAAGGCCCCATGTCATCCGTAGGCGTGTTAATTAAATCACGCACTAGATAAATGGCTTCAACAATATTGATGATCTCGGTTGCATCTTTGGGTAATAACAATTGCGCGGGAGTTTTCGTCGGTTTTTTATAACGTGAAAATTGATAAGAACCTAAGCCCCACGCGATAGCATAATTATTATAGTGAGTTTCATTTTCAAATTTATAAACCCCTTCTGGCAAAATCAGTGGTAATGAACCTATGCCCCAAAAGTTTTTTAAGTCGCTAATACAATATAAAACGGTGGCTATGCCACCGCTTAGGTCTGGAATGATGGAAGTATTTCCCGGCTCGCCACGAAAATGCGTAGTGCGCAGCCAATTCTGGGTGAAATCATTTTGTTTGCCTAGCCAGGTGGAATATTCATTAGCAGGAATGACGGTAATGGTTTTAGCTTGTTCCGTGTTTTCCGAAAAACAATTTAGCATAAGACATCCTAATTTTCAGTGAGCAGTGATTCAGCTTGAATATATTCCTGTTGTAACGCACTGGCCACTGCTTTATGCGTGATATGGCCTTTATATATATTCAAGCCGTTTAATAAATGGGGATCATTCAGCATTGCCTGTTTAAACCCATTATTGGCGATCGAAAGTATAAAGGGTAGTGTCGCATTATTTAACGCGAATGTAGAGGTGCGAGGCACGGCGCCGGGCATATTGGTGACACAGTAATGGACCACGCCATCCACAACGTAAGTGGGTTCCTGGTGGGTGGTAGGTCTGCTGGTTTCGAAACAACCGCCCTGGTCTATAGACGTATCGACTATCACCGAACCATTACGCATTTGTTTTACCATGGCTCTGGTCACTAGTTTAGGCGCGGAATCACCCGGGATTAACACAGCGCCTACCACTAAATCCGCTTTCATGATGTGACGTTCAATAGCATCGGTAGTGGAGTAAATGGTAATTATTTTTGAACCAAACTGTAAATCCAATTGATATAGACGTTCCAGGGATTTTTCGATGACGACAACTTGCGCGCCCATGCCAATGGCTACCCGTACTGCATTGGTGCCGAGTACGCCGCCGCCAATTACCACGACTCGAGCTGGCGCCACACCAGGTACGCCGCCGAGTAAAATACCACTGCCGCCATGTTGAATTTCCAGGCAGGTGGCGCCAGCTTGAATAGCCATACGGCCCGCGACTTCACTCATAGGAGCGAGTAAGGGCAAACCGCCATTTTTATCGGTGACGGTTTCATAAGCGATCGCGATACAGCGGGATTGTTGTAGTAATTTTGCTTGTTCGGGATCGGGCGCCAAATGCAAATAAGTAAAAATAATTTGATCTTCGCGCAGCATTTTACATTCGTTGAGTTGGGGTTCTTTGACTTTCACAATCATTTCGGCTTGGTGGAAAATTTCTTTTTCAGAGGTGACAATGGTGGCGCCAGCTTGCTGGTAATCGGTGTCTTCACAATGAATTTTAATGCCTGCCCCGGATTGGACTAATACATGATGACCGTTAGAAATTAATTCTCTGACACTGCTTGGTACGAGGCCAACGCGAAATTCATTATTTTTAACTTCCTTGGGAACGCCGATAAGCATGGGTTTCTCCGGAGGCTGTTTTTATTATTATACTATATTTT
>JAZKAT010000033.1:0-10954 GCA_040389045.1 Pseudomonadota bacterium | reverse complement strand
ATCACTGAGACATCCACCTCTTAAAAATATGGCTTTGCGCTCAGTCCTGCGTTTTGACGTCCATCTAAGGCCCATCTTTGAATTATTTTTCCCACGGAAAAACGCTTACATAGTTGGCTATGCGCGCATTTTTCCGTGGGAAAAATAATCCAAATCTGAACCTTATATGAACGTCAAATTTTCTTCGTGTTAATAGAAAACTAAAATCTCAATCCAAATAAGCATCTTTGAAAGGCTTTTTATCGGGATTAACTGAGTATTGCGCAAAATCATTCACGCCGTGCATGCGCAGGAAAACTTCATCGGTGAAGAAATTGCCGGTGACTTCGCGGCTGGGGCTGGTGATAATGCCGTAGGCGGCATCGGCTACAATACTGGGCTTGCGGCTGGCTTCGTAAATTTCCTTGGGAAAATTAACTTCGATGGCAGCGGTAGCGATAGTGGTTTCCGGCCATAAAGAATTGACTGCAATCCCCGCTTTTTTAAATTCTTCTGCCATGCCTAATGTACACATACTCATGCCGTATTTTGACATAGTGTAAGCCAAATGATCTTTAAACCACTTGGCTTGCATGTTTAATGGCGGCGATAAATTCAAAATGTGTGGGTTACTGGAATTTTTTAAGTGTGGAATACAAGCCTGCGAACAAACAAAAGTGCCACGCACATTCACTGAAAATATTAAATCAAAACGTTTCATAGGCGTTTCCATCGTCGGTGCGAGGAAAATCGCGCTGGCATTATTAATTAAAATATCAATGCCACCAAATGCTTCCAACGTTTTTTCCACTACTTCATAAACCATGACTTCGTCACGTACATCCAATTGCAAAGGCAACGCTTCACCGCCCGCTGCTTCAATTTCTTTTGCTACCGTGTAAATGGTGCCAGGCAAAGTAGGATGGGCTTCTGCAGATTTTGCCGCTATAACTATTTTTGCGCCATCCTGCGCGCAACGTAATGCGATTTCCCGCCCTATGCCGCGGCTGGCGCCAGTGATAAAAACAACTTTATCTTGCAACTTCTTTTCAGTCATAAATATTCCTTGTGTAAATCACTGTTGCCTACATTAATATATGGAATGTCTGCCTGCCACTAATTTTCCCATGGCAATCGGGGTGGGCAAAGCTAGTTTGTACCAGCGTACTTTGTAACACCGCCCTCATCTCAACCTGCTGAGCATCCACTATCAGCAGCGTTATCCGGTAGTACGCTACACAAGCCGCGCTGCCTAGCGATTCAATCACATAATAGTACAAGAAAGCCTGAAAATTGCCAGCACAAGATTTGTCCCGCCACCCGGCAAGCGGTTGATCGAACAATTGGGAAGCCATACCTGTCCCTACCCTGCAATGTTCAGGTAAATGCTGTTCGATAGCAGCAAGTTGTTGCTTGCCTGCCGCGATGATTTGATTTTTATGCCATACGGCATAATTCATCTTCATTTCCAGCAGATTGTTTTCCAGGGCACACCAGCTGAATAAGGCGAACACCAGCATAAACAATAAAACGCTGATCAACGCCATTCCGCGCTGTCTTTCAAAGCCATAGAATTTATACCGCAATGTAAGTATACCAATGCTTAGTAAACGGAAAATGTTTCACCTGAAAATGGATAGTAATGCCCACTACGCTAGACCAGTCTGTTACTTGTTCGGCGGTTAAACTCTGCAACCGCTGGTTTATTTTCACATCATAAGTGAATATGAGATTAGCTATGTCCTCTACCAATTCCATTTTGCGATGGTGCCGGTTTTTAACATATAACGCAGTAACGGCCTTACCTTGGTTATCTTTACTGCTGGTGCGTTCCACTGAAAATGTATTTATTTCAAAACGACTGATGGTTGCTGTTTGAAGATAATTTTTGGCGAGTGGCGTAATGCTTTCAATGCGTCGTATATAAGGTGTCACTATCGTTATATTTTTGATTTGAAATATTTCTGCTGTTTCACAATCCGCAATAATTGCTAAATCACCGGCTTCAAATACGGGCTTAGCGGTGATATAAATACTATTCTTATCGTTCATGTCATGAATTAATCCCCCGCTAATCCCGCCAGCGCCGCGCACCGTAATTTCATGTGCAGTACCAACCAGTTTATTTTGTGAAGATAAAGAGTAAGCGCCAAAACTTTTTACCGCAAAACCTTCTTGTAATTTTGCGCAACCAATATTGCCGGCATTATGAATATGGGTTTGTAAAATTTGCATAGCGGCACGGGCGTTTTCCTGCAGGGTGTTTAAGGTTTCTTCGGTATTAAAATTTTTTTGCAAGGTAATCAACATGGTTGCTAACGCCAGTAACAAAAACAGAGTGCTGGCCAAGGCCATGAGTAATTCAATCAATGTTAAACCACGTGGACTGAGGTTTTTAAACAACCGTTTGTTATTTTTTGGCATGTACTTTGGTTCCAAAAGAGGGTGATTTCATAATCAGGAAATGAACCAGTGACTTGGCCTTGGCTTTGCGGTAACAAGTTATTTATTTCCTGCTTCCAGCGAGTGATTTGTTCAGTTAAGCCGTCAGCATTTCCCAAGGCTTGCAAGCGTTCGCTCATGGCTTCAATTTCATTTATTGCAACACTGAGATAATAAATTTTGCGATTTTCATGTAGAGATTGGACGGCCATTACGTCCATGCCTAGCATTGCTATGCTTAGCAAGAACATGCTGATCATGACTTCTAGTAAAGTGTAGCCGGATGTTTTGGGCATAGAAATTCCGTTTAGTTGAGAGAAGTAAGAATAGTTTTGAGGGTTTTAGGGAGAGGAAGGATTTGGGTTTCATTTTAATTAATATTAAGAGTTGGTCAAGTGTTAAAAGCACCCCTCACCCGTCGCCTCCGGCGCCGACCTCTCCCACAGGGGGAGAAGTGAAGAATGTCAGGGCTTGACATCAACAGGCCGGGTGGCTAGACTTTCGCGCAATGACACCAGGGGTGCTTTTTTTAAAAGCTGAGAAAAACCCTTATAACCTGCACTGGGTAATGCCTGCGGAGGGAGAGTGAGCATGATTGCAGGCGAATGTTATGCCTGTTGCAATCATTGCCTTCCCTTCGTACAGAAGGAGAACAATGATGAAAACCGACTATCTCAAACTTTGCCTGGTAACTGATTTTACCGCCACCTCGTTTACCGAATACCAGGATTTTATTCAACAAGTTGCCCGCAGTGGAATTACCTCCGTACAATTGCGCGCAAAAAAATCCAATCCCGTCGCCCTACTCCATTATGCGCAAACCTTAAAAAATATTTTAACCCCTCTTAACGTCCCACTCATCATCAACGATCACGTAGATGTCGCCTTGGCAGTCGATGCCGAAGGCGTACATCTTGGCCAAGGAGACATTTCTCCAGCCGTTGCCCGTCATTTATTAGGCCCTAATAAAATTATTGGTTGGTCAGTTGAAACCCTAGAGCAAGTGCAACAAGCCAATGAATTAACTGCTATCGATTACCTAGGCGCCAGCGCGGTATTTACCAGTACCACCAAACTGGATTGCAAAACCATCTGGGGACTAGAAGGTTTAAAAAAATTAACCGCGCAATCCAAACATCCGGTTGTCGGAATCGGCGGTATTGATTTAAGTAATGTTGCGGATGTCATCGCCAATGGTGCTTGCGGCGTAGCCGTCATCAGCGCTATACACCAACATCCCAACCCCGCCAGCATCACCGCCAAATTGCTTGATAAAATTAACCAGACCTTAACGAGGCAAGAATATGTTTGAAAAAGTTAATACCATGCTCAGCCAAATAAAACGCGATAAACCTATCGTGTTAAATATTACCAATTATGTCACCATGGATTTTGTCGCAAATGGACTGCTTAGCATAGGCGCTTCTCCCATCATGAGCAAAGCCCAGCAGGAATTAGCGGACTTAATAAAAATAGCTAACGTCGTAGTCATCAACCTCGGCACTTTAAATTCTGAATTTATCGCCTTGTGCCTGCACGCCTGTCATTTGGCTAACAACATGGGCAAACCTGTTGTACTCGATCCGGTAGGCGCTGGCGCCAGTGCGTATCGCACGACTGCCTGTCAACAATTTCTGGATGACTTTCGCATTGCCATTATCCGCGGCAATGCCAGTGAAATTATGGCGCTGGCTGGCAGCAAACTGTTAAGCAAAGGCGTCGACAGCAGCACCACTAGCAGCAATGCTTTAGCAAGCGCCAAGGCATTAGCCAAACATTATCAAACCACCGTAGTGATCAGTGGCGAAACCGATTTTATTGTTGATGCCAATCAGCAAATACAATTTGCGCGTGGCTCCGCTTTAATGCCAGCCATCACTGGCACCGGATGTTTATTATCAACTATAGTCGGCGCATTTCATGCAGTCAATCCAAACGCCTTTGACGCCGCCAGCGCCAGCAGCCTGTTTTATAGTGTCTGCGGTGAAATCGCTGAAAAAAATGCCCAAGGCCCCGGCAGTTTCAAAACCTATTTTCTTGACGCCTTATATACTGAACCCAAGCGAGAACATTATGAAATCTAATTATCCTTGCGTGTTAACTATCGCGGGCAGTGACCCTTCAGGTGGGGCTGGTATTCAAGCTGATATCAAAGCAATTTCCGCCACCGGTGGTTACGCGGCGGCGGTCATCACCGCTTTGACCGCGCAAAATACGCAAGGGGTGCAAAATATTTTAAAAATATCACCCGATTTTGTGCGCGAACAATTGGATTGTCTGGCGGCTGACTTGCAAATCGCCGCGGTAAAAATCGGCATGTTGCATAATAAAAAAATCATTACCGTCATCAGTGAATTTTTAACTCGCTGTAAACCACGTCATGTCATTTTAGATACCGTCATGGTCGCCAAAAATGGTTGCAAACTGTTGCCCTCATCCACCGTAAGTTTTCTCAAAAAAACCTTACTTGCGCAAGCCAGCTTAATTACCCCGAATTTACCCGAAGCCGAAAAATTGCTAGGCAAAAAAATCACTACACCCTTCGCCATGGCCGCCGCCGCGAAAAAACTTGGCGATGAGTTTGCCATAAATGTGTTAATCAAAGGCGGTCATTTACCAGCAACACAATGTTCGGATGTGCTTTATGAACAACAATCCGGCGCAATTTCCTGGTTCCATGATAAACGCGTTGATACCCAGCATACGCATGGCACGGGTTGTACGTTATCCTCGGCAATCGCTTCTTATCTCGCACAAGGTTTTTTACTAGCTGAAGCCATACAAAATAGCAAAAATTATTTAACTCAAGCTATTCAAGCCGGCAGTCATTTACAAATCGGTCAGGGCCGTGGCCCCGTCCATCATTTTTATTTTTTGGAAAATTCACAACATGACATTTGCTCGCATGCTTAAAGCCAGTTCGACCACGCTGACAAAAATTTATAATCATTCTTACAATCAACAATTACAAAATCAGACTTTATCACGCGAACTTTTTAAAGTTTATCTAGAGCAGGATGCGATCTATTTGAAGGAATTAGCCAATACACTTAAAATTATTGCACCAAGACTTATTGATACTAATCACAGAGAATTCATTACCAAACTTTCTGATGAAACGATACATTATGAAAATATTATGCTTTCCACTTATCTAGGCAGGCCTACAACTTTTTATGCGCCGGTGGCGACTAAAACTCAAGTTATTACTGACTATACCAATCACTTGTTAAATACCGCTAACAACCAGCCGGTAGAAGTTGCTTTAGCCAGTCTTTTACCCTGTTTTTGGATTTACAGTGAATTGGGGCGTCAAATGTATAAAACCGGTATTTCAGAACAACATCCTTACCGGCTTTGGATCTTATCCTACGCCGACCCGGAATTTTTTAAAACCGCGGAAACACTCATGACTATGACCGAAACTTTGGCGGCAAGCTCACCGCAAGCAGAAGCCATGATAGCAGCTTTTATAAAATCCGCGAATTTCGAGCTAGCCTTTTATGAACAAACCTGCCCTCACCAGGAACCCGAATTACAGAATACTTTGACCCTGACTATTTGACAGTTATAATCGTAAAAAAGGATATGTTATGAGTACAACTCAATGTTCAATAAGTGATAAGCACTGCGTTCCTTGTAGCGGCGGTGCGCAACCGCTGGCTGCGGCTGAGATACAAACCTTTATGAAGCAGTTAAGCAATAACTGGCAAGTCAGCGCCGATAATAAAGTTATTTCCTGTGATTTTCCTTTCAAAAATTATTATCAAACCATGGCCTTCGTGAATGCGATCGCCTGGATGGCGCACTCGGAAAATCATCATCCGGATTTAGAAGTAGGTTATAATCATTGTCTGGTACGTTACACCACGCATGCGATAGGCGGTCTTTCGGAAAATGATTTTATCTGCGCCGCCAAAGTCGATGCCTTGCGGGACACTTTTGGGGAGAAAACACATGGATCAAAAGGACTTTGACAACGACCCACGTTCAATGATCATGTCGGAAATCATGACTCCCGACAAAGTTAACTTCCACGGCAATGTGCATGGCGGTTACATTCTCGCCTTACTTGATAGAGTTTCTTATGCCTGCGCTTCGCGTTATTCCGCTAAAACTATTGTGACTTTATCTGTAGACCAGGTTTTTTTTAAAGAACCGATTTATGTAGGCGATTTAGTAATTTTTTACGCGCGGGTGAATTATGTAGGTAATACTTCTCTGGAAATTGGCATACGCGTAGTCGCGGAGAACTTATTGACTCGCACCGTGCGTCATACCAACACTTGTTACTTCACCATGGTGGCGGTGGATGAAAATGGCAAACCCACTAAAGTGCCGCCTCTGACTGTGGAAACGCCGGACCAGCAACGGCGTTATGATGAAGCAATTGAACGTCGCGCCTTGCGACTTGAGTTGAATAAAAAATTAAAGAACAAATAATCAATACCCTGGACGATGTGGTTCTTGAGTAAGACTTAAGGGTGGCATGTGTTGGCTTGACTTACTTTCAGTGGGGAAAGAAGGTGACGTTGCAGGTGAAACGGAGAAAGAAAATAGAAATGAACTACTTGATGAGGAAGATGTAAAAAAAGACGGTCCCGTTTTTGGCTGATAACTCGGTTCAGGCAACATCATTAATTCAAGTTGTTCGTTAATCTTTTTTACTTCTGCTTTATGGCATTTGGTTAGTGCTGCAAGCTCCCCTTTATGTTCCTCAACTGAACTATTCAACTGGGTTTTCAAACCAGCACATTTTTTTTCTAATTCAGCAAAGCTCGTTTTTTTGCTTCCCAAATAACCTTCTAAGCGCCCTATTTGACTTTTTGCTAATGCTAACTCTCTCCCTAAGCTTTCCTTGGTTTTAGTTTGCCCTCTAAGATTTTGGTTCTTTTCCGTTAATTTAGCTTCGGATAACTTGGCTTCTTGCAGCAAAGTCTCAATTTTAATAGTACTTTGGTTAAGCTGAGTACGGAGTGAAATAACTTCTCTTTCTAAACTACTACTGTCTTCTTTTTTAATTTTCTTCTTAGTCCTCTCCTTTTCTTTTGTACTTTCAACCGTAGACGACTCGTCACTTGAACTACTATCGCTGTCATAATTTTTTCTTTTATTTTTGGGCCGCTCAGTCTCTGACTTAACAGTTGCTTGGGAGGGTGGATTAGACTTTAGTTTTGCCAGCTTGCGTTTTAATTTAGCTTTTTTATGTTTGAGATCAGCGTTCTCAGCAGTAAGTTTAACAACAGTCGTTTCAGCTGCTGAATGCTTAATTAAAGCCTGTTCATAGCCTCCTTCTAAATCCTCAAAATTAGTTTTAAATTCCTCATGCCGTTTAATTTGATCAGCAAGCTCCTCTGTTTTTATCGCTAAACTCGCCGTCACTGAATCCCTCTCAACGCTAAGAGTAGCATTTAATTCTATGAGGGCCGCTTTTTCTTCACTAAGCACGGTTTTTTCTTTCTTTACTTCCAAGAGTTCTTTAATTTCGGCATGTTGTTTTTTAAGTTTGAGCTCTAGCTCGGAAACTTGTTTATTAAGTTCAGCAAGCTGGTTAGTATAATTATTTATAACTTGCGCCCGCCTATTCAATTCATCATTTAATGCGTTTTTTTCCAGAGTTAAACTGGTAATTTGGGCTTGGCATTTTTTTAAATCTTCGGTTAATTCTTCTTCGGCGGAATTTAGAAAACCGTTTGCTTCTAATTGAGCAGTTTGAGCCTTATCGGTTTGGAATCGGGGAAGTTGCGTATTTAGTCGGGCAATTTCGGCATCTTTAGCAGCCACTACTTCCAAAGCTTCCTTTTTTGCCTCATAATAACCTTCTACAACTTTGGTATATTCTGCGTCAGCTTCCCGAAATTTATCCATCATTTGAGTTTGATAGAGGTCTTTAAGCTCCACGGCCTCAGTTAATTCCTGGATTTCTTGGTTATTTGCTGTGGCTAAAGCTTCTGACTCACTCTTTAATTTCTCACAATCTTCTTTAAGTTTACTGAATTCTGCATTAATTTCACCAAGCTGCTCTTCATGTATTCTTTTAGTGTCGTTGGATTTTTTTATCATTTCCGATATTGTAACGGATGTATCAGTCAAATTTTTTCTTAATTCTTGAAGCTCGGCTTCTTTACTTTTTTCAACTTTTACTAATTCTAACTTTGACTCTCGTTTTACTTGCTCTAAGTCATCTTTCAGCTTAGATAATTCGGCGTTAAGTTTTGTTACTTTCTCTTTATGTTTGCTACTGTTAACAGCTGCAGATTTTTTCTCATGCACTACTCCCGCTTCACCCTGCTTTGTTATCCATTCCGCTACTTTAGCTTCGCTATCGTCCAGACTTTTCCTTAAAGTTTTGACCTCTTGATCTAGTTGCCCTACTCTCAACTCCATGCTCTGCGCTTTAGCTTTCTCGATATTTAATTTATATTGCAGTTTTGTTCTGACATTTATCGTTTCAATTATCTTGCCAACAACTACGAAGTAATTACTTTTTACGTATGCATCGTGAGTTTCTGTATCTTTCAGTCCTGAAAATGATGTAACCCATATCTGTTTAACATCAGAACCATAAAATACACTAATGTTATTATTCCCAGCACGCTCCCATTCCAATAATTTCTGGAATAATAACCATATTACATTAGCATGTAATTCTTTAATGCCAATTTTTTTTAACTGTGAAAAATCCAGTTTCGAAATTAAATCGGCCATGGTCGCTAGCGACAAACCTTGCAAACCCAGTAATTCGATATTCCAGGTTGGAATATGCGAGGATATACATTCGAAATAATATTCATCAGGAATATCACAAAATAACACCGACTTAGTTATGGATTTATATTTGGCGGCCTTCGCTTTTAGGGTTTCAATGCTTTGTCGAGTATTCAGTGGTTGAACAACCCAATAGTCATTATTCAGAGGAATAACTTCATCGGTATCTCTGGCTTTAGTTTGACTTATAAAAATTAACCAGTCCTGGTTATCATCTGAAGTTGGAACGATTGTCCTGGGTAGAGATGATGAGGATTGTGAAGTCGAGGTGGGCGAAGTTGATGAAGATAACTGCAAATTTGAAGACGAGAAAGATGATTGTGCTCTTAAATTTGGTGGCGCTAGCATAGCTAACAATGGCTGAGAATTTGGTTCAGATTGTACTGCTACTTGTGGTTGCAATAACATGTAATTTGAATTTGGCAGAGTCGATTGTGATTGGGGCTTTGCTATAGCCTGAACATATTGTATTACTTGCGTTACTGGTGCTGGCGATGGGTGATTTTGCGAAATTTGCGCCGGTGGTCTGGATGATATCAGCTGAGAGTTTGGTTGCGGCGGCACTGCGAAATTTAAATTTGTTGCAGGAATTAATGCAGGCGTAGGTATTAATGTTATTGGACTGGAATAATAACCTCCACTATCCTTTCTGCTACCACTCATTATTACCCACCCCTGATTGCTATAGTTATAATATTTTTATGTAACACTAAATGTGAGCAATAATATCATAATGGGTAGGATGTAAACAATAAAGTTTGATGTGTTAATGGGTTAAAGCTAAGCTTGCTCAAACATTTATCTAGCACAGCGATTGCCTGATTATTCCATGAGTTATGGAATATTTATGGTGTTACTTGTTTTACTTTAAGGCTTTAGTGTTTGCTGTGCTTTTGCCCTTGCTTCTAAGTCTTGGTAAATGGGCTGCATAGCAGCTACCAGATTAGCGCCTGCTGAACTAACTACTTGGTTATAAAGTGGTTTAATAAAAGCATTAGCCAAACCAAACAAACTATTACTGTTATCGGTACCTTGATCGCGGTGGCGCGCAATAGCGTCAGTATTAGTTGTCCATATTTCCGCAAGAACCGTGAAATCTTTATTTTTTACCGCAGTCAGTAATTCATCCACATAAACTATTTTGTCATCCAGCAATTTATCTGCTTTTATTTCGTCTTGCACAGCATCCGGGGTGGGGATTGCTTTAGTACTCAAAGAAGCTTTGTAGTTTTCAAGTAACTCTTGGAGTTTACTAAAATCGTCCGTCATTTCTTTGGAGGGTTTTTTGAATACATTACTACTTAAAGAACTAGATAGTGAATCTGCTTGCTGAGATAATCTTTGCATCTTTGATTCATCTTCGAAGGCTTTCTGTCTTAAAGAATCTGTTAAGGAGCTTACTTTGTCCCTGGCTTTTTTTAATTTGTCATCATCTTTTTTAGAAAACATGTCACTCTCCTTATTATTGCAAGGTATTTATTATTATAGCATGGGAGAATGACTAAAAAATTTTACGGGAGATAACATCTTGTTTGTATTTTTCTTTTCACCTCTCCCCCTGTGGGAGAGGTCGGCACCGCCAGGTGCCGGGTGAGGGGTGCTTTTTAGCTGCTTTAAAAGCACCCCTCACCCGCCGCCTTCGGCGTCGACCTCTCCCACAAGGGGAGAGGTGAAGAGCGCTGTGTTTTCGGCGTTGACCTCTTCCACAGAGGAGAGGTGAAGAGCGCTGTGTTTTCGGCGTTGACCTCTTCCACAGAGGAGAGGT
>JAZKAT010000032.1:0-61488 GCA_040389045.1 Pseudomonadota bacterium | reverse complement strand
AAAAGCTATTCAAAATAGCTGGCTATTTTAACAGGTAAATCTAAAAAGAGAAAATGCGTGTTTGTTCCCATTACACATTACCCTCACCCCTCACCCGTCGCCTTCGGCGCCACCCTCTCCCACAAGGGGAGAGGGAATACAGTCATGGCTATATGGGGAGAGGTGAAGAGTGGCTTTCCTAGCGGCTATAGCTTAAAATACCAAATACATCCAATAAAAAGGAGCGATTATGCGAGTCATACGCCATCTATTCCTATTGTTAACCCTGCTAATATTTTCACCAGCATGGGCATATGGTATGAGTGACGGACCGGAAGGACTGCTAAATAGAGTGACTTTGTTATTATCCGCTGAACAATACGTTCCGACAAAATCCGCATTAGTGAGTGTTGGTGTTAATGCTGGCGTTTCAGATAGCGCATTACAAACTATTCAAGATGAAATCCTGAAAAAATTATCAGACGTTTCCAATAAAGGTGATTGGCATATTATTTCTTTTAATCGAACACTGGATCAATCTGGACTGGAAAAAGTACAGATAGAAGCGCAGGCGCGTTTGCCTGCCTCAGCACTGCCAAATCTGCGTGACAAAGCCAAAAGCATGAGTAAGCCGGGTGAAACGTACACGCTGGATAATGTTGAATTTACCCCTAGCGCGGATGAATTACGTGATGCGAATACGGCTTTACGCGGTCAAGTTTATCAACAGGCAAAAGATGAAATGGAACGATTAAACAAAGTTTATTCCGATCAAAAATTCTATGTGCACAGTGTCGACTTCCTAAATAATGTTATTGCTGTGCCGCGTCCCATGGCCATGAATATGATGGCGATGAAAAATGCGAATCTTCAGGAAGGCGGAAATAATCTTGCAGTGGGCGATAAACTCATATTAAATGCGACCGTGGTGCTGGCGTCATCGCCAGACTCGGGATTAATTAAGATGATTCATTAATATGACGAATAACCGTTTAATAGCCTGCATGAGTGGATTTTATCTGCTATTGGCAATTTTATTAGAAGTTGCCGGTACCACGTCGATGAAATTATCCGATGGTTTTAGCGTCATGGTTCCCTCAGTACTGATTTTTGTTTTTTATTCCCTGTCATTTGGTTTTTTAACGCTAACATTAAAGCGTTTGGAAGTCAGTTATGTTTACGCCGTCTGGTCAGGATTGGGTACATTATTAATTGCCATCATTGGAATTTGTTTTTTTCATGAAGCGGTGACGGCTATCAAAATCCTGTCATTATTTTTAATTATTGCCGGCATTGTTGGACTTAAATTAGGTTAAAAAATGATTTTATCAGCAACCAGTTGGCTTTGTTTGGGTGTGGCAATCCTGTTTGGAGTCATGGGCACGGTTTGTTTGAAATTATCCAATGGTATGCAACGCGTGAAACCCTCAATATGTTTAATGATTTTTTATCTTATTTCCTTCGCTTCATTGACCTTAGCGGTGCAGGGTGTCGATGTCAGTATTGTTTATGCAATCTGGTCAGGGGTAGGGACTATCTTAGTCGCTATCATTGGCGTGTTAGTGTTTCATGAGTATGTTTCCTTCATAAAAGTCATTTCTCTGCTGTGTATTGTTGTCGGCGTCGCGGGAATTAATCTTGCCAATATCACCTATTAAATTTGTTCCGCCGCTAATTGCTCACCGGGGCGCCAGTTCAATCGCGCCTGAAAATACCTTGGCAGCATTTCTACTTGCAAAACAACAAGGCGCTACTTGGGTTGAATTTGATGTCATGTTGACTGCAGATGGTGAAGCGGTTGTCATCCACGATGAATCGCTAGAGCGCACCACCAATGGTATTGGCGATGTAGATAAAATAATTTATTCGCAATTGGCGAAACTGGATGCGGGCAGCTGGTTTAATCCAGCCTTTGCCGATGAACGAGTGCCAACGCTGCGCGAGGTCATTACTTTTTTAAAAAAACATCAGCTGGCTGCTAATGTGGAAATCAAAGCCATTCCTGGTCAGGAAGCGGCAGTGGTTACTAAAGTGTTGGCGGAAATCAAACAATATTGGTCTGCGACCATGACGCCACCGTTAATTTCCAGTTTTTCCATGCCTATATTACAGCAGGTCAGACAGCAGCAACCGGAAGCCTTAATTGGCATGTTAATTCATGAATGGTTTGATGGCTGGGAAGAAATAGCGGAAGCGTTAAACCCCGTGTCTATGAATATGAATGAAGAAATTATGACACCGACTGTGGCTACGCAATTTAAAAATAATAACAAGTTAATTACCTGCTATACAGTTAATCAGCCGGCGCGCGCTATGGAATTATTTGCCATGGGAGTTGATGCTGTATTTACTGACCGAGTCCCTGAACTGTTAACAGCTATCCAGGTGAGTGAATAGCTGTTAGTTTTGACTATCTAAGTTTCTTAGGCTCGACATTATTGTCTGCATCATCATTGTCGTTACCAGGAGGGTTAGCATATTCAAGTGCTCTGGTTGACTTTGCTCTAAAGAAGCGACTGCACATAATCATTGAGCCAGTCAATACTAACCCCGCGATTAACAGCGAACTAAAAGCAACTATTGATGAAGGAAAATTAGCGGCAACACTTGCTGACCAAGTCAGTGGCAAAGCGTTGTTATTGGTCAAAGCAGCGGTAACAGACGTGCTTGACCATTCAGGTAGTGTTGCTGCTGTTTGCGGAAAGCCAGCGTTTTGCAATATCGTTCCGGTCGTGGCTGTATTCGCGACAACGCGTCTTTGCAAATACTCTTCTGCAACTTGTTCCGTATTAAGTGTTTCGCTTAATTGCTTAGAATATTTAAGCGCTGCTAACTTTTCCGAGGAAAGTGTGGTTGCATTGTCAGCCGTGCTGGTATTCGCCGGCGCCAAAGTATTCGTTGTGGTCTTGTTTTTTTTGTTAGAAAGTATCTTTAATGCATCATTTACCGGGGTTTTGAGATTATTTATATAGTAGCTAAGAAACTTAAAATGTTCCTCGCTCATGTCGGTTAAAACATCTAATGCCTTGTCTACCGTCATGTTGTCAGTATTGACATAATAATTGATAATTTTAATTTCAGTTTCGGTTAATTCAATAAAAAGCTTATGCGGCGCTGTTTCACTACCCTTACCATGTTCATGAGGAACTTCGTGAGTTACATATTTTACAAAATCTAACACGTGCGTTATGGAAATATCGCTAACAGAATTTAGGATAGCACTAGACGTAATCCCACTCATTCCAGCTCGTTGAAGATCATCAGCGTAATTCATACGCGTTTCTTCACAAGCTATCTGTACGATAATGGGATAGAGGCCAGGAGTTCTCTCGAGTTGGCTGGCGAAGAAGCGGGATAAATATTCTGCAGTAATGCCATCAACAAAATGTTGTTTAATATCCTTAGCTACCATTGACATTAAAAAGGGGGGTTGTCCTGTTTCTACCACTTTAATAATTAAATTATGAATGTACTTAAATTGATCAGATATGTTCATTATTATCCTCGTTGGTGTATATATATGCGTTATTATGGTGAGGAACGTAACATAGAAAGCTTAAGAAAAAATTAAATGGGGGTTGTCAGAGCAGTTCTTGTTTAAAAAATGAACGCAATAAGATGTAGGTTGGGCTGAGCGTAGCGATGCCCAACAGCTTGTTAAAAACTGTTGGGCTTCACTGCGTTCAGCCCAACCTACAAGTGCTCAGCTCAACCGCCAGGTGTGTCTGATCTATTTTTTTACATCCCACGTGCTGATTTTTTCGAAAGCGGTTTGGTAGCCTAAATCAATCAAGCTATTTTGCTCGTCCCGATTGTTGACGCGCAGCATGCTGTAACCACGCGTGTCGGGCACAATGAGTAAATCGGCCAGGGCACTATTTTCTTTTTGCCGTGCTGACGAACCGACTAATAGTGAGCGAATAAAAGTTTCCAGGAACGGTGGAAATTTATAGTCTCGATAACCCAGGCGCATCTTCGCTAACATGGCTTGTTTGAAAGTTAAAGTGGGTGGAAAGTTATAACGCGTTTGATCAACCACTTCACTCATTAATTCGATGGCGACGATTTTGCTTTCCGAGCCTAGCAGATCGCGCATGGTATTGACGGGCAAATTATTCACGACACCACCATCAATATGTAATTCACCGTTGATCACCATAGGCGGTACTAAACCTGGGACGGCGACAGTGGCGCGGCATTTTTCCCATAATAGCCCGCTTTTATGCGTGGCTTCGCGGTATGCCCCAAGATTGCAAGTCACCGCAAAATAAGGGAGCCACATGTTTTCAATTTTCTTATTACCAAAAACTTTTTCCGTTTCCAACGTGAATTCTTCACAGCTAAATAAAGAAATAGCCGGCCAGCAGAAATTTTTCCAGGAAAAAATATTATGCGCCGAGCCAAGCAATGCTTCAAACAATTGGTAAGTTTCTTCATAACTGTAATTTAACGCGTATAAGCCCCCAATGACCGCGCCCGCGCTCACTCCGCCAATCGCATCAATAGGAATATGTGATTCTAGCAGCGCGCGTAATGCGCCTATATGCGCCCAGCCTTTTGCGCCACCGCCGCTTAACACCAGGCCAAAAGGTTTGCCGCGGATGAAACGTAACAAGCGTTGAAAATCCGGCAAGTAATCCTGGCGTATATGATGATGCAAAAAGAAATCCGCTTTATATAACCATTCATGCGTATTATTTGGAATAGCGCCTTTTTTATAAAGTAAAATTAATTCACGCCGCACTTCAATTAAATGACGGCTATTGTGTAATTTATCTAACGCAAAAGTATCAAGGTGGGGTTTGACATTGCCTTCGGCAACGATAAAAACTTTACCGATGCGGTCCCAGCAAGCTTTTGCCAGCGGCGTTTCATAAGATTTTAGCAGGTAAATGACAATGATATTGTCAGCTTCAATATTATTAATTAATTCTTCAAAATTACGCGTGTCTTTATCATCTTCCGAACGAATAGTCGTTTCACTTAGCAAAATGACTTTTTTATAACGCTTCACCGTTTCAATTAATTTTTCTTCAAATTTGGCGAGATGAACATCGGCGTTTGCGGGAATTAAGGCAATGTGTTTGCGTTTTTCACCCGTGGAAATTAATTGTATCAATTGTTGCGAACGTCCCACCACCGGATGTAATGTTTCATACATAATGGAAGGATACTGACGACAAAGTTTTTTGAAGGTTTCGCTAGGTAATTTTAAGAGTTGTGAATCTTCAATCGCTTTCAGGGTCAAGCTGCGTGGGTCGCCGGATAATGCGCCCATTTCACCTACCGGTTCAATCGGTAAAATATGGCCGACGATTTTAGGTTTGGCGTCCCCAACTGATAAAATAGCGGCTAATTTGCCAGAGACCAGAATGAATAAGGCATGAGAAGGATCGCCCTGACTAAATACGACTTCACCACTTTTTAGTTTTACGGTCTTGAATTGTGCAACCAGCGCTTGAAAGACATCGCTGTTGGGATCAATTGATGCGAAAATTTTACAGCTTTTAATTGATTTAGTTAACTCATCATCCATAATTATGGCCTGTTAACAACAGCACTTATTTAAGCATTATAGCTTTATTTGCAGCGCCGCTAAATGGAACATTACCCATTAATTGAAAATAGTAGTACCAGCTCGAACAAGAATTGTTATAATCGTATATATTCGTTTCTTGCTAGGGCGGCCCTATATGACACCTACTCCTGCTTCTAATCCAATGACTGCCGTAGACTATTTTATTTTAGTAATTTTTGCGATATCAATTTTATTAGGTTATATGCGCGGGTTCCTGAAAGAAGTTATTTCTCTCATTACCCTGGTAGCTGCGACCATTATCTCAACCATGTTTTCCGGTAAATTAGCCGCTATGTTTTCCGGCGGTGGTGGTGCCACCAGCACTGCGTCAAATACCGTGAGCTCCGCGACGGGAATTGATGTTGCTCATTCGGCTTCATTAATGGCGATAGGCGCAAGTTATGTTACTCTGTTTCTTGGCACTATGCTGGCGGGTTGGATTGTGAGTACCGTTATCACTGGTGTGGCCGGCAATGCGAGCACAAGTTTGGGGAACCGGTTTTTAGGCGCGTTATTTGGTTGTGTGCGCGGATTTATTTTTGTGATTATCTTCATGTTCATTGCTGAATTAACGCCTATGGGTGAGCAGGGGCCGTGGGTGCAATCACAATTCGTAAAATCTTTTCAGCCAGTAGTTTCCTGGATCCAAAAAGAAGTGAGTCCGACGTTGGATAGTATTCGCAAACAAGCCGAAAGCGCTATTCAGGGCGCCACTTCACAAATGGGTAACGTGCAGGGCATGTTTAATGGGATGACGGGCGGCGGTTCGCAAGACGGACAGTAAGGTCAACGCACCAGCATTGCCATAAATTCATTGACGGGTAACTTCGCTAATTTCTCTTCATCTAAAAATAACGCCATTAATTTTTCAATTTCTGCGGCAGAGAATAATTCACTAAAACTATTTTCAAATTTTTTCAGTAACAAGGGTAATCCTTCATCACGTCGACGCTGATGGCCAACAGGATAGTCAATCTGGATTTTCCTGGTGTGAGTGCCATCGTTAAAATAAATTTGTATGGCATTGGCAATGGAACGTTTTTCCGGATCAAGATAATCCTTGGTGAACGTTGTGTCTTCAGTGACTATCATCTTTTCGCGCAGTTTATCAATACGCGGGTCCTGCGCGAAATTATCTTCGTAAGATGCCGCGGTTAATTCTCCAAAAATAAGTGCGACCGCAACCATATATTGTAAACAGTGATCGCGATCCGCGGGATTGTAGAGCTTGCCGGTTTTGCTAATAATGCGGATGGCGGGTTCTTGGGTGTATAACACAATTTTTTCAATTTCATCTAAGCGGTTGCTAATTTCAGGATGTAATTGAAAAGCACATTCGACCGCAGTCTGCGCATGAAATTCTGCGGGGAAAGCAATTTTAAATAAAATATTTTCCATGACGTAAGAGCCAAAAGGTTGCGGCAAGTGCAAGTGACTGCCGTGCCAGGTGACATCATAAAATCCCCATTTGGGCGCGGTCAGCGCGCTGGGATAGCCCGGTTCACCCTTACTAACCAGCCACGCCAGCCACACTGCACGGCTAGTAGCGTCACCTGCCGCCCACGATTTGCGTGAACCAGTATTAGGAGCATGCCGGTAGGTACGCAGGCTTTGCCCATCAATAAATGCATTGGACAGCGCATTGGTAATATCTGTCTGGGAACCGCCTAGCAGTTGCATACTCAAGGCGGTTGAGGCGATTTTTACTAATGCGACATGATCAAGACCCAGCCGGTTAAAACTATTTTCAATGGCTAACACGCCTTGAATTTCATAAGACTTAATCATTGCTATCAATACGTCGCGCACCGTCAACGGTGATTGTTTGCTTGCAATGCGGCGCTGGCTTTCATAATCAGCCACCGCCAGGATGGCGCCAAGATTATCGGAAGGGTGCCCCCATTCCGCGGCCAGCCAGGTATCATTAAAATCAAGCCACCGAATTAACGCGCCAATATTAAACGCGGCGCGAATGGGATCTAACACGAAATTGGTGCCCGGTACGCGCGCGCCATCGGGGACTGTGGTATTGGGAACAATGGGGCCTAGCAGTGTGGTGCAGCTAGGATGGCGTAATGCCAGCATTGCGCAGCTTAACGCATCCAGCAAACAATAACGGGCGGTGCTAAACGCCAGTGGGCTGGTAATGACATAATTCGCGGTGTAGTCGGCGATGGCCGCCAGTTCTTGATCGGGTGCTGGACGTAGGTTGGTTTCAGCCATATCTTGCGGCATGGCTTAGCCTCGCTCTGAGATTGCCACGTAAGTCTGCGGACGCGGGCCTATATAACTTGCATCAGGGCGTATTAACCGATTGTCAGCGCGTTGTTCGATAATATGGGCACTCCAACCAGCTATTCTCGACATGACGAACAGTGGTGTGAATAAGGGCGTTGGGATGCCGCAGAAATGATAGGTAGTGGCGCTGTAAAAATCCAGGTTGGGAAATAAATGCTTTTCATCCCAAAGAACTTTTTCAATGCGCTCGGAAACAGGATAAAAATAACCGTCAGCGGCATTTTTTGAAAGTTTTTTTGACCAGCTTTTAATGACGTCCGAGCGTGGATCAGAAATTTTATAGACGCGATGACCAAACCCCATGATTTTAGCTTTGTTGAGTAGCAATTCGCGAATGCCAGCGCTGGCTTCCTCCGGCGTTTTGAAACGGGCAATTAATTCCATTGCCGCTTCATTCGCGCCGCCATGCAAGGGGCCGCTTAACGCGCCAATGCCGCTGACGATAGCGGAATAAAAATCCGCGCCTGTTGATGCGGTCACGCGGGCGGCGAATGTGGAAGCATTGAATTCATGTTCGGCATATAAAATTAAAGAGACATCGAGTGCTCGCCGTAATTCTTCGTCAGGTTTTTTATCTTTTAAGACTTCTAAGAAATAACCGGCGACAGTAAGTTCGCTGCTAGTCGTCGTAATTTTTTTATTATTGTTGTGAAAATGATACCAGTACAACAACATACTTGGGGTGCAAGCGATCAGACGATCAGCAATATGATATTGATCTCGGCCAGGTGATTCCGGTTCCAGCGTGCCCAGCATGGAAACGCCCGTACGTAACACATCCATAGGATGGGTAGCAGCGGGTATGGTTTCTAACATGAGTTGCAGCTCGGGTGGTAATTCGCGTAACAGGATTAATTTTTCGCGGTAACCTTTCAATTCTTCGGCATTCGGCAGTGTGCCATGAATCAGTAGATAGGCGACTTCCTCGAAGGTGGAATAACCTGCTAATGCGTGGATTGAATAACCACGATAAGTTAAGTCCAAACCTTCCTTGCCAACTGTGCTGATTGCCGTATTCCCAACGGTAACACCAGCCAGGCCACCAATTTTTTTATTCATTGTGCTTTTCCTTCCGCGAATAAGTCATCGAGTTTTGCTTCGTAATCGTAATAATTTAAAAAATCATATAAGGCATCACGGGTTTGCATTTCCTGAAGCAGGCTTTCCTGCGTGCCTTCCTGACGGATAATGTCATAAGTTTTTAAAGCGGCCGTATTCATGGCCCGAAATGCGCTTAAGGGATAAAGCGCCATGGCCACGTCAACCGCGGCGAGTTCATCCAGGGTGAATAACGGTGTCACCCCAAACTCGGTGATATTGGCAAGTACCGGCACGGCAAAAGTGCTGGTAACGATTTGGTATTGCGCCAATTCCTGCGCTCCCTCAAAAAAAATCATGTCGGCGCCAGCATCAATATACTGAGCAATACGGTCAAGCGTCGCATCAAGGCCTTCAACTGCTAATGCATCAGTTCTTGCCATAATTACAAAATTGGGATCAAAACGCGCATCCACAGCAGCTTTGAGCCTATCACACATTTCACTAGCACTTACCAACGCTTTGCCGGGCCTATGGCCGCAGCGTTTTGCCTGTACCTGGTCTTCGATGTGCGCACCGGCGACGCCCGCGCGTATCATTTCCTGAATGGTGCGGGCAATATTGAAGGCAACACCAAAGCCGGTATCTACATCAACTAACAAGGGAACTTCCACGCAACTGGTAATGCGGCGGGCATCTTCCAGCACATCATTTAGAGTAGTCATGCCAAGATCCGGCAGTCCTAGTGAGGCATTGGCAACACCCGCTCCGGAAAGATAAATGGTTTGATAGCCTACCCGCTGGGCGAGCAGGGCGGTATAAGCATTGATGGTACCGACGATTTGCAGGGGTTTTTCAAGTGTCAAAGCATGACGAAAAAGGGCGCCGGGGCTGAATCTTGTTCTGGTCATTGCCGCTTCCCTGTTGTTCTGGTTAAGCCGCCGGGTGGAAAAGCCTTACTTAACCAAAATTATATGTTAATCCTAGACCAGCAAAATCGGCATTGCGCAGGCTATTATCGCCTAAACGTTGAATATGCAGCCAGGTGATTTCTGCCACGAAGTTATTGGTAATGTCATACAATGCGCCAATACCAAATTCCGGGAATACTTTGCTTTCAGTGTCTATGATACGAACGTTCTCTCCCGCGGTATCCGGGTCTATGGAAGTGCCGTTGAAGGTAGAAATTTCTTTCAGGTAAGCCGGGCCAATTTTACCATAAATAGCGAAACCAGGGCCCAACGGCAATGTACCTCTGACTAAGCCATCAATCGAATAGCTATTAAAAGTGGAGACGCCATTGATAATGGTATCACTATAGCCTTTAACGACCGCATTACTGTATTTGGTATAACCCGCTTCAAACGAGAAATAAGGCCCAAATTGAAAACCAGCGTCGACACGCCCAGCGATGCCAGTGGAACTGGAACTGCTGGTGGTTATCTCACTAACGCTTGATTGGTGCAGGAAACCATAACCCACAATAGCACCAATATAAGGCCCATTCATGCCTGCCAAGGAATCGGTGGCAACTAATAATCCGGTGGTGAAGACAACAACTGCTGCTAAGCGGCTTTTTTTAGTTAACATGTGTTCCCTTCCTTGGTAGTTAAGATTAGAAATTATCCCTATTGGCTGTACTATGTCAAGTATCTATAAAAACAAGCTGTTGCATAACGAAGTCGCCCAGTTTATTTCGTTAGGAAAATAAGTTGAGTGTGCTTATTTAAATGTCAAATTAAGCGGTGATGCGTAATTGCTGAGTTGGTTTTGGAATGATAGTCAGTAACAAGAGAAGGTTTTCAAGTGGCGCTTGAAATTTTTCTAAATGGAAAAGATAAGGGCACTTGGGATTAGAAACTTTGAAGTCCGCAAGAAATGTTTGGAATGATTGTAACGATTCTGGAGTTTCGTTATGGGTAATTTGATAAATGAAACTTTTGACTTTGTTGTACTCCGTTAAATTCACCGTTAATTGACTGGTAAAGGTAATTGACGGGGTAAGCATTTTGAATTCCTGGAAGCGTTTCCTTAGCCAGTCTCGATTTATGCTAAAAGCAAAGTTTATTTGCTGAGCCAGGTCATTTGTAGTTGTATTAGCTGAGGTTAAAACTTTTTTTATACTGAGTGCCAGATGAGTTTCAATCAGTAATTCAAGTTTAGCTTTAGACTCAAGATCTATGTTATTAAATTGGCGACAAAAATCAAAAGCGATATTTAAATAAGCATTGTTATAATACATTTGTTGCTGTTGTATCGCTTGACTTGTATCCAGGCCAGTAATTTTATTAATTTCTAAAGATGCTGTTCTATAAAAACTAATTGATAAATAAGCTGCGGCCGGATTGTTAAAAAGTATTGTCGCATAGTTAAATAACAATTGCGCAAACTGTGATTGGTGTTGACCCATCGCCAGTTTTTCCAAAGGGTTATCCATATAGCTAGCAGGTATTGTGTTATTTTCTTTAATCGCGGTTTCCAGGTGGAGCATACTTTCTGTGGAAAGAATACCCTGGCTCCATGTTAGATTAAAACCTATTGTGGCCAGTACCATCACTATATTTTTTAAAGTAGCGAGTTCAAATTGTTTGGCTTTAGCTGACGAGGATAAAATGGGTTGAAATCCCAGGCGCGCCTTATATAAATATTGAAGCGCGTGCTTAAAATTTTTGGCTTCGCGGTATTCTTCCGCGACCAGAAAGTGGTTTACTGCGAGCGCTTCCTGGCAACGGATTAAGTTGTCTTTGTCAACACTGGTTAAAAATTGCGATGAAATTCTTTGGTATTCTACCAATTGTGTCTCTAAATAAAATTCACCCATTTTTAGCGTAAGGTTAGGATTGATTATTTTTACGCAGGCAAAAATTTGTTTCAAATAAAATCTCAAATGCTCAGCCCAGTGCTGGCCGGAACCTTGCAACTCGTTACAGTTACCGATTACTTTTTTAAAATAATTTTTGAATAAATCACTATCGGGCCCTTGGTATGCGAATTTCTTTAAACTTAGATAAAGTTTTTGATGGATAATATAGAGGAAGATTTGGTCTTCTTCTGATTTAGTTACTTCAAAAAGATTAATCACAAGCCTGTGGGCCAGCAGTAAGTTGTTAATGATGGATTCAATATTTTTGCTGGTTGCTTCATACAGTGTGTTAGCCAGCTTTCTTTGCAGCTCCAGCACCTGTTCGTTCAGGGTTGGCGAAGCGCCGCTTCGGACCTGCTGTACGGCAAGCTTTATCAGCGTTTTAAAGTAACCAAGGGTATTATTAGTTATGGAGATATTGCCATTGAATAATACGATTAATCTATTAAGCATGGTAGTAAGAAAATCTTCAATTAAAGGAAGATTTGTGCGGGGATAAGCGCGGGCTTCCATGAAGAGAAAGTAAAAATCTACTGTCGCCTCGTTAAAATCCTGCCGGGTTGCCGCAGTTTTCGCTAAAGTTTTTAGATAAATTTCTAGCGTCTCTACCAGCGCCATATATTCAGCGTCATCAAAATAATCATGAGAATAGGGTTGCAGCTTGATTTGTAAACTGCTGTAGAGTTTTATGACGGATGCCCATTCCTGTTTTTCAAATGCTGTTTTAATTGGAGATAACTGCGCAAAAATATCTGCTTTATTTGTTTCTGCGCTGACAGTTGGGTCATTCAAGATATTTTTATCTATGCTCATCATGTTGATGAGTTCCTGAATGAATTGTTGCGCATCTTCCACAGTAGGAATCAGTGACTTCAGGGTCATGCCCTCTACGGACACATCTTCTTGAATTTTATCGATCAGGGCCCGATATGAGGAAAGGGTTGTATCTTCTTTTAAATTTTCAAGTCTGGCCTTTAAAGCCAATTTTTTTGCGGGCCAATCTTCAAGTTCGATTTTTAGGAAGGTGATTTTGAGGAAAGAAATATAACCGTGACAAATTAACCCATATTCCTCAGCTTTCGCTTTAGGTTCGTTGGAATACCTTCCAGATAAAATTCCAAAAATTTCGATGATATCTTCTAGGGTCACTTTATTATAATTATAGTTAGTTGATAGGAAGCACAGTTTAGTTGAGGTAATGCTAATAGTCTATTTGCTTTTCACCTCTCTGCTTGTGGGAGAGGTCGACGCGAAGCGGCGGGTGAGGGGTGCTTTTAAGCTTTTGAATTTAATAAACAAGCACCCCTCACCCGTCGCCTGCGGCGCCGACCTCTCCCACAAGGGGAGAGGTGAAGATAGATGTGATTTGAATATATAATTATCCTTCAAGACAATATCAGAATATAATTTGCCCATGTCTAATCCAAATCAAGATTTCCTGCACTGGGCCCACCCTCTGGTCCGGGAATGGTTTACCAGTCAAATTGGCTCGCCCACCGAGCCCCAGCAGCGTGGCTGGCCGGCTATTTTGGCGGGTCAAGATACGTTGATTTCCGCGCCTACTGGTTCGGGCAAAACCTTTGCGGCTTTTTTAGCATGTATCGATCATTTGGTAAGACAAGCTGTGGATGGGCAACTCGCCAATGAAACCACAGTACTCTATGTTTCACCGTTGAAAGCCTTAAGTAATGACATTCAAAAAAACTTGATGGCGCCGCTGCATGAAATCACCAAACTGGCTAAAGCTAACGGCATTACCATGAGTGAAATTCGCGTCGCAGTCAGGACCGGTGATACCCCCACTCGTGAACGTCAAGCCATGTTGAGAAAGCCACCGCACATTTTAGTCACTACTCCAGAATCGTTATACATTTTGCTGACCGCGGTCAAAAGTCGTGAATTATTGAAAAACGTGCAGACCGTTATTGTCGATGAAATCCATGCGCTGGTTAATAGTAAACGCGGTACCCATTTATCCTTATCACTAGAACGTCTGGCGGCCATCACGCACCGCGCACCCATACGTATTGGTTTGTCCGCCACGCAAAAACCAATTGAAGTCGTGGCGCGTTTTTTGGTGGGCGCACAACGCGATTTGCCAGAAATTATTAATATCGGCCATGTGCGCCAATTAGAATTAGCCATCGAAACACCGCGCAGTGAATTGGGGCCCATTGCTTCAAATGAAATGTGGGATGAAATTTACGACCGGCTGACGGAGTTGGCGTTGCAAAACCGTTCCACGCTGGTGTTTGTGAACACCCGCCGTTTGGCGGAACGGGTGGCGCATCATTTGGGTGAGCGTTTAGGTGAAGAGCTGGTGGCGTCGCATCATGGGAGTTTGTCACGCAAGTTAAGATTAGCCGCGGAAACCAAATTAAAAAATGGTGAATTGAAAGTTTTAGTCGCCACCGCTTCGCTGGAATTAGGTATTGATATTGGTTCGATTGATTTGGTTTGTCAAATTGGTTCGACCCGTGCTATCGCGGTGGCATTGCAACGCATAGGGCGCGCCGGTCATTGGCATGGTGCAATTTCCCGTGGGCGGATTTTTGTTACCACCCGTGATGAATTGGTGGAATGCGCGGCCTTGGTGCAAGCTATACGCGCGGGAGATTTAGACCAATTAATTATTCCCGAACAACCACTGGATATTTTAGCGCAGCAAATTATTGCAACTTGCGCGACCGGTGACTGGCGTGAAGATGATTTATTTGATTTAGTGAAGCGCGCATTTTCTTATGCGGATTTAACTCGCGAACAATTCGACACTATTATGGAAATGCTCGCAGAAGGCATAGCTGGTTCGCGTGGTCGTTACGGTGCTTATTTATTTCGTGACCGAGTGAGCGGTGTGGTAAAAGCGCGGCGCGGCAGTCGGTTAACAGCCATTACCAGTGGCGGGGCGATTCCTGATAATGCGTTGTATTCGGTGGTTGCTGAACCGACTAATACCATGGTGGGCACGCTGGATGAAGACTTCGCGGTGGAAAGTAACCGTGGTGATATTTTTTTACTAGGTTCAACTTCCTGGCGTATCAAGCGTGTGGAAAGTAGTTCCGGCCGCGTGTTAGTGGAGGATGCGCATGGCGCACCGCCCACGGTGCCATTCTGGCTAGGTGAAGCACCCGGACGTACGCGAGAATTATCCGCTTATGTTGCGCAATTGCGCCAGCAAGTCAGTGATTTATTGCCAGCAGACTTAAGGTCCCCCGTGGATAATATTAAACATTCGGCAGCGACACCGGCCTTGCTCTGGCTTAAAGAAAATTGCGGTCTTGATGACAGTGGCGCGGAACAATTGGTGGAATACATTATTCTGGCGCGTACAGTGCTAGGTGCAGTGCCTACGCAAAAGACCCTGATTGCGGAACGATTTTTTGATGAAGCAGGTGGCATGCAGCTTATTATTCATTCGCCGTTTGGCGCGCGGATTAATAAAGCCTGGGGCCTGGCATTAAGAAAACGCTTTTGTCGCTCGTTTAATTTTGAATTGCAGGCGGCTGCGACTGATGATGGGATAATTATTTCCTTGGCGGAGCAACACAGTTTTCCATTAGCGGATGTCTTTCAATTTTTACATCCCAATACGATTGAAGCGGTATTGGTGCAAGCGGTGTTAGATTCTCCATTATTCAACACGCGCTGGCGCTGGGATGCCAGCAGGGCATTAGCACTAGTGCGCTTTCGCAATGGCAAAAAAGTCCCGCCGCCGATTTTACGCATGTTGTCCGATGATTTGTTAGCCGCGGTTTTTCCTGACGCGGCGGCTTGCCAGGATAATCTGGGTGGCCGTGAAATCGAGTTGCCGGATCATCCATTGATAAATGAAACGATGAAAGATGTTTTGCATGAAGCGCTGGATGTCGCTGGATTGGTTACCGTGCTGGAAGGTATTAACGATGGCAGTATTCGCTGTCTTGCAGTAGATACGCCTATTCCCTCGGTATTGTCGCATGAAATTCTCAATGCTAACCCTTACGCGTTTTTGGATGATGCGCCATTAGAGGAACGCCGGGCGCGCGCGGTAGAATTACGGCGGGTCTTGCCAGAATCTGTATTGCAGGAAGTAGGTAAACTGGATGTGGCCGCGATCACTGAAGTGCGTGAACAAGCGTGGCCGGATGTGGTCAACGCGGATGAGTTGCAGGATGTATTACAAACTTTGATTGCTTTTCCGGAAGAGTGTCAGCAACTGCGCCATACGACTGGCTGGCAGGAATTTTTTAATGAATTAGTGGTGGCGGGGCGCGCTGGCGTTGCTACTGTTGCGGATAAGCGCTATTGGGTCTCTGTCGAAAAAGCTAAAACATTCTCTATCATTTATCCGCAAGCTAGTTTGTCAGTATTAAAAGATATTGAAGTGACTGAAATAAGTCGCGAAGACGCGATTATTAAAATGTTGCGCGGCTGGGTGCAGCATTTGGGGCCGACAACCCAATCTCAACTGGCTGAACTTTTGAGTTTGTCCACTAGTGAAGTGGAAGTCGCATTGTTAACGCTGGAAGCCAGTGGTTTAATATTACGCGGCAATTTTACCGGTACTACAGAAGAATTAGAATGGTGTGAACGTAGATTGCTGGCGCGCATTCATCGTATGACAGTGGGTAGATTACGTAAGGAAATCGCGCCGGTGACTCCCGCCGAATTTATGCGCTGGTTGCTAAGCTGGCAACACTTGGGGCGAGATACGCAATTAAGAGGGGAGCGTGGCTTATTGGAGGTTATCAAACAATTGCAGGGGTTTGAAATTGCCGCTAATGCCTGGGAGCGGCAAATACTCGCCAAACGCGTCATTGATTATACGCCGGATATGCTTGATAAATTATGTTTAACCGGCGTGATTGGCTGGGGAAAATTATCGGCCGCGCAAGCCAGCGCTGAACAGTTTGAAAATGTTGAAACAGAAAATACTAGCTCTAAGAAACGTACTATGCCCACTAGTGTCGCGCCGATTACATTTTTTATTCGCGAAGAATCGGACTGGATGCCGCAAACGAATCCATTTGCGGAAGAAAAAAATTTAGCGGGTTTGAGTCATGTCGCGAAAAATATTTTTGCGTATCTTAAGCTAAGGGGCGCGGCGTTTTTTGCGGATATTGTTCGTGGGGTAGGTAACTTAAAAGCGGAAGTGGAAACTGGGCTTTGGGAATTGGTGACGGCGGGGGTGATTACGGCGGATGGTTTTGATAATTTGCGCGCTTTAGTGGATCCCAAGCGTCGTTCTGGTAATAAAGGCCAACGCTTAAGACCACGCTACAGTGCGGGACGCTGGACTTTGTTGCATGAATACGCAGGTGGCGCGGACCATCAGCAGCATGTTGAGGCTGCGTGCTGGATGTTGTTGAAGCGTTATGGTGTCGTGTTTCGGGATATCATCGCGCGGGAAAAAAACGTGCCTAGATGGCGTGAATTGCAAATTGGTTTGCGACGTTTGGAAGATAGAGGTGAAATTAGAGGCGGCCGTTTTGTCAGTGGATTTCTTGGGGAACAATTTGCGTTGCCTTACGCGGTTGAGTCTTTACGCGCGATTCGAAAAAAAGTTTCTGCTAATGAACGTGTGACTTTTGCGGCGGTTGATCCTTTGAATCTGGTTGGGATTATTTTACCAGGCCCAAGAGTGATGGCGGTTTCGGGTAAGCAGATTGTTTTAGTAGATGGGGTATTGTTGCCGGAAGATTAAATTCGAAAACCTGGAAAAGTTTGCACTGCCAGGGTTGTCTGTCCGCTCCAAAACGTGCATCCATGCACTACGAATGTCATCCATGACATTCAAGTCGCTCCCATACAACCCTGACACTGCAAACTGACACAGCATCTAATATTAAAACAAAAACATCCAATCTTCACCTCTCCCCTTGTGGGAGAGGGTGGCGCCGAAGGCGACCGGTGAGGGGTGATAAAAAATACGATTACGATTTTATTTCCGGATCATCTTTTTTTGGTTCACGTGGATTTTCCGTGCTGGGTTTTAATGCGGGATCTTTCATAGGGTGTATTTTTTCAGGGTCTTTGCGATTGGGAATTTCTTTGATCGTTTCGTTAGATTTCTTCTTATCCATTGGATAGCTCCATAATTTAAACAACTTATGTAGTTTACCCTTTTTTAGGCATAAATAAAAATTCCATATTAAATCAAACTCATAAAGAAAAGACCTGTAATTAGGCCAAAACATGGCCTCTAAATAAAGGTAAAATAGAGTGATATCCATAGTGCTTTTACAAAAATAAAAAAGGAGCTGCTTATGCCGCGCTCAAATTGGAAAGGGTATATTTCATTTGGTTTGGTTTCAATTCCCATTGTGCTTTACACTTCGCAAAACAAGTCCGCGGATATCTCCTTTCATCAAATTGATAAACGTAATAACGCTCGTATTAAATATCAGCGGGTTAATTCAGTTACCGGCAAGGCAGTGGAGTGGGGCGATATTATTAAAGGTTATGAATATGATAAAGAAACCATGGTTCCGGTGCCGGAAGATGTTTTAACTAAAGTTGCAGGGGAAAATGCGCGGACGATTGCTATAGAAAATTTTATTAATAAAAAAGACTTTGATATGCTGACAATTGATAGATCTTATTATCTAGTACCTGATAAAAAAGGTTTAAAAGGTTATGTTATTTTGCGCGAAGCACTGGCAAGTACGGGGAAAATTGGGATTGCAAAAGTTATTATCTCAACTAAAGAATATGTCGCGGCGGTGATGCCGTATGAGGATAAAGCGTTGGTGATGTATTTATTAAAGTATGATAATGAAATGCGTAAAATGCCGGAGCTGGAAATTCCTACTAAAGATATTGCGACGTATAAAGTGAATAAGAAAGAAATTGATATTGCAAAAAAATTAATTGATTCCATGTCGGCTAAATGGAAGCCGGAAGAATATGTGGATGAATATCAGGAAGCATTGCATGAATGGGTGGAAGAAGCGGCGACTAAGAAGCCGCATCGTGGGGCGATGAAGGCGAGAGCGCATGCGCAATCGAATGTGGTTAATTTTGTGGATTTGTTGAAGAAGAGCTTGGAGGGGAAGGGGAAGAAGTCGAAGGTTGGGGCGAAGTCGAAGGCAACTTCTCATAGAGCGATCCCGAAACCTAAATCCAAACAAGCTAGGTATGCTAGTAAGCATTGATTTTGTTAACAGAAGTATGAGTATTCTATTACCCCTCACCCGTCGCCTACGGCGCCGACCTCTCCCACAAGGGGAGAGGTGAAATAATCGCAAATTCCGCTACCCTACTGTCATTCCCGCGCAGGCGGGAATCCATTGTGAGTTTATCTCTGGCGGGACGGTTTTCTAGAAATGGATTCCCGCCTGCGCGGGAATGACAGATTGGCAACTTTTTCTTTGGTTATCGCTTTGGCGGGTTTGTCTTTACGAATCCCCTTGAAACTTGGATGACGTAGGCTGTTATCATCTGTCCATTCGGTAAATTCCACTTCGGCTACCACTACTGGTTTTAACCAAACCGCATTTTTACTTCCCGCTGGCAGCTTGGCAAAGGGCATCTTATCGGTTTTGTATTTCTTCAACAGCGCATAGATTTCTTTTATAGAAGCTTCAGTAAACCCCGTCCCCACATTGCCATTGTAAACCAATTCTTTTTTCTTATTAAACGTACCTAACATTAACGAACGTATTAATTTGCGTTTGCCCGGGCGTGGTGCCATGATGCCGCCAATGACAAATTCCTGGCGCTTGATGCATTTTGTTTTTACCCACTGGTCAGTACGTTTTTGCTGGTAAGGGCTATTTGCTTCTTTAGAAATAATACCTTCTAATCCAAGTTTGCAAGCATGCTTAAATACTTTATGCCCATCGCCCACGATATGTTCGCTATAACGCAACATCCCCTTTTTATCAGCAGGCAATAGTTGCTCTAACAACGCTTTACGTTCAATTAACGGCAGGCTAGTTAAATCATATTGATCATAATAAAGAATATCAAAAATATAAAAAACAAACGGATGACCACCTTCCTTGATGGTGTTTTGTAATAATTGGAAATCCGATTTGGCTTTGTTATCGAGCACCACAATTTCGCCATCCAAAATAATATTTTTGAATTTTTGTTTGGCAACTGCGGTTTGAACTTCTTTAAATTTATGCGTCCAGTTATTGTTATTTCGCGTCATTAGTGCAATAGATTTATTCTTTTGCATAACTACTAACCGGTAACCATCATATTTAATTTCATGTACCCAGTTTTTATCCGCCGGAGGCTCGCTAACCAACGTAGCAAGTTCTGGAAAAACCTTATTGGGAAACTTTGCGACAGGTAGGTCTAGCTTATTTAGAGCGTTTTTTTTTACCGGAGATTTTGCTTTAGCGGCTGCTTTAGGTCTGGCAACTTTAACCGCGCCTTTTTTTCCCCAGCGCTTAGTATAGTTATTAGTTATTTCATCAATGGATTGTTGCGTTAACACACTGTCAGGTTCCGCTACCGTCACATCATATTTTTTGAGTGGCTTGGCATAGTCATCTTTTGCTTTCATCAATAACCAGGTTTTATCATCTTTATTGATGCGAAATAATTTCCAACGACCATGTAATTTTTCTGCTTCCAGAGTAAAAGTTAACTTACCATTTTTATAAGCTTGCGCTGGATTTTCTTCTTCGCAAAACCATTTACCTTTGTCCCATAACATCACCGTCCCGCCGCCGTACTGGCCTTTGGGGATGATTCCTTCAAAAGAACCATATTTCACCGGATGATCTTCAACATGCATGGCTAATCGTTTTACGTCAGGGTCAAGGCAGGGGCCTTTAGGCACAGCCCAGCTTAACAATACGCCATTCAATTCCAGTCTAAAATCATAGTGTAAATGACTGGCAGCATGTTTTTGGATGACAAATAAATTATGCGTGGTTTTTTTACGTAGGGTTTTGCCAGAAGGTTCGGGGGTTTTTTTAAAATCGCGTTTGGCGTTATAAACCTTTAGAGTCATAACCATCATCCGTGATGTTAGTAAGTTACAAGAATTGTAACGCTATTTCAGCAGATTAGGAATTAGATTATTTGCTCAAAGAAAAAGTGGGTATTAGATCAATACCCACTTGATTGTATTATGCTCTCATCTTTGATGGAGTGTAGATATAGTCAGGTGTATCATGAGACGGATGAGCGATAGCTACAGCCTCCACCTTGGGTGTTGGAGCAGGAGGGGCCATTACCGCATCATAGTGCTTGCTATTAACTATCGTCTTCGCATGTTCAAAGCCATGACCAAGTTTCAATGCAATTTCTGAGGTTGAGGCATTAGAAGCTGGTTCTTGTGCATCTGTCAATGTCATCTGACCAAGGTTTCCATTTTCTTCCTTAGTTCTGGCTTCAAGTACTGCACCCGTTCCAGCAGCAGCCAAACCTAGATAAGTAAACGCAGCTAAACCAGACCAGGCCATTAATCCCAGTGAAAGTCCGATGAGACCCGTTACTAATCCCTGTGCTAAATGGACAAAAGCTTTTCGATAAAGTTCAGATCTTCTGCCATTGGTGGCTGCAGCGCTAGTTTCATCAACGCCTGGCATCCTGACTGCCTGGTAGAAATCTTTAGCCGCCATTGCCAATTCCCAGGCAGACTTTAGAGCCAGCGAAGCTACGGCGATTATTGGGGCAACAGCTACGTTAATCGCGAACGCTGTTATTACTGAAGTTATTACGCCTAGATTCACTGCGGTGTCAACCATTAAGGTAGCGAAGCCACTTGCATTCCCGTTTAGTTGTTTCTTTTTTTGGTGTGCTTGCCATTTATAAAATAAATCTACTGCGCTACTTCCCGCCGTGATAGGAAGTATTATTTTACTAGCCAACTGGCCCAAAAATAGCGGTACAGAGCGTGCAGTTATAAACATCCCAAAAAAAGCAGCCGCTGCAGCAAAGGCAACACCTCTACTATTCGATTGATGCTGATTATCATTCTCGATTTCCTGTAGCGTTTTACCTACTGCCGGTGCTCTACTTGTAGTCATGTGCAAATCTCCAATAATTTTAATTAATAAAACACTTTAAAAATTTTTAAATAGTTTGTCCATATTTACTGAGATTCTTGCAATATATCGGATTATCAAAGATGTTGAAGATAAGAAACTAGCGCTATGCAGTCCGGTAAATCGTGTAAAATAAAAAGACACTAAGCCAACTATAACAATGCGATTCTGTTAAAAATGGTAAATGTCATATTATTTTTGACAATTAACACGGAAAACAAGTTATCGGCGCACGTCATTATGCAAACCCAATCTCTTTGTTTACCCGCTCCTGATGTTGCATTGTAATGATTAGAATTATAGTTTCGAAATGGTAATCCAAAATTTTGGAAAGGGCAAGTGGTAATAAGCAACGGATTAGTTTGGGATTTTTATTGACAATGTGTCATTCCCGCGCAGGCGGGAATCCATTACGAGTAGAACGATGAAGAATTCCAAGCAGCCCTAAGCTGTCATTCCCGCGTAGCGGGAATCCATTGTGAGTAGAACGATGAAAAATTCCAAGCAGCCCTAACTGTCATTCCCGCGCAGCGGGAATCCATTGTGAGTAGAACGATGAAGAATTCCACTCAGCTCCAAGCTGTCATTCCCGCGTAGGCGGGAATCCATTCGTTGAAATTCAGAAGCTGGTGCTACTCGTAATGGATTCCCGCCTGCGCGGGAATGACAGTTAGGCATACAATTAGATTCCCGCCTGCGCGGGAATGACAGGCTTATTTCCTAGCGGATTTTTTCGCTTTTTTCTTAGCAGTTTTCTTCTTAGCAGTTTTCTTCTTCGCAACCTTAGGCACTTTTTTGCCTTTTTTGCGGGCTTTCGATAAGCCAATCGCTATCGCTTGTTTACGGCTTTTTACTTTAGCGCCGCCTTTACCGCTGCGGGCTTTACCTTTTTTAAATCTATCCATTTCATTTTTTACTTCCGTTTGTGATGCTTTGCTGTATTTGCGTTTCGCTTTTTTTGCAGCCATGGTGAAATCCTTTTGATAGTTTCAACATATTTTAACAATTTTATTTGCGGCTTGAAATTAGGAGTAATACTAACAGCATCATGCCAGCTTGCGCTGGCATGACATTAGATATCAAGTGGTAGCTTGCAGCTTACCTTGAATTTCTTTCGCGACTTCTAAATGATGTTCTACGTGAGTGCGGGTGGCTTCTAATTGTTTTTTCAACGCTTCACCCGTGACATTTTTCAATAAATTGTCATCAATGGTTTGTAAAGCGGCTTGGTGACCTTTGACCATGGCATCAATGTAAGCTGTTTCCAATTCTTTGCCCTTTAGGGTTTTTAAGGTGGCTAATTCATCATTGCCGTCTTTTATCATGGTTTTTGAATCATCTGATTCCAGAGGTGATCCTAATTTATGTTCGAAGCTCATGGTTTGATGTAAATTTTGTGTGTGGTCTTTTATCATTAGATTAGCAAACTGCTTTACTTGAGCATCAACTTTTTGTTTTGTAATATAATGAGCAGCGGCAATTTCATTATTATTTAAGGCAACTAACACTCCTAAAATTTGACGGTCAGCAGTGTCAGTCGTTTTGTCAGCTGCAAATGCCGGGGCTACGAAAGATATGAATAGTATGGTTAGCGCGGTGATAATGGCTTTCATTTCAAACTCCTTATGAATAAAGTCTTTAGTGTAGCCCCTTTGCATAATGCTGCCAACAAGAAACTATTAAACGACTTGTCCAGCCGCCCAACCCGACGACCATGCCCATTGAAAATTAAAACCACCTAGCCAGCCGCTGACATCTAGCACTTCACCAATAAAATATAATCCTGGTTGCGTAGTGACTTCGAAAGTTTTTGATGAGAGTGCGTCACAGTCCACGCCCCCTAGCGTGACTTCAGCAGTGCGATAACCTTCGGTGCCATTAGGTTTGATGCGCCAGCAATTTATTTGTCTGGCAATTTGTTCGATTGCCACCTGCGAACAGGCAGCGAGTTTTTTTTCACTGTTTTCGCCAGTGATAAATAATTCTACCAGGCGTTTAGGCAGTAATTCGCTAAGTATGGTTTTTAATTGTTTTGGTGATTGATGTTGTTTTTGCTCAAGGAGAAAATGGTTGAGATCAATGCCAGGTAACATATTAATAGTGATTTCCTCTCCGGGTTGCCAGTAAGAAGAAAGCTGTAAAATGGCTGGCCCACTTAAGCCTCGGTGGGTAAATAAAATATTTTCCCGGAACGACTGACGTTCATTGCTGACCAGGCTATCGACCGCAATACCCGATAATGCCGCCAGTTTATCTTTATCTTCGGTATGCAGGGTCAGCGGCACCAATCCTGCCCGAGTGGGCCACACTTTAAGACCAAATTGCTCCGCGATTTGATAACCAAAAGGACTGGCGCCCATAGTAGGAATGGATAAACCGCCGCTGGCGATCACCAGTGATTGACAGTGGAAATCACCGCGCGAACTGTGAATTTTAAAGTGGTGGTCGCTGATTTTCTCTATTTTTGTGATGGTAGTGTTTAAGCGAATTTCTCCGCCCGCTTGTTCACACTCAATTAGCAGCATGTTGAGTATGTCTTTGGCTTTGTTATCACAAAACAATTGCCCCAGGATTTTTTCATGAAAGGGGATATGATGTTTTTTCACTAAATTAATAAAATCCCATTGCGTATAGCGGGTCAGCGCGGATTTGCAAAAATGAGGGTTATGTGAAATAAAATTTTCGTGACTGCAATGATAATTAGTGAAATTGCAGCGACCGCCGCCCGACATTAGAATTTTTTTACCAGGCTTGTTTGCGTGTTCTAATACGATGACGCTGCGCTGGCGCTTGCCCGCTTCGATAGCACACATCAAGCCAGCGGCCCCGGCGCCAATGATAATTATGTCAGTTTTTTGCATGATTGATTTCGTTATGAGTGACTAAAACAAATACAGAAGTGCTTAAGTATTTTTAAGATTGTCTTAATATACACATGTTACTATTTCGCAAAATTTAACACAGAGAGTGGCGAATGTCTCTATCACATGATGTTTTATCCAACGAATCGAATTTTCTTACTAATATTAATGCTTATAATATTTATTTAGGAAAATTAAAAAAATTTCAATGTAAAGACGAACCTGACTTATATAAAACTTTTGATGCTATCCCTAAAAATGCGTTGCTTGATTACAATACCAAGATGCAATTTATGGAATTACTCATGGCTTTGAGTGCATTAGTAAATACTATAACTTATTTGTCGTCAGAATGGTTTTATCAGGAAAAGTGCGAAGTTATCTTTACCGCAATTAAATTAGCGGATGATCTGGCAAAACCAAAAGTGATTAACCAGCAGCAAAAGATCAGCGCTTTGACTGAAACCATCAAAGCAATTAATGCCATGGTGAGAGCGGATTTTGCTGATAGAGAGGCTCATGCGGTAATACAGGCAACCCAAAACATGGAAAAAGTTTTTTTGCCTTCTTCAACAGAACCTGTTGCAGAAACTAGCCCATCCAGTTTTCAATTTAACGAAGCTGTTTCTGCAATGATGGTGGGTTTAATTTGTTTTATGGCGGGTTTAGTTTTATTCACGCTAGCTCCTACGCTATCCAGTTCTCTTGCTTTTGATGGTGTTATTCTGCAATCAATAGGTGCTCTATTGATATTATTTTCTGCGCCTGATGATAGAGAGCCAGTCCCAAGGCAAGAGACCGCGCCGTCGGTACCCGTGTCAGCAACCATTAATCATACCAGGGACACCCTAAAGAAATTTAGTATTTTTACCCAACCTATGCCAGAGGTTTTGCGGGTGGTAGATGAAGAGTCAAAGTTGTCGGATGAGCAACGCACCAGTGTCATGCCAGCGTATGCTATTTAATTAATTCGTGATATTTATTTTCTTTATATAATCAATTAATTTAATATTGATTGGTTCGGTAAGCGCTTGGTACTGCATAGTAACCCTAGTTTAAAGCTGTTAAAGAGTAATCTTAACATGTTATTCAGAGGCGTAGCTTATGGAAAATGTTACCGATAAGGATGCTAAACCACTATTGATTTATGATGGTGATTGCGGTTTTTGCTGGTACTGGGCCAGTTATTGGCAAAAATTGACAGGGGATGCGGTAAACTATCGTCCCTATCAAGAGGTGGGGACGCAATTCCCCAGCATTTCAACGAAAGAATTTCAACAAGCCGTCCAATATGTAGCGCCGGATGGCTCAATTGCCAGCGCCGCCGAAGCGAGTTTTCTCACCCTGAATAACGCGCCCGGACAGGGCCTGGGATTGTGGCTTTATCGCAAAGTGCCAGGCTTCGCGCCGGTTTCTGAATGGGCTTATCACTTTATCTCTAAGCGGCGTGGGTTATTTCACAACATCAGCATAGCTTTATGGGGGCGTACTTTGGAGCCGCCCAAGTTCGATATGCTTTCATGGATTTTCCTACGCCTTCTGGCGTTGATTTTCCTGGCTGCGTTTCTTTCCTTCGGTTCACAAGCGATGGCTTTAATTGGTAGCCAGGGCATCATACCCATTGCGGATCTTGTCAAGCACGTGAATCCCAATGTTGGCGCGATACGCTTTTGGGTAGTGCCTATGGTGTTCTGGTTCAATAGCAGCGATGTTTTCATTCAAGCAACATGCTGGGGCGGCGCGCTATTTTCATTGTTGTTACTCTTTAATATTTTACCCAGAATCAGTTTGTTTATTTTGTATCTGCTTTATCTTTCATTATTTTATGCCGGCCAAGTGTTCATGAGCTTCCAGTGGGATATGTTTCTGCTGGAAACGGGCATTGTCGCTTTCTTTTTAGTAGGCAGGACTCGATATACCGGCATTATGCTGATGCGCTGGTTATTGTTTCGATTTGTTTTTGCCGCGGGTTTAGTGAAGTTATATAGTTTTGATCCCACCTGGCGCGACATGTCGGCGTTAACTTATTATTTCTTTACTCAGCCATTGCCTACGCCTCTGGCGTGGTATGCGCAACAGTTGCCCATCAGCGTATTGAAAGTTTTGACGTTCTCTGCTTTATTTGTTGAATTGATTATTCCATTTTTAATTTTCTTCCCACGGCGCTTACGTTTTTTTGCGGGCTATGCCATTTTGTTGATGCAAACGCTGATTTCAATTACGGGAAATTATAACTTCTTTAATATTCTAACTATCTTGCTATGTCTCACCTTATTTGATGATCAAGCTTTGCGTTCGCTGTTACCGCAACGCTTTATTAACTGGTTACAACCGCGAGTTCAAAGCAAAGCGCCGGGTAAAATGGTTAATGGTATCGCGAATGTGATAGCTATTTATTTAATATTCATTAGTGTCGTACAGTTTTATGAACGGTTCAGCGGCAAAGTTCCGGTGCCGGTTTTAGTGGCGGCTAATGTGCTTGAGCCATTTCATTTAGTGAATGTCTATGGGCCGTTTGCGATTATTACGACTCAGCGAATGGAAATTATTATCGAAGGTTCGGCCGATGGTGTTTACTGGGCTGAATATGGCTTTAAATATAAACCCGGCGATGTTGATCGCAGGCCACCTTGGAATATTCCCCATCAACCGCGCGTGGATTGGCAACTGTGGTTTGCGGCCTTGAGCAGTCCTAATCAAAATCCCTGGTTTTTTAGCTTTATGCGCCGGCTTTTAGAAAATTCACCGCCGGTGGTTAATTTGCTGGAATATAATCCGTTCCCGGATAAACCGCCCCTTTTTATCAGAGCGGAATTTTATCGCTATCGGTTTACTACGCCAGAGGAAAGAAAAAAGACTGGTGCCTGGTGGCAACGTGAATTTGTGCAGGATTATTTCCCGACTATTCACCTGGTTCAATGAGGCTGGTTTAAATGTCTTGGTATAGCTGGGGGCTCCTCTCCAGCAACAGAAGTGGCAACAGTAGTTGGGCGTTTGAGAATAGCCGTAGGCTTAAATGTGAGTGGGCTAAGCAATGATAATGTGCCTTCGGGAGCGCAGTAAATTGAGCGTATCACAATATTTTTTATGTGTTGATTTAGCTGGTCGTTTCTTAGCAAATAGCCGTTTTCAGTAAAGTATTCTCTAGCACTCGCATTCATTTGATAATTTTCTTGAGAACATTTAGTGAAGAGTTCCTGCAGATAGGTGTTCTCTGGAGCATTGGTAAATCCTTTTAATTTTTCTAACTCAGCAGTTACCAGTTCGACTTGCAATTTTGGCACGACTTTGGGAGTCATTTCATTGATCAGTAATCTTAATGTAACCCAGTCAGCGGGGAAATCTATTGATTGATTTCGATGCATATTGTTATCTTCCTCGTAATGTTAGTTTGTCCTGATTATAAAGTAACATACTGGCTTTTCAACAGGTTTAGCGTAAGCCTGTCGCGGGGCTGCTTTTAGCCGCCAGCGATGTTATTATGTAACGGGACAGACATGGAGAGTTACTGATGTTAAAAATCGACTTTGAAACCCACTTTATTGTTAAACCCAGTTTTGACTATTTATTAAATTCCAAACATGTTCCAAATATTACGCCAGCGGCAGATAGCGGATCGTATAATGTGACTTTCGCGCCAGATGTTTCTTTGTATCATCCAAAAGCATTACTAGATAATTTATTTGATATTGGCGCGGGACGCATTGCGAAAATGGACGCCGCTAAAATTCAAATTCAAATTTTGAGCCTGACGGCCCCCAATAGTGTGGATAATTTTGCAAATGAAGCTAATACCGGCACTATGCTTGCCAAAGAAGCTAATGATGAATTATTCGCGGCGATAGAAAAATTTCCTAATCGTTTTAAAGGTTTTGCGGCGCTTTCGCCTTTCAACGCCAGTGAAGCGTCAAAAGAATTAGAACGCGCAGTAACCAAATTGGGTTTCGTCGGTTGGTTGACGCATTCAAACTTTTGTCAAAATGATTATCTCGATGATAAAAAATATTGGGCCATTCTCGAAGCCGCGGAAAGTTTAAATGTTCCCATTTATATTCATCCTACCGTGCCCTGGATGAAACCATTTAGTAAGTATGGTTTTGCTTTAGGCGGCAGTGCCATGGGTTTTGAATTTGATACTGCTTTGTGCGCCATGCGCATGATACTGGCTGGCGTCTTCGATCAATTTCCCAAATTAAAAATAATTCTCGGTCATTTAGGTGAAACCTTGCCATTTTTAATGGAGCGTTTGGACCATATGTACCGCACGCCAATCTTTGAAAAATATCGTCCCACTTTAAAACAAAAACCTTCTGACTATTTACGTGAAAATTTTTATATTACTACCAGCGGCCGGTTTTTTACGCCTACGCTTAAATATGTGGTAGAAGTCATGGGTGCTGACCGGGTGTTATTTGCATCTGATTTTCCTTATGAAAGCATGGAGGAAAGCGTGGCCTTTATTCAGGACTCCGGATTGCCTCGTAAAACGATTGATAAAATTTTTCATCAAAACGCCATTGATCTGGGGTTTGTGCAGAATGTGCCGGAATTAACCGGTCATTAGGATGGTTATTTTTTACAAATCACTTTAGCTAACTCATGCCATTGCGTGGTGTAGCGTTTAGAAATTTTGTTACGCCGCGCTTGCCAGGGTTGCTTGATGCCTTCCGCACACAGGAAAAGCGTTTTTTTACCAAACCGTTGGTTGATTTTATCAAGCACATTCATAACTTCTGCGCTGTTGGATTTAACGGTTTTATTGAATAAATCATATTGCTGCATTTCTTTAGGCATTAAATTTAATAACATAACGCCAGCTTTTTTGTAATAAAAACCCGGCTTATAGATTTTTTTCATGCACAGTTTTGCTTGCGTAACAATGCTGCGAGTATCATCGGTTGGCTGGGTAAATTGATAGGAAAACGTATTGGAATATTGTTTTTGGTCTGGCCGAAAAGGATTGGTATGAAGAAAAACATAAATACCGCCCGCGACACTTTGTTGATTTCTCAATTTAAGACAAGCGCGCGCGGCATAAGTGCTGACAGATTCTTCCAGCTCGGATAATAATACAATGGGCGTGCCAAAAGAACGTGACGACATGATTTGCTGTTTGGCGGGCGGTAATTCTTCAAGCGGTATGCAGGAAATACCATTGAGTTCAGCAATGAGTTTTTCCATCACCACCGAAAATTCCCTGCGCATTAATTTGGGGTCTGCTCTCATTAAATCGCCCGCGGTATAAATGGCAAATTTATTAAGCCGCGCCGCAATGCGTCTGCCCACGCCCCAAATGCTGGCAACGGGAAAGTGGGCCAGCGCAGCCACAATAGCTTGCGGATCGCCTAATACAAAAACGCCGGTAGTCGTTTGTTTTTTTGCGATATGATTGGCGATTTTAGCCAGTGTTTTCGTCGGTGCGACACCGATGGAAACGGGGATGCCGGTGCAGGCTTTAACGCGAGTTTTAATTTCAGTTGAGTAGTCAAGTAAGTTGAAATTATTAAATGTCGCAAAAGAAAGAAAAGCTTCGTCAATCGAATAAATTTCTATTTCCGGGCAAAAGCTTTGTAAGCAAGACATAACGCGAGTAGACATATCGCCGTATAATTCATAATTGGAAGAAAAAGCTGCGATACCCTGTTTTTCGCATATGGGGCGGCATTTAAAATAGGGTGCGCCCATTTCAATAAATTGTTTGGCTTCATTCGAACGCGCTATTACACAGCCATCATTATTGGAAAGAACAATAATTGGCTTGCCTTCCAGCGCCGGATTAAAGACGCGTTCACACGAAGCATAAAAATTATTGCAATCAACTAAAGCAAATAATGTCATGGTTACACCAAAGAATGTATGGCGTTAGTGACAACCCCCCAAACGGTAAGTTCCGTCGTTTCAGTAATTTCAATCGGGAGGAATTTAGCATTGGCGGGCATTAAAAAAATCTTGTTATTGATTTTTTTAAGTTGCTTGACGGTAAATTGCCCGTCAATGGAAACCACCACGACCATGCCGGATTTTGCTGGTATGCTTTTATCAACAATTAATACATCATTATGGTGTATACCTAAATTAATCATTGAGTCACCATCCACTTTTAAAAAAAATGTTGCGGCGGGGTGGGCAATCAAATAATCATTTAAGTCTAGCGTCTGATCGATGTAATCATCAGCAGGCGAGGGAAAACCGGCTTTGATCTTTGAGCAAAAAAGGATATATACTTTTTTGTCTGGGTTAGGATGGCAGCGCCACAAGTTATTTTTTTGAATATTTATTGTCATTTTTTCACCATTTCTTCACTATAGCTTTTAGCATAGAGAATACTGGTGAGGAATTCAATTAAAATTTCAAAGCAAATTGGGCTATACGGATCTATTTATGATCAATAGCTAACAAAAGAACCATAAGGAGAGTTAACGATGAAGCTTTATTTTTCCAAAGGCGCTTGTTCACTGGCTGTTCGTATCGTCATAAATGAAATAGGCATAGATTGCGAATATGAAAAAGTTAATCTTAAAACGAAAGTAACAGCCTCAGAACACGATTTTCTTAAAATTAATTCCAAGGGTTCGGTGCCTGCGCTGGAGCTTGATAACAAAGAAGTGTTAACGGAAAACAGTGTCATTCAGCAATATCTGGCGGATAACTACCAAGCTACGACCCTGTTGCCACCGGTGCCGGACTTTAAACGTTATCGCGTATTGGAATGGTTAAATTACGTTAGCACGGAAATTCACAAAGGGTTTTCGCCTTTATTTAACGATAAAATTCCTGATGCGGTTAAACAAGAAATTTTTATTCCAAACTTACAGAAGAAATTTTCTTTTCTTAATGAACATTTGGAAAATAAAAAATTTATCATGGGAGAAAATTTTTCCTTACCGGATGCCTATTTATTTGTAATGCTGGTTTGGGCGGAAAAAATGAAAATAGCGCTTACTGATAAAAAAGCGTTAAGTCGATATTATGAAGAATTACAACAGCGCGAATCAATTAAAAAGTCATTGCGGGAAGAGGAGTAAATGCAGGTTATTGATAATAATATAGTAATTTATGCGCTGGGGGCCAACAAAAAGGCGTAAAATATATCTTATACACATGGTTTTTGGAGGCGGTGCTATGGTTCGCAAAACATGGTTGGCAGTCAGCGCAATAGGTATTTTATTGGGGATTACACCGCCCGCTTTTTCAGACCCGAATAGCGCTATGGCTCAAGACCAGGACCAATATAATCATGATCTGGAAGCTTTAAAAATAACACAAAATAAAATCAATGAATTGAATCAGCAAATTAAAGCCATACAAGAACCGATTCAAAAAAAATATGCAGGATTAGATGACGCATTGCGAAAAGTAGATAAATCCTATCAAGACCAGATTGATAAGTTAACTCAGGAAATGCAACAGGTTGATAAACCTTATCACGCGCAGATGAAACAACGTGATGAAGAAATAAAAAAGGCTAATCAAGAAACAGAAGGATATCGCGATCAAATAAAACATTTGGAAGATGCCAGCAATCAGCAGACAAGAATGTTAAACGATGATAGCCGCAGGGTGTCGAATGATCGTTTAGGCGTGCAGCAATGGCAACAACAACAAAAAGCGGCACAGGAAGCTGCTGCTGCAAAAGCTAAAGCTGCGAAATAACGGTCATACCAGCCTGCGCTGGTATGACACAAAGTTCTTTAGAGGAGAAGAAGATGGCAGGAGAGACGGATGATTTAATTGAAAAAACCATGCTGCCTAAAAAAGTACCCCACGCTAAGCTAATGCCTTATCTTAAATTAATCCGGCCAGACCACTGGTTTAAACATATCTTTATTCTGCCCGGCTTTGTTATCGCTTATATTTTCGTACCCGTTCACCCAGCTAACTTGTTAGGAATTTTTGTGATTGGGTTTATCGCCATTTGTTTAATATGTTCTGCTAACTATATTATTAATGAATGGTTAGATAGGGATTTTGATAAATTCCATCCTACGAAAAAAAACCGTTCCTCTGTGGTCAGTGATCTTAATCCACATTATGTTTTTTTGGAATATATACTTTTTGTGATGGTCGGACTGGGTTTATCTTTACTTATTTCCACACCATTTTTAATAACTAATTTAGCGCTGTTAATCATGGGAATTTTTTATAATATAAAACCCTTTAGAACAAAAGATATTCCTTATATAGATGTGCTGACTGAATCGGTCAATATTCCCCTGCGTCTATTGCTGGGCTGGTTTATGGTGACCAGTATTATTTTGCCGCCACCGGTCTTGGTGCTGGCTTATTGGATGGGCGGCGCGTTTTTAATGGCAACCAAGCGTTTTTCAGAATTGCTTTTTATTAAAGACCATACCACGGCGGGTCAATATCGCCGGTCTTTTCAATATTATTCCACGGAAAAATTGCTTATTTCAGCTTTCTTTTATGCCGTTAGCTGCGCTTTTTTTGGCGGTGTGTTCTTAATGAATTTTAATTCGGAATTAATTTATACGTTTCCTTTGTATGGCATATTATTTGCCTGGTATTTTCATATCGCATTCAAACCTAATTCCGTGGCGCAACATCCTGAATACATATACCGTGAAAAATATTTTTGTTTGTTTGTGATTTTTTTAACGGCATTAACTATTTTTTTATTATATGACTTCACCCCAGTGACTTATCTGGCGATTAAAAATATTTTCTTAGGTGTTAGTAATGTCTGATCAATCCATTCCATTATGTGTCGATCTCGATGGGTCTTTGGTTAAACAAGACCTTTTCACGAATGCTTATATTGATTTGCTAAAGAAAAACTTTTTCATGGGCTTGATGTTATTATGGCTGTGGCCGGTAAAAGGACGCGCGGCGTTTAAGGCGCAAGTTGCCGCAAAAGTGGCAATTGACTTAACGACTGTGGTTTTCAATCAGGAGCTTATTCAGTTTCTGGTAAGCGAGCAGGGGCAGGGTAGAAAGATCATTTTAGTTACCGCGAATGACAGCAGGATTGCCCACCAGGTCGCGGACCATTTAGGTTTTTTTACTGAAGTTATTGCCAGTGATGGTATAGTAAACTTAAAAGGCAGGAAAAAAGCCAAGAAATTAGTTGATAGATATAGTGTTAATGGTTTTGACTATGTTGGGAATGATGATTGCGATATCCCAGTCTGGCAGCAGGCGCGCAGAGTTTATGTGGTGACAAAAACCGAAAGGTTGCTTGATAAAGTAAGAAGTCAAAAAAAGATAGATAGAGTATTTAATTGGTGATATTCATGAATGATACAGGAGCAGAGAAAGCAAAATGGAGTTTTATATTTTGCGTCGCTATGATATGCCTGTTAGCCTGGTATATTCATCAACAGCTGTTTATTAGTTGGGATATTAGCGCGCTCTTGCATGCTACTGAAAAGTTACTGCAGGGTGGAAACTACATAGACGATTTCTTTATTCCCAATACACCGATGATTTTGTATTTATATATCCCGCCGGTGGTTTTAGCCAAGTTGTTACATAGTGATGTATTAATGATATTTCCGCTTTATATTTTTTCACTGGTAGCAATATCTTTTTTGGTTTGTTACCGGTTAATTACCCGGATTTTTTTAAAAGAAGATTTACTTCAGCAATATATATTTGCCAGTGTATTGGCGTTAGTTTTTTTAATCGTGCCCATCTATGAGTTTGGTCAACGTGACCACTTGCTGGTTATCATGGCAATGCCATATTTACTGACTATGGTATGCAGGCTGCAAGCTGAACCCATTAACCGTTACCTGGCGATTGCTATTGGAATATTTGCTGGGTTTGGCATCGCTATCAAGCCCCAGTTTTTAATCCTGCCAGCAGTGATGGAAACCTATTATTTATACGCTCAGCGCTCATGGACGGCATGGATAAGACCTGAAGTTTTCGCGATGATAGCGGTGCAAGTCCTATATTTACTCTTATTGCTCATTACTCGGCAGGATTATGTAGCAGTGATGATACCGTATTTGGTTAAATATTATTACGGTACTTCTTTGATACCCTGGAGTACGTTTTTATTAAATGACACTTTGTTATTTATTTATGCGTCTTTGGTATTTTATATTTTTTTACATAAAATGAATCAATATAAAAAATTAAGTGCTGTATTATTTGTTGCGCTGCTTAGTTTTTTAAGTATTTATCTGTTGCAGGGTTTTGTTTACTTTTATCATATGGTCCCCGCGCTGTCGCTAGCCATCTTGATGCTCGTGCAACTCTATACTAATATTGTCGTTCAAAATAGTTTAACCGGCCAGGATTATAAAGCAATAACTATACTGGCAATCTGCTTGTTGCTGCTCCAAGCCTTCCTTTTTAATGTACGTTTTAGCTTAACGTTTATCGATCCATCCGTATTTTTTGTGTTATTTACCCTGTTTTTTTCCAGTTTAGTGTTAATTTTTAAATTCAGAAAACCGCTATTAATAATATTAGCAGCAGGGTTATATATAGTATTAGCGAGTTATTGGTTTCTTCATAAAACGATGGATAATACGCCATACTTTGTGCAGATTTTTTTAACTTTGTGTATGTTGTTATTATTGTTAAAGACCGCATTTGGCGAGGCGCCCGGTTTAAAATTACAGAGGTCGGTTATCGCTTTGTTAGGGATATTACTTTTTATTGTGCCAAGCTGGATTGTATTAAGCGCCTATGAGGTGGGATTGCAATATAAGAGTTTTACTCTGAATAAGCTGATTGATTTTATTCATACACTGCCACCGCACGAATCTATTTATATGTTTTCCAGTGGGATTCACTTTACTTTTCCGATGGCGAGTTATACCGATGTAGTCGTTGTGCAACGCTTTGATGCTATGTGGATGGTGCGAGGTTTTCTTAAACAGATTATCTATGAGCCAGATGGCAGAGAAATGCTGCGAGAAAATATTCGGAATAACACCAGTAAAACTTTTATTTTAAATATGGTTGTTGATGATTTGCGTAACCGCAAACCCGACCTGATATTTGTCGAAACAAAATATCCAGGGCAAAAAAGTATAATGTTTAATTTTTTGGAATACTTTTTAGAAAATAAAGCCTTTAGTCAGGTTTGGAAAAATTATCATTATTTAACTTCGGTTGAAGAACCGGGGACATTTAAGCTAGATGTCTACAAGCTCAATGAAGCTACCTCAACTATTTATCACTATACGCTTCCCAAAGCTCACGCACCGGGCCTGGTTTATTAAGCAAGTCATGGGTGGTGCCATTCGCTATAATTTTCCCATCGCTTAACATAATAATGCGATCAAACTTGGGTAATAAATGTAAACGGTGTAGTGAAACCATAATCGCCGCGTCAGGAAAGGCTTCGAGTATGCCCGCAAGAATTTCTTTTTCGGTGGGTAAATCCACACTGGAAGTGGGTTCATCTATTAAAATAAGGGAACTAAACCGCGCCGCAAATAAGCCACGTGCTAGCGCCAGGCGTTGTTTTTGACCCACCGATAAATTCAAACCGCGTTCGCGAATATCCGTTTCAAGACCTTGTGGCAGAATAGCTAATACATTGGTAAAACCAGCCAGTTTAACCGCAGTGTCGATTGCTTCCGGCGTCGCCGTGACATCCATAGTAATATTAAATAAAATGGTATTTTCAAAAACTTCCGGGTCTTGTGGAATCAAAGTGGTAATGGATTGCAGCGGTTCCAATGAGTTAAATGATACATCATCAATAGTAAGCCGCACTTGATCTGGCATATACAATCCGCGCAATAAATTTAGCAAGGTACTCTTGCCACCACCACTGGCGCCAATCAACGCGATATTTTCGCCGCGTTTTATCGTTAGGCTTAAATCATCAAATATTTTTGTATGACTGACATCTTTGTCGTGATAAAAAGCCAGGTTTTCAATGGTTAATGTGTGCCATTGTCTGGCAACGGCCGCGCCCTGGGGCGCATGGGCAAGACGGTTTACATCATTGAGAATAGGCTGTAAACCCTTCATATCCGTATTCATGCGCACCAGGTCGCTGTAGTGCATGCTAAGATTAAAAAATACATCACTCAATTCCCATTGATAACGAAAAATCATTACTACTGTGCCAATTAAAATACCGCCAGTTAATTTTAAGTTATAAACAATGTAACCAATTAAAATAATGGATTGTACGCTAGTTAATAATATACCCATGCTGAACCATTTCACTTCATTCAAAATAGCTTCACGGCGAAAGAACGGCCAGATTGTCAACATGCGTTGAAACATATTATTGCGTGTCAATTCCCCTAGTCGTAAAGTTAATATGGTGGTCATATTGCTGATATAGTCAAAGAATACCGCCCCTACATGATTTTCAACTTCATTTTCAGCGTCATAAAGTGGAATTAATTTGCGGTCGAATAACATTACCGCGGTGGCGGCAAGCATGCAGGTTGATAGGCTTAACAAACCAATCGGCAGTGAAATCCACAGTAAAAACCCGATAGAAGTAAAAAATTTCACTATGGTTTCAATATAAATAAATTGGTCGCCCGCGAAACGGTAAAGCGCTGCGGCGGCGCGGTTGACGCGGCTAATAATATTTCCAGAGTGATGGTCCTGGTGCCATTTTAAGGGTAGTTGCGTCAGTTGTTCATAAATGCGGTCGCGGAATGCCTGTTGGATTTTTAACGCCACATGACGTTCGATAACGCGCGCAGGGCCATGCAGCATCCAGAATAGTAGCAACACCACGACTCCCACGCATAGCCATAAGACCACTTGGGATAGCTTATCGGGAGTAAAATTTTGCAATATATCAATGGTTCGGCCAAAAGCATAAGGCGCCAGGCTCATGAAGGCTTGTGCTGCCGCGAAAGCACAATAGTACCAAATGATAGTCTTATGCCACGGCCGGCCATTCTGCCAAACGGCTTTGATTAAATTAAAATAGGGATTCGTCATATGCTAATAATATAGGGTTCGCATAGAATACTCAAAGTTAATGAGCAGCAGACGGGCTGCTGCGCATTAAGGTCACATCCGGCGGGTGGGCGTTGGCGTTGGAGCTGGGTCGGTGGGACTTGCCGCAAGCCCCGGGCGAGAAATAGTGACTATTCTATCCGCTTCCAGGGCTCTAGTTGGATACACAGCTTTGAAAGCTTCTACCCATTTTTCTTTTAAAGCTTCGCTGCTGGTGGTGATGGCTGGCATGACATTATTGGTTTTTTGATAACATTGCAGCATGACTTTAAATGTTTCCACATCGGCATCGTTGGTTTTTATTTCCTGATGACTGACCGTGAATTGTCGCTCAACGCCGTTAATATTGCTCTTGGCTTCTCTGACATTTTCATTATTTACTTGTGTTGGTTCGGAAAGTTTGTTCCAGCCGGCCGCGACTAGTACCTGGTTCATCTTAGTAATTTTATCATCATCAACGAAACCATGATCACGGGTCGATGGGACTATAGGGCCACTGCTTTGGACAGTGCTTGTGGTAATAGTGCTGGTGGTAGGCGTTACCGTAGAAGTTATGCCCGGCCCCCTGAGAGGGGTCATATCAATACCACTTAGGTCGTTACCTGGAGTAAGACTTCCTAGGATTGTTCCACGACGGGAGGGGGTTGGTGGGTTGGGTATGCCCGTACCCGATACTCCCGGTTTTGGGATAGGCGGGATAGTATCTTCTTTTTTTTCATCACTTTTAGTATCCCCGGGTAGCGGTGATGCTGGCTTCTTTCTAAGAGCACTCAGCGCTCCCGCTAACATAGTTGAATTTATGAAGGTAGCTGCTGCTGCAGGTTTTGATGGTGACGGTTTTGACTCCTCCTTTAACGGAGGTGGTATTGGCACTAAAGGAGGCGGTATTGGTATGTCGGTAAGTGATGTTGCAGGTGGTATTACCGTTGATGATGACGAACCTAAGACAGTACCTGCCTCATTCTTCTTTTCATCTTTAGAATCTAAAGGTGGTGCTTCTGGAACTAAAGGTGGCGCTATGGGTATGTCGATAGGTGATGTAGCGGGTGGTGTCACAGTTGATGATGCACTTAAGACATTCGCTGCCTCATCCTTATTTTCATCCTTAGATTCAACCTTGGAATCTTCTAAAGGTGATGCTGATGGTGTTGAACTTGATGTTGCATCCACGGCAGGTTTGTCATCTTTGCCATCTACATTTGAATTTATAGCGGACGGTAGTGGTTCACTAGCTAATCTATTTTTAAATGAAGACAATAGCGGCGGACTATCGGGAGCCAACGGGATATCCGCTGCCAACGGGCTAGGCGACAGTTCTGCCTCGTTTTCGCTACCCTTATCAGTGGAAGATATAGATTGCCGTCTGCTGTTACTAACACTCACTTCACTATCCGATAATGATCTTGTTGCGCTAGCCAGATCTTGTGAGTTAAGTGGTGAGGTAACTACTAATTTATTTAAATTTTTATCTGCCATTGCCAGCGTATTCCATTTATCAATCGCTGGTTGGTCCATTGCGCTAACTATTTGCAGCATCTTTTTACCGACAGAATCTTTATCTCTTTGTGGAGCGCCGCTTTGCTGAATTCTTTGCATTTGCGAAAAGAGTTCGTCAGCTCGAGCAGAAGTATAATCTGGGTGTTGAGCAAGAGTTCGTAAGGCTGCTGAGTCTTTATTTTTATTGCCAGGTAAATCTGCTGCTGTAGTGTAAAGAATACCCTCTATAGTTAATTTTTGCAGCGAGCTATCAATTTTTCTGACCATTTCCCGAAGAACATTTAACCCATCCACATGACCTTTTTGATGCTGCAAAAACGCATCGGTATAAGCATTCATAGTGGCGGAATAAAATTTATCGCTAGGGAATTTACCATCAGCTGGAGGTTTCTTTAATACACTGTCAATAATATTCTGCATGTTAACGCAATACTGCTTTAAGGTTTCTATTTCAACTTCGCTGAGTTTCATTTTTGTTATAGTGTTATATGCGTCACTTAATTGCTGGCTGATTTTCCCCATACCCTGGTTAAAGTGAGTTGGAAAAACTGCTGCTGGTTCAGGAATGGTAGCAGGACTAACAACGGGTGTTTCCAATTGTTCGTAAAGCGATGACTGTGCAGGGCGTGGGAGCTTCTCCGCATAATGAGCTGCTGTTACAAAAGAATCGGCTGCAAAAGAACCATCTTCAGATATGGTTAATTGGGATTTCATCTCAGGGAATTGAGTATCAACCAGATTATTCCAGGTTTTTGCTGCGGTTGGCCCCATTAATTCCATTGCGGTCATTACTCTATTGTAAGCAATTTCCTGCTGTGGTCGCTGTGCTGGCCTGAACGAATCGGCAGCAAGTAATATATTTTTAGTAGCATTAAAAAGCTGCTCAACTACTTTATTCTGAACTTCAGTATTATCCGCCAAAGATTTTAAAATGGTTGAGCTGGCAACTTTGTCGCCTTTCTTAAACAGGATAGTAGGCAAGCCTTGTTGCTCTAATTTTTTATCGATACTTTTAAAGGCATTTAGCAATGCTTGATTCAAGTCTTTTTTATCACTGTGTTTATGCGCCAAATAAGCAGGGATAAAATTGGTTACGAAGGCTGCATAAAATGCATCTTTTGGTGTAACTGTTGTTTTTATTTGAGTGCCGGATCTTAACTCTGTTTTAACACCAAGTTGTGTACCTTCTGAAATCAGCTGCATGTTAATTTTATCAATATCATTTTGAAAATTATTTATTGCCTGAGTAGTTGCACTATTTTTGGCAGCTATCGCATTACCTTCGTCAATGATATTTCCAATTATCATTTGGGTAACTGCTCTGCTTTCTATGGTTTCGAAATTACGTTTTCGTTCATTTAGCGAAGTTACACTCGCTTTTACAGAATCTATTTGTACTTGAAAATTGCCCGCTAACTTCAATGCTTCTGGATCAGACAAAATTACTTTTTTAATATTATCATTTAATGGGTTTGCTAATATTTGATAACGGGGACCGCGTTGCACTGGCATGATTAGGAAGCTTGCTAAATCATTTGGCATATTCGGTGGTTTTTTTGCGGCTAAAAAAAGTTGAGCTAATTGCGGATTTTTAGCAAGCAATTGGGTGAATTCTTCGTGATTAACGACGGTTTTCCCCAATTGATTAAACACCTTTTCTGCATTTTCGGTTGGTTTTGCCTTGCCATTGTTTTGTACCTCGGAAAAAATATCTAATGCGGTTTTTACTTTTATAACTGCTTGCATTTCAGGAGATTGATTTGTGTCTATTGGGGAAGGGGTTTCCGGCATCAATTTAATTTTTACTATTTCACGAAATGGCTGAAGAAAAGTTTCAATATCCGCTCGTGTTTTTTTGTTTTTAACGGCGGCTAATCCTTGAGTGTCCATATAATTTAACAAAAAGACCATAGAGTCTTTAAAAGTCTTTTCGGTGGTAAAAATTTCGTTGTAGCCATTGTCTATATCTTTAATGGCATCTTTAGACTTGGTTAGTTTTTCAAATTGATCGATCTGCGCATTAATATTATTGGTTGTATCATTGGGTTCGCTGGTGGTTAAGTCGCTTCCAGTCGCTCTGGCTACTTCATTCTGGATAATAGCAAGTTGCGTCATCAGGGCTGGATCGGCAGGGGACATAGTTTCAAGTAGATTTATATGATCTTTGCCCGGTGGATGAGTTATCTTTTTTATTTCCCAGGTATTATCATCCTTCTCCACCAGCATATATTTTGCGGTAGTGGTTACATCTTCAAGTTTTTGCCCTTTAGGCAAAACCGCAAATTTAGCTGCTACGGGTTTGGGTGCGCTTGATGCCATATATGTCACCGTTTAGAAGGACAATTTATTAATATATTCCTCTACATACAGCTGGAAGGCAGGCAAAATCCGCTGTCACCTTATTACATTATAGCTGAAAAATAAGTGCTTTTAGTTAAGATTGTCTTAAAGAAACGCATTGAATTAGTTAGAAAAAAGATAAGAAACTTGACCTTTTTATTAAAACCTTAGTATTTTGTGGTACTTAGAGAGGAATGGCGGATTACCTATGTTTGATAGAGAAAGATTAAAAACAACAACTTACGATTTCTTCAAAAATATAATATTTCGTTTTGATCCCGAGACCGCGCACCGTCTCAGTTTGCAGGCTTTGCAAGCTGTTCATCAGGCTGGATTAAGCCGCTTTTTACCAGTGCCGTTAAAGAACCCGGTTACTGTTATGGGGATTCATTTTCCCAACCCAGTAGGCTTGGCCGCCGGCATGGATAAGAACGCGGATTACCTTGAAGGATTGGCGGCTTTGGGTTTTGGCTTTATTGAAGTTGGCACGGTGACGCCAAAAGCGCAAGAAGGTAATGCGGCGCCGCGTTTATTTCGCTTAATACACCAGCAGGCGATTATTAATCGCATGGGGTTTAATAACAAAGGTTGTGACTATGTGGTTGATAGATTAAGACGGACAACTTATCGCGGTGTGTTAGGTGTGAATATAGGTAAAAATTTTTCTACGCCGCTGGCTAATGCCAAAGAAGATTATGTTCATGTATTTCGCCAGGTCGCGCCTTATGCAAGTTATGTCACTTTAAATATTTCTTCACCTAATACTCAAGCGTTGCGGGAGTTGCAGAAGGGTGAATTATTGCAATCCTTGTTACAAACCATGAAGCAAGAACAGGGTGAATTTTTGAAACAGCAAAAAAAATATGTGCCGCTGGTTATTAAAATCGCCCCGGATTTAACGGATGAGGAATTGAAAACCATAGCAGAAGTCGCGCTGGCGGAAAAAATTGATGGGATTATCGCGACGAATACTACCATCAGTCGTGCCGGTGTGGAAGACTCAATTCATGCCAAAGAAACCGGTGGTTTAAGTGGTAAACCGTTAACCCAGAGTTCGACGCTGGTTATTCAAAAATTACAAAAATTATTACAAAATAAAATTCCGATTATTGCTTCCGGCGGGGTAAGCAGCGCCGAAGATGCACAAGAGAAAATTGCCGCGGGTGCGAAACTGGTTCAACTATATTCGGGTTTAGTTTATCGTGGGCCCTGGCTAGTGGCGGAAGCCATTGCCAGTTGCAGTCATGCTTCATCCCATAGTGCTAGGCCCGCGTGACCAAAAGTTTAAGGAGTTTATATGTCAGCTGAAATTTCAAATTATGATCCATGGCCAGCATTATCAGCCGAAGAATTTAAGCCAAGTTCACGTTTGCTTTATATGTGTACCCAAATGCTGGGAAAGTTAATGTTGACCCAGCCCTTCACGCCGCACTGGGCTAATCTGGCGATGCCGATAACGAGCAGGGGATTTACGACTGGGCCAATTCCCTATCAGAGAGGAACGTTTTCAGTGGATATTGATTGCATTGATCATGTGGTGTATTTCACTGCTAGCTGGGGTAAGACTGACACGCTTAAACTGACTTCTATGTCAGTCGCTGATCTGACCGAAGCTATATTTAAAAAACTCGCAGCACTAGGTGTTACGCTCAGGATTAATCAAATACCTCAAGAAACATCCGATACAACTCCTTTTGATCAGGATAACGAACCGCGTGTTTATGATGGTAAAGTGGTGAACGCCTGGTGGCGGATTTTAGTGAGTACTACCTGTGTGTTGCAGGAATTTCACTCCAGATTTTATGGGATTACGCCGCAAGTGGGTTTGTGCTGGGGTACACTGGATTTGCGTGACGCGCGTTATAAAGGTGTTTTTTTACCGACTCCAAAGGAATTCAATTTTATCACCCGTAATGCAATGGATGATGAACAATTTGAAGTGGGATTTTCGGCAAGTAATGAAAAGTATCCCATACCATCTTTTTTTGCTTTTGCTTATCCAACACCGGATGGATTTGAAAATGCGAAAATGCAGGGCAGTGGGGTGAAATGGGTGCCAGCCATTAATGAATTTATTTTAGATTATGAGGATTTGCGAAAATCTAAAAATCCGGAGCAGGATTTACTTAACTTTTTTGAATCCACATATCAGGCGTTTGCAACACTCGCCAAATGGGACCCCAAATTAGTGGTAAGTGGCAAGCCGGTTTAAGCAATCGCTTCACCTTTCCCCTTGTGGGAGAGGTCGGCGCCGAAGGCGACGGGTTTGAGTGCAATTGAACCATTAGCCGATAAGTGTTAGCCTAGCAAAGCACTTAACCATGGAAGGTAACCCAATGAAAACAAAATCATCGCTAGTCAGTTTTTTAACCTTAATCCTGCTAATGCTGTCCGTTCCCGCCTATGCAGTACCCAACAGCATAGTGAATGTCGACATTAATGGCGTAGGACAATATGCGTCTATGGCTGTCGATGTTCAAGGTCTGCCTATCATCAGTTATTATAATGCGGCCCAGCAGAAATTAAAGGTGGCGCATTGCTTCGATAAAAACTGTTCTACATTTAATTCCATTGTGACTCCCGATGCTGCCAGTAACATTGGTGAATTTACCGCGATCGCGCTTGATCATAATGGTAATCCGGTAGTAAGTTATTATGACATAAGCCATACCGCGCTCAAGGTATTGCACTGCGGAAATTCCTCTTGTACAACCGGTAATACGATTACCACCCCGGATGCAACGGGGACAGCAGGTCAGTACACCGCTATTACCGTAGACGCGAGCAATCGGCCAGTCGTTACTTATTATTATCCGACCAAGGGTATTCTAAGAGTTCTGCATTGTGGTAACCCGGCTTGCAGCTCAAGCAATATAATTGTTGAACCTGACACGGCTACCAGTAATGGTGTGCAAAGTTCAATTAAACTAAATTCCCTGGGTAATCCAGTCATAGCTTATTTTGATTTCACCAATAAATCACTGAAAGTATTGCATTGCGGAAATGCAAACTGCACTGCTGGTAATAATATAGTTACCGCCGATTCGGGTAACGACGTGGGACGTTATCCCTCTCTGGTGCTGGATGGAAAAGCGAATCCCGCGATCAGTTATCTTGATCTTACCAATGGCAAACTAAAAATAATACGTTGCGGCAATAATCTATGCAGCGCGGGCAATACCATTACCACACCGGTAACCAGCAGTGGTGTGGCTGGATATTTTTCATCATTGGTGCTTGCTAGCAGCGGCTTCCCCGTGGTGAGTTTTTTTAATTTAACGAATGGCGCGCTCAATGTATTGCGCTGCGGTAATGCAACCTGCACTAGCGGCAATACATTCACCGTGCCGGACAGTGGTAATGTAGGCGAATATACTACTCTTGCCCTCGATGCCAGCGGCTTCCCGGTAGTCAGTTACTACGACTTCAGCCATGGCGCGCTCAAAGTTTTACATTGCGGTAGTTTAACTTGCAGTCCAAATTCCGATGTGGTGGCGGACCCGGCCACGATAGTGGGCCAATATGGTTCGCTTAAGCTTGATGCTAACGGCAGACCGGTAATCAGTTACTGGGATGAAACTAATGGTCATCTCAAGTTAATACATTGTGGCGACAGCGCGTGCAGTAGCGGCAATAATATTGCTACACCGGATACCAATGGCAATACGGGTTGGGATACTTCGCTGGTACTCGATGCACAGGGTTTTCCCGTGGTCAGTTATTATGACTTTACTGCCGGCAGCATGAAGGTCTTGCACTGTAGCAATGCAAATTGCACTGGGGCCAACACTATCACCAATCCGGATATTTTATCGTTTCGTCATACTTCACTGGCGCTTGATACCACAGGCCACCCTGTTGTTGCTTCTGCTGGGCAATCTAATGAAGGGCTGCGTATAGTGCATTGCGGTGATACCACTTGCACCGCAAATAATGTGATTTCATCGCCTGATTTTCCGGTATTTCCATTTCAGGCAGATGTACGCGGTGTTTCACTGGTGTTAGATACCAGTGGCAACCCCGTTGTCAGTTTTTATCGCGCGGATATCACGAAGTTGAAATTACTGCATTGCGATAATCCAACTTGTAGCGGCAGCACAAATTCCATCGTGGCCCTTGATCCAGGCGTGCAAGCTTCAGATCATAGATCAACTTCACTGACGCTTGATGCGAACGGCAATCCAGTTATCGCTTATCAAGATATCCCGAATAATGTATTAAAAGTTCTGCATTGCGGCAATGCGAATTGCACGACAGGAAATACCATTGCAGTAGTGGTAACAACTTCGGAAGGAGGGTTTGAGCCTTCGATCAAATTGGATAGTAACGGCAATCCGGTAGTTAGCTATGGCACTATGAGTGGTGGCTTATTTGTCGTGCACTGTGGCAATGCCGCTTGTACTTCAGGAAACACGAGTAGCGTCGGCGATGCTGCAGCGACGGCCGGCTGGGACACTTCGCTTGCCTTGGATGTTAGCGGTAATCCGGTGGTCAGCTACTATAATGGTACTAACTTGAAAGTGTTACATTGCGGCAAACCGAATTGTACTTGAGATTATTTAACAGGAGATGACTATGGGTATCGTGCGCGAATCACAAGCAGAATGGCAGGGCGATTTAGCTTCCGGGACGGGGCAAATAAAATTTGGTAGCAAGGCGTATGAAGGGCCTTATAGTTTTAAAGGCCGCACCGCCGAGAACAGTACGCAAACCAATCCAGAAGAATTGATCGCGGCGGCGCACGCGGGTTGTTTTTCCATGCAATTATCCGCGCTGTTAACCCAAGCGGGGCATCCACCGGAAGTCATACGTTCCAAGGCGAAAGTGCATTTAGATCCTGATGGCAAAGGTTTTAAAATTTCTCAAATTGATTTGGAAACGGAAGCGAAAGTACCTGGCATGACTGCTGAACAATTTTCGGAGCAGGCTGAAACCGCTAAAAAAAGTTGCCCCGTTTCAAAAGCATTGGCGGCGGTGACTATCAATTTTAAAGCGGTTTTATTGTGAAGAAGAATTATCAAAGCCAGGTCTAGGGCCGCTATTATTAGTAACGTCATTATTCTCCAGCTGTGGTTCAAGGCTAAGTAATGGGGATAAAAAGCCATGAACTTCTCTAGAGCTTCTCGTGGGAGAGTAATGAACCTCATTAGAAGGTCTACGCGGGGTCGCTGAATCTGTTGCTGGTGCTAGAGAAAGCGGAGCAGCTGCCTCACTGGGTTGCTGGTCAGCCGCGACAGTTAATTGCCTATTTGCGAGAGTATTCATAATACTTTTTACCGTCAACATTACCGCCAAAGCCGCGCAAAATCCGGTAGCAATGCCCCAGCCAATTATTGGAATTGCCGCAAGAATGCTTAAACTAATGATACCCATTATAATAAGGCCACCAGTAACGGTTAATCCTGTGGTAACCAAAGCTCCGGCGATATAAGGATTTACCAGTACTTTACGCTGCATAGGCATTACCAGATGTGGATTTGGTGCGGTAAATCGTATTAATTGTTGCTCGTCAATTGCTTTTTGTTCTTCATGCTCACTATCATTAGATAAGTTAATGTCAACGAGCGAGAGCGATGAGTCGCTTGCGGGTAGTGATCGCAACTCTTGCTGGGCTGAATGAAATGCTCTATTAGTCACGTCCAAAGCAGTTATTAATTCTGCATTTTTTGCTTTTTCTTGTTCTAAAAGTTGAAGCAAATGCTGGATTTTTAGTGTTGATTGATTATTCTGTTTTTTAACATAATCCAGCTCGTTAGTTAATTTAATAATAGTTTCCTGGCTTTGATCAAGCGCAGAAATTTGATCATTTTGCTTTTGCTCTTCCTCAGGCTTAGCAAGAGGAATAGTTTCGTCAGGAATTTCTTTAGACTCAGTATAATGTGAAGGCTTAAAATCAATCGAGCCTGGTGCTGCAATTTTAATTGAAGGCGCACGACAGAGATGGGTAGTAAAATATTGTGCGGGTAACTGCATGCCAGTTAAAATTCGCAAAATATCACTGTTAGTTGTTTCAACCGTCTGCAATTGCCAACCCCACTTGTCCGCTATTTGTTTGAGTTCGAAATTAACTTTAATTGGCCCATCAAGATAACCCACGGGCTTGTCTGACGTGCCTGAAGGGCTTATTATTGGTAATCCTTGATATTCACAAACCAGTTTGAGGATTTTTTGCGATATGCCAGTTTTTTTATTGGTTTTAACCGCACGGAAAATTCTTATTTGTAAATCGTCCATGGGCGGTTGGCCCACGGCCACGAGTAGTGGATCATGTTCTTTTACGCCGCCCCATAGTACAAAAGGCAAAAATCCAAAGGGTCCTTGGCTGTGAGCTGCCAGCATATTATTGACTAAGAGTTCGTCCCAGCCTAATTTAATTGCCAGCGAAGCTATGGTGGTTTCCTCATCTAAAAGTTCAGTAGCTTTTTGAGTTTTTTTAAAAATAATTTTTCGTCGTGGAGCATCCGATATAAATTGGGCTAAACCGCCTTCACCTTCTTCAAAAAAATTATTTTTTCTAGCAACATTAAGTGGATGATTTTGCGATGCAAATCGTATTAAATCTTTTCTGGTTAATTTAGGTGAGATAAATTCTTGTGAGCGCACATCGCAAATTAATTTATTACCAGCCACTAATTTATCGGCAATACAATTGGCGCTTTCTTGGATGAGAACTTCTACATTTGGTTTAGTTGAAGTTTTGGGCAAATTAGTATTAATCAGCGTTAGCTCTTCATTAGTAAAAAGCATATCAGCAATTTTGGCTATGATAGCGGCGCAATAGCGTCCGCAATTGACGGTGTCTTGTTGCCAGCCCAAATACGTGATGTTTTGCGATGACAAATTAAATCCCGCGGTTTTTAAAAATCCTATCAGTGGTTCTAAGGAATAAAAACACGATGCAGTCATTGCACTAGGCCATAATGAGGCAGAACAAGGATCGAAGAAATAGCAATCATTGTTTTGTATCATTAATACAGTCCAATGCTGTCTAGGCTGTAGATAAATAGTTTGGCATTCAGCCAGGGGGATAAGATAAGTGTCCTGGGGGTTTTCAATTTGCAGACTGCGAATTTTGTTTAATACATGGGGTAGAGGGGTTGTGCCGATATTGTTAGTCGAAGAACTTACTACTGCCTTATCATTTGCCCCACTTAGTAAAACAATTTGCTGGCCGTTTGCAGTAAAACGCGCGCCATAAACCTTTTCAGCCGCCACGGGTTCAATGACAGATATACTGCTTTCTGGATAATCATTTTGAACGGTGATTAATTTATTAAACGCAAAATCAAAAGTGCTATTTGCACCCAATTTTTCGTCTGTTCCAGATCTAGTGCTGCTCATAAGATACACCTATAAATAGCTTATGGTTAGTTGATGATTTCATTATAAACAGTAAATATTAAGGTAAAATTAGGTCTTTTAAGTATATGAAAAATAGGTAGTAAGCAATAAAGCAGCTGGAGTTATAGAGTGATTACATTGAAGCCGTTATTATTTAGGACCCTGGGAGTAAGGTGGCGGATCCCAAGAAGGGATTCCGTTATTTGCAGATGGAATAGGTTGATATTGTAAGGGTTGATATTGTTGATATGGCTGAAGTTGTACCGAGGCAGTTGTTGAAACACTGCTGGCAGAATGTGAATTACTCTGTAATTGATTCCAAAGTAAATGCTGAGGATTGTGGCTGCTGTCATGATGATCGTCATCGTCAGAATCATTTCCATGGTTGTTACTATTGGAACCGAAACCAGGATAATTTGTAGCAATGGGAAATATACAGTCGTAAATGGAGTTATATGTTGCACCTGCTGCTACTCCGAAACCAAATCCAATTCCTACCATAAACCAAAGTGGTAAAGTTGTCGTTATAACTAAGGGCGTAAATACTGCGCCTAGTAACCCAAGTATTAGCAGGAATTTTTTGTTAGAATTGCTGTTACTGGGACTCGCATGATCATAGCTTTCATCATCATCATGGCCATGTACTGCATTAAGAGAATCGCTTAACTTCTTCTCACTAAGGTCATTTGGCTTATTTACATTATAGTTAATACCCGGATTATTCACTAATATCTTATGCTTAAATGCCTCTATTGCCCAAAGACGATAATTTTCAAAAAGTTTCTTGATGGTAAGTTCTTTTGGATCATCTAATATAATTAAATGTTTATTAGGCACATATGTTGCTTTTGTTAGCTTACAAATTATATCTAAAGTTTGAAACTGTAAATCTTTTTGTTTGCCTTTCAGTGCAATGAATTTAAAAAATATTGCGTTATATTCAGACCACCTGAACTGGTTTCTTGCCTCATCCCTTTCTTCTCGAGGTTCGCCATCGGTTACAAATAAACAAAATACGGGTGCTGTATCCGAAGGTAATGCTGAAGTTAGTTTGCCATTAATTTTAAAATAATGTTGGCGTATTGCCTGGGTAACAACATTATAATTAGTTCCTTCAGAAAAGACTCTGCCGATACTTTGCCAAACATTGCTAACAGCATTCTTGATGTCATGTTCGTCTATAACAACAGGTGCAAAAGCTACTGCTCCAAATGGAAATATAGTTACAGTATGTTTTGCATTAGGGGAGAGTTCAATCGCCATGTCCATGGCTATTTCAATTAATTTTTGTATTTTACCAGTGTCATAAAAATTATTTGGATCATGCATGGAGACAGAGACATCAAGCGCAATAGCAATCTGGGCCTTATGGCTGGGTGGAAATCCATAACGGGTTAACTCCGCACGGGCTTCTGCGCAATGCTTATGTTCTTCACCTTCATGTTCATCATCAGAATCGGACTCGTGAAGCACCAGGCTAGGCGCTGTAGGTTTTTGATTATCAGTATATGCAGGATTATAAGCGGAAGAATTCATAACTATCACCGACTAAGATTAATATTCTTATGATGGCGGCTATCATAATTGATTAATCTTAAGGGTATATTAAGAGGGTTTATACTATTTATTTTTATTTGCCTGAAACTTTAATCCAGGTTTGGGTTCGCCCTAAGAGAGAAAAACCAATATAACCTCTCACGTTTAACTTACTGCCATCCGCTGAAACGGTAATCGTGCAATGATAGGTTTTGCCCGTTTTAGGATCCATAATGGTGCCGCCAGACCATTCATTCGGCTCATCTGCATTCTGTTTTAATCCAGATATAACAGTCATACCAAGTATCTGTTTATCTTTTAAATTTCCTGAACACTCAGAGCAAATTGTCATTGCGCCGGGATAAAGCTTAACAACTGTTCCAGTTAAATTGCTGGCAGAGCCTTCAATTCTCACAATGCTTTTAACATTACCGGTCACATCATCGATTGTTTTCCAGTTGCCTAGAGGAGAGGCAGCGTAACTTGAGACTGAGATGATGGACAACAAAAAGAAAAGTAAAAAGTGGGTAGAGAATTTTAAGGTTTTTTTCATGAGTAGATTTCCCTACAAGTTATTTTGGTGGTCGTAATTTAGGCATGATTATCTTAGCTTACTTTAATTATTTTTTGCAAGGAAGCAGTGTTGAGAGTTAATTGTTGTATATATTTTGAACTATCAGCTTAACTAAGCTAAGCGTGGGTGTGTGCTATAATCTTACTATCCCTACAGCATAATCTTTTAATACGGCTCTGATTATGGAAAATACTATCAACAAAGCCGCCTCCTCAGCCCTCATTGGAATTTATCGCTTACTCTTGTCAGCATCAATCATCGGCTGTCTTTATTATGGTCAATATATTCTCACTCCGCTTGCATTAGCAGGCTTATTTGCATTTTTATTATCGCCAGCGGTTACATATTTAGAAAAATGGTTGGGACGAGTCATTTCAGTGTTAATCGTCGTGACCATGTTTGGTATGTTCATAGCAATGGTCGGATATGTCATCACTGAGCAAGTCGTAGAATTCAGCGTCAAACTACCCAATTACAAAACCAATATTGAAAATAAACTTAATGCACTGGATATTCCTGAAAATGAATCTTTTACTGAAATTTTGGATACCATCGATAATTTAAAAAATCGACTGCCTGGTTATCCTGCTAAACCAGCGACTAAAGTGACTTCAGTAAATGTAATTGAATCTACGTCGATGAATTTGCCGGGATTTCTAAAAGAAATTTTTTCTTCATTGCTAAATATTATTGGTTCAACAGGTTTTGTATTTTTGTTAGTTATTGTGATGTTATTTGCACGCGAGGATTTAAGAGGGCGTTTTATTAGACTCATTGGTCCACGACGGATAAGCGCTACTACTCGCGCGATGAATGATGCCAGTTTTCGTGTAACTCATTTTTTGATGATGCAATTTTTATTAAATATTCTTTTTGGAGTGTCAATTTCCATAGGTCTTTATTTTTTAAGTGTACCTAATGCCATTTTATGGGGTGGGCTGGCGGCTATATTGCGATTTATCCCATTTTTTGGTGCTTACATCGCTGCAATAATTCCAGTTATTGTTGCTATTGCAATATCCTCGGGATGGTCAACGCCTTTCCTTACATTGTTGATATTTGTTGTTTTTGATTTTATTGCCGGTCATATTTTAGAACCTTTATTATCAAGTTCTACCACGGGTATTTCAGCACTGGCATTGATTGTTTCAGCGGTATTTTGGACATTAATATGGGGACCAATAGGACTTTTATTATCAACGCCTTTAACAGTTTGTATCGTGGTAATGGGCAGACATATTCCTAAATTGGCGTTTCTCAGTGTGTTATTAGGTAATGAGGAAGCATTAGCTTTGTATGAAGAATGTTATCAACGGTTAATTGCGATTGAAACATCCGAAGTTACCTTGTTAATTAACAATCACTTGAAGACTAATGCGTTGACCAATGTTTTTGACTCTATATTTATTCCTATTTTAAGTGCTGCGGAAACAGATAGGCGTAATGAAGTGCTTGAAGATGATCAGGTGGCTTTTTTGCATCAAAATATTCAGGACATTCTTATTGATATTAGCAATCAAAAAGACTTAGTTGTGATACCCGTGCCCCCATCAAAAACTATAGTTGCTACCGAAACTACAGAGATAGTTAACGATACAAAAGATTTCAAAGTACTTTGCATACCTGCGGCACATGAACGTGAAGAATTAGCCAGTATTATGCTAATGGAGATTTTGATTCGGTTATCATTTAAGGCTGAAGTTTTGATGAAATATAGTAAGGATGATATTTTGGAATCGATTAAAATCGGTGAATATGATGCAGTATGTATTTCATTAGTGGCACCTTATCCTATAGGACAAGCCAGGACTTTATGTGCTGAAATACGTAGTTTATTTCCAGAAAATAAAATAATACTTGGTTTGTGGGGAATGGGGGATTCAAACTTTGGTATAGAAAAGAAATTGAAAGCTAATAAAGCTGACAGCATAGTTTCAACCCTTTCCGAAGCCGTCGCTGAACTTGAAAAATTCAGGCTCATGAAAAACAAAGCTGAAAATCCCACGAGTCAGGATTAGCGTAAGAGGTAGGTTAGTTCACCAAAATGTTGACTAAATATCTCGGTTAAATTGCACCAATAAAGTACTGCCAAGGATAATGACAGCGCCAATGATTTGTAAATTGCTGATTGATTCATTTAGCAAAATGAAACCTACGACCATCGTGATTAATGGTTCCAGCACAGAAATGATGGAGGCGCGTAGTGAACTGACATACTTTAAACCTTCGAGCATTAATTGTATAGGAATTGCGGTGGCGAGAATGCCTAGTGCCAGGATGTATCCAACAGTTTTTAAATTGCTAGGAAAAACAAAAGTATGATTGGCGAGTGCCATAATTAAAAATATAAAGAAGCTGCCAAAACAAACCATAATCGTATAAATATTCGAATCAATAGAAAGATTGGAAAGTTGTTTGCTGGCAAGCAGGTATAAAGCATAGCAAAAAGCATTAATGATACCAAATCCGATACCCAGTAAGCTCAATTCATCAGATGATGAATTGTGGATAAGGTATAATCCAATACTAATTGATACTAAGGTTAAAATAATACCAAGATTTAATTTATACCCGTGCAACAGCCATGATATTAACGCCACCATGATGGGATAACAAAAGAAGATTACCATCGCCAAGCCAGTGCCGATATATTTGCTGGACAAAAAGTAAAACCCACTACAACCCGCATAGGCCACTGCGCCTAAAATAAATATTTTTAATAACGTACTTTTATTGGGATAGTTTGCTGTGGTTTGTTTGGCATGCTTATAAACCACAAAAAAGAAAATCCAGATTGCCGCAATAAAAAAGCGCCAGAATAACATGGAGGAGATACTCATCTCATCCCGAATAACGTTAGTGCCAAGATACCCCAGAAACCCATACAAGATCCCCGATATTGCCACCAATACACTGGCCCGCAGCGTTGTTCTATAATTTTCACGCATCACTAAGTTCTCTAATAATCGACGGCGCATGTTACCACACCCTTCTTAAAAACAGTAGGTTGGGCTGAGCGCAGCGAAGCCCAACAGTCAACAGTTTTTACAATTCTGTAACCTGCACCTGCTGTTTTAATAAATCCTTACACCGCTTGGCATCATTAAACAAATGCACCTTCCCCTGACTCCTGATTTTACTTAATTCGTCCTGCGCAAGCTCCGCCGTAATAATTCCAACATCATTCACACGCCCCTCTACAACAATCCCATCATCAGAATACCCATGTTCCACTGGCCCAAAAACCCCCGCCTGACCCACCGCATGTTCCACTGGCTCGCTCAAAGCAACTTCCCCAACAATAAAAGACGCCGCAACATAACATTGATTTTCTAATGCCCGCGCACGGCATGATAAAAATACCCGCTGATGAGCAGCAGTTGAAATAGTATAGCTAGGCACCAAAATTAACCAAGCCCCCGCGTCAACCAAACGCCGCACAATTTCCGGAAATTCACTGTCATAACAAATAGCGATACCGATTTTACCTAGCGCCGTATCAAACAAGGTTTGTGAATTTCCCGAGGTTAATATTTTTGATTCTTTTTCAAATTCAATTAACTGTAATTTATCTTGATACGCCATTTTGCCAGCAGGTGAAAACAAATAAGCTCGATTCACATATTGAGTAGGGGAGATAGCTTCTATCACCGTCCCCGCCTGAATATAAATTTGATAACGATTGGCTAATCTTTTAAAAAGATCACAATACGCTTGCAGATATACCTGCATGGCTGCGAATAACTCATTGTCAGTAGGGTGACAACCGCCAATTTCCATCCCCGCATATTCAGGCAATAAAAGCAATTGCGCGCCAGCCGCACTGGCCTGTTTGACTAATGCATCAATTTTATTCGCGTAACCATTCCAATCAGAAAATTTATCGATTTGATATTGGCAGCAGGCTATTTTAATCATAAATGTTTTATCCAAAAGATGAGCGGTTTAGCCGAAATGGTTGGTTCGCCTATTTCCCGCCATTCATAATAAGCGCATAATTCAGGATGTTTAGTGTAACCAAAATGCGTCCAGCTTGCGTCAAGTGGTTTGAAATCTACGGGGCGCCTTGTATCATCAGCAGGCCGTTCCACAGCACAAAACGTAGTTATTTCACTGCCATATTCTTTAGCCGCGGCTTCACGCTCTTGAAAAAAATGCTTATAGATATTTCGACCACGATAAGCGGGCAACAATACTGATTCACCTAAATAAAATATTTTATCCAGTGACATGTCACTTTCAATAAATGGTTTTTTAGTAGCTTCCCCTTCAAACTGAAGTGGAATGGCAGTTGAGGCGCCTACCACTTGATTGTTATCGGTGACCAACACCATCACGCTTTCCGGGCAGCTTACATAAGTTTGCAAATATTTTTTTTCATATTCCAGATTGCCAACATACAGATAGGGGTATGATTTAAAAATTTCAATACGTAGTTTTGCCAAGTCCATGATGTAAGGGACAATCGCTTCACCTTTCAAGCGTTGAATTTGCAAACCACCAGTCATGATGTTTCTACCTGTTTAAACCATTCTGTTAAGTTATAATAATTGGTAACCCGAATAATTTTACCATTGTTAATTGAAAAAAATGCGCCCCCCGGCAAAGTATATTTTTGATTTTTAGCAGGTGGCATGTCGGTATCAGTTGCGAAATAAGTTCCTTCAACAACATACTCTGCCGCTGCCCGTTTATTATCGTTACTCGTCATGATAAATAATTCTTTAATATGTTCTTTATAACAACGGTTCATGCGTTCCATAAAACTTTCAAACTGTGGTTTCCCAATGATGCTATCGCCCTGATTCAAGTCATGCCGAATGTTTTCATCCAACAAAGAGATAAACGTTTTCATATCCCCTCGATTGAAACTATCATAATAAAGCTTAATTATTTCCAGTGTTTGCATCTTGATATCCCCATTTTTAAACTGCTGGTATTGTATATTAAAATCAATAAAAACGTAGCCCGTATGTCCCCTCTGGGGATATAAATGCGCAAGCGTGACATACGGGGATCCCGCGCTTATATTTAATCCTACCTAAGCCCCTTGCCAAACCCCGCAATCCCCCTTAAATTAAGGTAACTTTATCCCCGAGACTGCACCCATGACCACCAAAGACTACCGCGCCAGCGAAAATTATCAAAAAGGCGTAGCCACCCGAGCCAGTAAATACGAACCTACGCCCACAAACCCACTTGAAACCCTCTATGAGTTTTCACCCGAACTAGCTGACGTAGTCGTCGCCCATGGCCTAGGCGACATCTGGGTCAACAAAACCCCCAATCTCTCCGTGCAAATGAAAGAAATCGCCGTCTTAAGCTCCCTGATCACCTCCGGCGCCGTCCAGATAGAAGTGAAAAACCATGCCCAATGCTTGCTAAACGTAGGCGTCACCAAACAACAAATCAAAGAGCTGTTAATTCTCCTCACCCTCTATATAGGTGTCCCCAAAGTGTTACTCGCCAGGGTATCCATAGATGAAGCCTTCAAAGAATACGATGCCGCCCGCGCCTCAACCGAGAATGTATAATTCCTGTGCAGCTGTTTCAGAAGTCATAGAAAATCCAGACCTACGCAATATAGTAATGAATTATTTTGGGGGTCTTAGGGATATTTAGTAAAGTAGGTTGTGTGCGTTTTCTTAATAATAAAGCACTTTCGCGAGTCTTAAGCGTTGTATGTAGGTTGGGCTGCTCAGCAAATACGACACCTGTTAACATTCGTATTATCTTCATCGTTATCGCTTTGCTCAAGAACTTGTTTTTTATTTTCTATCATTGCTAGCAATGTCTTATATGACCTTGTGTGTTGGTCTTCTTCACTCAAGTTAAATAATTTAGCGCGTACTCTATCAAACCACTCATGACGATGGCGATGAAGTAGACTCATCACGGGGCTGGAGATATTTGTTTTAATGTAAGTTTCAACTTTAAAAAGTTCTTCACGAGTGGAAATAGCCTTGAGCTTTTGCTGGGCAATTTTCAAGAGCGCTTGTTTAATAGAATAAGTGTCTTTAATACATAATGTCAGATTATTTACACTTGCTTCTAATTCATCTTGAAAAATTACAGACTGTGCTAATACTCTGGGCGCTGGAGCATTTTCTTTGATAAAATTTCTGAATAAGGATTTAAGTTTAGGGTTCTTATTTAAATGTAATATGAGATTCATATTCTTGCTATCAAGAATATGTTTTAAAGAGGAAAATTTTTCTTGAGCCTGAGGCTCGCGCACGCCATCAGCGGAGAGTGTAAGCTTAATTGATTCACATAGACGAGTAAGCATTTCTACGTTAATTTGATTCACCAATTTAGGATATTTATTAAATAATTTAATGAGAATTTCCCTACCTTTATCTGTCGTCGTCAACAAATATAAAAGACAGGATTCTTTTCTATCGGCTAAACCTATTGGATTTATTAAATTCTCGATTGTAATGTTGAAATGTGAATTTGAAGTTATCAAATTATCGATAAGATCGCATCCATCCAAAGCCAGCATAGCCAAAGGCGATATTGAGAATATAGTATTGTCAACGTTAAGTAGTCTATTGTTTACGAAAGCAGTAACAGTTATCTTTGCTCTCAATAAAGTTGGATGCAGTGCAAATAAAATAGATAAAATTTCTTTTCCATGCACAGTATTAGCAAGAGACAACAGCGGAAAACCCTGACCAAAGCTGAGACACAAATTGTCAGGGTCTAGCTGTGTAAGCAAAGTGCTACCAACATCTAACAAATATAAAAGCGTTTTTTGGCCATGAAAAGTAGAAATAAGACTACTTAAATTATTCGTATCAGGTTTTTTACCAATTTTAATTGTATTAGTGAAAAAAGTGATGGGGAGATGATGAAATCTATTATTATTTAAAAATCGTAAAAAAACTTTAGTCCTGGCTAGATAATAAAAAGGTGATAGACCGTTATTATTAGTTTTACATATATCTTCATCTTTTATTTCTGCAATTAACTCGGGATGTTTATCCAATAATTTCTTTAAAATTATAATCCCCTTATCACTCATTGACAGCCAGAGAAGATATCTAAATTTGCGTAGCCTTTTGGCCGTAATCTCTGCTGTTAAATGATGGTTTTTTTGTAGTATTAAGTCAAAAATTTGCAGACCAACTTCATCAAATACCAACCAATGAAGAGAGGATTTGTTTTCCGTTTTAGCGGCACGTATTTCTTTAAACGATAGCCCGACAAATAGTTCACTGTATTCAGCTAAAAGAAGAGTAAGTATTTCTCCACCAGGAATAGTTTTTAATAAACTTTCAAATTGATTTTCACCCCGATAGAAGCTTTTTGTTGTTACCGGTTTAAAAAAGTCTTCTTTAGTGATCTTACTCAAAAAGGATTTTTTTTGTTTCAATAAAGCTAGAAACACCTTTTGACCTTGAAAGATAAACCATTCTAAAAATGTATAATCATCGATACCGCAATTGCTTAACAAGTCAATATCTTGATTTTCCAGGAGGGCTTCCGCTAAATCATGGTATTTATTTATGAGGGAGCATGCTAAAACCGTATATTTTCCAATAATGATGGTATTGTTTGAGCCCACCTTTTGAAGTACACCGAGATATTCTGTAGTATTGATTTTTTTATTTGGCGATGCGACTGTTATTAATTTTTTGTAACTATTGATGGATGATTTAATTTCAAAATGATTCGCAGGGTCCGTATAAGGTAAGATGGCTGAAAGACAGTTTAAACGTATTTCGATTGCACAATCAACAGGAAATGAAATTTTAACAATGGCTTCTTTTTCTGGTTGATAAATGGAATCGAAAGTCCGTAGCTCTAATAACGATGCCTTAAGGTCCGCATCAGAAAATGCATTCACTGGATACTTGCTGGGTATACATTTAGAACCTTTGTAAGCATCTAATATTAATTGTTTGGTGACATTGAGTGTGTTTGGCAACCTTAAAACTGTTAATAAACTTGCTGCTTGATGATAAAAAGCATTGATAGCATCAAGATAGGGCATAGGCAAAGCATGAGCTGTTTGCAGACGGGCTGCTGTATTTGCTAATGGCTCACGCGTAGCCCCCTCTATACACGGACCAGATTGAATACTATTTAAAAAGAATGCCAACTCATTATTTTCTACGGTATCATTCCAGATGGTAATGATAGAACTCGAAAGCCTATGTAGGGCGTCTCGCCTTTCTTTAATATTGTTATAATTTTCCCTATGGAAATAAAAACGATGTTCTTCACCTTCTTCCACCGGCAAATCAATTTTTAAAATATCTTTTTCTTTTAGCATTTCATCAGTTGATTGTTCCGCAATTTTAATTGCTTTTAATACTCGTACTACATGCTTATCCTGGTTAGAAATATTGTGATTTTCTATTATTGATATGGCTTCATCTAGAGAACCTACATAGAAGTTTTCACTTACCTCTTTTTCTTCGATTTGAAATTTTAAACTCTTCAAAATCGATTTCGCGGTATCATCTAATTCAAGGATATTTTTCATATCAATAGCAATAGCGAGCTTAAGACCATTGCAGAAGTCTTTTTGGTTGAAACTCTCAGGTATTTCTTCACTCGAATAATTGTAGGAATGTAATAAAATCGTAGCCATGGAAATACCCATACCTTTACCAGAAGGTTTTTTAAGAGCAGTTTGTGCTTCGAGATATTGAGTACTGTATTGAAGTATTTGTTGTTCCAATAACATGGCCAATCCTAGATTATGACTAGAGATCATTGTAGGGGGCGTAAGTTAAGGCAGTCTTAAATTAACTGGTTTTATGAGGTTGATCATTAATAGAGCAAATAAAGCTGCTAAAAGCTCAGCTAAGGCGCGCTTTTATGTTTTTGAATAAAATTCGAAAACTTCTGTTGCACCACGGTTTTCCTTCTACCGGACGATATTTGATCAATTATTTTATTTGCTTTAGTCATGCTAAACTTTCGTGGCAATTCCACTTCAGGTAATGAGCTAAATAATCTTGTTTTAGTCTGGCTTAAATAAAAAATATCAATCAATGCTTTTTCCGGACTAGCGACTTTCAATAATTCATCGTTATGCATTTCTTCATAGCCAAAGAAGAAAGAAGGTTGAATATGATGAACTGAGATATTTGCAATTGATGTTTCATAAGTACGAGTACGTGCAACTGAAACAGCGTAAATAATACTGGGTATTTGTGAAATCATACCGTGAATATATAAAGCTGTTTGTAGTGATACATAAGCAGGTGAGGGAAACGTTAAAAGACCAGGTAATATTAGCGGCTCAACATCTGGAAAAACCCACATTCCACGGCGAATATGTATAATTTGTTTTGCATCTGCTATGCGTGACAATATTTTATTGGCGTGATTGATACTAATATTTAAATAAGCGGCAATATCTTGTGTTTGAAGAACGGGTAAATTTAATTGCCGTAATTTATTGTAAACGTCAATTAGAGTCATTTTTATAATTATCCAATGATTGTAATACGTTCATCACGATATTATTCCATACAGATTCGTCAGAATACTGTGTTTGATAATCTTCAGATAAATAAGCTACTACTTGTCCGGTAAAGTCTGAGAATGAAACACTTAAGGCATTCTCTTTTGCAAGAGATAATTGTTCATTAGTTATTTCATCGTTTAATTGAAAATTACTTCCTGAGCTAATTAAAAGATAAAGATCAAAAATATCCCGCGCTTGTGTCTCTGTACGACCTACTAAGGCTAAAATTTTCTGCTTATACATACTTTCTATGGAGTAGTGGTTTGCCATGATTGGCATTAAAGAATATTGTTTTAATATTTGCGGAGTGATCGACTCAAAATCCATTTCTCCATGAAATTCCCGACGAGAGAATTCTATTTTGGTATTTAAAGGTATTACGCTAAATGGCGATTTTAATAAGATTTTCCACCGTTGAGTAGTAGAAGTCTGTTTTGGAGTGCTCGTACTTAAAATTTCTAAATTATGAGTCTTCAGGATATTTTTAAACGGCGTTGAACCGAATATCTGATTAACATTCTTAAATAATGTTTCTTTCCCTACAGTTTGAATATCAATGTCCATATCTTCAGAATAGCGAATACTATTAAAATAAAACCGCATATTGCATCCGCCTTTAAGCGCATAAAACTTTTTATCAAGCTTTCGGCCTAATTGGCTCAAAAACAGCAGATGGAATAATTCTACTGATTGTCTTGGATTGTATGTTTTCATCAGGTTTCCTCTTCACTTATAATACCTCAAGTCGACATATATGTCGACTATGCGTATTATAAAATATAGCGCCATGCGAAAACATAAAGTATCCACGGAGTAATATTTAAAGGCGTTACTTCTATTATGGTTTAAATTTGAACACAAGGCAAAGTTAAATTCCTTATTTAAAATTAATTAAACTTAGGTAATCGTTTGAATTTTTTAGAAAAATTGTATTCGCAATTCGCGAATCGCGAATAGAAAATGAAGAACGAACCAAAAAGGTAAACTTACATATCATATAACACATTGATTATATTATGTTTGAGCCGATTAATTATTATAATCGGCTCATGACTACTTATAATTGGCAACGACCCGATTGGCCTGAATTTCAATACGATTTGTCAGATGTTTACGACAAACTAATGGCTATTGCAGAAAGTACTGGTGTCAAGTAACCTCAATTAACATCTTAAAACTCTCATTTTATAAA
>JAZKAT010000031.1:0-28008 GCA_040389045.1 Pseudomonadota bacterium | reverse complement strand
GGTTAACGGTGTCAAGTATTCACATATAACAAGCCTTTTAAGAATATTGACCGAACGGTTACGTTTTTTTTGACCTTTCCTAAGATCATCAAGAATAAACTGTTGAGCATCTTCCACTGAGACAGACATATCTTCGCCTTTATTAAAAATATAATAAACAAGTAAAATTCTTTTATTATGTTTTGCATTTTATCTTAAACAATCGGCTCATCTTTAACAGGCAAAAACCCCTTTTCACCAAGGATTTTTATAATGCCTCTCAATAAATAGTTATTATCAAAACGAAGAACATACTTTCTTTTTCCTTCGCTTTCCGGCATTAGCATTTTCTTTTCGATTAATTTTCGTATTTGTCGTGAGACTTCCGTGTTAACTTTTCCGGGAAATATATCTGACAAATCGGCAGCCTGTACAACCTGTTTTTCGACAACACGCCTTAAAATTTTAGACTCACTTTCTGTGATATATTGTCGTTCAAGAGAATAATTAATTGTAGGCAAGAGAATTTCTTTTTGTAAAAATTTATAATCAAGTAACTTATCTATCTTTTCTATTTCGGTTTTTAAACCGGTTAATACATAATTGCACCAGCTTAATATACCGTCATCTGTTCCTTTATCTGCTAATGATAAATATTGATAATAATTTTCTCTGCTGTTACAAAAAATTGCTGTCGGATTTAATATCCTTCCCACATCTACATTGAATCCTAGTTTTACGAGCATCGCATAGGTAAACAACCGCACTGTTCGACCATTTCCATTTAAAAATGGATGTATCCAAACAAATCTGTGATGAGCAATAGCTACTTTCAATAAGTCATGCTTAGGGCTATCTGGCTTATTAATAAAATTAAATAAATCTTCCATGTATCCTGCTATTTGCGATATATCAGGCGGAAGATGGGAAGATTTAGAAATAGTTACATTCTTCTGTCTGTACTCTCCTGGAGTTTGATCTCCCTCTCCATCTGGCGGCGGTGGCAATCCTTCAACAACCATTTTGTGCATTTCACTAATAAAAATTCCGTTAATTGGCGCATCTTTTGTATGTTCTTCTACAAAAGCCATTGCTTTTTCAATATTTTGAATTTCTTTTATACTTGGTGGAACAAGCTTTTTTTGTTCTAGCTTTGTTTCGATATATTCCACAATAGTTGTATTGTTCCCTTCGATTCTCGCTGAGCCAACGCTCTCAAGAAGATGGAAAATATGCTTCAATTGAAAAAACACTGTGGGGTGAGTCGTACCCTGCAATTGTTTTCTTCTTAAATGATCTAACTCAATAATCAGATCAGTTAAAGCGGATTGAAATGAAGGTTCTATTAACTTCAAGTCATAATGTTCAAACTTCGCTTTTGACATTTAACAAGTCTTCCTAAAAGAATTAACAATCACACAAGCTAACAATTAACATTTTATCATATAAAAACATATATTATCAATAGGTTACGAGCTTTATTTTTTAATGAGAATTAACAAACTGCCTACCCTATAATTACAAACCGCCTTCAGCTTGCGCAATAGCTTTAGAAAGAATATCTAACAAAATCAATACGCTACCTCTACCTGCTTTGCTTTATGCTCAGCCGTTACGTAGTGAAAAGTCTTCTGTATTTAAATCAACAGTAGCAAATTTGTAACGGATTGAGACGCCCATTCTATTAGAACTCAGAGCGCTCCAAAACATGCTTTTTATTACCGTATAATTAGATGGGCCACTTATAGCAATCATATAAGTGGCTCATCTAATTCTTATGCCTCCTCCTATACCAAAGGGGTCAAGTATTCATAACCCCCTCGAGGCTGAATGGGTATTTAAGGTTGTGTTAAGAAAGTTGATGGTATAGTCGGCCGCGTGGGATTAGGGTGCAACTTGGGGGGATATGTTTAGACATAGCGGGGAAAATAGAACGGCGGCATCTATTGAATTTGAAACGGAGCTTAAAACTCGGGGTTTTGAATACGAGGATTCCATGGGAAGAGGTGTAACAGATGCTTGCATTAATCATTGTGAGAATGCGCTTAGATCATCTACCGATAACGATGTTTTATATTTCGCAAATTATTACGCTGGCATAGCTTATCAAGAGAAAGCCTTGTTTGATGTGGATGATCAGCTCTTTTTTTGGTATTGTAAAAAATCAGCTATTACTTATTTTACTAAAGCTATTGAACTTGCTCCACCTAAAAGTCTACGCCAAGCAGCAGCTTATCGGTATAGAGCGAGGGTATCTATTTCGATAGCATCATTTGATGAGGCGCTGGGGGATTGCGAAGCTGCATTAGCATGCCAACTTAATCCTGACCTCACTTATGATATCTATGCCACTCGCTGCCGTGTTTACGTGCATAAAAATAATCACGCAGCAAGCATTGGTGATTTAAATTTTTTAAGCCAAAGCTTGCAACTTATTAATCAAAACGCTGCTCCTAATCATAAATATCCTCATGAAAGACCTAATTATGAAGGACTGATTTTCATGGTATTTGAACTTGCTAGCTGGGACTTCTGCCAACTTATCTTGACCCATGAATGCTCTCAACTCTTGCGGGAGAAAGCGAAAAAAAATCTGCCATCCTTTACATCTTTTCGGGAAGATCGTAATAGAAAAAAATTTTTTAATCCTACTATCGATCTGTTGAATCTACCGTCTTATTTTATCCGTTCTCGGGCTGAAAAAGGATTTGAACCCATTGATGAATTAATTACATTTTTTCTTGGGTTAGTAGATCATCCAGAAATAATTGCATTAAGACAGCTTGCATCTCAAGTTGGGATTACTGAAAAAATAGCCAACATTATGTTAACGGAAGTTTATAAGCAAAAAATGGATAAAGTTCTTAAAGCTAATATTATTTGCAAATTAAATCAGCATAGATTGAACAAGCATGTAGAGGTGTTTTTTTCTATTGCTGTGAACGCAGCGATTGGGGAGCCAGAAGAAGTTAAGAAGCAATTGTCAAATTCACTTAGGTTGCAAGGCGTTAGATCGGGCTAAGCACAACCGTCGTCCCGCGGCAGGTAGTTATAAGACAATTTACCTTACCATCACCAATTTACTAGCAAAATGATGACGCATATCATGCCAACGGAAATGTTGGATTCCGGCATCATTTAAAATACCAGCCCACGCCTTCTTAACGTTATTAAATGAACTGCCATTACTCCTAGAAAATACCAATCTTCTACTACTTTTATTGTTTAAGCTTCTCTTAAGCTTATTGGTCTATAGTTGCATTTTTTAATATTGAGTAGTTTGTTTATGCCTATGACCCAGCTTTCTTATTATATATGTGACTTTATTCAAGATGTCAGTGGGCGGCTTTATGTGCTGGAATTTGGGGATGCCTGGTATAATTCTGGATTTGAGGGGCGATTGGAACAGGCTGGGGTTGATACTCGATACAACTTAATTCCGGCGCATTTGGCAAAAATAGGGGGCAGAATAAGTTTTGATTCTCCTGCATTACGAAATTTAAAGGAAGGTAGACGAAGACAAAGATACTACCTTGAAGGTAACAGTGTCGACTCGTTACCTGAAGCGCCTAAAGATCCGACCCAACCTAACATTATTATTATTAATGCCCCAAATCCCGCACACGACGACGTTAACGCTAAACAACTCATTCAAGAATTAACTGCAAAAAATAGACAAAAGCTACAAGATAAAAAAACTACGCCATCGAATATTATTTTAAATGGCTCGAACGATATGCTGTGGACCATCGTTAGGGATAAAAAAATTCTTCATACTTTTTTATCGCTAAACGACTTAAGGCAATTTCAGCCGCGGACTTGGCATCATGAATGTAAGCAAGGGTCTGTTTTCACGGTGCCAGAAGACATCGCTCATTTTATTATTAAACAATCCAACGGAACTTTGGGAGAGGGTACATTGGTAGTGCCACGCGAAGATTTAGCTGTGGTTTTGGAAGTCATGGCAGATCAAGATGCTACGCGCTTTTCACTAGAGCAAACTAATCTATATGGAAAAGGTGTCGCTCACTATAAAGAACAATCTAATAAAAATATTCTTATTCAGGAAGTATGTTTTAGTCAAACGAAAACAGCGCAGTGTGAAACAGGTAACACAGAATACCATGCAGCCGGTCGGGGGGTCTTTGCCGTCATTGAAGAAAATGAAACACAAAGGATAGAGATGATAGATTTATATTGGAATTTGGCGTCGCAACCAGCTATGCCCGACAACATCTCGGCTGAATCCATCATATCTACGAATGAGACAACAGCTGATTTTAATAGTTATCCATCACTTTCTCTTGATGAAAAACAAAAAATAGAACCAGAATTAATTGCTATGTTAACTTCCATTTTGCAAACGACAAATAAGATGGATATTCGAAGTTATCTGCTGACATTGGCGCAGCAGCAGCGCAATAATGAAATCAAATATTTCATGGAAAACTATAGTCATATACGCGTGAATTATTTAGATCATGAATTGATTGAAACACTTGAACAAATCGAACCACTGCTAAGCAAAACCTATTTGTTAGAACAAGCTGAATATTATTTATTGCCTCATCATGTGCAGCATTTACAAGATGGAGCGTTATTAGAATGGTTGTTAGCAGAAGTGGAAGATGCCAATTGTTCTTTCAAAGCAACATTGGAAAAATTCATTGCGCAGGAATTTGCAAATCTAGCTGAACTGGGTTTTAAGAAAGAAAATAGCGCCTGGTTTAAAACTATAAATCTCATTAAGCAAAAAATGAATGCGCCTAAGGCTGGCGTGGCGGCTCAGTTGCCGTTTTTTAATGGTAGCGCGGGGCAGGTAGGAACAAAGCTGGATACAACTACAAGCTTCACGCCGCAGGCGGCGGGATGTGCGCCTTAATACAAAAGCTGTTGGGCTTCGTTGCACTCAGCCCAACCTACGGCGTGCTACGGAGCGCCCGGGAGGCATGCCGCTGCGCTTGGGCTACGATAATGATAAAAATCCTTAATTTACAGGCTTAAGAGTAGAAAATTCGGATTTAGAACCGGGTTTTTTGTATAATACTCTTATGGATATGATCACAAGGACATGAAAATTAAATAGCTGCTTAAATGGGAGAACATATGGTGGGGCACTCTCGTTCAAAAACAAAATCTATAAATTCAAAAGAAAATGAAGAGTATGAGGTTTTAGAATATAGTGACGGGGAAGATGAAATATCAGCAGATTTGAATAAAGAGTTTGAAGAAGGGAAAGATGAAATATCAGCAGATGTGAATAAAGAGTTTGAAGAAAAAGAAGAAGTTAAATTAAAAGAAGGTCATGAAGCAGAATTTTTAAAACTCCAGATCGAAACCTTTCAAGCAAAACTGCAGGAATTGGCGTTTGTCGAAGAAGTAGAAGCCAGTAAGTTAACCCTGCAACTACAAAACGAAGCCGCCGGAATCATGGGCAAAAAATGTCTTAAGCTTATCGAGATTGTGCACGCTAAAATTGAATTATTAAATAATATGATAAATCTTGAAAGCATGCAGAGAGATTTTGCCAGCGCGGCAGAGATGGACTTTCATAACGATTTCGCCAATAGAATAATAACTACGTCTATTCTGGCACAAGCACGCGGGGAATATAGAGAAGCACTTTCAGTCACGATAGATAAATTTAAAAAAATGACTCTGCAATTGTTAAAAACACCAAGTCACGCAATTCCTGCAAAAGATTTGCAACTCATCCTTGATACCACCGCAAACCTCTACCAATTTTCCGAAACCCCCGATCAAGAAAATATGGCCAGGCTTATTGATAACGCTAAACAAATCAATAAAAAAATGGGGACCTTTTGGAGTCGCATTAAAACAGCATTAACTACCGTGATTGGCATTGGTTGTATCATCGTGGGCGCGCTGGGCGTGGTACCAAGTTTTGGCGCTAGCGCATCTCTTATTGCCGTGGGTACTTTATTATGTGGTTACGCGCACGCACCAGGATTTCTCAATACGCAAGCGCATCAAAAAAGAAAAGACGCTGATGAAACTTCACATAACATACAAAACTTACTGAATCAGGCCAAAAAATTAAGCGCAATTCCAGTTAACCGCTGGGTTGAAGACGTTACCTTGGATTCTTCCAATGGTTATGGGTATTTTTAATTAAGTTTTGTCATCCGCTTACTCTAAGCTTTAAGTTAACAACAAAACCGTCTATACCAGCGTGGGGTTGGCTCGGGTTGCTTGCGCTCGGGAGTATTTTTTTCTTCGCTTTTTTCACTGGAACTGGGCGATTCGCTTACCTCCGCGACTGGAGTTTGAGGTGTAAACAATGCTGAACTTGGCGCAATATGTGAAGCAGAACTATGTGTTTGCATTCCTCGATTAAATCGCAAATCTCTTTCGGTATTCCATGAGTGGCTGCGGCCGTTAAAACTAGCCGCTGCAGTCAATTCTACAACTTTTTCTTGTGACTCATTACTCTCATATGTCAACCTTCTTTGCGAGCTGGCACTTGCCGCTTTTAGCAACGGTCCTGACTGGGTCAGTTGCGGCGCCGTCAATTTGGAAATGATATGTTGATCACTATCCAGCAGTTTATGACTAAATAAGAGCTGCTCAACCCTGATCAAACCGTTAATTTGCGTATTAAAATTATCACAAATCCTCTCTTTCATTTCCTGGCTATTCAAATTCCGAATGACTATATTCATCGCATCCAATTTAGACCATTCAAATGGCGGTAAACTCTCCAAACCTGCAATAAAGTCTGAATTGTTAAGATACCCGGTGTAGCGCAGTGTGGCTGCTTGACACCTCTTACTGAATTTACCTATTGCTATGGATAATATTTCAGGATGAATGACTTCAAAAAAAATAGGAATCCAATTGCCTAATTCAGCAAAGGAAACAAATTCTCTAACCGCATCCCGAATCGCGAGTAATTGTTCATCCAGAATAAATAACTGTTTAATTTCATTTATACTATGTATTGCCGATACTTTTTTTTGGGCGTCTTTTAATTTTTGGGCTTTTTTAGTAAACATATGTAAAATTTTAATATCATCTTCCAGAAATACGGTTTTACGGATTTCCATCAAGTCTGTGTCTTCTTCATTTAAAAAACCGTCATTACATTGCACTAAAAGAGCTTCGATTGCATGGCCAAAGAAAGGGAGAACAATCTCGCTACGCAGATTATCATTGTTTCTTAGCAATGACTTTTTATCTACTTCCTGGGACAACAAATCCAGATAAACCAGCAAATAAGCTCGTACATTTTTTTGAATAATTTCTAAGGCACTTGAAACTAATTCAAAACTTTGTTTTGGCGCATCTACATCTCTAGCGTTAAAAATCAACATGTTTATGAATGACGTTTCACGATTAAAAAACACATTTAAAAATCTAACCATGCTTGAAATTTTTGTCTTACTGCCAGGTGGTTTACCAAATAGCTTTATGATTTTCTCAGGATCACTTTTGAGATTTGTCACAAATCTTTTTAAACAAATTACCGCACTATCATCTTGTCCTAACAACACTCGAGTACGGTTCTTAATTAGCTGTTCGTCAAGGGCATCGGCAACCATTCTGAGAATGATTTCACAAATGAGCATGAAATGATTGTCGATTGTGGTAACTGACATTATGCTGGTGGTGTCGCCAATTTTATTGAGCTCAGTGTCACCGTACACAGCATTAGTAAGTTCTTTTAATAGAGAAGATTGTAATTTTTTGTAAAATACGTCAGCCCATTGACTAACCGTTACCAGCTGCTCATCCAGAGAATAGCTGGCAGCGTGGGAAAGACCCGTAAACCGTAATGCACTATAGTAAAACCCAGCAATATTCTTTTTTTCTTCAACTTCTAAATTAGTTGTTACCGTTTTTTCATCGGGTGCCATCGCTTTTGCGATAACCATAGAATCTTTAATAGCACTTTGATAAGCATTCCATACTATGTCTGTTGAATCATTACTATTTACTTCTTTTTTGGCAAAAGTAATTTTTGGCATAACCATCCCCTTGTGTGCAAGGGCTCTATTCTAACAATAAGTACATGATTTTGTTCTTTATTATCGAAAAACCGGCTAAATTATTGTATTTTTTTCTGCTAATTGAAATGTAGTGGTTTAATTTTTGATGCTGCTGTTAGCGGTTTTTAATGAAGAGCACGCGCAAGAATTGAATTGAAAAATGTTAAACTAATAGTTATTACCTATCCGCGCGACAGGAGGAAATATGCGATTTCTATTGGCCGGTCTTGCTGTTATCTCGCTGCTACTGACATCTTGTGCTTCTCAACATTATCATTATCAAAGTGAAAGTAATCCGCAAAAATGGGAAGGCCATAATATTTCTGAAGTTCAACAACACTGGGGTTCAGCGGATCAAGTGTTGCATGCTAGAAATGGCAATTCTTATTATCTTTATACGACGACATCGGGGAATAGTTTCTTTAACTCGACCAGTACGAACTTTTCCTTATCTTCTTATAATATGTTCCCCATGCGGGGTCAGAGTGGTATGAAATGTTCAGCACTGTTTGAAACGAATGCGAAGGGTGTCATTACTTCTACTTCACATGCTGGTAATAATTGCGGTGGGGAGTGGGCGCCGAATAAGAAGCAATCATAACAAGTGTCATTCCCGCGCAGGCGGGAATCCATTACGAACCTGGCGCGGTTGGCGTTGTGACAATGAATGGATTCCCGCCTGCGCGGGAATGACAGAACCTATATTGAGTCATGTCGTTAAACCGAATATAAAGTCTTAACCGACCCATTTTTCCATCTCGTATACAAATAAATCGGTATACCCGTCAACGCTAATAACAAACTGTGAAACAGCTCTACCCTATCACAACCATATAACGCCCAGGCGATATAAACCATTGCTAAAATATTTATCGTGATTTTTTTACCGAAATTTTTGGATATTTTTTGTTGGCGCAACATGACTATTTCCGCGATCATTGTGACGCAATAAACAATTAAAATAAAAATAGTCGCTAGCGTAATGATAGAAGTGAATTTTTCCACTAAACTTTTTTGATAATTCATGATCAATAAAATGGTAATAAACCCGCTCGAAATTACTAACGAATTTACTGGCGTGTTATATTTTGAAAGTCCACCAAAAATACCAGGGAACACTTTATCCACACTCGCCGCGCAGGGGACTTGGCCTTGCAATAGGATCCAGCCATTTAACGCTCCTACTGATGAAATAATCGCGGCAATCGCTATCACCGCACCACCTAACGCTCCTATGGTCATATGGGCGGCTTCCGCGAAGGGCGCGGTAGAATTTGCCAGTGCATGCATAGGAATAATCCCCATAATCACTATGGTACTCATCACATAAAGAATAATGGCAATCAAGGTGCCGATAATGGTCGCGCGCGGAATATTTTTTTTCGGATTAATCACATGTTCAGCAGGGACGGTCGCGGATTCCACCCCGGTTAATGCCCACAATGTTAAAATGGCGCTGCCAGACAAGGCGGCAAAATTGGATTGATGCGTTAAATTAAAATCGGCGAAATTCGCCAAATGAATATACGCCACGCCCAGAAATGAAATGAGTATCAGCGGTATGATTTTCAGCACCACCGTGACCACTTGCAGTTTGCCAGCCTTGCCTACGCCCATGATGTTAACCAGCGTTAATATCCAAATGAGCGCTACAATCGCGGTAAAGGAAATAAAATTATTGGTGGCGATGACGGGGAAAAAATAACTAAGATAACTGACCATTGAAGTCGCAATCGCGGCATTACCAACCCAACTATAAATCCAGTACATGTAGGCAATTAAAAATCCGACAAAACCGCCAAACGCTTCGCGGCAATACGCATAAGGGCCGCCGGCCTTAGGGTGCAGGATACTCAGCCGGGAAAATACAATCGCGATTAAGATCGCCCCTATGCTGGTGAATATCCACGCCAGTAAACTGATTGAACCAAATTGCGCTAAGGAAGATGGCAATAGGAAAATTCCTGAGCCAACCATATTCCCCACTACCAGTGCAATTAAAGTACCTATACCTAATATTCTTGCCTCACCCATTTTGTTTTATCATCCATAACTTATTTTTTAAGAAGCAAACTTTTTATCATTAATTGGTAGAGGAATAAACTAATTTCGTATTGCAGGGCAAAACTGCGAACGGGCCTACTTTCTAATATCAAATATTTATCTATAAATTCAATAACTTGCAAATTTTTGACGTTAATATGTTATACTATAAATATTATTGTCTACGCGAGTAACATACCACACATGAAAAGCCTGGCCGACTTGCAAATCAAGACCAAAATTCAAGAAGTTCTATTTTACGATATTGAAATGGATTTGATGATACGTTTGGATGCGTTCGACAATGTTATTACCGTGCTGGAAGAAGAAACCGCTCCGGGCCCTGATGGTAACTATAAATATCCCAATCACTGGGCCTACGTGCGTGATGCAACCAATGCCCTGCCGCTGGCGGACCGTACCCCACCCGATCATCAAGATTTGCAGGCTATCAATGCATTTTTACGCGCATTGAATGTGGTGAAAGGCATTGCCTATGTAGTACACCAGAAAAGTTTGCAACAACCCGATAATGCCCATTATCAGGCAGCGCAACAAGCTTTAAAAAATTATTTACTCAATTATTATGATAAAGTTTTTGCTAGCGACACGATTGCCGATCCCAAATCTCATTTCAAAAATCTGGAAGCTAACTTTCATACGGAAATTTTATCAATCCTGGATTCATTGAATTTAACCCGCGGCCTGAAGCAATCAAAAGATTATGCCGGTTTACTCGAGCATTATCGAAATCTGGCAAGCTTGATGACACCGGCCAAATCTTTTATTACCAAGGTCAAACACAGGACTCCTATTGGCGATGTTATTTATATTGATGAAGCGCACCCTGTCACTAAAAAAACCGATGCGCAGCGCGAACAAATTGCTTTAATGCTGGAAGTAAAACCCGCGACAGAAAATCCTGATTCACAACATTTCCATTCCGTGGCCCCACTGGCTTTTCAGGAGCCTTCTTCAATATTCGCGCCATTGCTCATGCAGGATGACACGGCGCTAGGCGCGCAAACCCGTTACACTATCGCGCCAACAGTAAAAAATGCTTTTGCTGTAATTAATAAAATTATTTTTCCAGATGGCACCGAAGCAAAAACCTCATACTTGCGTACCGCCAGTTTAGGTTATATTGGCCCGGGCGAAACTTTTGAAAACTGTACCAATTACGCTACGGAAAGTATCAAGCAACTTTTGGCGGCCGCCGGTTCTATTTGTGATCGTCATGATTTATATATCAACTTATTGATGACGAACCATGCCTGGAATAAACAAAACAAGATGATTGCGATCAGCCGCAGCGCCGCATTGGAAACTGGCACGAATGTTTCCGTGGAACCGATTAATTTATTCGGCGTTTCTTACCCTATGGAAATTTCGCCTGAAGTCCAGACTTTAGCTAGGAAACTTCACGCGACTTTGCCACCGGCAACGACAGAATATAGAAATTTCTTGAATAAAAGACTCCGTACCGAAAACGCCGCTGACATTATTAATATTATTAATTCGGGCGCTGACTCCATTGCCGCGGTGGGCTGTGCCAGCGCGCAAGATCGCAGCGGCAGCGCATTGGAAATTGCCATTATCCGTTGGACTTATGCTGAATTTTTAAAACGCGGCATTGATGTCAAGGAACAAGAGATTGCGGAAGCCCGCGCATTGGGCTGTCACAATGCCATGCTTACCACACTTACCGTGCCCGGCTCACCGGGCATGAAGAAAGATTCCATACCCCACTATTTTTCGCCAGCCGTGACGCAAGCTTATTATCGGGACTCCGCTGATACCAATAAGGGCGCGCAAATAGACGCTACTAACGCGGCAAAAATGCTGGCGCTGGCGCAACCGACGACGCCAGAGGATTTAGAAAAAAACTTTACGCAGAACCTGGAGAAAATTAATCAAGCCACTAATATGGGCAGCATCATGCATGCGCTAATCAATTGGGCTAACGCTGCTACCCATTATCAAAAAAGTAAACCCTCAGCAGGGATAGCAGGTCTGGTTTCCAGTTTTTTCAGCTACGCTAACAAAGGGACTTGGCAGGATGAGGGACGTGGTGCGATCACGGAAATTGTGCAAACCATCGCTACAAGCGATCAAAATGACAGTGTCGCAAAATTTGCTGATTTGCTGAAAGAAATGGATGAACAACGTGAGCGGGTAGCTTCGGTGTATCCTTATCAACAAAATGGCACGGTTTATACTGAAATCGATGAGATAATCGAAGTTGCGACCAAGAAACTTAATCAGTTACATCCGCTGGAAGAAAAGTCTTCGGTTATTGAATTTAAACGGTAATTAATGTTGCTTGACCGAACAATTCGTTTCTCGCACGAAATACATAATGATAATCGCCCCCACAATACACAATGGCAATACACTCAAGGCAACATGGTAAGCATGGGTTGGATAAACCCGCGCGCCATTAACCATGACATTTTTCCATTCCATATCCAGTAATTTGCCGATGATAGGTTGGAAAACATTGCCGCCAATCATGACAATCATATTGGTTAACGCGATCGCCGTACCGGCGAATTTTATTTTGCTGGCTTCATGACAAATTGCAAAAATGAGAATTTGCACACTGCTGAAATAACCGAAAAAGAACAATGAAACATAGATACCAAACGAGGAAAGGTTAGGCACATAGAGTAAGATCAGAACAAAAAGTAATGATAATATGCCACCCACAATAATCGGCAGACAACGCCGCTGGATAGAATCGGAAATCCAGCCCCACATTGGGCTGCCAAACGCCCAGCCGAGAAACACAATTGAATTGGCGTAAGCAGCGGTAGTTTTACTAAAACCATGAGCTTGTTCCAGATAAGGTATGCCCCACAGTTCGGCAAACGCGGACAAAGAGGTGTACATCAGGAAACCGACACTGCCTACTAGCCAGATTTGGCTGTTACCTAGCGTTTCCGCTAAACCAGCCATCAGCGTTTTAAAATTGATTGCATGTATGTGTTGATTGGTATGGGTTTTATCAGAATCGCGGATGACTGACCATAATATTATTGCGAGCCCTAACCCTACGACGGCGGAAACATAAATAGTGGCGCGCCAACCAAGGCCATCGACCAGTTCACGTAATAATATATCGCCGCACATCGCGCCTATCATGCCAAGACACATGATGATGCCGGACACTAACGCGAAACGATTGGGCGGCAGCCAGATGGTTGCTAATTTTAACGCGCCCACAAAAGCAAACGCTGAACCAAAGCCCACTAAAAACCGTCCCAGTTCCGCCATGCCAAAACCATATTTGCCAGCAAACAGGTAAGTACCGACGGCGCATAACACACATGCCAGGGTTAGCAAACGCCGCGGACCAAAGCGGTCCATTAACAAACCCACGACAATTTGCATGGGCACATAGGCGTGATAATAAAAAGCAGAAAGATTACCGATTTCGCCGCCTTTCAAATGATAGGCGCTCATTAATTCTGAAGTCATTACGCTTGGGGTGATACGTAAAAAATATTCGTAGCAATAAAACACCGCGCCTAATCCGCAGATTATCCACGGTAACAGCATTACTTTTTCTTTTTTAGCTGTCATAGTTTAAGTCCTTGGAGCTATGCTTGAATAAGTTCTGGTTCATGGACTAGATCAAGTTGAGCTACTCCAGAATCAATTGCTGCTCGCGCCACGGCGGCGGAGACTTTTGCTTTCAAGCGTGGATCAAATAATTTCGGCAGAAAATATTCTGGCCCAAATTCAATATGCTCAAGATGGGAAGCAATCATAACTTCCTGTGGCACTATTTCTCTCGCCAATTCTTTCAGCGCGTGCACAGCGGCAAGTTTCATGTCTTCATTGATGCAGGAAGCACGTACCGCTAACGCGCCTTTAAAAATATAAGGAAAACATATCGCATTATTGACCTGGTTAGGAAAATCACTGCGACCCGTTGCCATAATCAAATCCTGGCGTACTTCTTTAGCGAGTTTAGGCATGATTTCCGGGACGGGATTTGATAAAGCAAATACGATGGGTTTGGCTGCCATGGAATGCAGCATGGCGGCAGATAAAACGCCTGGGCCTGATACGCCGATAAAAACATCGGCATCAACCAAAGCTTGTGACAAGGTGTGCTTGTCGGTGGCCAGGGCGAAGGCTTGTTTATAGGAATTCAAATCGGTGCGCCTGGTATGGATCACGCCGAGACGGTCAACCATAAATAAATGTTCGCGGCGCGCGCCTAATTCAAGTAGTAATTGCATGGAAGCAATGCCCGCCGCGCCCGCGCCAGCGCAGACTATGTTAACATCTTCGAGTTTTTTGCCTTGCAGATCGAGGGCATTTAATAAGCCGGCGGCAATAACAATCGCGGTGCCGTGTTGATCATCATGGAATACGGGGATGAATAATCTTTGTTTTAATTGTTCTTCGATGTAAAAACATTCGGGAGCTTTGATATCTTCAAGATTGATGCCGCCGAAAGTGGGCGCGATGCGGACCACGGTGTCAACGAAATCATCGGGATCGGCGCAATCAATTTCAATATCAAAAACATCTATGCCAGCCATGTGTTTGAACAGGACTGCTTTACCTTCCATAACCGGTTTGCTCGCCAGTGCGCCGGTATCACCTAAACCTAATACCGCGGTGCCGTTAGTAATGACGCCGACTAAATTACCTTTGTTGGTATAGCGGTAGGCGGCTTCGGCGTGGGCGACGATTTCCTTTACCGGTTCGGCAACACCCGGCGTGTATGACAATGATAAGTCATTTTGGGTAGCACTGGGTTTGGTAATGGTGATAGCTGTTTTACCAGGCATCGGCTGTGAATGGTATTCAAGGGCGGCTTTACGTAATTCTTCTGTCATGTCACAAACCTAAGTTATTCGTGGGACGGCATGATTAAAACTGCCAAACAGTAGCGTACCAAAAAAAGCCCACTCAAGCACCCAGGGAATTGTTCCCTGAATGCTTTAATAGAGAGGTAAGGCTTATTGGGTTATCAAAACCAACACTGGCCGGGTTTTGATTTTAGGAAGCGTCCTTGATGTCTTCAGTTGTTGCTGCATCGGGTTTCTTTTTGCCCCGAGTGCCGTATTTTTGTTGGAATCTGTCCACACGTCCTGCAGTATCAACGATTTTCTGTTTGCCCGTGTAAAACGGATGGCATTTGGAACATACTTCAAGCAGCAAATCCTTACCGGCAGTTGAGCGGGTAACAAATGTCTCACCACAGCTACAGGTAACCTTAGTATCTTTATATTCTGGATGGATACCTTCTCTCATAATAAACCTCTTTATACTTTGCCAATAAGTTGAAAAATAGGGCGTTATCATAACGGAGAGATGCTTTTGAAGCAAGCCGAAAACACCCTAGACAGTTTTTAAAGTATAGCATAGGATTGTAGATTTTCTATACTATTCATAGGCTTTAAGTTGTTAATTACACTAAAAACTCGCTCCAACCCCACTTCTTTATATATTGAACTCGGCCAGCACGGGAGCATGGTCTGAGGGGCGTTCTAAGCCCCGTGGCCCTTTATCTATGGTGCATAGGGTACATTGATCAGCCAGGCTTTTCGAAGCCAGGATATGGTCTATACGCAGGCCGCGGTTGCGCTTGAAGGAGTTTAGGCGGTAGTCCCACCAGCTAAAGCTCTTTTCCGCCTGGGGGCGCAGGCGGAAACAATCGACCACACCCAGGTCCAACAAAGCCTTAAAGGCCGTCCGTTCTGCATCGCTAAATAATACCCGCCCTAGCCATTCGGCCGGGTCATGGACATCTTCATCGGCGGGGGCAATATTGAAATCGCCGACGATAATCACTTTGGTGTGGGTTTTTAACTCATTCATTACCATGGCGGCCAGGTTGGATAACCAGCCCAGTTTATATTGGTATTTGGGGGAGGTGATGCTTTCGCCATTGGGGACATACAAATTTAAAACGCGAATGTCGCCTATGGTCGCTCCTAATACTCGCCGCTGGGGATCTTCGGGCCCAGGTAATTCAACAATGATGTCAGTGGGAGGCTGGCGGCTTAAAATAGCGACGCCATTGTAAGCCCGTTGCCCGCTGAACACGACTTGGTAACCTGCCGCCGTAATTTCCTCTACCGGAAAATTAGGGTCTTGCATTTTGGTTTCCTGTAAGGCCAGCACGTCAACCTGGTTTTGCGCCAGCCAGTCCAGCACATGCGGCAACCGCACTTTTAATGAGTTAACATTCCAGGTCGCGATAGTGAATGCCATGCTACACCTTAAACACTGTAATACATTTCAAACTCAACGGGATGGGTAGTGCCATTCAGGCGCGCCACTTCTTCACGTTTAATTTCAATGTACGCTCTGATAATTTCTTCTGAGAAAACTCCGCCTTCTAATAGAAATTTATGGTTAGCCTCCAGACAGTCCAACGCTTGTTCCAGTGACGAGCATAAGCTTGGCAGTGACTTGACGCGTTCCGGGGATAAATCATAAATATTTTCATCTACCGCATCGCCAGGATGAATTTTATTTTTGATACCATCAAGGCCAGCCATTAACATCGCTGAAAAAGCTAAATAAGAATTCGCGGCAGCGTCGGGGAAACGTACTTCAATACGCTTTTCCCGGTCGCTAAATACATGGGGAATTCGAATCGCCGCAGAGCGGTTGCTTTCCGAGTAGACCAGGGTCACTGGCGCTTCAAAACCCGGCACCAGACGTTTGTAACTGTTGGTGATGGGATTGGTGAATGCACATAAGGAGCGTGCATGTTTGATGATGCCGCCGGTGTAATATAAAGCCATTTCGGAAAGGCCAGCGTAGCCGTCGCCAGCAAATAAATTTTTATCGCCTTTGGCCAGTGATTGATGGCAATGCAAACCGCTGCCGTTATCGCCAACCAGTGGCTTGGGCATGAAGGTAACGGTTTTACCGTAAGCGTGGGCAATGTTATGAATTACATATTTGAATAACAGCATTTCATCGGCTTTTAGCAACAATGAATTGTAGCGGGTGGTAATTTCATTTTGGTTAGCGGTGGCTACTTCGTGGTGATGTACTTCAGGTATCATGCCCATTTCAACCAATGACTGGCACATGGCAGAACGCAAGTCATGGGATGAATCCACGGGTGGAACGGGAAAGTATCCGCCTTTGATGCGGGGCCGATGGCCCATGTTGCCTTCTTCCAGCATTGTGCCGCTATTCCAGGAAGCTTCTTTGGAATCGACTTCATAGAAGCAGCCATTCATGCTGACATCCCAGCGCACATCATCAAAAATAAAAAATTCAACTTCCTGGCCGAAATTACAGGTGTCGGCAATGCCGGTGGATTTTAAATATTCTTCAACGCGCCTGGCGACGCCGCGAGGGTCGCGGGCATAAGGTTTTTTGGTGACGGGATCATGAACATCGCAACGGATGTTTAAGGTCGCTATTTCACAAAAAGGGTCGCGTACCGCGGTACTTGGGTCTGGCATCAATACCAGATCAGATTTGTTAATCACCGCCCAGCCTGCTATGGAAGAGCCATCAAACACTTTGCCGTATTTGAAAAAATGATCGTCGGCTTTTTCTTTCGGGACAGTCAGATGGTGTTCTTTACCTCGTAAATCGGTGAAGCGTAAATCGACAAATTGGATATTGTGTTCTTCAATCATTTTTTTGACAGATGCTGGCATGGGGGGCGCTCCTAGCGGGGGATGGAAAACAGGAGGTATTCTAGCCAGCAAATTTATCAGTTGCTATGGTTTTATAAAGAAAAATTATCCTGATCATTCTGTACAAGGCATTAGCAATCAAAGGCCGCCTGAGGTAACATAGGCAGTTTTGAAAACCTTAGGTGAATATAGTGTCAGAACAATTAAGAAATATAGCAATTATTGCGCATGTCGATCATGGCAAAACGACGCTGGTCGATAAGCTTTTACAACAGACTTCTAGCCTCTCCAAGAAAAATACAACAGAGAGAGTCATGGATAGCAATGCGCTGGAACAAGAGCGCGGCATTACCATTTTAGCGAAAAACACCGCGATTAAATGGCGGGATTACCGGATTAACATTGTAGACACCCCCGGCCATGCTGATTTTGGTGGTGAAGTTGAACGTATTTTATCGATGGTGGATTCCGTGTGTTTGCTGGTGGATGCTGTGGATGGTCCTATGCCGCAAACCCGTTTTGTGACCCAGAAAGCGTTTGATCAGGGTTTGCATCCTATTGTGGTAATTAACAAGGTTGACCGTCCGGGTGCGCGTCCGCACTGGGTGGTGGATCAGGTGTTTGATTTATTCGACCGGCTGGGGGCGACCGATGAGCAGTTGGATTTCCCGATTGTGTATACTTCGGCGTTGCTGGGCTATGCCACTATGGATTTGAATGATACTGCTGAAGATATGACAGCGTTGTTTCAAACAATTGTGGATCATGTGCCGCCGCCAAAAGTTGAGCCGGATGGCGCGTTCCAGATGCAAATTTCTACCCTGGATTATTCCAGTTATGTGGGGATGATAGGTATAGGGCGTATTACCCGCGGTCAAGCCAAAACCAATATGCCGGTCAGTATTATTGATAGAGAAAACAATGTGCGGCAGGGGCGTATTTTACAAGTATTGGAATACCTTGGTCTTGATCGCACGGAAGTGCCGGTTGCGGAAGCGGGTAATATTATCGCGGTCACGGGTATTGATGGTTTGAAAATTTCTGACACTTTGTGTGATCCATCTAAAGTGGAAGCATTGCCTCCATTAACGGTGGATGAACCCACTATCAGCATGACTTTCCAGGTAAATACTTCGCCCTTTGCGGGCAAAGAAGGGAAGTTTGTCACCAGTCGTAAAATTCGTGAGCGTTTGGAACAGGAAATATTGCATAACGTGGCGCTGCGCGTTGAAGACACGGGTGATCCAGATAAATTTAAAGTATCGGGCCGTGGTGAATTACATCTTTCCGTGTTAATTGAAAACATGCGTCGTGAGGGTTATGAGTTGGCGGTGTCGCGTCCTGAAGTTATCACGCATATTGTAGACGGTGAAGTTCAAGAACCTTATGAAGTGTTAACCATTGATATTGAAACGGAACATCAAGGCATTATCATGGAACAATTAGGTTCTCGCCGCGGTGATCTCAAAAATATGATGGCGGATGATAAAGGCCGGGTGCGTTTGGATTATGTGATTCCGGCACGGGCATTGATTGGGTTCCATACGGATTTCTTAACTTATACGTCTGGCTCTGGTTTGATTTATCATGTGTTCAGTCATTATGGTCCAGCATTTAAAGGTGAGCTGGGTCGACGTCAGAATGGGGTGTTGATTTCGAATCAGCAAGGCACGGCGTTGTCATTTTCATTATGGAATTTGCAGGAGCGCGGACGTATGTTGATTGGTCCGCAGACGGAAGTTTATGAGGGTATGATCTGTGGCATACACACGCGCGATAATGATTTAGTAGTGAATGTGTGTAAGGCTAAGCAGTTAACTAATATGCGGGCTTCGGGTTCGGATGAAAATATTATTTTAACGCCTTATATTAAAATGTCGCTGGAGCAGGCGCTGGAATTTATTGATGATGATGAATTGGTGGAAGTGACGCCGCTAACCATTCGTATTCGCAAGAAATTTTTGAAAGAACATGAGCGTAAGCGTACTTCGAAAACTTGATAACGATGTTATGAAAATTTGCCAATTTTTAGTATTTTTTATTATGCTGGCGATTGGCGAGTTGGCTAGCGCGGCCAGGTTCAGCATGTTTGAGTCTAAATATGCAAGCCTGGTTGCTTTGCCAGCGGCAAACATCGAGCAATTAGTCAAAACTTCTATTGATACTTCGCCCTATCGTGAAATCAAAGCGCAAGTGATTTATGGTCGTGCACTGACGCCAGATCATGTGTTGGTTTTTTTGTTTACGGGGAAAAAGCATCGCGTAGACATGGCCCGTATTGATGTAAACGCGCATTTTAAGAAAATCGCCGTCGTAGAAAATTATGCACCTGCTGATGATGATTTCGAGCAACAGCCAGAGCTTGCGCCGCTAAAGTGTCCCGATCCTGCAATTCAATTTATTGTGTTCGCCCCGAATGATAATAAATATGAACGGGTCATTAGCAAAAACGTCGCCCAGTATGCCAGAGAGCATTCGCTTAAGGTAGCCAGCTTCATTGGCGAAACCGCGACGCGGCAAAATTATCTAAATGCCATGACATGCCCTCAATTAAAAGGTAATTTCTATGTGGGAGATGGCACTCCTCATCTCATTACCACTTACGATGGAATTATTTCCGCGATTGATATTCAGGCGTTTCTGACGAAAAAATTTCAGTTCAAAGTCGTGAACATTTGGGTAGCTTGTAATTCTTATCGCAAGCCTATGCTGCCAACGATGCTGGTTGCCGCGCAATCACAAAAATATGCTGCCGGGATTAGTGATCTGGCGGTTGGGCCTAGCGATCGCACCGCGGCTTGCGCCATGATGGCGGCGATTGATGGCAAACCAATGACTGCCGCATTCCGTAATTGTTACCAAAACTATGATAATAGAGATGATCGTTGGGGATTTGCTGGGTATGGTTCTGACTATTTTGGTATTTGAGACTAGCGATTATTTTATTGTATCACTTGGTCTTTACCATCGGGTTGAGCATCTTCAGGGTCGGTAGAACTTCCACTGACCGGAGGCGCTATGTTGGTATCGCTTTGTTGTCCAACCGAGAATAAGTCAAGTAATGTGGTTGTACCATTATTACTACCACTACTACCTGAGGCGCCAGCTGGGCCAGAACCTCCTACCGTTGGGCCACCCAAACTTGCTGTGATAGCTAACAAGCCCGATGCAATAGGACTGTTGGCGACTACCAGGTTGGCAATCGGCGGCAGGCCGATATTAACATTATTAATAAATAAATTTCCTGTTGTGACTGGAGTTAACAACGCTACTGCGTTGGCAGCGGCTAAACCGGTGGCTCCATTAACAGTCGCTTGAATATTGCCGGTCTTAACTCCCAGTGCAAGGGTGATTGCATTATAAGTCCCAGTAACATTATTGGTCGTGATACTGACTGCACCTTGTTTACCTGTCGCAGAACCATTAAAGCTGGTTGTGCCTGTACCTGCGTTTTGGGTAAACGAATTTACGTTCATAGCTATATTACTCGTGACATTGTTGGCGTTAACTATCTGTATGGATCCTAGTGGCGCTATAGTGCCTACCCCACCATTGAAGTTTATACCGCCCAGTGGGCCCGCATTTAGTATCATGCTTTGTGCGCCATCCAGGGTGCCATTGAAGCTAATTTGATTATTGCTGGTCGATATTGTCATGGCATTATTTAATGTTGTTGTGCCATTGAAAGCGACACCACCTATAGCAACGATGTTATTAGCATTCAAGTTAGTATTACCATTGAATCCTAACGCAGCGTTAACATAAATATCACCATTCGCATTAATGGTTGAACCGGTCAGTTGCGCATTGGTCGGGGAACCGGCCGGATTGCCTTGTTGACCCATGCTACCTAGATTTAACGTTCCAGCCGCTGCATTTAAGTTAATATTAAATGCACCGGTTAATGCGCTAATGGTTAAGCCGCCACCTTGTGTCAGCAGATTTGAATCACCTGTTAATACCACTGAACCTAATTGCATGCTATTAGTATTGGTATTCACTGTACCGTTTACTGAGGTTACACTGGCCGTACTGGTCAATCCGCCATTAAAGTTAAATTGGTTGTTATTATTGCCTAGCGCAACACCGGCTGTATTATTAAATGTTACCGCGTTGGTAAACGTATTGTTCGCCCCGTTGAATGCAACTGCATAAGGTTGGTTAAACGTCAGTAGATTCGCCAAGGTCACATTGCCATTGAAGATCACAGTGCCGGTAGCAGAATTTGCATCTTGTAAACTGAGTGTGTTATTCGCGCCAGTGACGCTACCATTAAATGCGACCATACCCGCGCCGGAATCTACAGTCAAAGAGTTAATTAAGTTAACTGGGTTGTTGAAATTGATTGCGCCGCCATTGGAGGTCACATTACCATTCAGATTAATCACATTAGCGCCGCCGCCAGTTAAGTTAATAGCACCTATGGTTTGAATTGTATTCGCATTAATATCACCGCCTACTGACACCGTTAACGCACCCGTTAAGTTGAGGCTAGGTAATGTGATGCCCGTATTGTCAAACACAACAGTTAGGTTACGTAATCCCGCAGGTAATATCGGTGTGGTTGCATTACTATTGATATTTCTGAAGGCGACATCACGCATATTGCCATTATCAGTGAAGGTGGTGAGGCCACCGAAATAGTTAGCAGCGCTATTTAACAGAACATCTGAGTTGGGCGCGGTCACGGTGAAGGTCGAGACACCTGTTACATTCAATACATTATTTTGTGTAATCGTGCCATTCGCGCTGACATTAAGAGTACCATTAATTGTGCTGGCTCCTAAATTCAATGCGGTGTTATTGCTTAGAGAAACGTTGTTAGCATTGTTGATAGTTACTGTGGCAAACTGGTTGTTGGCATTGTTTAGCGTTATGTTATCGCTTGGTGCCAGATTAAATGTGGTATTACCATTTACCGCTATGCCGCCTGTTTGAGTAATCGCGCCGGTATTATTAAAGTTTACATTGCCAGCAGTTTGATTGATACCGGCTATAGACAATGCGCCAACATTGGTTAAGGTAATATCGCCACTGCCAGTATTAGTTCCATTAAAGCTGGTTATACCATTGGCATTAGTTAGTGAAGTGCCATTGACAGAACTGGTAGTGAGTAAGCCACTGTTAATTACCGCTGTACCTGTTTCATTTAATGCACCGCTAGTGGTTAATGATACCGCATTGCTGCCAGCAGCAATATTACCTGCCAGATTAATATCCCCGATATTATTGATGGCGACACTGCCAGTGCCGGTTTGTGAAATATTCGTAATTGATAATGGCGATGCGCTATTATTGAAAGTAATTGCACCTACGCCGGTATTGGTGGCATTAAGACTACTAACAGCATTTGCGCCGGTTAAGCTAGCACCGGTAACGGTAGTAGTATTAAGCACTGCACTGACGAGAGCCCCTGCACCACTTTCAGAAATGCCAGCTGTAGTTGTCAAGTTAATGGTATTAGAACCTGCATTGATAATTCCAGTCAAATCTAACATGCCGGTGTTGTTTATATTAATCGTACCGTTTTGTGAAATACCCGTTATGGTTAACGGAGCAGCAGTATTGATTAATGAGATTGCGCCAGTTGTATTGACTGCGTTAAAGCTGGAAATGGTATTCGCGCCATTTAAGGTTAAGCCATTGACTGAATTAGTGGATAAGATGCCGGCATTTATTACACCGCTACCGCTTTCTGCAATCAAATCAGTCGATGTCAAAGCCAATTCATTAGCGGCAACATCAACACTACCTGTTACATTAATCGCGCCGGTGTTGTTGATACTAACAGTACCGGTGCCAGCTTGTGAAATACCGGTAATTGCTAATGGAGCTGCTGTATTGGTAAATGAAACAGCGCCATTCGTATTGGTGATGTTAACGTTAGTGAGGGTATTTGCGCCATTTAAGGTTTCGCCACCGATTGAGTTGGTGGTTAATGTAACCGCATTGATCGCCCCGGCACCACTTTCATTCAATTGTCCATTTGCCGTGAGCGCTACATTGTTGCTGCCTGCCGCGATTAGGCCAGTAATATTAATATCATCACTGTTATTCAAGCTAATATCACCTACCCCATTTTGCGTAATGCCAGTTACGGTCAACGGCGCCAGTGTATTCGTTAAAGTAATAGCACCTGTGCCACTGTTTATTGCGGTAAAGCTGGTGATGGCATTATGATTTCCTAATACCGTACCGGTTGCTGAATTGGTGCTAAGGATTCCGCCGGTGATCACACCCGTATTTGTTTCATCAATCAAACCACCAGCAATTAAATTAATTTGATTTCCACTTAAGACGCCTGCGTTAATTGCTATGTTACCTGACGCCGTCGCATTCACCACTCCCGCGGTGCTGCCTACGTTAGCATTAATTGAAATATTGCTAGGTGCGGTGAAAGTATTTAGCGTCAAGTTACCGGCACTTTGAACGGAACCGGATAATACGATATTACCGGCAACGTTTTGGCCATTCATTGTTATCGTACCAGCAGATTGTATCGAGCCACCATTTTGGACTTGGATCGCAGCACTTGAATCCGCACCAGGTACATCAGTAATGAGTGAACCTTGCAGGATTAAATTGCCACTGGTAGAAATTGAACCCGTACTGGTAATAACTATACCGCCAACATTGGTATTAAAGAAGTCTGCATACAATGCTAAATCAGAATTGACTCCCGTAGTCTTAACAGCACCATTGACGATGATATTTCGGGCCGCATCAAATTCCATTGAGGAACTGAACGTCAGATTACCCAAGATGACATCTAAGCCGCCAGCCTCTAAAGTTATATTGCCACTGCCTACAATAGGTGTTGCATTGACTTCGGTACCACCACCTGCACTGAAGATACCGCCGGTGCCAGGTGAAGTATTTAATACACCATTAACTATCAATGCTGCTTCTGCAGCACTTGGGTTAGCGGCAAATCCAGTAATTGAACCGCCATTCGTTGAAACTCCGCCATTAATAGTCAATAAATGCGTATCACCATTCGTGGAGGTTGTTGATAATGAAACATTGCCGCCATTCGTGTTAATTTCTCCTGTCGTCGTCAATTCACCATCATTGGTTATTGAAACATTGCCAATACCATTTTGTGCAATTGTATTAGTCGTTAATAATGTACTGATATTCAGCAATGAAATGTCACCCGTACCACTGTTAGTAGCACCGAAGTTTTGAAGGGTATTCGCGCCATTTAATATGGTGCCACCGGTTGATGTTGTTGTTAACGTCGTGGCACTTATGTTACCCGTTTGACTAATCGCACCTGCTGAAGTAGCAGTTAAGTTATTCGTTACATTCGTGGTACCAAAATTCAATGCATTGGCATCATATAATGTTACATTGTTGGCATTGGTGATGCTGACATTTGCAAAAGTATTTCCCGTGTTGGCTAAGGTAATATTATGGGTGCCGGAAGCTAATGTTAAATTACTACCGCTAACTGTAATCACGCCCGCCAGGGTTTGAGTAATATTACCATTTGCACTGAGGTTTAGATTTCCACCCGCGTTAATGGTATCCAGTACCAAGGCATTATTGTTAAAGAGGCTAACATTATTTGCACCGGTATTTGATATGGATACTGCGCCAACCAGCGCGTTACCCGTATTGGTTAAGGTAACTGCATTCGCGCCTGCACTAAAGCTTGAAGTACCTGATACAGCAATCGAACCAGTTTGTAAAATTGCGCCACTGTTGTTAATAACGAGGTTACCACCATTTTGGGTAATACCCGTGATAGTTAACGCGCCGCTATTCATTAATGAAATATTACCACTTGTGCTATTGCTTGCATTAAAGCTTGCTACCGTATTTGCATCATTTAACGCTGTTCCAGTACTAGAGTGAGTCGTCAACAAGGTTGTATTAATCACACCATTGCTTTGGGTAATCGCGCCGCTTGCGGTTAATGAAACATTATTACCCGTGATACTATTCGTCAGGCCCAGGTTACCCGTATCATTTGCGGTGACATTGCCCGCGCTACTGACCGTACCTAAAGTCAAATCAGTACCATTGGTTAAACTAATGTTATTGCTAGCGCCAGTGTTGCTGAGATTGACAGTACCCGTGAGATTATTGGAATTTGTTAAGATGATTGCGCCTGCATTACCGGTAAAGGTTGCCGCGCCTGCGTTAGCGGCTTGCGAAATGGTTGTGCTAGGCACTTGGGTAATGCCCAAGCCATTTAAGGTCAATGTGCCACTACCAACATTTACATTACCTAATAGTAAGCCCAATGAATTCGTCAAGCTGACATTATTCATACCGCTATTCGATAAGCTAACGGCACCGGTCAGGGCATTATTACTGTTAGTTAAGGTAATCGCATTCGCACCGACAGTGAAGTTGGACGTACCTGACACTGTTAATACACCGGATTGACTTAATGCACCCGCGTTAGTAATCGTTAAGTTACCTACCGCTTGATTGATGGCAATACTTAACGCTCCAGTATTAGTTAAAGCTATGTCACCGCTACTGCTGTTCGTTGCGGTAAAGCTGCTAAGTGTGTTCGCGCCATTCATGGTTTGGCCGCCAGCTGAACTGGTGGTTAATATGCCGTTTACTGCACCTGCGCCACTTTCGGTAATCGCACCGCTTGCTGTTAATGAAACATTGCTACCCGTAATACTGTTAGTCAGATTCAACGCACCGGTATTCGTCGTGGTAACACTACCCGCGCTGCTGACCGTGCCTAGCGTGAGATCAGCACCATTATTCAAACTAATGTTATTAGCGCTGCCCGTATTATTAAGATTGACCGTACCCGTCAAATCATTACCTGAATTGGTTAAGGTAATTGCGCCAGCATTACCAATCAAGTTGGCCGCGCCTGCGTTAGCAGCTTGGGTGATCGCTGTGCCAGCTGATTGGGTGATGCCCAAGCCATTTAATGTCAAGCTACCGCTACCTACACTCACATTACCTAATTGCAAGCCTAATGAATTTGTTAAACTGACGTTATTCAAACCGCTATTTGATAAACTGACAACCCCAGTCAAGGCATTATTACTGTTGGTTAACGTAATTGCATTCGCACCAGCGGAGAAGTTGGATGTACCTGATACTGTTAATACACCGGATTGACTTAAGGCGCCCGTGTTAGCAATCGTTAAGTTACCTACCGCTTGATTGATGGCAAGACTCAATGCGCCAGTGTTAATTAAGGCAATATCACCGCTAGTGCTATTGGTTGCGGTAAAACTGCTAAGTGTATTCGCGCCATTCATGGTTTGGCCGCCAGCTGAACTGGTGGTTAATATGCCGTTTACTGCACCTGCGCCACTTTCGGTAATCGCACCGCTTGCTGTTAATGAAACGCTGCTGCCTGTGATACTGTTAGTCAGATTCAACGCGCCGGTATTCGTCGTAGTAACAATGCCGGCACTGCTCACGGTGCCGAGCGTGAGATTAGCACCATTATTCAGGCTGATGTTATTAGCGCTTCCCGTATTATTAAGATTGACTGTACCCGTCAAATCATTACCTGAATTGGTTAAGATAATTGCGCCAGCATTACCAACAAAGGTTGCCGCGCCTGCGTTTGCAGCTTGGATGATAGCCGTGCCAGCTGACTGGGTGATGCCCAAGCCATTTAATGTCAACGTCCCACTACCTACATGCACATTACCTAATTGTAAGCCTAATGAATTGGTTAAGCTGACATTATTCAGACCGCTATTTGATAAAGTGACAATGCCGGTCAATGCATTATTACTGTTAGTTAAGGTAATTGCATTCGCACCAGCCGAGAAGTTGGATGTACCTGATACTGTTAATACACCGGATTGACTTAAGGCACCCGTGTTAGCAATCGTTAAGTTACCTACCGCTTGATTGATGGCAATACTCAATGCGCCAGTGTTAGTTAAAGCAATGTCACCGCTAGTGCTGTTCATTGCGGTAAAGCTGCTAAGTGTGTTCGCGCCATTCAATGTTTGGCCGCCGACTGAACTGGTGGTTAATATGCCGTTTACCGCACCTGCGCCACTTTCGGTAATTGCACCACTTGCAGTTAAGGACACGCTGCTGCCCGTGACACTATTAATCAAGTTCAACGCACCGGTATTCGTGGTAGCAACAATGCCGGCACTGCTCACTGTACCTAGCGTGAGATCAGCATCATTATTCAGACTAATATTATTAGCACTACCGGTATTATTAAGATTGACCGTGCCCGTCAGATCATTACCTGCATTGGTTAAGGTAATTGCACCAGCATTACCGGTAAAGCTAGCTGCACCCGCATTAACTGCTTGCGTGATTGCGGTACCAGCTGCTTGCGTAATACCAATGCCATTGATTGACAATACCCCTGAACCCACATTCAC
>JAZKAT010000030.1:0-35925 GCA_040389045.1 Pseudomonadota bacterium | reverse complement strand
ACACCTGACACAAACCGCAGTCGCGGCTTAATACAAGTTTGCGTAACCTTTGCCATACCGCACCGTACCCGCGCTCTGAGCTTGACTTACCCTCATGAGACTCATACCAACCAACCGCCAACTTCTTATGTGACTCACAGTAACCGGGTGATGCTATCACCCGCCCGCAGGCAGCCTTGCGGCATACAAATGCGCCCCGCCTAGCCATTTAAATGCCGTGATGGCATTGCTTGTATATGAGCTTCAATACGAGCAACACGCTCCTTGACCGAATGTATTTCATTCATGACTTGATCTTTAACCAGGCCGACCTCAACAGTGACTAAATGCGTTTGATTAGTTGCTTGAATTCTCGCTTCACTTAGCTCACCTCTTAAATCTTCTACTTGTTTAGGAAGGCCAAGTAATCCTTTGAATCTTTCGAACTCACTACCGAGCCATAAGACAAAACTTAATAGCGCAATGACACCAGTGAGCAGCGTCCATATATTGATGTCATATGTAACGATGAGCTGTGGTGTCATATTCATTTCCCCAATAAAAAAAGCCCCAGTTACGGGGCTTTTCTACTGAATACGTAATTATCCAGTGTATATTAATTTTCATTATTAGCTTATAAAAACAAATCGTCAAGCAATTCTTGCTTAACTTCTCCAACAAAAACTGTTTATTACTTCTTAAGCCACAATCCTAGCTCCTTTGAGACGCTCAGAGATATTAGCAAAGGCACGAAGATGTAGCTCATCAAAACACCGCTTTATTGCTCCATTATGTTTAGTTACCGTGTTGTAATGAAACCCAACCTCTTGAGCGATATCATCTAAATCACCACCATGACCAAAATAAAGCATTAACAAAGGCTTTAACGTTTCTTCATTGGGCTTATAACTTAATCGTGCATGAGTAACCATAACTCCTAATGCTTCTTCTAACTTAGGATTTATAGGACGTTTTTGCTCTACTTTATGTTGAACATCTAAACCATAATACGGATTCCATTTATGTAAAGGCGCAGAGCAGATCAGGAGCCATACTAACCACATAGGAATAGGATCATTAACCTCTTCAGGATCAGGAGATGGCTTAACTTCATACGTTGGCGTAAATAGCGCAATCAAATACATTTTCTCAGCATATCCAAGCGAGCATACCTCTCGCATAATCATTCCAGCCTGTGCCGCGCCATCAACACCTATCAACCCCTTACCCGATCCTAAATTTCCATTGCCCTTAACAAGCTTACTCATAGGACTTTGTGCATACTGATCTGCACTAAAATTAAATGCAAATGTAAGAGCTCCGTAAACGCTCGAAAATTGCTGGCTTTTATCTTCATATTTTAATCGTATAGCTGCGCACTCTTCATTACTTAATATGACCCTCATATAACCTCCGCCTAACCCACACCACACACGCCACACACCAATAACTTCTTGCTCATCCTTTCTTTCAAATTAAATCTTAGTAAACTCAATCACCCAAACCCAAGGATTTTTTTCTACTGAATCGATGCCATTTAACTTCTCCCACAAATTAAAAAAAGCATACTTAGCAGAAACAAGAGATTCTTCGTAATTTCCTGGAGTCTTATCACAACGCCACCCTGCCTTTTGCTGTCCGTATTGATCTTTGCCAAAATCAACAAACTGAGCACCTTCCGCTATAGCATCTTTTTCGCTAATATCATTCAGCATTTCAATGCGTAAATTTGTTACCTCTAGGTTAATGCGGCTAGCTATTCGCGGCATATGGATAGAAGGACGCCAGCCATTGATAATATGATCATGCTCAACTATGCTTTTGGCATCTTCTTTTGATAATCCTTCAGCTATCATGTCTTTCTCATAAGTCGCTTTGTACCAAAAGTTATTGCCCTCATACATCAAGTCTTCAGCTTCTCTCCAATTTTCGCTAATAGGTGACCATGTTTCACGAACCCAAATCCTGTCGCCAACTAATCCATATGGGCAGCCAATTGGAAACTCCATTCCATTTCCATCAGCTTCTGAACCATCAAACATATTGTAAGGCCAGCGTCTATTTGTACCGCCATCAAGAATTATCACTCCTTCCGCATGCTTTTTTGTAGGCTTAACAATCCGCCTAGTCTGCGTTTTTCTTCCATCTAAAATGGCATTAATCATTGGAGCACTAAACAAAATAGGACGCTCTTTAACGGCATGCATTATTTACCTCAACTCATCAATATAATCAGCCCAAACTTGCATCATTACCCTACGTTGGCGCATATATTCGGCTCGATCGTATGCCCGTACCGTTGCATTAGTTTCTTTATGTGCAAGCTGCTTCTCGATATGACTACGCTCCGCTTTTTCTAAATCACGCATGAGCGTCGCAAACGTTGCGCGAAAGCCATGACCACACATCAGCCCTTTGTAACCCATCTTATAGAGGGCGCTTAAAAGTAGATTTGGATTGTAATTTCCATTATTAAAAAACACCCACTCTCTTGCATAAATTTTTTCCGATACTTGCTCAAGCAACCTAATAGCCTGACGCGGTAGAGGTACCACATGATCAGAGCGTGCTTTCATGCGCTCTGCAGGTATACGCCATACTTTGGCTTCAAAATCAAATTCATCCCACTTAGCACATAACAGCTCTTTTGTTCTTGTAAAAAATATCAGCATTAATTGCAACGCTAAACGCTGCAATGGATTAGATAGCGCATCGATATCCGCTATTAGCTTTTTCAAGCCTATAGGGCTTGTAATCGCTGGGCGCATAGACTTTTTATAGTTTTGTAAATTCTCAGATGCTTTCAGTGACTCAACAGGGTTATTCGTGCACGCCCCTCTAAGGTTTGCGTATCTATAAATTTTTTTGCAATAAATCAATACATACCGAGCTGTTGAATGAAGCTGCTGCTTCTCAATCTCTAAAATAATTTTTCTAAAATCTTGCAAACTTAAAACAGTTATATCAATCTCTCCAACATCAGGAAAAACATGCTTAACTAATCTACGCCATACTGTAACTTCAGTTTTTGGTGTGGGCTTTTGAGCTAAACGCCAGTGTTCCAGCCATATTTCTGATGCTTTAATAAAAGTTTCTTTATGATTATTAGCCAGTAAATTTAATAACGATCGCTTTTCCTTGATTAGCATCTTACGAGCTTCGGCTAATGTTATAACTGGGTACTCACCAATTTTTCGTTTATGCTCTTTCTTTTTAACAGACACGATTACATACCAACATTTAAGGCCAGTTGGATATATGAGCAACCATAAGCCACCACCATCAAATAATCCGTAACGATTACTTTTGGGTAAAGCAGCTTCAATCTTTGCATCCGTTAAAACATTACGCATATTTAGTTACTCACTTCAGGATTTTCTAACCGATAATCCACAACTGTTTTTCCAAAATGTATCTCAGCGCAAGAGTCGCACATCCAAACTTTGCAATACAAGCACTGATATGATTTCACCAAAGCCCTCTTTACTCCGCATGGGCATGTAATTGTAGCCATTCTTACAGTTACGCCAGCCGCCTCCTGTTTCACTGTTTCCCTTAGCTGATTCTGTACTATTGTGGCTTTATCCAACCATTCTTGCGAAGTGCACATAACACCTCCATTGCTATTTATTAGGCACCAATGCTTCACCAAATAATTTGAATGCCCTATCCTTATCAATAGCTCCCTCAAACTCCACTCGATTACCATCAGAATCTTTTACAGAAACAACAATAAATGCTTTGCCCTCTTCTGGTTTTTCCCTTGGCATCCATGCCCTAAAATTATGACCATAACTCATAAAGAATCCTTTCAGCCTAAACCAACCCTTTTTTATATAAAACACCAATAATTTTATTATTAATTTCTTCCAAATCATTTATCTTGCTAGCGAATGCCTCTTTAACACCTTTGGGGATTTGAGGATCAAGCGATGCACCGCGTAAAAAATTTGATGCATTTGTTAACTCATAGTTTGCATCTACTAATAAATCATCAAGCTCTTTGTCACTCATTAAAAGTCCATCATCATCAATACTCCTTAAATCAAGGCTTCCGCATTCCATAGCCAAATCATTTCCATGCCTATCAATAATACTTCCTACTTGAATGTTATAATTATCTTTTATATGGCTCTCTGCAACTCGATGAATTTCGGCTAATGTAGGATTATTTATTTCAACAAAACCACTATCAAGTGCCTGAATCATTAAATCAACAAAACCCATAATCGCATCAGACTTTAATTGATTTTCGTTAGTTGATTTTTCGCTCATTTATTCACTTTCATTTCGATGATATTCAGCACGGGCAAATGCCATACGTAATAAATCAGCATCTGCATCATCAATTTTAGAAATTTCAATTTCTTCTATACATCTCCATTCATTATGAATATTTCCCCAAGGATCAATAAATTGCACAAAATAATCTTTGCCGCTAGATGATCCTTTTCCATCTTCAATATAGCTATCAACAATCAAACCAACGGCAAAGTATTCAATTCCATCTTTAAGGTTGGCTCCTTTATTTTTATCAATAAATTTATAATTCATTGCTGGCATATTAATAAATCCTTAAAACAAATTTCTTCTCAGCCAACACGGCAGCAGCATCAAACTTTTTAAGCTTTAACGCTTCGCATAAAGTTCCCATACCCATGCTGAATACTAACGCCCCTTCTACTACTTCAATACCGAGTTGCTTATCTTTAGGAGCCATTGAATTAATAATTTCAATTTGATTGTTTATTACTGGCAAAACAATTTCTGAAATTCTTTCTCTTAACTGCTGAGTCCCTGCAAATTTAACTGAGACATTAGTAATTGCATTAATAAATTCGCGCTTTTCATGATCTTTCATTTACGATCCCATTTATTCTGTGTTAAGCATCAGTTCCATGCGATTTTTCAAAATCACGGCGGGAAATTAAATCTTTAGAATAATTAAATGGATTTTCTTCTTTAGTTTGAAGAGCCTCAATTTTTTGAGCCAATGGCAGGTGTCCGCACTTAACCACATCAGGCAACGCCTCAAAAGCCAAACATTTAACATGAGAAAGTTCTATCTCAACCTTTTCTTTCTCATCGTTGGCTTGTATCCATAAATTTTTAAAGTGCTCTGCATAATTAAACTGCGACTTAATTTCAGCGCATATATCGTCAGCAACTTTACTCATTGCCCTACTCCCAATGAGGAAACATGTAATTTACAAAGTGGATGATGATCAATTGCATTGCATAACGGCTTTCCGCATGATGTTGGAATGCCCATTGAGTCGTATACCGCTATAGCTTTTATAAAATCATCAAGTGATTTTTCTTCCCACTTAACACCAACATTATCTAAATTTCCGCTATCAATAAATCCATCTCGACACCAAATAATGCAACGCTGTGAACTTAATAAATACTTTAATTTTTCAGGCTTGCTTTCAAAAAACAAATCAAATTTAAATTCAAACCCAGATTTTAAATTAAGTACTTTCAATCTTTTGATCTGATCAAATTCTTTAATTTTTGCATAAAATTGTTCTGGCATGATTTTCCTTATTTGCTTCTTCAAAAAATTTAAACTTCTTTCTTTAGTTCCTCTAATGAACGTAATTTTGGCAGCCTTCGATAAGCTGCTTTTCCGCATTTCTCACAAACCCTTAACTGACAAACAGAAAAATATCCAATATTTTCCTTAAAAGGAACAAAAATACCGTTATGCGGACTACTCCATTTTCCCCATTTGTGCCAACAAAACATATTTGCACCCTTTGAAAACTAAACATCAACACTGCCATAACCACATTCAGCTTTATATTTAAGCTCATTTAAAAGATCAAAAACCTCTTCAGCTTGAGTGCTGTCTTCTAACTTAATAACAACTACATTATTTTCTAAATGACCTTCGATTCTGCTGTTCTCCAAACACCCAATATTCATCATTTGAGAACCCTTACTTAAGCGATTAAAATTTCACGATTATTAATAGAGCAAAACCCATCGCCTTTTCCAGATAAACCATACCAGCACAAAAGCCAACGCTGACCATCCTCCGTTCTTCTCCACATCTTTCCAGGATAAACGCCGCTGGGTATTGAGGTAGAGTAATTGAGAAGACCTCTAAAAGTAGTTTCATCCATTAAAGCATTTGCTTCATCTACTCCAATCAAAGACGAATCAGGTTGCCGCCAGTATTTACCAAGAGGATCTATCATGGGAGGAATTACATTTTCATCAATCATTAACACTCCATAAATTCAAATACTTAATAAATACAGCCCTAAAACTTGCCCCGACGAAATAAAACTTTGTTTCTACTCAACTAATGAATACGCTGGTAAAAGCCACTAGCCTTTAATTAGGTAAGTTATTTTTCCTATCCTCATCACCCAATTTGCTCACAATACGAACAAATGATTCCAACATAAGTACCGCACTTTCTTTGCCAATATCCGCTGCCATTGCTCCAGACGCACAACCGATGAACCCACCCCAAAACTGAGTGCGCGCCTCATATGTTGAAAACCCGTTGGCATTAGCAACATCCAAAAACGTTTCTACTAACTGATGCCACATTGTTTGACCAACTACGACAGGATTCAAACCTGCAGAATCGATATTTAATTCCTTTGGCTCTTGATTACTCATAATTCACCGCCTATTTTGATAGCCTGAAGTGCTTCTTTATTCGGATGTCTATAATTTAATAACCATGTAGGAAATTTTGTAATCTTCCCTTTTTCAGTAACAGCTTGAACCCTTGTGCCTGGCAGTGCTTCTGTATTCCATGTAGCATCCCACTCGGTTAAAAGCTCAGCCATTTTTCCTTGCCACTCATCAGGCATTTCATGCATCATAATTCTTGGTAGCGTTAACCAACCTGCATAAGACAAGCTAAACCACTCCCACAGCTCAGCTGCACCGGATATCTGAATAGGAAACTCTGTTACTTTTTTCATATTCGCTTAACTCCTTCTCAAGCTCCCCTTTTCTTCCCAAAGCAAGCTCAAGATTTAAAAAATCACCGCACGGTACCCAGTTTTCCCATGCCCAGCTTTTAGGATCATTCGCATAACGTAGATACCGATTTCTTTTATAAAGCACATACCACGTACCTGTTTCTCTATTCCTTTGAATATCAACTTTCCAACAAGAGCATGGCGATGTATACACATTAATATCTGCCATGCTCGCTAATTCACTTTTCTTAAGAAGATGCCTGCTCATTTTGCCTGCTCATTTAGCCACCCACTCTTTTTTATTTGGTTTTTTAATAACTCTCTTTTTCTTTTTTCTAAAACATCGAATCTTATTAAATAAGTATCAGAACCCTCTCCTATCGTATCGTTTAAATCATCATCTACACTATCTGCTAAACCAAGTGCCATTAATTGATTGAATGATTTTTTTTGAAAGGCTGAAACAGCACGACGGTGAATGCCTAATTTTGCTGATTGCTCGTGCAATACATGCATTAATGATTCAACAATAACTAGAGAACTCGTTTTCTCCAATTTCAATTTATAATTTAAAAACAAAACAGCAATAGATTCTTTAAATGCTTTCCCTCCTCTGAACTCATAAATTAATATTGTTAATAATGCTCCGCATACTGCCAGAATAAAAGATATTAAAATATATTCCTGACCATTCACATAAACCAGCATATTAAAACCTTTCTAACAGTGATAATTAACTATATCAAATCAAACAATATTCGCCTATCTATTAATCATATATTAATAAAATAAATGCATATAAACTATTAATTGTTGTTAATAAACACAGTTAAATAACTCCTTCTTTTTTTAATTTCTCATGAGCTTCTTTTGCTTTAGGATGCCCTATTTTAAAATGGTTTTTAATCGCATTAACTGACCATTGAATATCAGGATTTCTACGCGCACATTTTATTATTTCTTTTTTAATAGACTGATAATCATCTTTTAATACTTCTACTTTCACAGTATTACTTTTTTTGCTTTTTTTATTACGATCTATTTCAACCTCTACCCCGCTTTCATAGGTCACTTTGATCGTGTTGTTTTTCCCCTTTTTCGAGAGAGGTTCCGAGAGACCCTTCGAGAGAGGTTTTGGATTCTCTTCAGGAGACCATTGTTTAGCTATCTTCGAGACACCCCGCGGGTTCTCTTGAGAGAGGGCAAAATAGCGTCTCTTCGAGAGAGGTTTCGAGAGACCCTGAGCATGGGTATTTTTGGCGGTTTTAGAAGAGGCATTAGGTGATGTCGAACCCGTCTTAACTTCGCTTTTTTTCCTCAACGGGCCAGCTAATGAAAGCTCAACATTGGGTAGATTCTTATTATTTTCTACTCTCTTGCGTGAGGGCAGGGCTTTTATTAATTCCCTAACTTTTAATAAATGGTTTGGCTCAATAGCAATAAATGAATCGATATTATCAAAAGTTAATAAAGCTTCTTCTTCAGTCATGGCACCATTAATAGGGCAATAAAAAACACCGTTTTGATATACACATAAATGATTATATTTATCTTCATTTTTTAATTGACAAAATACAGCCATGACAACACCAGGCATAGAGTTTTTTATAAATGAAAAGTTAGCACCTGGCTGTATAGAAAAACTTAATCTCTCATCACAAAGATAGTTAATATAATTTTCAGCATCCATCGAATGATCAACATTTGAAAATACTGATAATCTATTTTTTGCCTCGTTGTAACCAATATCAAATAACATAGCAGATGTCGCAATTGAACACCCAAACTCATCTTGCTGCGTTACCAAACTAATAATTGTTTCTGCTTTCATAGATAATGAATTTAACTTATCCATTATTTCATCTAAAACCGATTTACTTTTACTAGCATTTTCCCATTTCAAACTAAAATTTGAATAGTGCAAAAATACTATCGCGAATAGTTCTATTAACACTGATATTAAAATATGAGCGGCAGTTTCAATCGTTGAAACCTTTTCTACATTAAAAAATGTAGCTAAATCTTTAAACATGATTTCTGATGCTGAAATAGACTTTTCTGATACAGTGCCTGAAGAATGGAGCTTATTAATTAATAGCTGTTTTTCTTTTACAAGCTTATCTATCTTTTGAGAGGTTTTATTAGCTTCCGTTTTATAATTAGTTTGTAGCTGCTCCTGCATTAACGTATTTAGATTATCAATACTGCGGTCTTTATCTGCTATCAAGCTTTGCAATTGTTTATACTCATCTGAGCTTCTTCTATGCTTCTCATTTTCCGCATTTGCTTTAGCAATGCTTTGCTCGTGATTAACGCCTAAAAATCCTTTACTAGCCGTCAGGCTAATTCCCACTACAAACAGTGTTAAAAAATACAAACCTAATGCTGCTAAGTAACAACCTTGTGTCCATCTATCTTTAGCGAGAAGGGCAGAGAAGGTTTTAGCAATTTCTATTAGTAAGCCTGCCAGCAACAATACACCTGCTGTAAACGCTGTATTGCCTAAGTTATAGAAAAGTACTTCTGTCCAAATCAGCGACACCATCAACATACCTACAAGCAAAAATCCTGCAAAATCGGCATGTGGTTTAATTAATTGCATTTTTGTGTTAAATTCTATTTGCATAATATTTCCCTAATTCTTATGCCCACAAGTGAGAAACGAGAGTGGGTCACACACTCTCGTTTTGATGTGGATTAGTTAAAGCATTCCGGCGTTTTTCATTTCTTCCACTTGAGCCAGAGTCATTCTTGCATCACCGCCGATATTAGCAGTGACAATTCCTGAGGCTGGATTGAATCCGTATTTTTTTGCCAATACTTCTTTTTCATTATTATTTTTATGCTCTCGATACTTTTTTATGCCATAGATAATGGCGTAACATGCCCATAAGAAGTGGTGGGTATAATCTGTTATATCGTGCTCATAAAAATCTTGGAAATTAAAGTTTCCATCGCTTGTTTTAAATGAAAAGTTGTAAGCAGCTCTTTGAGCACCATCTGAATCAAGATCTAAAACTTGCTCTTTTATTTCTGCCCATAACTGATTTTTTTCTTTTTTTGAAATAGACTTGTCTTTACAAAAACTATTAAAATAATCAGTAATTAATTTATTAAATTTTTCTTCTGAAAAACATTCATAGTCTTTTTTTCCTTGAAGCTTTTCGCTCCAATACCCGGGATTAATAGGGTATTTTTCTGAACTGTTTCCCTCAAAAAACTCAAACATATCAGGCAAGCGAGCAAATATAAATGTTTCGCAATCGCCTGTTATGCACAAGTAACCTGGCCATGTTATTAGGTCGAATCGCAAGTAACTACTTTCATTTCGACTAAATCTTACATGACGATAAAGACCATCATCCTTAATAATATTAATTTGATGAGCTTCAACATCTTTTAAAAATTTAGACTGTGGCAATGCGTTATATTCATGCATCTTTAAACCCTTATAGAAACATTTTGTAATTTCTTCTCTTCCTGTAAACCTTCACCATTCAGAGCTTTAAAAATAAGATCATTTGCGGCCTGTTTTTTCTGTAACTCTTCTTGCGATTTACTTAGATCATTACGCAAACAAAAATTGAGAAAAAGAAGCACGAGGATTGCAAGAAAACCGACACCTATTAAGATTGTTCCCATTTGCTAACCCCTTACGAAAGCGCCTGTACCTACACCCGCTAAAAACAAAACACTGATTAGCGGGTGGGCCAGCCATAGCAACAACGTTAATACTGCTAGAACTGAAAATTTAATCATTGAGGCGCGCTCCTAATCGTCGTATCTGTTAGCACGACGGCGGGGCTGTTCGTCTTGAGTGTAGTCGTAGGTAGGGGCTGCTCCGCGTTCCGCTAGATATTGAGCGCGTTGCTCTCTGTAGCCTTTGCGTTGATCACTGGGGGAAGGGCGATATTGGCCTTTATCTAAAACAGGACGTCGATAACGGCTTTGCACCTGATCTTCGTACTGCTCTCTGCGTGATTTTGAGCGGTACTCATCTTTGATAATGAGTGGGGGAACAATAACATCGCCAGCTTGTGGCTCTTGATCTGCTTCGGCAGATGAGAAGGGGCGATACTGGCCAGCATCACTCATTTGTGAATTAGCTTTATGCTTAGCCAATACAAACGAGAAGCCAGATGCACCAAAAATTACCGCAGTAACAGCAACCATTAATTTATTAGTAATCATTGTTTAACTCCTGCATCGCGCAGGGGCTACCATTTTGTTGATAACAACAAAATGTTCCCCAGCAGCTTTAAATGTTTAAAGAAGTGGGGGAATTAACTATTTTGGGAGAAAGAAAGGGAGGAACCGTTATCGCTGCCTGGTGTACCTACAGGGAAGGTACAAGCAGCTCTACACGCTATGCGACGCACAGCAGGTATCACGGTAGAGACAAAGAAACGGCGCAATGCCTGGCATACATCAGGAAGATGCATATTTTCGAGATAGTGCCAGCAAAGATGGATAACACCGCTTTCATTGATGAGAGGGCGCTCGATGGCTTTTAATGACTGAGCAAAAATCCGATGGCTAAATTCATCAATCCCAAGGCACTCAGGAAGAACGAATGTCCCCATTTTTTCATTATGTAAATCAAGGATTTTTATAATATCAGAAGCGAATACCCAGGCTTGCATGTCAGCATCGACAATCAAGCGAATAGTATGCGTAGAATTTTGATGGAAAAAGGGAAAGGATAAAACGTTGGCGTCAGATGCAATGTCTGCAATGAGCCTATTGAGGTTTGCGTAAGTAGGATTCATTATTTCTCCTATGTGAGAGAAATTGATCATCCCGCAGGCGCTTAATGTCCAGTTAAGCAGGGCGGGGCTAACAAAAAGGCTGGACGCTCACATAGAAGCACCTATTCACGATTAAGCCACGTAATAGATTCCTAATTGCCGGCCCCATAGGTATAGGCTGGGGAGGCAGAGAACGAGCCGCAAATTGCGGCGTCCCCTCTATGTGATTTACTGCCTTGGGTTGTCCAGACCCTTTTGTTAATCAACGGTCGATCAACGGCAAAACTTTAGCAGTTTTTGTTTTTTTTTGCAACTTATTATGTTGTAGGGGTTAAATATCATTTCTGTAAAAATAATTATTATGGAAATTTATTATTAGTAATTATATTTCAGGTGATTGCTCGCTCAATAAGCTACCTTGCCGATCGTTAGGGTCAATATCTAATTGATGAGTACGGATAACATTTAAATTTGCTTGCTTTCCATACTTTACAATGTCGCTATCATCAGAATAAATAGCTTCCACTTGCTCCACTATCCCAATAGAAACAATTTGTCGATCATACTTTAGCTTGGCATGAGTAGATGTTTTATCTTTTTTTCCATATTGCCTAAATGCCTCAGCACATTCAATTGCTGCTCTCATATCGAAAGAAACAATCTTAAAAGGCGGGCGCTGTAAGCTTTGAATATAGCTATTACTAACTGATGGTGAACCAGCATGAATCAATAGCTCAGATAACGCAGGAGTAGGAACAATAATCTTAGTTCTTCCTTTGTTTAATTGATTAATAAGATAATCTAAGCGTTGCTTTGCGTATTCAACGGGTTTTTTTGTCTCAGGGTCTTGAGGAATCCCCGCATTAGGCTGTAAAAGCAATATCAAAACACTTGCATCAAACAAAACTGCCATTTTTTTATTGTCCTCTTATTTCCAGCCATTCGGCTAGAGGGTCATCCATCTTCGCCCATTCACTTCTTTCGTGAATGTTACGAAGATCACTGATTGCCTCTTTAAGAGTGCGCTCTTCATATAGCTCAAAATCTTGAATTACAAAAAGTCTCAGTTCCCATTTACCATTTTCTATACGATACCAAGTGCCAACGCCCGTGATTTTTATTTTGCTGTAGAGACACCCACCCAACCTTTTTGCAATATCACGGTTTGCCTGTACCTTATACTCTTGCCCATCTTCACCAATTAAAAGAAGATGGGCTGTCCTATCTTTACCACCCACTCTAACTAGCTCGCCTTCAAGCTCACCCATTTCTTTTACAGGGCCAATAACTTGAGGCTTTACAGTCTTGCAACCTGGGAACTCAATAATTTGAGCGCCGTTTTTACTCTTAAGCTCAGCCCAGGTGCCATCTTTTTTAAGTAGATCATTAAGCTGCTTATACGCTTTAATAATATCTTCTGGTGCATCAGGATTTTCAACAAGCGATAGGCGACTTTCTACCTCTTGCACTCCATCCTCATCGACATTCACACGTAGCACAGCGCTACCTTGCCTGACACGATCAAAATGGACGTGACCATCGCTGCCTAATAGCTGTGCAAAGGCATCAAGATAGCGCACTAAACTTTTCATAGGAAGAGTTTTAGGTGTATAGCCATCAATACGAAGATCAAAAAGAGTTAAGGTTTCCATGCGGTAATTATCGGTGGTTTAGTAATCTGAGTAAAGTTTTACTTACTCAGTCTCTCGTTTATTACAAAACAATGCTGTAAAAGGCTATTTGCTATTGATTAGTTAGCTATGTTGCGCACAGGCGCAACTTTTACTGTTATAAATATTTTCTGTTAATTATTTTAGCCCAAAGGGCGTTTCCTTCGCTTTAGCGAAGCTGTTATGTATTTTACTGATGGGCGTAAGCCCTAAATCAGATCGGCCTTAGCCGAGATGATCTCGATAAGGTGTTTCCAAGAAGTTATCGTGAGGCCGTAGGCCGATCACTTTATACACCCCCGCGATTACTATATATGTATATATAAATAACAAAACAATATAGAGGGGCTAGTTTTCCGTGGATAACTTAAGCCAATGGCAAAAATACATAAATTTATCAAACACTTAAAATAGTACCAAAATCATTACCACATGATCTAAATAGTACCAGTTAATCAACCTTATAAGGCTACTTATCAACAAACAGTACCAGTTACTCTTTTATTTGTTGATAACCGAATAAATGCCTAATTCATATAATTTTTACAACATTAACGAGCATTTATGCACATAGCATTCACAGAATAAGGATATGTACTGGTACTATTCAACAGTTTAAAAATTGGTACTGTTTAAATGATAGGAATTACATATGGCAATAGCTAAATGCCGTGAATGCGGCTATGAAGTAAGCGACTCTGCAAAAACATGCCCTAAATGTGGAATAACTAGGCCTGTAAAAAAAACTACTTTATTTACTAAAATAATCGCTACGCTATTTATCTTATTTATTATTGGAAAAATTTTCTCAGGACAAACCGCAAGCACACAGACAAATCAGCCTGCTATACAATCGGAAACACCAAACCAACCCGTATCAAATTGGTTTTATTCACAAGAAGAAGATCCGATGAGCAAAGGAAAAATTTACTATGCTATCGTTTCTAGCACAAATACTGTTGAGTTTAAGTTTCCTTATCATGGATCTCAACACGCTAAACTTACTTTAAGAATCTCAGAAAAATCTGGTAAAGATGTTCTATTTGAAATCGAAAAAGGACAAATTCTTTGCCGATCTTATGAACACTGCACGCTTCTTGTTAGATTTGATGATGAAAAGGCTGAAAAATTTTCAGCGGTAGGTGCAGCTGACAATAGTACAGACACCATATTTATTCATAATTATGACCGCTTCTTAAAAAGAATGATTAAAGCAAAACGCGTTAGAATTGCCGTTAATATTTACCAAGAAGGTCAACCCATATTTGAATTCGATGTCACTAAATTTGATCCAAGCAAACATAAACCAAAATAAGCTTTAATAAAGCAACACTTGCTTTAAGTTATGAGTGCCTTTCATTTTTGCCTTTCTAAACTTTTTATTTTTTTGTTTTGGTTTAACTTCCGTATGTTTTTCTTCCCATTCGGTTAAATAAGTATAAAAGCGGGGGAGTTTATTAATTGGCCAACCGTACCATTCTCCTCCGGCTTTTCTACGCGACGTAATATCACCAATCATATGCATGACTTGATCATCTGTCGGATTAATGCCCTCGAAAATATATTTAGCACGAGAATGATCTGTTTTTAACAATTCTTTTTCTATGTCTCCATTAGCAGTGCCGTTTTTATAATCATAATGTTGTGGCTCTTGTTTTGGATACGTTTTGTCGAGCATTTGCCAACGATTTTCTAATGTATTTTCTGCTACAGAATAGGCAGCCTCACGCACGCATTTAAAATCAGCAGGTACTTTTAAGCGGTACACAACAATTCTTCTTGTAGCGCCCTCTCGCTCATTTGTATCTTCAATAAATCCATTATTTTTAAGCCACTGCAAACCCGCAATCACCGTTTTTCTATCTTGCTTGCGGTCTTTATCTTTATATTTTACGCGGGTAAATTCACATAGCGATTTTATAGATGCAGCTATCTTAGCTTGCGGATTGACTTCATCATCAGCATTTTGAGCCATAGCAATAAGCAATTGAAAATGTTTTGTATTGGGTATTTTATTATGCTGTAAAGCAACCCATAAAATGGTTCTATCTGAACTCATAGGCACCCCCACGGGGCGCAAAAAACGCACTGATACATACAATCTCCTATGTGAGAGATTTGTTGTTGGGGCATTCGTGCGATGTCCAGTCGCGCGAAAGTTTATCTATCAACCAGTCTTAACGGCAAGATAAAAAGAAACTTTAGAAAAAATTTAAAATAATATATTCATACGAAAAGTATAAGCGTTCTTTGTAGTACTTGACAAACGTTTAAAAAATTACTTACTCTAAAAAAGGGTGCTACAAGGTTAATTCTGTGGCAACACAGAGATGCGGGAGCCTAAGGCTAAAAATCGGGTTCTCCTTGTCTGTAGTCTGAATGTTGTGAGAGACAAGAGCTCTCAGCATGTCCTACACCTTGTGCTCGCACCCCCCTCTCAATGTTATAGCTGGACCCTATGACATTGCTTTTTAAATCTCTCACATAGGAGATTTGGATGCACACTCATGCCCAAACTGCGCTTTGCGCACCATCACACATAATTTCTCTCAATAACGCTCAGGGTTTTGTACTGCCCTCCTGTTTACGTTAAACAGTGGCAATTATTATGCAAAACATACATGCCCAAGTTGCGCCTGCTGTATCCCTCAACGACCTCTTATCATTTTGCTCGACCGACTCAGAGCAACAGCAATTCAATGAGCCGTTCACCACAGGCCGCTATACCTACGCTACCGATGCTGCGATTGTTATTCGTGTTGACCGCATTGATGCAGCGCATGAAAAACTGTTGCTACCCTCTTCTATTCGTGAATCATTAATTAGCCTGGCTGAGAATGAGAAAAACCTTACGTGGATAGCATTACCAGAAGCCTGGCCTTTTGGAATCCGAATTGGTAACAATGATTTTTCCAGCGTATATCTAAACAAACTATCTGTTTTAAAAAATGTTTTTGTTGATTCAAACCCTACACACTTTCGCGATCGTCTATGCATTAAGTTTGATGGGGGCTTTGGTCTGCTTGCTCCATTAAGAAGGGATACAGATCATGCCCAACACTATGCGCTTTAAACATACTTTAGGTGGTCATAATTTTTGGTTGATTCCTGCTGATGAAGCAGCTGAGCAATACCTTCAGCGACATCTAAAATGGCTTGAAGAACAAGAAAATAAAGGGCTGGCTAACTTTCTTGAAATGTCAAACAGCTACGCTCGCCTTCAACGAACTTTTCCTGTTAGTGATCAAGCGCATATTGATAACAAAAACGGTGATGGCTGGAATAACCCTTTTAAGCCTGGTGAAGAAGGGTTTGAGGACTATAACAAAGCGTTCTGGGAGGCTGGCAATGAGGGATGATAGATACGTGGATACGAAAGTAACGCTTACCCAGCTTGAGCACGACACTTTTAAATGGCTAAAAACATTACCTAATCAGCGATGTCTCACGAGTGGCGCTACAGGCAATAAGTTACGGGCACTTAATGCACTTTGCAAAAAGAATCTGGTAGGACGCATTAAGGGCGAACGAACTAGCAAATCTTATCAGCCTGAGTATTTTAAAGTTATCGTTTCTTAACACCAGGCGTTTTAAAACCGCCCTCACAAGGGGCGGTATCTTCCTAATAATATATTGATAGGTTTTAAATTAAGGACTTTTTATATGGAAATAGTTTTCTCAAACTGGAATTGTGGAAATTTTAAATGCCCTGAAGCAATCACAATTAACACATCAGAAATTGAATCTGAGGCTGAAATTGAGTTAGCAGAATCGATTTTAAATGCTATTTCATGTGCAATGCCAACGACAGGTAAAGCAAATGCATTAGTAACTGTTTACGATGATGAGGGGGATGAAGCTGAGATAAATTACATGATTGAATCTGGCAAATTTAAAAGGGATTAAGTTATGTACTTTGGATTCTGCTTCACATCAATTAATGGTAATTATATGCCGCCTGTTAATTTGCCAGATGCAGAATCCTGCCTGAACTATTGCAGATTACAGCATCATTTGTTCCCAGAAGTACGAATAACAGATGAATCAGACTCGTTAGTAATGCACGTTATTGATCACGTTCTTGAAGTACCCTTCCCTAACAATATTCTTAAGCGTATTAACTTATTAACAAATAAGCCCCTTGCTGATTCTACTTACTAAAAAAAGGGATAAAAGCCATGACTAATACCCTACCTCAACCTTTAACCCTACTCGATCTTCAAGGTGTTAAGAACAAAATTTGTATGGGCAAAAGTTTTATTTATAACTCCATAGAATCCGGTAGCTTTCCGCGACCTATATTACTAAGCAAAAGAGCCGCACGATGGTTAGAGCACGAAGTTGATGCATGGATAATTAAACACCTACCGAATCAACAAAATCAGCCCATGCCTGCATCATCACACGACGCTGTTCAAGATACTTAGCATGGTTGTAGGCAGCACTTACCTGGCTTCTTTGCTGATGAGCTAATTGCAGCTCAATATGTTCAGGCGGAAAACCCATTTCATGCAATGCAGTAGAAGCCAAACCCCTAAAACCATGCCCAGTCATACGGCTGTGATACCCCATCCGATACAATGCATAAATAATTGTGTTATTGCTGATTGTTCTAGCGCGTTGCGACCCCGGAAACAATACCTCCCCTTTGCCTGTCAATTCATATAACTGTTTTAGAATATTAATTGTTTGAGTAGACAACGGGACAAGGTGATCATCTTTCATTTTCATTCGATCCGCAGGAATACGCCACAAACGAGCCTTCAAATCTATTTCTACCCATTCGCCTTTAATCAGCTCCTGTGTACGAACAAACGTCAACATCATGAGCTTGATTGCTATCCTAGTTAAAATATGCCCCTTATAGCTTTCAGCATCTTTTATTAATTGGGGCAGTTCTAAAACAGAGATACGACTGTGATTTACAGTTGTGTGCGGTATTAATACATCAGCGGGCTTAATATCCGCTAAAGGATTCCTATCAACTAATTTTATAGGTATTCCGAAACGCATAATTTGAGAGCATCTTTGCCAAAGCCTGCCTGGTGTGAAACCTAAACCATGTGCTTCTACTTTTTTTATAACTTCTATAAAATCAAGCGAAGTTAATTCGTTAGCTATTTTATGCCCAATCTCTGGGAAAACATAACGCTCAAGAGCAGCTTTAGCAGCTGATTTAGTATGCTCTGTTTTTTTTACCTGCCATGTAGTAAACCAAGCCTCTGCCAAAGCTTTAAATGTATTATTTGCTGAGACTTTTAACTTACGCTTACCTTCTTGCTTTTCAACAGCTGGATTACCGCCTCGCGATATCACAAGCCGTGCTTCATCTCGTTTAAGCCGCGCTTCTTTTAATGATATATCTGGATAACTTCCAAATGATAATGAATACTCTTTGTAATCTACCTTATAGCGCATACGCCATGAGCGCGAACCATTTACATTTACATATAAGAACAAGCCGCCTTCATCAAATACCTTATAGGGCTTTTCTTTTGCCTTTGCATTCTTACATTTAATATCGCTTAACATACAGAGTGGGGTACTTTTTTATACTAAATTTTGATACCCCACACTATACCCCACTTTTTATTCGGATACATACGGATCATTACGGACTTATGCGAACGCAAAAAGCTTTCAAACAAAATAAAAAACAATGACTAAAGAACCAATGCGGACTATTAAGAACTTATCAAGAGTCCCCTTGTCAGGAATCGAACATTTAAATAACAATTTAAAATTCAAACACTTAAAAAATTAAATTTATTAAATGCCCCACTACATGCCCCACTTTACATTTTAATGTTGGCTCTCCATCTTAAATAACTATTAAATCAAATAGTTTTAACAGTTATCGCCTTAAATTATATGCAGAAAACTTGCGTTTTCATTTCGTTGACAACGTACAAATATTTAATTATATTTACTTTTTTGCATATCTGCGGGGAATCTATCTTGAGTGCTACTAAACCTAATGATTCCATCACAGCAATATTTTTAAACATTTTGCAAACCTCACGTTTTCTTGTTGATGAGGTGATAGCAGATGGGGAATTTCATCGGGTGCCACTTGCTGATGATAGCCCTAATGAGCGCTCAGGCACTTATATTTTATCGCTTGATAATGGTGTGCCAATAGGCGGGCTATGGAGAGGTAGAACCACTAGCCAATGGTATTTATGGGAACTAAAATCACAGCAGTGTATGTCTGACACAGAGAAGATGCACCGGAAAAGTTTAATTAAAAAAATGAATGCGTATAGCGTAGTAAATTAAAATCCTAATAATTGCGCCCTGCTCCAATATGAAGTTCGTGGAATAAAAGCAGGGCCAAATGTTAAGTAGCGATATAGCCCAATGAACCACTGATGCGGCGCCTCAGCAGTTTTTACTAATGTGGGGCCAAGGTAATCTACTGCTAGCTTCCCATTTACTTTCACTCTCCAGAACCCCCTCCCTCCCTTGTCGCTATCTTGCTCATCCAGCAACCCCTCCATTAGCACATTGATAGGCTGATACGGGATTAATCCGCGCACGGTTCCTACACGCTCTATTTGATCATTCACTTTGATATTAAAAAAAAGCATTAATTTAGCAGGGTCTTTATCGTCGGTATCAACAACCATCGCAAGCGAGGGCTGCAAGCCAGGTGCTTTTATTTGCCAGACTAAAGCGGGGTCAACGCCTGAGGGTGTTAATAACCAGTTTTCGGGAGCATCACCAAATTGCACGCGCAAATTCCAAAATAAGCGTTGATCAGCCGGCAAAGCAAACGATGCAATGGTTGCTCGTAAAGGTTCTGAGGGGCAGCCATCACCAGGCATATTCGCTATTTTCAAACCTTGCTCGGTAAACTCGATGCGCCCTTTAATGCCTTCCGGTCTAATCCTTGATGCGCTAAACACAGCATATTTTGAATTTGGCGCTCCTGTTATCAGAGTCGCAATATTGTTGCACCCTGTTATGCTAGAAACCAGCTCTCTACTAAAATCATAAGTACGCGGCACATCTCCAAGATCAATAGATTGATACGCCTCCCCTACACGTACATAAAAAGGAGGCTGGCTGCTAAAAACAAATGGGTCTTGCTGAGTAGTGTTCATTTAAGCCGCCAAAGCTTCAGGTTTAAAAAATTTATTGAAAACTTTAGAAAAAGTATCAACAACAAGCGTTCCTTGATTAACACGACCATTTGCATAACTCATCCATGTTTCAAAGTTAGCTTTAGTCATTTCTAGTGAACCTGGGGAGGATGTTACTGAACGATGGGCAGTTATAATTGCCCAACTACCTGTTGCTTCAGCTTGATCTATACAGGTAATTACATCAGCAAAACTATGAGTACTAGTAATTTGGATTGCACCAGAAAGAACAAAAGGATCAACAGGCATTTTATGAAGCGGAATTAAACAACCAGCAGTAGCCTCACCGTTATAGGGAACACTTTTCCGCATCGCTTGCATACCACCTGCCCTCAATGCTGATGCAACAAGGTTTTGGCGAGCCAAAGTATTGGATGACACGAAACCATATGAAAATCCCCACACTCCGTAGCCGATACCATCATCCCATCCCTGTGTATCAAAGTATGCCCATTGCGACCTTAAATCATCGGTAATATCTGCTGCCGTTGGCCAGTCTGTAGCGTTTCCATAGCCTCCAGATTTACTGGAGTCATAGGTATGACTAATAGGCTCATGCCCCGCATTTTTCATTTCTTGTATTTGCGCTAGGGTCATTCTTCCAACGCCACCGATGTCGGCAGTTGTAATAGCTAAAGATGACTTTAAGCCATACGTAGTGAGCAAAGGAAATAAATCCGTGTACTGACTCGAGTACTCGCCATCCATCACTAAAGTGACGTAGCCTTTATTTATTTTGGCGTCGGCTATGATCTCACCTACCCATACCGGATATGAATTAGCAGCGGTGTTGTTCGTCGCCTGCACAATTTTAACTGTTGTAACCGTAACACCAGATGCATCAAGTTCGCTGATTGCATTAGTGATGACACTAACTGCGTTTCTCGAGAACGCTAAGGTTGTCCAAACGCCTGGCTGAAGGTTTGAAAAATCGCACTGTATTCTTATAGATTTGCTATTGCTTGTGCCTAACCAAATTTGAAAGGGCGCGCTCGAAGATCCAATATTTCCATTCCCCGATGCATTGTTAGTAAACAGAATAGGAATTTGAATATTTTTAATATCTTTTAATCTAGCGGGATTAGTGAGCGTAAACGTTGCAATATATGTATCAGACGCTGCGCTTGAAAATACGCATTTTAGAGTAGGTTTACCAAACAATAAAACACTGGTATCTAAAGCTGCTGTGGCAGCAGTACCCGCTGATAATGTTAGCGTTCCGTTCTTTTGCCAATCGCAAATTGAAGCGCCAGCAGCTTTAGATAATGCGGAAGCTGAATTTGAATAAGAAACAGGTTGACCTGTTGCGGGGTCAATTAATTGAACAGGCATTCCTCGCACTAGCTGATCTGATGTAAGCATTTTCTTTTCCTTCAGGCATAAAAAAACCGCCCGAAGGCGGTATAAAATTTTGTATTCAAAAATTAAAAGTTATGTTTCGTCTGAAGAATCGCTTTCATCAGTTACGTGGTAATTGGCTTCGAAAATATCAGGCTGATTAGGATCACCCTTCACTTCTTTCATATCTCCCATGTGATCCGCTGGAGGGGCGACAATAATCAAACACGGTTTTTTTACAGAGCCGAAAAGCTCTTGAAGCGATGAGGGATCATTGTGCATATCTATTTTTAGCGTAGCTTTTGTGCCGCCTGAAATAGTGATTGAATCTAATGTTGCAGATACAGTAATGCGATTAGCAGAGCTAATAAGATGTACTGCCTGCTTTACGTTTTCAGCAACGCGATTGCGTAAGCGTTCAATAAGGTCTTCTTGTTTTAGCTGAGGTAGTTTTTCCCACACATCGGGCAACAGCTTTACTTCTGCTACTAATGCACTTAAGAGATCAACGCCCACGGTTTCAGCTGTCATTGCAGCTACAGCGCCCCGCTCTGCTGTGCTATCAAATTTTTCCATCAAACACCTCTTAAAAATGGAAATGGGTAAATAGGTGTGTAGTGCCTATTTACCCAACATGATTTAATGAAAATTATTTCAAACGACCAGTGACAAATACATCTACAGTTCCCGCCGAAACAGTCGCTGAGCCTGTTGTGATTTTCTCTAAGTACCATTTGACAGTATCTGTTGCTGTAACTTTTGCGCGGGGAAAAATAGCATCATCTGCAGCAGAAAAATATGGGTCAACGTGATCCCCCACTTCGGCGCCCGTTACAGTGATTGTTCCGCTGGCTGGAGAACCTGGCGAGATTGATCCACCAGCATAACTGGCTGTACCAAATAATCCTGATTTGGTAGTTGGATGTAGATAAACTTTGTTGGTACTGCCTGCATTACCGTTGTTGTATGGTTTAAATTGTAAAGTTATACGGTTATTTGAAACACGACGCCATACAAACCATTCATTTCCCCGACCTATCGTTGGCTCTGTATCACTGTCCGCATGCGCCAAGCGTGAGCCTATAAAAAACTTACCAGCTTTACCCATTCCTCCTTGTACACCGTCTGTATCATCAGTTCCCGGGTCAATAGTCATTTTGTCGCGATTAGAAATATCTGGAATATTTCCATAGAGCGCGCATTTTGCTAAAAAAGCTCCCGTATATTTTGGATTGTGAATATGAACATTATCAGGGTCACCAATAGCAAAACCATAGACAGGATTAGTATTGCTCAACGCTGCATTAATTTCAAAATCAATAAAGCTTATTTTAGGGCTTCTTAAGTTAACCCACTTGCCAGCACCTATATCAGTTAAAAACGTACCAGAAGTATGGGCAGTTACACACCGATAAAATCCACCGTTTGTCCAAATAACTTTATCATCTACTGCATAAACTGTTGCCGTTGCCCAATCGCCCCTAGACACACCGACGGATGGCATAATTGTTACAGGCGACGAATTAACACTAGCAGCATCTCTTGTGCAGCACTCCGTAACCCATCCTCCTCTAAAAATAATTTCTTGTTGACCCGGAACGCTATCTTTTCCCCTGTTAATTAAAATCCCAGCATTTTTTGAATTATTTACCCTAGTATTTATAATCTCAATTTTTAACTCAGCAGCTCCTACATCATGCAAGCTAATTTGGATTGGAGCTTGTGCAGCGGAATCGAGAGTAACTTCATTTACAGAATCCCAGTGACTATGCTGAAAATCGGGATTAACAATTTTTATCCGTTGATTCGTATCGCGTCCATTGTTATATGGCCTACAATCCGTGCCATAATTAAAATAGCCTCGAGGATTAATATCAGTGTACTCTACTGTTTGATCATCACGGTCTGGCTCATTCCAAGAATGGCCAGCACCTGGCCCGTCAACACATTGCAGTGTTAACGGTTGAGCAGGGTTATCGCCGATTTGATAACTGCCCTCACAATTTATACGACGAATTGCACGTCCACCAGTTATTACATGCGATATTCTTTGCGCTCTAATAATAGTAACATTTTCAAATGTTACTCCATCGCCTGCTGAAATGTATGTTCCATCATATCCACTATCAAAAAATGTTATATCACGTGCATTAACATTTTTAACTTTCAGAAAATCACTAGCTAAATCTGGATAACCATCACCACTCGAACTCACATTCAGGCCTGAATAACCCGAGATACCTCCACCTTTAATCGCTGGATTGATAGCTACCTGTGTATTTCTGTTCATGTAAACTCTGGCGGAACCTCCAAAAATCCAGAACCCCTCACGCACTGATGAGGTTCCCCAACCGCCTGCGCCAGATTTTCCATAGTGCCTAAAATCTTTAGATGCGCCAGCCGGCTTTGTTCCAGTTGCAAATGTATTTGTATATACAAAAACTGTGCCATTAAATACTTCAACAACATTGTCAGCGGGATAAATTCCCCATCCCATTAATAATGGTATGCCTTTGTTTTCATAATCAATAACGCCTCCGCCCAAACTTGCTAGTAATGCATGAGCCTTTATCTGACCAACTTCTGTATTAGTAGAACCATCATAATCATCGCCGATATAATCCCATATCGAAATTCGTCTATTCATCCACTGGTCAAGTGTCGTAGCCAATGCATAAATATCTGGATATTTATGCCCAATTAATTGTGTGCCATCATCAGCCGCCAAATCCCCGGCAATAATGCCCTGGTAAACCCTCCATTTTGTCGGCTCATCAGTTCCAAAAGACCCACTTGATGTATGTGCAATTACACAAACGTACCAAGTCCCTGCATTTGAAACTATGTCTTTAATGGCATACGCTGTAGCAGTCACCCATGCGCCGCGATTCGTTATTCCAGAAATTGCATAAATTGCGCCAGCCAATGTTTTCTTAAGATGCCCTAATCGATCTGTAGCTGTCAGTTCAAGAGAGGTAGCAACCGCTGCAACGTGATCCACATCAATTTTCGCATTGTTTAAATCACTTATAGTTATCGCCGACATGATGCCCTCTTAATTAATAACCGCATTTTTATTAGGAATGGAGAGATAGTCATTTTTGTAGTACTCGCTCGAGTAGTTTATTGCTCTGATTTTTGCGTACTGCTTATCTGATAAGTCAATCTCTTGAACGAGATACGCCATCGATTCTCTTGAATCATCAGATGCAAAGCTGAAAATTGTACGAATGCCATCAATGCCGTAGCTTGTGACAATGGCTTCGCTCGGTAGCGAGGCAAGAATGATTTGGTTAGGTTGAATGCCTGGCGTACATCGAATACTTTGTAATGAGCCATCGCGCTTGATTAAAACAATGCTGTGGTTAGATGAGCCTGAAAACTCGACATCTCGTGAGAGGGTTAATGTAAGACCACTTTGCCCTACTACTTCCCCATCAAAGGATTTAAAGACTGTGTTATCAACGATATCTATTCGCGCATTCGGTAGCAGTGATCGAGCTTCGAGCGTTGTTTCAGTCTCGATTGTGATGCGCTGGCCTATTAATTTTTCATATTCTCGGTTCGCTCTTAGCCATGCCTGCGAGTAACTGCGAATACCTGCTATCTCGAATTTTTTTAATTTTGTGTAGCTGCTATCAAGCGGCAGTTTTATCGTTTCTGATTGATTGGTATCAGGGTCTACATACACGAACTCGACACCATCATATTCAGCATCATTCGCAAACTTGCGCGTGATCGTTTCTGCATGCGGCTTTTTGTTACGATGCGTAAAGAGTGCTACGCTATTTTGCTGTGCTCTATCGAGCGCTAACCGTATTTTTCCATTTTGCCGATACGCGATACAAAAGCCAGCGTTCGCAATCATTACAATTGTTTCTTCAAAACTTAAATTGTCGCTATCGAACGTGTAATTAAACTGGCCACATTCTGTATTCCATGCATCTAGCAGCTGCTGCACCGCATACATTTGATTGATATCGATGCTCTCGCTTAGGGTCTGATTGCCGATTTTGGGGTCTAATGAGACTGCAGCGATGATATCAACTAGCTTTGATGAGGCAGAAATTGTGCCAGATATCAGAAGCCCTTCAGCGTCGAGTACTCCGCTAAAGCTAGTGCCGTTATAAATAGGCAATTTGCGAGAAGCAATGCAGTTAAGTTGTCGTGATTTAACTGCTGTAGCGCGTGATGTAGCACGCGTTATTGTGTGAATTGTAGTTTTATTGTCGAAGTGGTTTTTATTCACTGGCGACACACTGTACAAGTCAGCCCATTTTATTTCATCAACTACCGTACCTTCAAAATCGTAATCGTAATCTGATGTACGATGCATTCTTACGCGAGCTGGCCCCACCCAATCTGTTAAGTGCTCTACCGTTTCAGCACGCTCATCGCTTACCGAACCTGAGATTGATGAAGAGACTGTTTCAATAATCCCAGTCGGGCTTAAATCAGCATCGAGCTTTTCTATTTCGATTTCAAACGTGACAGTAGCATTCGATTTACCGCCGCTATCTTTAAACATTCCGTTTTGCGCTAGGATGTTGCACCACAGCTCATTTCTATCGGTAATGCGTAACGTGAACCAGTCTGTCCAGTTATTTACATCATTTATCGTGATTGTGCTTAAGTCACTTTCTAATAATGCAGTGACAGTTATCTCTTGATTGAATGTATTGCCTGATAACACAATCGAACCATCATTCACCGCTGTGACTGTGCGAGTACCTGAATAATTTAGGGTTTCTGAAATTGAAACTGGATTAGCTGATTCATCAACTTGTGAACCTGATGAAACAGTAATTGTATTAGCATCAGGTTTTGTAGCAACTGTAAACGCTCCGTTATTTACAGCGCTTGGAAACCCCGCAATAACAATACTATCGCCTACTTTTGTGTTTGCAAATAAAGCGCCTAAGCCGTCGTCGTCAGTGTAGGTTTTTGTTGATCCTATCACCGTTACTGAGTTTACACTTAGTGTTGTAACCACTTGGTTAATCATCGTTATTACGATGGTGTTTCCAGGCTTTAAAACAGAATTAAAATTAGGCTTTTTTTCAGCCTGGGTAATAATGTCACCGCCGCCGTTTGGGGTGTAGGTATAGACCATATGAGGCGTTAGCTGCACTTGATTCGGTGCTTTTAGCGTAATACCGTCAACTTCATTTGAACGTGTTGCGGTCACAATGCCATCAACGATAGGCTCACCGATTTGTAGCACGGGTGAGCCGCTATTCGGTGATGTAAACGGTTCATATACCGCTACACTCGCACCGTCGATATCGCTAATTAATGTATCGCCATCGCGCAATTCGTCTAAATTACAGTAGCCCCGACTTACACAGTAATAGCCGTATTCGTATTTGATATGGTCTTTGTATTTTAAATACGTTGGCATCATTAACGATGGTATAGATTTTACGGTGCCGTAGATGTCTTCTATCCGCTCTAATAACCTAACTTTATTTTCTCGATTACCGAGCGAGTTATTAGGGCTTTGCTGAGTGCGGTTTACGTTACTTGGCATTTGAGGCTTGGGAGCTAATGCAATCGCTGCTACTGCTACCACCAACATAACCACATAAAAAATAGTCGATGGGTCGCCTGGGCTTTGGAGCACAACATACTCGTCTACATCATTTGCCAGCAAAGCTTTTATGTTCTTAGTAATTTCGGTTTCTAATGAAGGGTCTCCTTTAAATACTTGAATATTTATATTGGGATTTTTTTCAATATAGTCTCGCAACCATTCACCAATAATAGGCGCATGAAACTCTTGATATTCCGAATTTAAAAACGGATGATCATAGAGTTTAATGCGCCTCATGCTTTTAACCCTTTTCTGCTTCGCGGGTAGCTTCTTGCTCGGCTAATTTACTTGCTACCTGATCATGTAAATGTTCAGCAGCACGGGTTACACCCGTTGTCACTGCATTAGTAAGGTCTGTAGCAGCTTGTTGACCTGCTGCGACTGCCGATGCAAACGCGATTTGCTCAATTTGTTTAAGCAATAATGTTAAAAAAACATTCATGATTGTTCCTTTTTCTGACATAAAAAAATGGATGCTTTAAGCATCCCTTGGCATTACTCTTTAATCGCAAGCTATCTAGCCCAGTACTCCACTACTTTGTATTGATCCTTGATTGCTGATAGCTCATCTAGCATCACCATCGAAGCTTCTTTTGCATGAAGAACTGCACCCTCGTAGTACACACCGCAGTGATGAATACCAATATCTTCACTCCTACTCATCAACACCACACAATAATTAATAGGCTCTGCTATGCGGGTAAATCCATGTGCGTTTTTATGCAAAGCAATACGAAACGCTGCAGCAATTTCACGAATAGAAGAATCAATCGTTTTATATTCATTCACTGCCTGGTTAAATTCAGTCTGATAAACATCAGCAACTAATGCCCAACACGGGGGATCTGGGTAGATTTTTGATAAGTAATTTGCAGTGTTCATTAGAACCCCCTCAGCATCGGGATATCACGCGGCGCGTACAGCTCTCCCGTGCGCGTCATATTCAAACGTGGTGCAACGGCTGATAATGTTGCTGCGCCCACCAGATAGCTGGTCGATTCGCACTGCAGGGTTGCGCTTGCTGTAATTTTTGTTAAATCATCAGAGAGATATTCTCGATACACTATTTTTATTTTTTCGCGGGTATTGATGGGTATGCGCTTTAATTCGTTACGAAAAATATCTTGAATATCCACCAGCCCTAGTTTTATATCGAATGATTGATCGAGATTACCTTCACTGCCTGCCAAATCAATTTCAAAGTTAGCGGGTAGCATATTGACGACGACACCACCTTCAATAGTAGTGGTACCGACATACGTTTCTTTCCACAAATGAAACGTTTGCGACATTGCGCTGTGACTGAATTGCAAAGTTTGAATGGCGTAAATCGTCTGCGGGGCTGAAGCTAATAAGCGCTTTAAGCTTGCCTCAAGATCCATCGACATTTAAAAATCCAATACCAGTGAATCGACGTTTGCAAACTGAGCAAGCCGATCTAGTAAATCGGGAGTACTTGCGCCGTAGGTATTGTAAATATCTACTAACCCTGCCCCTTCTGTAGCTGATAATTCATAGGCTTCGCTTTCGGTTTCGACAACGAATGAAACAATCATTGCAAGACCCTGAGTTCGAGTAGCGCTATAGCTTCCGGGCATCATATTTACTGCATGAAGACTTGTACCAAACCCACTATCAAGCGGCATATCAAACGTATATGCCCCTTTTTTAATTACATGATGAAAAAAAGCTGTCCACACCGAAAACTTCAACTTATCGAGTACTAGTGTGACATTGAATTTCTGAAAGCCACGATCCCATTCCATCGCATAGCGGGAGCTTCCTCCCGCTACTTCTGTACGCATGACTCCCCCAGGCCCATCGTGTGAATACGACGATACTACTGGCGTGAATCCAGTAGGCATAACCGGATTAGTCATGATCTATTCCGTTGCAAATTGTAGTTTCGAGAAGCTGACTTGCTCATGCGACTGTTCGGATTATCAAATTGCGCTGCCGTGGCATTCACAGCTTCTTGTATGATTAATACGCGCTCATTGTCGCTGATGCGTTGCTCTACGACGTTGCCTATAGGGGCGCTAGTTTGATTTACGATTGTTACACTCAATGCTTTACTGCCACCCCCCAATAGCTCATTAGGTATGATTGTTCCTGCGGTTTTTGGAACAAATAGCTCAGGGCCTCGTTCGCCTACCAGCGAGATTTTTCCTACCGGGGGATCCCCTCCATCTGCAAACGCTCCAGCGATTGCGGTACCTGCAACAATTCCAGCAGTAGCATAGCCAAGTGCTCGCGTTACTGAAGCATAAGCCGCCCCGGCTGCAATTCCAGCAGCGATAATCGCAGGGCCTGCAGGGCCAGAAACTGCCGCTGTAGCTCCTGCCGCTGCAATCATCCCCGCTTGAGCTGCAGCTGCCGCAACTTCGGTATTCACAATAATGCTGGCTATTTGAATAGCTTTTTGTGCAGCAAAAACCGCCTTACCAAGCGCTGTTTGCTCTAAACCTGCTTGCTCTAATGCAGAATAAAGTTGTGAGGCTGAATCTTGAGCAATCGATAACACTGTTTGCCCTGACGATAGGCGCATTTCTTCTATCGCTTTGTTATGCCGATCTGTTTCAGCTTCGATGAGCGTATTAGCCTGTGTTTCATTTTCTAGTTGCGCCTCACGAAACGACTGCAAATCTTTTAATCTATTTTCGTATTGCTCATTTTCTGATTCCCATGGCTTTTGTAGCGATTTCCCTATTTCAAGCGCTGAATTTTGAGTAAGGGCGCTATTTGTCATGCCTTTAGTTTTTTCAGCATCACTATTAATGCTAGAAATAACCTCAGGAGAAATACTGCCCTTTTCTTTTGCTGCTCTTATTTTTTCTTGTACTTCAAGATCAATACGGCGTGCAGCAGTCATTTTTGCTATTTCAAGGGCTGACTTTCCAAACGTTTCCCCTTCAAACTTTATTTGAGAGATTGAGTTTTCTTGAAGGCGAAGCCAATCTTTCATTTCTTTATTAAGATCACTTTGCGCGCGAGTGCGCTCTAACGTTAGGAGTTGTCTATTTTGTTCTGCCTCTTGTAATGATTTTTCTTTTTTTATTAATAATTCGCTGATTTTATTTTTATCAGCTTCTGCGTCAGCACTTTTTTTAACACTTTTTTGATGTTGCTCTAAGATAGCTATCTGCTGATCATAAGCGGCTTGTTCTTTCGATAACGTTTCTTCAAGAGACTTACTTTTTACAGCTTCGTAATTTTGAATACTGATTAAATCTTGTGACCTAAGCTCAGCAGCCAGTTTGTTTCTAAACTCGATAGCGTTCTTTTCTTTTTCAAGATTAGACTCTATTGATTTTAACTGCCCTTCCATTACTTTTTTTGCTCGCGCCTCTTCCTCTTTGGCTTTTGCGTCTGCGCGTGCCGCATCTGGGATAATTGGAGCACGTACTTTATTTTTTTTAGGTTTATCTTCCCAGTCTTGATTAATTATCCCAAAATCTTGACTAATACTGCCCGGCTTAACCGATAGCGCATCAACTAAGTCATCTCGCTTTTTTCTTAATGACTTAGAAATATCCATTCCATCTTGATCGTTCCACCAATCTTCAAAAATTACACCAGCGCCCTTAAAATTACCCTGAGAAACACTGGTTGCCATTGCTGCCATGCCAGCGATGGCGTTTGTAAAATCCTTGATTTCAAAAGCAGCCTTTACAGCAAAACCCGCAATTTCTCGGATAACTTCGCCCATTTCACGGGCTACCTGATTAAAGGCATCACCATTTTCTTTAGATTCAAGTATTAAATCTGCCACCCCTTGCAAGCTGGGCAGTAACTCAGCAGCCAGTGTTTGGCTGAATGCGCTATGCTGCAGATGCAATTTACCGATTGTGTCATTAAACGCATCTGCTTTATCAGCTACATCTTGTGTAACCCCTGAGTATTTTTTGTAATAGTCTATGTTTTCTTTAAGAGCCTCCCCTCCATCATCAAGCAAAGGGATGATGTCAGCTCCAGATTTTCCAAATACCTTTAATGCTAGCGCTGCTTTTTCAGGGCCATCCTCCCAGCCAGAAAACTTTTCAGCGAGTTCGACCATCACATCGTCGGCTTTTTTAAGCTGCCCGTTAGCGTCGCTAATCTGAATACCTAGCGTGGCAAAAGTAGTCGTAAACTCTTTGTTTCCTGCAGCAGCTTCAGCGAGGCTTTTATTTAATTTGCCTGCTGCTGCTGCAATACTTTCTAAATCTCCCCCCGCCTGCCCTGCTGCAAAGCCTAACCCACCAATGGCCTCAACAGTAAGACCTGTTTTTTTGGATAAATCATTTAGATTATCAGCAGCATCGATAGCGCTCTTGGTCATGCCGATAAACATATTTACAGATAAGGCACTGGCTGCTCCTGCCACCATGCCAACTATTGCACCTCTTACACCATCCATCGCTGCATTAATTCTACGCCCAGCTTGCTCACTGATATGAGCAGCCCTACCCATGTCCGATGCAAACTCAACCGTATTTGCAGCAAGACTAACAACCAGGCGGCCCAATGCAGACATTATCACCTCCCCTTTTTAGATGGTTGAATACCAAAAATGTGCGCTCTGATTAAGTCCGATTGCGCTTTTTTATCGCTAATTAATACTGGCTCAGCCGCATCATTAGCAGCTTTAGCATCAGAACGAATACCCCAAAAAATAAAATCCTGAGCTTTGTAAGGCTCAGGACGCTCTTTTCTATTTCTATTTATTTCTGCGAGTACTCGAGTTGCCTCGCCATGACGCATGTCGGCAATTAGCTCACCGAAAGGTTCAATTTGGCTATATGCCAGCCACTCTGTAAATTCGGCAGAATCAATTTCTAATTGGCACTGTCTGACGCTTTTTCCGAGGGCAAGGGCGAGTCGGAACCAGAAGAGTCTTTCCGGTCGCCCTCTGAGTTTTTTACTGCATCATCCTGCTCTTCTTGACCAAGCTTATTTAATTGCATAGCAACTCGAACGGGAGCATCTAATGAACTAGCAGATTTGCGCTGTAGTGTTTCGATATCATCAACCGTAAACAATCGCTGACCATCATCACCAACCAGACAAACCGCCAATAACGTCGCATTACTAGCGCTAACATCATCAATGCCCTTTTGCCTGGAATTGAGAATAGTTCTAAACTCATCACGTTCAACACCACTCATGGTTTTAATACGTACAGAACCGCCCCATTGTGGTACTTCAACTTCTTGAAACTCAATATCTGGAGCCGCCAGAATAGCTGCTCTATCTAAGACTAAGCCCATGTTACATCTCCAGTAATTTTGCAATCTACAGAGCCTTTGAGCACTGCATTCACGGCTCCGTTTAACGGTGTGGTTTTAACTAATACGTCAAATGTAGCAACGCTATCGTCTGGCAATGTCAGACGTATCCCTTTCACCGCCCCACTTGTGCGCGCTGCTTCAAGTGCTAACTGCCCGGCATCGCTTCGGATAGTTTTCATTTCAAAGCCAAACTTACCCTCATCTTTCAAGCCGCTAATGTATTCCATTGCTGTGCTATCAAGATCGGTTACATCAATATCCGGCGCTGACCCATCAAGCCCTGAATAAGACAGTATTCCGTTAATTTTTGTATACGCAGCGGGCGTTGCTGTACCCGAGCCTGCTGTAATGGTTTTTCCTGTCGTATCTACATCTAAACTAGCTTTCAGCCCCGTAGAAAACTGCACAACATAAGAATGACCATTTACAGTAGCCGCATCAGCACCGCCTAGAGCAGCAATAGCTACGACATCACCATTAACTAATCCGGTTGCAGTAATAATTGTAGGAAACCCTGCTGCAATTGCTGTAATGCTGACTGGTGAACCATTACCCGTTTCAATCTCTAAGGTTGACCCTTGCGAAGATATCCCGCTCATATAAACTCCCTCATTTAGCTGTTATGCCATGTAGAAATATCAATTAATACTCGATGTAGCTTCGTGTCTTGTTCATACATATCACGATCAGCGTTAATTACATTTGTTACCGACCAACCGAGTAATGCGGTCTTTATTAACTCCAAGTTTTCTTGTGCTTCTGTATATGTTTCTGCATACACATCAATTTGATAGCGGGTATTTGTAAGCTGATTAGCGCCCCCATTTATATCAAGATCGTTTTGGGGGACTGAAGTAAGACGTGAATAAATAATGTAGGGGGTGATCGGATTATCAGGCGCAATGCTTGGGTACACCCGACCATCAGCAATATTTGCAAATAAAGTTATTAGCTCAGTTTGAATACTCATGATCGAGAAGCAATATCAGCAGCTATACGATCAATATTTACTTTCAGCTTTTCTTTGATAGCTTCAACTGCTGCCTCTTTTTGCTCTTCAAATGCAGGACGAACAAAAGGACGAGCTACAATCGTCGAAGTTCCAAACTCTAAAAATTTCCAGTAAAACGTTTTTCCGCCATTTTTATATTCTTTTCCGGCTAATCCTGCCCGGCGGTTTTTTGCGGTATTTGCATATTTAGCCTTGCCGTTTCTTACTCCGACAAAATAGGTTTGCTGCTGAGCATTAGATTCTTCACGTATTTGACGTTGATAGATATTAGCTTTTAAGGCACCAGACAAAACAGGAGCATTTGCAACCATTTCTTTCTTGATTACCGTTGCTCCTGCATTTACTGCTGAGCGCAACGCTTTTTTAGCCAATTTATCTGAAAAGGTACGCAAAGCATCAGCCAACTCTTTTAATCCTTCGACATGTTCAGCCATTGCTTACCCCTTTGCTACACATCAAAATGAGTTCGTCTTTTTTTCCTGACTGATCAAGAATCTCTTCGATGTTATAAATAGTAGAGCCATGTAATACACGCATTTTTTCCATCAAGCCCGTTCGATATCGGATTTTAATTTTTGCGGTAACTTGATTTTGCACAGCTTGAGAAGCAGTAAATTCGCGCCCAGTTACATGCATAATTCGCGCCCAAATTACTACTACATTTATCCATTTATTAGAAAAGCCACCATCTGCAGCACGCACTTCAGACCGCTGTTGAACGGTTATGCGATGCACTAACTCCCCTGGATTCATGATTTACCACCTTGCGTATATGCGCTCAGGATCTAGCAATCGATCTATAAAGGTTTGCGGTATTTGCACCAGGCTTCGCGCATCAATCATCATCGAGGCGCGGTTTTCCCATAAATTTGCGATGTGTATCAGCATCCATGATTTGATACATGCAGGCACGTTCGCGGCGCTCCCATATCCCGCAATAAATCGCACACGCACTGCATTCATCTGCGGACGCGTTGAAGGCCATGACAAGTCATAAGCAGGGGTAATACGCGCAATAGTTGAATCAATATCTAATAGATAATCATCATCGTAAAGCTCTTGCTGTATACCGTGTGTATCAATATATTTAATCGATTCGATAGACCAGATAGGTGGTAAGCGGATTTCCACGCCACATTTTGGAAAGCAATCAAGTACAAGATCAAGGGTTTGTGTGATTAAGTAGCGTTTCAGCTCTTGCTCTGCAGCAGCTCTCGCTGAGGCAATAAGCATGATTAAAATTGGATCTTCTGTTGTATTAATTGCTGGCGCGCCCACCCCTAAAGAAGCGTCAGCGATATTGTCGATGTAGTTTGTTGTCGTGTTATCTGACAATGTATCTAGCAGATAAAAAATTGTTCCATCAGCTTGTGTTCTATAAATGTTTCGCGCTGTTACTGCTATGCTCCCAAGCGGAATATCTGTCAAAGAAGTTTTTCCATTGATGGTTTTATTGGCAATCGTAACCGCTGCAGAGGGAGTACCTGCTTGTGTTTCGCCCGATGCTGTTACAAACGTCACTAAATAACGATGAGCTCCATTATTTACATTACCTGCTGCTGCAGGCGATAACAAAGCGACTGTTAGCGCAGTAGGAGCAGGTTCTTGATTAGCTTCATCAAGTTTTAAATGGGCCATCACTTCAGCAATCGCAAGAGGTTCAGTTGCTGGCGGTGTTATGACTTTTATAGGCATTTTAAGCAGCCTCTACCAGTGCATTAGGATGGCGAGAATGATCATATTTCGCCTCGACTTCTTCAGCCGTGGGTAATGTTTCCCGGTCTTTAAAATCTATCCTAATACCGTATTTATCACGCTGAATATCCATTTCCACGCAATCATAACCATAAAAGCGCTCTGATTTTTGATACATGGCGTCTAGCAATGAGGTGCAATTAGGCATTGATAGCTCGATATTTCGCTGAGTCGCAATACCCAGCCAGAACTCTACACAAGCGCGCCCTTTTTCCGCATCATGCGAATTAGGATAAGTAAAATCAATACCAAACAAACTAACTTTTTTCGCGCCCACCAATATCGCGTAAGCCACGGCGTAAGCTGCTGTGTTATTAAAGTAAGCGGTTGGAAATTCATTGAGCGCTGATGCAAGCGGGAACTCTTCAAGCGCCGGGTAGTCTTCATGAGCCATGCTCGTAATGATTCGACCTTTATAGGTTTTCATCCACTTAAGCATGGCGGCAATATTAGACTCAGGCGCGG
>JAZKAT010000029.1:43731-90876 GCA_040389045.1 Pseudomonadota bacterium | reverse complement strand
AACTATTGTCGCGATTATCACTATGATTACAGCCAAATTATCAGACCTCCTCAAAAACTTCATCAACGTTCCTGACAGCTATGACTGCGAAATTAAAGGTTTAGCCCTGGATAACCGGTTAATCAAGCCGGGTGATTTGTTTTTTGCCTGCAATGGCAGCCAGATGGATGGACGGCAATTTATTGATGATGCAATTGAAAAAGGCGCGGTGGCCATCGTCGCCGAAGCCTTTACGCCAACGGACACGCCTTATTTGCGTAATGGTATCCCGATTTTTCCATTGGCTGATCTGAACCGACAAATCAGTTTGCTCGCGGCGGTGTTTTATCATCATCCAGCGCAATCGCTGCGGATTATTGGTGTTACCGGCACCAACGGTAAAACTTCTTGTACGCACTTTATCGCGGCGGCTTTGCATGAATTGGGTGAATCGTGCGGCGTGATCGGCACGTTGGGGATTGGTGTGTATGGCAATATTCTTCCTGGCAAATTAACGACGCCAGATGCGGTTACGTTGCAACAAACATTCGCTAATTTTCTCAAGATGGGTGTGAAGTATGTGGCGATGGAAGTCTCATCGCACAGTATAAATCAGGGTAGAATTAATGGCATTCCATTTGAAGTGGCGATATTTACCAATTTGACGCGTGATCATTTGGATTACCACGGTGACATGGAAACCTATGGCGCCGTCAAAAAACGTTTATTTGAAGATTTTAATTTGCGTTATGCAGTGATTAACGCGGATGATGATTTTGGTAAAACCATAATTGCATCATTGCCCAGTGAAAAAACCTTTACCTATTCTGTCACCAATCAGATTTTTCCTAATCGAGTAGTGACAGTTGATAAAGTCGATATGAGCATGAATGGCATGAACGCTGTTTTACGTGTTTTAAGTGGCGAAAGTGGTCATTTAAGTACGGCGCTGGTAGGCCAGTTTAATTTAAGCAATATCCTTGCGGTATTAACCACATTAAGTGTGCTGGGCATTTCCTTCAAAGACGCGTTGCAAAGTTTAACCGCGCTAAACCCTGTGCCCGGTCGTATGCAGACACTAGGTGGCGACTATTTACCATTGATAGTAATTGATTACGCGCACACACCGGATGCACTGGAAAAAGTGTTAACGGCATTGCGCCAGCATTGTCAGGGCAAGTTGTATTGTGTATTTGGTTGTGGCGGTGACCGCGACAAAGGCAAGCGTCCCATCATGGCGAAAATCGCGGAAAAGTATGCTGATTATGTCGTGGTGACCGATGATAATCCGCGCCATGAAAAGCCAGAAGATATTGTCGCTGATATTATGCATGGCTTTGAGAAACCCAAACGTGTAGTAGTGGAGCATGAACGCGCCAAGGCAATTGAACACGCGGTGCAATCCGCTAAAATTGGCGATTGTGTATTAATCGCAGGTAAAGGCGCTGAGCGTCATCAACAAATTGGTGATGTAAAGATTCCATTTAGCGATGTTGAAAAAGCGAATGATTCATTATCGTTCTGTCCTTATCCAATGCTGGAAGAAGGTAGTTTGTGGCAAGAAAAATAATAAAGAGGAAAACAGAATGTTATTATGGTTAAGTGAATTTTTGGCGAAATATTTCCACGTATTTCACGTGTTTCAATATTTAACGCTGCGCGCCATTTTAAGCGCGTTAACATCACTGGTAGTGGCCTTATTGATTGGGCCAAGCATGATTCGCCGGTTGAGCCAAAAACATGTGGGTCAAGTGATTCGCGATGATGGCCCGCAAAGTCATTTATCCAAAGCGGGTACACCGACCATGGGTGGCGCCCTGGTGTTAGTCGCCATAACCTTGAGCACTTTATTGTGGAGTGATTTGACTAACCGTTATATCTGGCTAGTGTTATTTGTCACGCTGGGTTTTGGCGCGATTGGTTTTTGGGATGATTATTTAAAATTATTTTTAAAACACAGTCGAGGTTTATCGGCGCGACGTAAGTATTTTTATCAATCCGTGTTAGCGCTTAGCGCAGCCTTTTATTTATATTTTACCGCCAGTATGCCGGTTGAAACGCAGTTTGTATTGCCGTTTTTCAAACATGTACTATTACCTTTAGGCCCATTCTTTATCATCTTAACTTATTTTGTCATTGTCGGTTCAAGTAACGCAGTGAATTTAACAGATGGTTTAGATGGTCTGGCAATTCTTCCCGCGGTGATGGTGGCTGGCGCTTTAGGTATTTTTGCTTATGTGACCGGTAATATTCATTTTGCAAATTATCTTAGTATTCCTTACGTGGCCGGTTCAGGCGAAATTGTGATTTTCTGTGGTTCTATTGTGGGAGCTGGTTTAGGTTTTCTGTGGTTTAACACTTATCCCGCGCAAGTATTTATGGGGGATGTAGGCGCATTGTCATTGGGCGCGGCGCTGGGAATTATCGCGGTGATTGTGCGTCAGGAATTAGTATTAATGTTAATGGGTGGTGTTTTTGTATTGGAAACGGTTTCGGTTATTTTGCAGGTAGCTTCCTTCAAATTAACCGGCAAACGAATTTTTCGGATGGCGCCTATCCATCATCATTTTGAATTAAAAGGCTGGCCGGAGCCACGGGTTATTGTGCGCTTTTGGATTATTACTTTTATTTTAGTATTAAGTGGCTTAGCCACTCTGAAATTACGTTAATGGAATAACTATATGTCTGAGGGATTGCACGTCATAGTAGGTCTGGGTGTTACCGCTTTATCTTGCGCGCGTTTCCTGAAAAAACAAAATATACCGCTGGCATTTGCTGATACCCGCGCTGAACCACCTAATTTGGCGCGCATTCTGGCGGATTATCCAAATTGTCAGGTTTCGCTAGGTAAGCTGGATGACAAATTGCTGGATAGCGCCGCTAAAATTATTGTGAGTCCGGGTGTTTCGATTAAAGAACCGGCGCTGGCACGACAAATCGGGCAAGGTAAAACGGTAATTGGTGACATTGAATTGTTCGCCCATGTTGTTGCCGAACCCGTTATTGCAATTACCGGTACGAATGCAAAAAGCACTGTGACTACGCTAGTGGGTAAGATGGCACTGATGGCTGGCTTACGTAGTGAAATGGGCGGCAATTTGGGTACGCCGGCGCTGGATTTGTTAGAGAGAAATAATCCGGAATTATTTGTTTTGGAATTATCAAGTTTTCAACTTGAAACCACGCATTCATTAAAACCTCAGGTCGCGGCATTGCTAAATATTACCCCTGATCATATGGACCGTTATGCAACATTAAAAGATTATCAAGACGCCAAGCATAGAGTGTTTATGAATTGCGAAATCGCGGTTTGTAATCGTGATGATCCAGCCACCGATGCATTGAATCATTACTCGAAACAAAAAGTGCAATTTACGTTACAAACACCTGGCAAGCAGGAGTTTGGTTTGGTGATGTGCGAAAAAGAAAGTTATCTGGCTTTTGAAGATCAACTCTTAATGCCGGTACACGACTTGCCAATTTTGGGACGCCATTATCAAGCGAATGCCCTGGCGGCATTAGCGATTGGCCATAGTTTTGGTTTGCGCATGGCGCCTATGATTGAAACCCTGCTGACGTTCAATGGTCTTGAGCATCGTTGTCAGTTAGTTCGTGAACGTAATGGCATACGTTGGTACAACGATTCCAAAGGTACTAATGTTGGCGCCACACTCGCGGCTATCGAAGGCTTAGGGCCAGAGATAGACGGCAAGTTAATTTTAATTGCGGGTGGAGTAGGCAAGAATGCTGATTTCTCCCCCCTGGTGCCCGGGGTCGCAAAATATGTCAGAACTGTTATTTTGATTGGTGAATCCGCGCCAGTATTGGCAGATATTTTAACTGACCGTGTGGAAATTTGTTTCGCGAAGAGTATGCAGGAAGCAGTGACTCTGGCAGAGCAAGCGGCAACGCCAGGCGATAGCGTATTGTTATCTCCCGCCTGCGCCAGTTTGGATATGTTTAAAAACTTTGAGCATAGGGGCGCTGTGTTTACCGAGGTTGTTAAGGGATTAACATGAAATTGAAATTGCAACCGGTCATGATAAACAATAATGTCGCTTCACGCCGCGTAATGACGCCGCCATTGCCATATGATTTGTGGTTTATCGCCACCATATTGTGTCTGCTTGCTTTTGGTTTATTAATGGTGGCTTCCGCATCGATTGTGGTTTCAGACCATCAACTCCATCAACCGTTTTATTTTTTCTACAAACAACTGATTTATTTAATTGCCGGCATCATACTCGGCAGCATTGTGGTGCAGTTTGAAATTGAATTTTGGGAAAAAAGCGGGGGCATGGTGCTGGTTAGCGTGATGGTTTTGCTCGCCTTAGTTTTATTTCCCGGAATTGGTCATTCTGTTAATGGCAGTACGCGCTGGATTGGGCTGGGTTTTGTCGGAATTCAAATTTCCGAATTGACAAAAATTGCTGTCGTCATTTATATGGCGGGTTATTTATATCGTTATAATGCCGACATTAAAGTGAGTTTCCTTGGGTTTGTAAAACCCATGGGTGTGCTGGCTATTATTTTGGCTTTATTGATGCGGGAACCGGATTTCGGTGCGGCGGTAGTCATCATCAGTACCGCATTGGGAATGATGTTTTTAGCAGGCATGCGTTTACGAAATTTTCTTTTATTGCTGGCAGTAGTAGGTGTTTTCCTTTCTTTCCTGGCGATTTCCGCACCTTATCGCCTGTTGCGCCTGACTTCTTTTATGAATCCATGGGCGCATCCATTCAATAGCGGTTATCAATTAACGCAGTCATTAATTGCGTTTGGTCGGGGCGGCTGGTTTGGCGTGGGCCTGGGCAACAGCATTCAAAAATTATTTTATCTTCCCGAAGCCCACACCGATTTTTTATTTGCCGTCATAGCGGAAGAATTGGGTTTGCTGGGTGTTATCGCGGTCATTGCCTTGTTTACTTTCCTGATCGCCAAGATTTTCTTTATTGGGCGACAGGCACAACGCCTGGGCCAGCATTTCGCGGGTTATATGGCGTATGGAATTGGCTTATGGTTTGTGATTCAGTTCACTGTGAGCATGGGGGTCAATTCGGGACTATTGCCGACCAAAGGCTTGACGTTACCGCTGATGAGTTATGGCGGTAGCAGTATGCTGGTCAATTGTATTACAATTGCAATATTGTTGCGGATTGATTATGAAAATCGGATGTTAGCAGTTGGGTTACGTTGATGGGTAAACTTAAAAAAGTATTGATAATGGCAGGTGGAACAGGTGGTCACGTGTTCCCTGGGCTGGCGGTTGCGCGTGAATTGCAACAGCAGGGCATCACTGTTGCCTGGTTAGGGACGGCGCAGGGTTTGGAAGCGCGGGTGGTGCCAGAAGCGGGTATTCCGCTGCATTTAATCACGATTACCGGTGTGCGTGGCAAAGGGTTAAAACAATTGTTATCCGCGCCCTGGCGTCTTATGAAAGCTATCGCGCAAGCCTCCATCGTCATCAAACATTTCAAACCGGATATTGTGCTGGGCATGGGTGGTTTTGTCAGTGGCCCCGGCGGTATAGCCAGTTGGTTGCTGAGTTATCCATTAGTTATTCATGAGCAAAATGCCAAGCCAGGTATGACCAACAAATGGTTGGCGCTGGTCGCGGCAAAAGTGTTGGAAGGATTTCCAAACACTTTCAAAACGCGTACGAAAATTATTACCACAGGCAATCCCGTCCGCAAAGAAATTACTGTTTTACCACCCCCCATCCAACGCTTTGCTGACCGTTCCAAGCCGTTAAGGCTGTTAGTCATAGGCGGTAGTTTGGGGGCGGCATCGTTTAATGAATTGGTGCCGAAAGCGATTGCTATGTTGCCATTAAACGAACGTCCGGAAGTCATGCATCAAGCAGGTGACAAGCATGCGGCCAGCACTCAACAAAATTATGCGAATGTAAACGTAGCTGCGACCGTGCAGCCATTTATTGCGGACATGGGCAACGCCTATGCGTGGGCGGATGTGGTTTTGTGTCGCGCCGGCGCGTTGACCATAGCGGAATTATGCGCGGCGGGTTTAGGCGCGATTTTAATTCCTTATCCGTATGCTGTTGATGATCATCAAACTGCAAATGCAAATTATCTGGTAAAAAACGCCGCTGCCATGTTAATTCAGCAAACTGAATTAACAGCGGAAAGGTTAGCAACGATTATCAAAGAGTTGTCCACGTCACCGGCGAAACGCACCGCGATGGCGCAAGCGGCTTATCAATTACGCAAAATTGATGCCACCAATAAAGTATTAAAAATTTGTAGTGAGGTTTGTAATGACATTTGAAATGGGCAGAATTAAGCATATTCATTTCGTTGGTATCGGCGGTGTTGGCATGGCGGGTATCGCGGAAGTATTGATAAGTGAAGGCTATAAAGTTTCTGGTTCTGACTTATCCGATAACGCTTTAACAAAACGCCTGACCGGCATTGGCGCGGAAATATATAAAAGCCATGACGCACAGCAAGTCCAGCAAGCGGATGTAGTGGTGCGATCATCGGCGGTTAGCATGGATAACCCAGAATTAGTTGCCGCGCGTGTAGCGCGTATTCCCATTGTGCCGCGCGCGGAAATGCTAGGTGAATTAATGCGTTTTCGTTACGGTATTGCGATTGCGGGTACCCACGGCAAAACTACCACGACTAGTCTGGTCACCAGTATTTTTGCGGAAGCGGGTTTGGACCCAACTTTTGTGATCGGTGGCCGTTTAAATAGCGCGGGCAGTAACGCCGGACTAGGTAAAGGCCCTTATTTAGTGGCAGAAGCTGATGAAAGTGATGCTTCGTTCTTGTATTTAAAGCCTATGATTTCCGTAGTCACCAATATAGATGCGGACCATATGGGAACTTACCATAATGATTTCGCGGAATTACGTGCCGCATTCGTGAAATTTCTGCATTGCCTGCCATTTTATGGTTTAGCAGTGTTGTGTGTGGATGATGCGGTGGTGCGCGAAACGCTGGCGGAAGTTTCACGGCCAATTATCACTTATGGTTTTGGCGAAGACGCGGATTTCAGAGCGATTGATATTTCACAAACCGGTACCAAAACGCATTTTACCGCGCAACGCCCTCAGGGCATGGCGCCATTGAAAATCACTTTGAATCTGCCCGGCAAGCATAATGTGTTAAATGCATTAGCAGCGATTGCTGTCGCCACCGAAGTGAAAGTGGCTGATGACGCCATCATCCGCGCGCTGGAAAGTTTCGCGGGAATTGGTCGGCGTTTCCAAATTTATGGAGATTTTCCTGTGGGTGATGGCAGTGTCACTTTAATTGATGATTACGGTCATCATCCGCGGGAAATTGAAGTCACCTTACAGGCTGCCCGTGAAAGCTGGCCGGAACGCCGTTTAGTCATGGTGTACCAACCGCATCGTTACACACGCACGCGCGATTTATTTAATGACTTTTGCAACGTGTTAGCCAAGCCAGATGTGTTACTGCTTTTAGAGGTTTATGCCGCGGGTGAAGAATATATAGAAGGTGCAGATGGGCAAACACTTGCAAATAAAATTAGCGGTAACGCCAATCAAATATCAATTTTTGTGCAAAGACATGAGCAATTAGCATCAATACTCGCTAAAACTTTGCTGCCAGGTGATGTATTATTGATGCAGGGCGCGGGCAACATTGGTGCGATGGCGGCTGCCCTTGCGGCCAGCAACTTACAGGATGTATTAGTTGCAACACCAAAAAATGTGGAAACAACAACGACGACTGAGCGGAGCTCATAAATGTTGGAAGAACACATTCCGTTACAAACCTTCCAAAAATTGCGTGGACGTATTCTGCCAAAAGAACCCTTGGCAGCTTATACTTCATGGCGCGTAGGTGGAACGGCGGATTTCGTTTATATTCCGGCTGATCTTGATGATGTGGCGGATTTTCTCAGACAACTACCCGTTGATGTTCCCTTGTTATGGTTAGGGTTAGGCAGCAACACACTTATTCGTGATGGCGGCATTGATGGCGCGGCGATTATTACTCAGGGCGCGTTGACGCAAATTTCTCAGACTGGGCCGTTTATGATGCGCGCGGAAGCGGGCGTCGCTTGCGCCCAAATAGCCAGGCACACTGCACGTTTGGGTTTAAGCGGCTTAGAATTTTTAGCAGGTATCCCGGGTACGGTCGGCGGCGCGCTGGCAATGAACGCGGGTTGCTATGGTGGTGAAACCTGGCAGCGTGTTTGCAAAGTTGAAACAATTAACCGCACTGGTCATAGACAGATACGGTCGGCACAGGATTACGAAGTGGGTTACCGGCATGTCAAAGGGCCCGCGAATGAATGGTTTGTCGCCGCCCATTTCGAATTAGTCCCCGGTGAAAAACACCGCTCACTGGAAGATATCCGTTTATTGCTGGAAAAACGCAATCAATCACAACCGACCAGTTGGCCTAATGGTGGGTCCGTATTTCGCAATCCGCCCGGCGAATATGCCGCGCGGTTGATTGAACAGGCTGGCTTGAAAGGTTTGGCGATAGGCGAGGCGAGAATTTCTGAAAAACACGCGAATTTTATTATTAATGAAGGCGGTGCGACCGCAACCGATATTGAATCATTGATCTGGCATGTAGTGGATATTGTTGAGCAACACCATAATATTCGTTTGAACCCTGAGGTGTGTATTCTTGGGAAAACTATAAATGGCTGCTCTTGACCTTTCACGATGGGGAGTTCTCAGAGGGGAGAATTGTGATTCTCTCCTCTGAGTGCAAGCACAAGCTTTGCTTGGGCGTAGCATCTAAACAAGGAAGGAGCTCCCGCGTTTTTTAGCGGGAACTCCTGGAAAGACAATATAAGGGAAGCAAAATGTCTATTGGCAGAGTAAGGAACCATTACGGAATGAGTTTTTCCTGGAAAATGCTGCTAAAATTTCTCGCATTTACCATCCTTCTGGCGTTATCTACTTTCTCTTATAACAAATTTAAAAACGCCGAATATTTTCCTATCGATTCGGTGAAAATATTTGGTGTGCGCCATGTTGATCACAATGAAGTGCAAACTTTAATCGCGCCCTTGGTGAGCAAGGGATTTTTTGATGTTGAAGTCGATAAAATCAAAGAACGTTTATTGCAGTTACCCTGGATTTCACAAGTAATGGTAAGACGCGTATGGCCGAATTTAGTGACGGTCACCATTGAAGAAAAGCAACCGTTAGCACTTTGGAATAATTCAAGTTTATTAAGTACCAAAGGGGAGTTATTTACCCCAGCCACCGGTAGCATTCCCGGAAATTTGCCGCAATTGGCCGGGCCAAGTGGTGAACAGCTGTTTATGGCTCAGTATTACACAAAAATAAATGATGTATTAATGCCATTGCATTTTAAAATTGCGCGACTAGAATTAACGCCTTCGATGACATGGAATTTGATTCTCGATAATGGCATTAAAATGAGTGTTGGACACAAAGATGTCTTGACTCGACTCAACCATTTTGTGAAAGTGTATTCGAAAATAGTAGGAAACCGGGTTGCAGAGGTAGACTATATAGATTTGCGTTATCCCAATGGAATGGCTGTTCGCTGGAAGTCAGTCACGTAACTACTCAGTGTGGAAGTATAATTATGGCAAAGAAGCCAAACAAAGATTTAATGGTCGGTATTGATATAGGAACTTCAAAAGTTGTTGCTATTGTTGGTGAAGTCACCAATGAGGGCAAAATTAACATTATCGGTCTTGGTTCACATCCTTCACAGGGTATGAAAAAAGGTGTTGTTGTTAACATCGAATCTGCTGTTACTTCAATTCAAAATGCGGTCGAAGAAGCGGAATTAATGGCGGGTTGCCAGATTTATTCGGCATTTACCGGTATTGCCGGTAGTCATATTCGCAGCTTGAATTCGCATGGTATTGTCGCCATTCGTGACCGTGAAGTGTCACAACTGGATGTAGACCGGGTTATTGATGCTGCCAAAGCAGTAGCGATTCCTGCAGACCAGAAAATCCTGCACATATTACCGCAGGAATTTATTATTGATGACCAGGAAGCTATCCGCGAACCCATAGGCATGTCGGGTGTACGCCTGGAAGCCAAAGTACATATTGTTACCGGCGCAGTTAGCGCAGCTCAAAATATTGTCAAATGCCTGAAGCGTTGTGGGTTGATGGCAAGTGATATTGTTTTAGAACAATTTGCCTCAAGCCAGTCAGTTTTAACGGATGACGAAAAAGAACTGGGCATATGCATGATTGATATTGGCGGTGGTACTACCGATATCGCTATCTTTACCGAAGGTGCGATACGTCATACCGCAGTGATTCCAATTGCCGGTGATCAAGTCACCAATGATATTGCTATTGCGTTACGCACTCCCGCGCGTAATGCGGATGAAATTAAATTGAAATATGCTTGTGCATTGCAGGAGCTAGCTGACCCGAATCAAATGATTGATATTCCCACGGTGGGAGACCGCCCTGGTCGTCATGTATCAAAGCGCGCGCTGGCCGAAGTGGTTGAAGCGCGTTATGAAGAATTATTTTCATTGGTAGCCGCGGAAATTCGTCGTAGCGGTTTGGAAGATCGCATTGCTGCCGGTATTGTTTTAACTGGCGGTGCGTCAAAAGTGGAAGGCGCAATTGAATTAGGGGAACGTATTTTTAATATGCCAGTACGCATAGGCACCCCCCAATTTGTAACCGGTTTACCCGAAATCACGAATAATCCTATTTACGCAACGGGCGTTGGATTATTAATTTATGGTTTGCAACAACGGGATACTCCGCATGAAGCGCTTACCCAACCAACTTTTAAGGGATTATGGGCAAGAATGCGCGGCTGGTTTCAAGGTAATTTTTAAAAAACTTATTCAAGGTTGAATGTGTGTCAACAAGGAGCCACACCATGTTAGAAATGTTAAATACAGCCCCGCAAAACGCAGTTATTAAAGTCATTGGTATTGGCGGTGGCGGTGGTAATGCGGTAGAACACATGATGTTGACCGCCATGGAAGGCGTCGAATTTATTTGTGCGAACACAGATGCGCAGGCGCTGGAAAATTCATCAGCTCATACCAAGTTACAATTGGGCGAAGCAATTACCCGTGGTTTAGGCGCGGGCGCCAATCCGGAAATTGGTCGTCGTTCAGCAGAAGAAGATCGTGAACGCATTAAAGAAGTTCTGACGGGTGCTGATATGGTATTCCTGGCTTCTGGCATGGGTGGTGGTACCGGCACGGGTGCAGCACCGGTATTTGCCCAGATTGCTAAAGAATTAGGAATTCTGACTGTTGCAGTGACCACGCGGCCGTTTTCATTTGAAGGCAAGGCGCGTATGCAAGTGGCTGAAGCGGGTATTGCAAATTTAAGCCAGTATGTGGATTCACTGATTACAATTCCAAACAATAAATTATTGTCGGTATTAGGTAAGAATGTCACTTTAGTAAACGCTTTTAAAGCGGCCAATGATGTATTACGCGGCGCCGTACAGGGGATAGCGGAATTAATTACCCGTCCTGGTTTGATTAACGTGGATTTTGCTGACGTACGTACCGTGATGTCTGAAATGGGCATGGCCATGATGGGCACCGGCGTTGCTTCTGGCGAAGCACGGGCTCGTATTGCGGCGGAAGCGGCTATTTCAAGTCCCTTGCTGGAAGATGTGGATATGTCGGGAGCGCGTGGCGTATTGGTTAACATCACCGCGGGCCTGGATATGTCTATTGGTGAATTCGAAGAAGTTGGCGAAGCGATTAAGAGTATTACTTCGGAAGGCGCTACGGTAGTAGTCGGGACCGTGATTGATCCAGAGTTACGTGATGAAGTGCGTGTCACTGTTATTGTGACTGGCCTTGGCCGTAAGCAAATGGCAGGCGCCCCAGCAGTTGCTGGCAGTAGCACTAAAGTATTTGATCCAACCACGGTAAATCCAGTCGTAGTGGATTACCATCATTTGGATAAACCTGCGGTATTACGCAGGCAATCAGCAAGTCCGGCGCCAGTGTCTACGGTGGTTACAAATACCGCCGTGAAACCAGCAGCAGTTGCCGATGTTGCGGTTGATATGGACTACCTTGATATCCCGGCCTTTTTGCGACGTAAGGAAGAAGTGGAAACCAGCTGATTCTATTTGGACGCATAAAAGTATTAATTTTTAGTAAAACCCTAACCCAGGTTAGGGTAAATTATTAATTTAAAAAACAATATTTTTATGTTACTATGCACAGCAACAGTGTGAAAAAAGTGAACTAGTAATGATTAGACAACGCACCTTAAAGAATGTTATTAAGGCGACAGGAATTACGTTACATGGAGGTGTAAGAGCTGAGTTGACACTCAAACCAGCTCCACCCAACACTGGTATTATCTTTACCCGTATCGATTTAAATCCCCCCATTGAAATTCGTGCTTGTGCCGAAAATGTAGGTGATACCACCTTATCAACCTGTCTCATTAAAGATGGCGTTCGGGTATCTACCGTTGAACATTTACTTTCTGCATTTGCGGGTTTGGGCATTGATAATGCTTATGTCGATATTAGTACTTCTGAAATTCCCATTATGGATGGCAGTGCGGCTCCATTTGTTTTTCTAGTGCAGTCAGCCGGCATTCAGGAACAAAACGCGCCAAAAGGTTTTATCCGCATCAAGCGCAAAGTCAAAGTGAAAGATGGCGACAAGTGGGTGGCTTTCGAACCGTTTGAAGGTTTTAAAGTAACATTTTCTATTGAATTTGATCATCCCGTTTTTAATTCACTTTGCAAAACAGCCACCCTGGATTTTTCCAGCACTTCTTACGTGAAAGAAGTTAGCCGTGCCCGTACTTTTGGTTTTATGGCGGATTTTGAACGGTTACGAGAATTGAATTTAGCATTGGGCGCAAGCCTGGATAATGCAATTGGGATTGATGATTATCGCGTGCTGAATGAAGATGGTCTGCGTTACGAAGATGAATTCGTTAAACATAAAATTCTCGATGCCATTGGTGATTTGTATTTACTAGGTTCCAGTTTGATTGGCGCTTTCAGCGGCCACAAATCGGGCCATGCGTTAAATAACAAATTACTACTTAAACTATTGGCCCAAGCAGATGCCTGGGAATATGTTACCTTTGATGATGTCGCGGCAGCGCCAATTTCTTATATGCGACCAGTTCTGGTTGCGGATTTTTAAATCGTTAGCGCACTCCGCTTTTCTAAATAACACTCCATGCAGGGAAGTTACATGCTGAAAACTTTGCTTAGAACCAAAAGCGCATGGATTGAAATCTTTCTGGTTTTCGGCTTAAGTTTTTTTGCTTCATCAGCAGATGCTTACAATAGTTTTTTTGCCTTTCCTAACTGGAATTATATTATTACGTTGGGTGCAGGACAGATCCGTTCTACTGACACCGGCAATACCGCTTATTTTCCCGCATCACAACCAGGGGCGCGATTTTATAGTTATACTCCCAAGCAGACCCTGCAACGCGCTTTGTTAATTGATGGGTTCATCGGCATTCAAGGCATGATATTACCAAACTGGTTTTTACAACTGGGATTGGATTATGCTCAGCCCGGTACATCGTTTAAAGCCGAAGGTTATGTGAGCCAGGGGATTGCGGGCGGTGCCACCCAAACGTCGACTTACAAATACAGCGTCTTAGGCCGACAATTACTGTTTGAAGGAAAGTTTCTGGCGACCATTGGTGATGTCCTCCATCCCTACCTGCTGGCTGGATTGGGCGGTTCTTTTAATAAAGCTTATAATTACCGGACTAATGTCAATACGCCGTTTACCCGGGTTTATTTGAATAGAACGCAGACTTCCTTTAGTTATACAGTCGGGGCGGGGATAGATTTGGATGTCACGAACCGAATGCGTATCGGTATTGGTTACCGTTTTGCAGATTTAGGCGCATTTAAACTGGGGCAGGCTAGTGTCAATCACGCGAATGTTTCAGGTACGTTGTCGCAATCCCATTTATATACTAACGCATTACTGGGTCAGGTAACGGTGGTTTTGTAAATCCTGTCATGCCGGCCTGAGCTGGCATGACAGAAGGGCAGACAAATCATGGCTGCGTTACTTTTCCTTTAATCGTTGAATTCTTATTAGTTACTGTGCCATGCGCTTTGCTGAAAATCACATTGCCATTCACCGTAGTATCAGTCAGCAGCAGGGTGCTGGGCTGGGAGGATTCAATAATAATGTCTTTGGTAGTGGTGCCGTTAAGTAAAATATCTACCGCATTCACCGTCAGTTTCTTGTTAAAAGTGGATGACATGACGGATAGCGCGCCAATGATATGAGCTTCACCCGCAATTTGTGAACTTTCCAACGAGACGGGGCCGGTTACGTTTAATCCCTGGAATTTCACGCCACTGGCTCGCAGAGGCCCGGTAAGTATTAAATCGCCGGTGAACGTGGTCCCGGTTAGCGAAGCGCTGCCGTTAATCGACATACAGCCCAAAGTCACCTGAGCGATAATGACATTACCCATAGAGCTGGCGCACTTTTGCGGGGCGCCGGGGGCGGCTAAACAATTATTGCTAATGAGGGCGGCGATAATGCCAGTTACTAACCGTGTTAATTTCATATAAGTCCTTAGGTGTTTTGGGCAATCTTTTCCATAATCTTTTTGAGGGATTGGTGTTTAATGGTCTTTGCAGTTTCCAGCAAAACCAGCGATGTTTCAAGGGACAATCGCTCAAGCGGTGACGAGACCACCGGCTGCTGCAAGTGCTGTTTCGGCCGTATTTTACAGCGTATCTCCCGCAACCCGGCTAGTTCAACATGTTGATTTAGCTGAGTCAATAAATTCGGTATCTGGAAGCGTAGCTGGGTCGCCCATAAAGCGGTGTTGGTGATGATACAGAGGGAATTATTTTCAAAATTGGCTACCTGACAGTGCGGCGCCAGCTTTTCATCGAGATAATTATGCAAAATATTTTGTAATTCGCGCAGCTGCTTTAATTTGAGCAAAACAGCATCAATAATTTGGCTATCCTGTTGTAAAACATGACTAATAGCTTGTTGCGAATCCTGGCTCATGGTATCGTTCGTTCCTTGTATTTAGCAATAGTCTACCTAATCCTTTGCCTATAGGGAATTTGACTTTTCCGGCCTGGTAGGCGAAGCTTACCGATTAATTTTATAAGAAGACAGCAAGCGCTATGTTGACAGGTTTTTTTACTCGAATTTTTGGCAGCCGCAATCAACGTGTATTGCGAAAAATGTGGAAAGTAGTTGAGAAAATCAATGCGCTGGAAGACCAAATTTCCGCTCTGACCGATGAAGCTCTGCAAGCCAAAACCATAGAATTTAGGCAACGTATATCACAGGGAGCTACCCTGGAACAACTGCTGCCAGAAGTCTTTGCCGTGGTTCGCGAAGCGGGTAAGCGTACGTTGAATATGCGCCATTTTGATGTGCAATTGCTAGGTGGCATGGTGTTAAACGACGGTTGTATTGCCGAAGCCCGTACCGGCGAAGGCAAAACCCTGACGGCGACCCTGTCTGCTTATCTGAATGCATTATCGGGCAAGGGTGTGCATATCGTTACTATTAACGATTACCTGGCTAAGCGCGATGCCGCCTGGATGGGGCCGTTATACAGTTTCCTGGGTATGACCGTAGGTGTCATCCTGCCTGATATGCCGCCGCAAGAAAAGCAATTGGCTTATGCCGCCGATATATCTTTCGGCACTAACAATGAATTTGGTTTTGATTATCTACGCGATAACATGGCGTTTAGTTTGGCCGACAAAGTACAACGGCCACTGAATTATGCGATTGTCGATGAAGTGGATTCCATTCTGATTGACGAAGCGCGTACGCCGTTAATTATTTCTGGCGCTGCCGAAGACAGTACGGACCTTTATCTGGCGATCAATAAGCTGGTGCCTGAATTAGTCAGGCAAGAATCAAAAGATGCACCTGGTGATTTTTTTGTTGATGAAAAAGCAAAACAAACCCATCTTTCGGAAATGGGCCATCAACATATCGAAGAAATATTTTCTCGAGAAGGTTTAATAAAAGAAGGCGAGAGTCTTTACGATGCTAACAACATTATGTTGATGCATCATTTGAATGCTTCTTTGCGCGCTCATGCTTTGTATAAAGCGGATATTGATTATATCGTTCAAAATGGCGAAGTGGTAATTGTCGATGAACATACGGGCCGTACCATGCCAGGTCGACGTTGGTCGGATGGTTTGCATCAAGCGGTGGAAGCCAAAGAAAAAGTTAAAATCCGTCAGGAAAACCAGACGCTGGCATCGATTACCTTCCAGAATTTCTTCCGGCTTTATAACAAACTCTCTGGCATGACGGGTACGGCTGATACCGAAGCTTATGAGTTTCAACAAATTTACGCATTGGAAGTCGTAGTGTTGCCAACCAATAAAGAAATGGTTCGTGGCGATTTCTCGGATTTAGTCTTTATGTCAGCGGAAGAAAAATTTGCCGCCATCATTGATGATATTAAAAAAAGCCGTGAAGCTGGCCAGCCATCACTGGTGGGCACCGCGTCTATTGAAACCTCGGAATATCTTTCCGGGTTACTCAAAAAAGAAAAAATCCCGCATCAAGTGTTAAATGCAAAATTTCACGAACAAGAAGCGCAAATCATCGCGGAAGCAGGGCGTCCTGGCGCCGTGACTATCGCCACCAATATGGCGGGACGCGGTACGGATATCGTGCTGGGTGGTAATTTGGAAGCGGAATTAAAAGCGCTGGAAAATCCTGCTGCTGAAGATGTTGCGGAACGTCGCGCGGCTTGGAAAATCCGCCATGATGATGTGTTAAAAGCGGGTGGTTTGTATGTGTTAGGCACCGAGCGTCATGAATCACGCCGTATTGATAATCAATTACGTGGCCGTTCTGGACGTCAGGGTGATCCAGGCAAGTCACGTTTTTATCTTTCCCTGGAAGATAATCTGTTACGTATTTTCGGCGGTGAAAGACTTATTTCCGTCATGAAACGTCTGGGTATGGAGAAAGGCGCTGCTCTGGAATCCAAATTATTGACACGCAATATTGAAGGCGCGCAGCGTAAGGTGGAAGCGCACAATTTTGATATTCGTAAACAATTATTGGAATACGATGATGTTGCGAATGAACAACGTAAAGTGATTTACCGTCAGCGCGATGAATTATTAACCGCTACAGATATTGGCGAAACCATTGCGTCTATCCGTCAAAATGTTATTGATGCGATGATAAATTTATATATTCCGCCGCAAAGTCTTGAAGAGCAATGGGACATTCCGGGATTGGAACAGCAGTTGGAAAAAGATTTTAACATGCGTCTGCCCATCAAGAATTGGTTGGAGCAGGATGGCACGTTACACGAAGAAAATTTACGCGCCCGCATCATCCAGTTATTTAATGATGCTTATACGCAAAAAGAAACTCAGGCTGGCGCCAATGTTATCCGTCAGTTTGAAAAAGCGATTATGCTGCAAACGCTTGATACCCATTGGCGCGAACATTTGGCTTCTATGGATTATTTGCGGCAAGGCATACATTTACGTGGCTATGCGCAAAAGAACCCTAAGCAGGAATACAAGCGCGAAGCGTTTGAATTATTTGTAGAGATGTTAGATAGAATCAACCACGAAGTGATTGGTATTCTCAGTAAATTCGAAGTGCGGGCGGAAGCGGATGTGGAACGGCTTGAAACGCAGCGTCGCGAAGCGTTAAAAGTTAAAATGGCTTATGAACACGCTGGTGTTGATACATTGCAAGCGCCGGGTGTTGCCGAGGAGCCGGGAGATGTGAATAGTAATGTCATGGGGTCTGCTAACGTCCTGCCATTTGTGCGTGATGAACGTAAAGTAGGCCGCAACGAACCCTGTCCCTGTGGCTCTGGCAAGAAGTTCAAGCAGTGTCATGGCAGTATTTCCTAGCCATGAGCAGCATACATGTGGTTATCGCGATTATTTTCAATGCAAACCAGCAAATCTTAATCGCGCAGCGTCAATCTCATCAGGAAAAAGGTGGCGCTTGGGAATTTCCGGGTGGGAAAGTAGAAGTGAATGAAAGTGCTTTTGCGGCTTTGCAGCGTGAACTCCGTGAAGAAATCGGCATCGAAGTTTCAAAAGCAGAACCCTGGACGCAAGTTGAATATCATTACCCGCATAAATCAGTTTTATTAGATACCTGGCTGGTCAAAGAATTCTCTGGCACACCACGCGGTGCGGAAGGGCAGCCTATAGACTGGATAGCTGTCGCTGATTTAACCAAAAGAGAATTCCCCGAAGGGAATAAATTAGTGATTGAAAAATTGTTAGCAGAATCAAAACCTTAATCACAACCTCAGCATATTTCAGCCAACTTTAAGCTATATATTGTATACTAAATAGACCTTTAGCACTTTTTGGAAAGGATCTATGTCATTAAATAGACGACGCGGAAATGTTCAATCAACCACTGCTGCTTTCAATACGTTGGAATTGGTAAAGGACTTATTATTTAGTAAAGTTCCTCACGCCCGATTTAAAAGTAAGATGAAAAGCCCTGATATAGAAACAGCCGTGCGTAAATTGTTATTGCACGAAGAAGACGAAAGAAATTTACAAATATATCTAGCACCTTTTTTAAGGGCTGCCGCGATTTCGCATTTGCGATCCGCTAACATACCGATGGCCCAGGAATTTCGCGAACATTATCGCGAATTTTATAGACGGGGCAGTATTACTGCTGATCTCGAACAATATTTAGATTATCAAGCTAGAAATTATGTCTGGTCAACAGAAGTTGAAGCTGCGGCATTAGGTAGTTTGTTTAATATGACAGTGCAGGTTACGGAAATAGTCGATGGGGAAGAACAAACTACCCATGTTGTTAATCGATCTACTAATGCAAATGCGCCAGTATTGCGTATGTACTATTATGAACAGGTACATTGGTTTTTTGAGCCTGATAATCCTGAAGGCACGATTGGTGATGGAAATTGTTTATTTAACGCCTTCGCTCTGGCTTTGCGTCAAAGCGCATTAGACCAACAATTTAAACAAAGAATGACCAGTGATGAATCATTTACGCTTTCTCCTAAATCTGAAAACAGATATAAAGCACGAGAAAGTTTACGAGCTGGAATTGATAGCGTTGAGAAAGTCTCAATTCAAACGATGGTTAAACAAATTCCTGAGGCAAAAGCAGAAATAGTTAATGAGGATATGGCGCCACTGATAGCCTCTAAAATAACTTCTCCAGATGACACCCTTTCGCCAATTAAAAGAAAAGAGCCAATTGTTCCAGCTCAATTTATCCCGTTAAAAAAATATGATCCACAGGCTGCTAATTTTTATGGGGAACTTCAGGTTTTGATTGTCAAGGCGGGTGAATTGGAAAGAAGAAGCAATACCGAACGAAATTATAAACCTGCGGCACGAGTCTCCAAGCGCTTGGTTACTAAATTAAGTCAACAAGCACATTTGTACTTTAACCTAGGTAAACTTAGTCCAAATGAGTTTGTCACTAATTCCACCGCATTAATCAATGCAGCTAGACCAGTATTAGAAAGATATCGGGGATGGAAACAAGTTCTAGCGAATGTCGCATTGGCGATTATTGGAGTGGGTGTAGGATATTTGGTTGCTGGTATTGTTCATAAAGCGCTTACCGGTAACTTTTTATTTTTTAAAACCGATTCAGCTGAAAAATTAGACTTGATAGTAAAAGCAGTTAAACATCACAAGAGAATCATAAAACCCTTATAGTTATTCTTCGTTATCTGATTCATTATCGAGACTATTTAAATCAATTTCTTCACCGGGCACTTTGTGTTTTTCCGCCGCCCAATCGCCTAAGTCTATCAGTTTGCAACGATCCGAACAGAATGGGCGAAATACATTGCTAGGTGTCCAGGTGCCTTTTTTGCCGCAAGTGGGACAGCTTATTTTATCGATTTTGTCAGTCATGCATGACTCCATCAATTACCGTAGGCGAGATGAAACGAAAGATCATCTGAATATTGTGCCGGTCGGTCTTTAATGCTAGGGGCGTAAAATCTGACACTCAGAAAATGACGACCAACACTAATTTCTGGATAAGTGGAAATGCCTTTGGGAATAGCGACACGAATCATGCGTAAATTTAATTGCGGATCTAATAATTCTTGATAAAAACCTTTGTCAGCAGTTTTTTGCTGGGTTTTACTGCCTTCTCTAATCAGTTGCAAAACCAGGGCAACGGTTGTGCGTATACTGCTAAATTCATTTAACCATTTCTTGATAGTTTCCTGGCGGGTCTCGGCGGATTGTTGCAGCCAGTGATGGTAAGTAGGAATGTCGAAACTGCAGCCGCCACCGGGTGTGGTCAAATGTAGGCGTAGGTTGTTCAACATTTCTACTTCGCGTAAGTTTTGACCGATCTTGCCATTGCTATCAATGAAACCTCGAATTAAATCATCTAATTCCCGTAAGAGTTTTCGCAGCTTATCCTGATCAATTTGTGGAGTGTGTTCAAGACGCATCAGGTTGCTTAAATGATGGCCTAATTCTTTGGCCAGCTTGGCTTTTAAATCTGGCCGATCGAGTAAATGTAAAACATGAATAATAGCAATAACGATAGTACGCGTGCCATAAGTTGACACATCATTGATATGATGATCAATTTGATTGAACAATTGTTCAAGACGCAAACATACGCGAATAAGTTCGTTTAAAGGTTGTTCATAGATACTGCTATTTTCAATCATGTTATAGTTCAGTCGCTAAGGATTAACGCTGAGATAGTAACATGAAAAAGAACAGTGAGTTAACCCTTAATTTCAGCCTGTAGCTCCTTGGCGATCGCCAGGTAGGATTTATGAAGTTCTTCCACCTGAGGTACTAAAAACTCAGGCCCTTGCGTATTAAAAATAATATCGTCTGCACCATCTAATCGGACTTTGCGGCTTACCTGCGTGGCCATAATGGCTTCTATTTCCAAAACAGAATGTACATCGCGTTTCGCCACCCGAGCAATTTGTAATGCTTCGTCAGTATCTACTACCAGCACTCGATTTATGACAGGGTCGGGTGAATTTTCAAAATATAAAGGTATGACTACGATGCAGTAAGGGGCTTCCAGCGAGCTTAGCTGGCGCAGCACTTCTTCACGAATGAGGGGATGCAATAATTCTTCCAGCCAGTAACGTTTTTCCGGGTCGGAAAAAATAAGCTGGCGTAGCAATCTGCGGTTCAATTGGCCATTGCTCATAGTTATCTGGTCGAATTGCTTAACGATAGTATGAAAAGCGTGTTTGCCAGGTTCAGTAAGGTCATGGGCAATTAAGTCGGTATCAATAATCGGTACACCCAGATTGGCAAATAGTCTGGCCACAGTGGATTTACCACTGCCAATACCGCCGGTTAGACCTACTATTAAGTTAGTGGATGGCATGTAGATACATACTTAAAATGTCTGGCCCCCAAATCAAGCTGATCCAGCCAGCCAGCGCGAGATAGGGGCCAAAGGGTAATGGGACGCTTTTGTATTGATTCTTGATTGCCATGTGGATCACGCTGATCAGGATGCCACTGACCGATGCTATCAAAATAATAATGGGCAGCATTTGCCAGCCTAAAAAAGCACCCAATGCCGCCAGCAATTTATAATCGCCTTGCCCCATGCCAACTTTGCCGGTCACCAGTTGAAATATACCCTGGATAATCGCAAAAATGAGATAACCCGCCAGCAAGCCTATAATGGCATCGAAACTTGTACAAAACAGAGAAAATAAACTTAAAAATAATCCCAGCCCTAACAAAAAGAAAGTTAGCTGGTCCGGTAATAAATGATAATCCAAATCGATATAAGTTAAGGCGATTAAGGTCCAGGTAAATAATAAAGCCCCGGCCGTTTGCCAGGTAAATCCAAAACGCCAGGCGACATAAACCGAGGCGATACAGCAAAGCGCTTCCACCAATGGATAACGCAACGATATTTTGCCGCCACAATAAGCGCATTTGCCGCCGAGTACGATATAGCTGATGATGGGAATTTTGTGCCAGGGTTTCAGGGTTTCATTACAGTGCGGGCAGTGGGAAAAAGGGAGATACAGATTAATGGGTTTTGGTTCATCGGCATGAGGTTTTAAACCAAGATATTCACGGCATTCCAGGTTCCAATCATTTTCAATCATACGGGGTAGACGGTAGATGACTACATTCAAAAAACTACCGACAAGTAATGATAATGCCGCCACCAGCATTAAAAAAATATTAGGGTTTTGGTTAAACACATCAACGATATTATCCATCAAATCACGGTCCCTAACTTGAATATTGGCAAATACATCGCAATAACTAATCCACCGATTAAAACACCAAGTATCATTATAATCAAGGGTTCTAATAAATGGCTGAAATTGTTGATCCAGTAAGCGATATCCGCCTCATAAAACACCGCGATTTTCTCGAGCATGGTTTCCAGGGTACCCGATTCTTCGCCTATTTTTATCATTCGGGTCATCAGGGGTGGAAAGATAGCCGCGTTTTGCAATGCTTCGTGAATGCGTTTACCAGCATTAATGTCACTGTGTAATTGGGTAAGCGCGGTCTGAATAATATGGTTGGTGCTAATCTCAGACAACATTGTTAAGGCATTGGTAATGGATAAACCCGCGGTAAGCATAGTGGCAAGGGTACGGGTGATTCGGGTAAAAATAACTTTTTTAAGGAAGGTACCAAGCCAGGGGGTTTTTAACAAAACGGTATCTAAGTTTTTTTTTAAAGTGGGTGATTTTTTATAATAATAAATAATCGCGCAATTAACAATGACAGGCAGTGGCGCTAACCAGTAGTCATTAATAATGAAAGTGGAAAATTGGATGACGTGGCGCGTTAGTGCCGGCAGTTTTACCTGAAAATTAGCAAAGATTTCGACAAAGTGTGGAATAACAAATATCAACATCGCGGTAGTGATTAGTAAGGCCATTATTAAAATGAAACAAGGGTAGGCGAGCGCTTGTTTGATTTCGTTTTTTAAGGCCAGGGTTTTTTCCTGATGGTTAGCCAGGCGGGTTAACAGGGTGTCCAGCGTACCCGTTTGTTCGGCAATATAAGTTAACTGGCAAGTCAGGTGATCAAATAAACCGGGGTGAGCGCGCATGGCATGCGCCAGATTGTTGCCGGCTTCCACATCGTTTTTTAATGATTGAATCAATAATTGTAATTTTGGATGCTGATGGTTTTGCGATAAAACATCCAGACATTGTACCAGTGATATGCCCGCGTTAACCAAAGTCGCTAATTGACGAAAAAACATGGCGATATCACGGCTAAGGATTTTGGACTGTTTGAATAGCCAGGGCTGCATTTTTTTACGGATGAAAGTCACTGTCATGCCTTGCTGCAGTAATTCTAGCCGGGCTAGGGTAATGCTGTGAGCGTGAATTTCCCCCGTTATTTTTTTGTGGTCGCTAGACCATCCTGACCAGGTATATAACCGCAACGGGTAGTTCTTAGTAGTGAGTTGCATCGCCGAATTTCCGTAACACGCGATTCATTTCATTTAAACTGGTTTTGCCATTGACCACCATGGCGTACGCTGCATCCTGTAAATTTAAAAATCCACTTTGTTGCAAATAATCGCTTATGCTTTGCGTATTACTATTACCAGTCATGAGTTGCGCCAACTCCGGGGTTATTTCCAATACTTCATAAATTCCCGTGCGTCCCGCATAACCATGCAAACAATGCTGACAACCACGTGCTTGAAAAATGTTGGTTTCACGGGAAGATTTATCCGGTGTTTTGCAAAATTCGCACAGTTTACGGATGAGGCGTTGGGCCACGATTAATGAAATATTATAAGTGGCGACGCCCAGAGTTTTTAATCGGGACAGTGTGGTGATAGCATTGTTAGTATGCAGTGTTGATAAAACTAAATGACCGGTTTGCGCAGCCTGGGTGGCAATTTTTGCAGTTTCCCGGTCACGAATTTCTCCCAGCATAATAACATCCGGATCTTGACGTAAAAAAGTCCGTAAAGTAGTGGCAAAATCAAGCCCTATCTTGGTATGAATATTGACCTGGTTAATACCGGGCAAACGTATTTCCACGGGATCTTCTACGGTGGAAATATTTTTGGCGGGAGTATTTAAATAGTTGAGCGCGGAATAAAGAGTAATGGTTTTACCGCTGCCGGTGGGGCCGGTCACTAAACACAACCCTTGCGGTTCGGAGATTTTATCTTGAAATAATTTCAATTGTTGGGGATTGAAGCCCAAGGCATCAAGGGCTAGCGTTAAATTGCGTGCATCCAGAATTCGTAAAACGATTTTTTCGCCAAAAAGCGTAGGACAAGTATTCACACGAATATCTATTGAAGCATAATCGTGCGTGACTTGAAAACGCCCATCTTGTGGCAGGCGCCGCTCAGAAATATTTAATTGCGCCATGACTTTTAAACGGGTGATGAGCCGAATGGCGAGCACTGCATTGATTTCAGTGATTTCATATAAAATCCCATCTTGCCGATAGCGAATTCGACAGTGATTTTCATAAGGTTCAATATGAATGTCAGAAGCGCATTTTTGAATGGCATGCTGCAGGATATGGTCAACAAAATGTATGAGTGGTTCATCGTAGTTACTACTATTTTCATTGATAACTAACGGTTCTTGGGTTACCAATTCTTTCAAGAGGGGGCTGGGCGCCGGGCGCGCGCAAAATGTTTGAATAAAGTCATTATATTGATGTTCATTGATTGCCACGGGTTGAACACGTAAACCGGTATGAAAAATAATGGCGTTTACGGCGTTTTGATCAGTGGGGTCCATCACACCAAGGTTCAAAGTGCTGCCATGAACATTTAACGGAATGACCCGGTAACGTTGTATTAATTCTGGATTGACAATCGTTAACAATGTTTCTACGGCGGAATAATTCATGCGTTGCAAGTCCCATTGATGACACAAGTCCCTCCAACAGACCAGCTGCTGCCATTTTTATCCGGCTGTAAAACATAAGTGTTGTTATTAACTAGCTGAGTGCCAGTGGCGGTAATAACACCATTTTTAACTTCGATGCTGGCAAGATTTTTGGAAGGACTTGGTGAAGCGGGTAGCCCTGGTTTTCCTGAGTTTAATTCGGTTAATTCTGCACCGGTTTGCAACGCGATAGCAACCGCCAGTTTGAAAGGTTCGGTTGCGGAAATAATTTCAGCGAATCGCGCGCGTGTCGTGTAATTTTGATAACAGGGAAAGGCTATAGCCGATAAAATTCCCATGATACCAACGACAATCATGAGTTCGATTAAGGAAAAGCCTAGCTTTGATTTTTTAAACATGTTGGGTCCTTGGGGAATAGGGTTAATGAGTATGAGTTATAAGAGGGGATGTCGATTTGAAGGGATGTGATTCTTCTGTCATTCCTGCGCAGGCGGGAATCCATTCATTGTAAATGCAAAAGCTGCAGCGCCTGCGCAGTAATGACAGCTCGCGGCTAGCCAGTGCGGGTTTCAGAAGGATTGGGGAGGGGTTTGCAAATTTTTACGAATCACTAAAATAACTTTTTTTATTTTACTTGGCAACTGTTTCAAAACTATTTGTGCGCCACTTCTCTAAAGCGTACTAACGTTACTGGCGCTTTATTGCAATCTCGGGTAAACGCGTTACTGCTAAAATACAGATATTCATTGTGACGTGAAGCGGCAATTTCATCTTCTTCTTTACTCATCAATCCTGGGTGGCACATGATAATGCCGCCATTGCCAACTTGTTTTAAAAATCGTGGGAATAATTCAGAATATTCATACGATTCGGCAAAATTATAAATCCCGGCAAAAGATTTATTGTGGAGGACTTTACGTTTTTCCAGTTCCTTTTTAAAATAAATCCCACCTAATAATTGAATGATTAATTGTTTCAAGTAAGCCACATCTCTCACCCGTAATAAAGACGCGGGATCAAACGTGCAGCGCACATAAGTACTATTTTCTCTAAGCTTTTCTTCATAGAGTTCAAATACCGCATCTCTGATAATGGGTAATTGGTGAACATGATGATGACCATCGATAAAATCGGGTAATGCACCAAAGTTTTCAGTAAAATTATCAAGTTGAGCGCGGAGCTCGGTGAGGATGGTGGCTTTTTCAATTTTTTTGGTATGGGTTTTAATAATTAAATCACGCAATGGTAAAAATTTAGTCATTGCCTTTGAAAGCGGTTTACCTTCGGTCAAATTAAGGTGTAAGCCTATATCGACCTTATTTTTAAAAGGTTCAAGTAATTTGACAGTGCCAGGCCATGAAGGTGCAGTTGACATGCAACTCGTTGCAGATAAGCGTTTTTGCTCAAACAAATCAACAATTGCTTGAGAAACAGACGCATTCTGGCCATAATCATCAGCGCATAAAATTATACTTTTCATGGTATGTTAAGACCCTTAAAGCGTGTTCCATCTTATTAAAGCTTAGTGCAATTTGCGGAATTCAACAAGTGCTAATCACCTTAGATAGTAAATTAGAAAACCAAGATAATACAATGTATTGGTTAAGAGATATTGCCAAATTAGGGTTTATAATTGGACTCTTTTATGCATTATGGATTGGCTCTTATGCATTATTCATTCCCGACGAAGGGCGTTATTCAGAAGTGGCCAGGGAAATGGTAGTGACTGGTGACTATATTACGCCGCGGATTAATGGCGTAGCTTTTCTGGATAAGCCAGTTTTGTATTATTGGTTGCAGGCATCAGCGATTAAAATGTTTGGTATTACCGAAGGGAGTTTGCGGTTTTGGCCAGTGTTAATCGGGGTCTTGGGTACATTAGTGCTTTATACTACGGGCAGGTTGTTGTATGGCCGGCGAACGGGTTTGCTGGCTGCGATCATGCTTGCCACCAGTCCGCTATATTTTGGCGCCGCGCATTATGCCAATCTGGATTTGGAAGTGGCTTCGTTAGTGGCCGATGCTTTGTTATGTTTTCTGGCCGCGATGCAAGGCCAGGTCAGTGCCCGCTGGAAAAAGTATTTATTGATTGGGGCATATTGTTTCGCGGCAGCGGCGGCGCTTACCAAGGGGTTGATAGGCATTGTTTTTCCCGCCATGATTATTGGCAGTTGGATCTTAATATTAAATCGCTGGCATTTACTTACTAAAATGCGCTTGTTTAGCGGCATGTTACTTTTTCTGTTACTGACTTTGCCGTGGTATATGTTGGTGCAAAAAGCCAATCCAGAATTTTTACATTTCTTTTTTGTGACCCAGCAAGTTTCGCGTTTTCTGACTACCCAGGAATTTAATAGTAAAGCGCCATTATGGTTTTATTTACCGGTGGTTGCTGCGGGATTTTTTCCGTGGACAGTATTTCTGGTGCAGGCACTAGGGCAGAAACTAGGCCGCATCTGGCAAGACCGTCAGCGGTATGCAACCGACTTATTTCTGCTGTTATGGTTTACTATCATCTTCGTATTTTTCTCTATCCCGCATTCAAAAACCGTAGGCTATATCTTACCGATATTCCCTGCGCTGGCATTGCTGGTGGCAAGTTATGTGAGTGAGTGGTGGGAGGCGCCGCAACGACGAGGGTATTATGCCGCAACGGCATTATTTATCTTGTTTAGTGCCTTGGTAGCCATGTTATTTTTTGCCGCGCCTAGTCTACACGTGTTTGATGTGCCAGAAGATTATTTTGTCGTGCTGCGCAACATGGGAATTATTTTAATTTGCGCCGCGTTTGTAGTGGGTAAATTATCACGAAAGTTAAATCCCGTCTGGATTGTGACATGTATCACAGTCACCGTAGCTATGTTACTGCAAATTTTTATTTCCACGGTTTCAATTATTGATGTAAAAACCAGTAAGCCTATTGCTTTGCAATTGAAGTCACTGTTGCAACCTGGCGATGAAGTGGTGACTTATTACCGTTATTACCAGGACTTACCCCTTTATTTAGAAAAGCAACTGACTATCGTGGCGGATTGGCATGCGCCAGATATTGCTTACAATGATAATTGGTTACGTGAAATGTGGTATGGAATGGTTTTCCAGGATACCAGTCAGTGGTTAATCGGTGATAAGGAATTTTTGCAACGCTGGCATAGCGCTAAACGTTTGTATGTAGTGACCGATGACGATTATTACCAAGCCCTCAAGTCTAAAATGACGGTCTACAAAGTCAGCCAGTACAATGACAAGATTTTGTTAACGAATCATCCTTCCTGAAATACCCATAGTTTGTTAAAGGTAAAACTGACTATGGGCAATACGGTAAGCGTTAAAAACAGCGCAAGAATATAGGGCAACTGGAATACATTTAGAAAGATATAAAATATTCCTTCGTTGGCAATGAAACTACTCCCGGAAATTAATAATAAGCGGGGCACGGCTATTTTGTGCGTATTGACAGTTCGATTGAAAGTCCAGTAGCGGTGTCCAAAGTAACTGACTTGAAAGGCGATAGAAAACGCAATAATGTTGGCATACAAGGGCGATAATAATCCAGACTCAACTAAGGCAATGACAATACTAAAGTTAACCATGGCTGCGGTAGAGCCAATTAATACAAAGCGGATAACTTGTTTTACAAACTCAATTTTCAAAACCATATTTTTTTTCTACTATGTATTTAGGCCGTTGTTTTACTTCCATAAAAATTCGCGCTATATATTCGCCTAAAATACCAATCGATAATAATTGAATCCCACCAAAAAACATTACCGCGACAATGATGCTGGGAAAGCCAGGTAAGTCAGCGCCATATATTAAGGTGACGGTAACAATATAAATGGCGTAAATCAGTGATATTAAGGAAATAATAAAACCAATAAATCCCCACACCCGCAAGGGTATGTCAGAAAATGAGGTAATGCCGGTAATGGCAAGTTCGGTAAGGCGACGCAGCCCCCAGGCGCTTTTGCCAGCAGTGCGTTCTTGGACTTGGAAGGGAACAGCGATGCTTTTAAAACCTACCCATGCATACAAGCCTTTCATGAAACGAGAGCGTTCTTGAAATTCATTAATACTGGCGATAACTTTGCGGTCTAATAAGCGGAAATCTCCCGCATTATTGGGAATATTAATATGGGTGATCTTTGCCATAAGCCAATAAAATAACTGCGCGAAGCCACGTTTCAGTGAAGATTCATTGTCACGATTTTCTCGTACACCATAAACCATTTCATAGCCGTTCGCCCAGTTTTCTAAAAAAATTGGCAGGGTTTCCAGTGGGTGCTGAAAATCTGCATCGAGAATGATGGCGACATCACCAGCACAATGTTCCAGGCCGGCGGTGAGGGCATTTTCTTTACCAAAATTTCGTGACAGGCAGATTAATTTAATGTTGTAGCTGGCGGGGAGGGCGGTAATTTTTGCTACCGTATGATCATGGCTGCCGTCATCAATTACTATAATTTCAAAGCGCTGTGTTAACTGACTTAAGTTAGCTTGCAATTGATGGAAAAATTCATCGACGTTAGCTTCTTCATTAAAAACCGGCACGATACAGGAAATGTAGACTGTTTTATTTTGCAGAGCTTGCTGGCGTTGTGGTATAGACATGGAAAAGAGTTTGCCTAAAAAGTGTTATCTTAGCCGAATCAGCAGCTTTGAAAAAGCGCTGAGTGGAGTTTGGAGCGTATTTTAACACGCTCAAAAAACTAATTGCAGAAAATACTTGTTTTTTCACTATTTCTTCACTTAAACTAGCTTAGTGTTAATAAGGGAATTTGCAATGACTACTCCTACTCAATACAAGATTTATCAATTCGTCACCCAATTTATGCAAGAGCGTGGATTTGCCCCCTCCTTGAATGAAATTGCTATTGGCATAGGTATCAGCCCGCGTTCATTAAGCCTGGTAAGCCGTTATTTGCGAGTGCTGGAACAAGATGGTTTATTATCTATGGGCAAAACTGGCTATCGCAAAATTCAATTGAAAAGTCCTACCGGCTTGCACTTGCCCCTGGTCGGGAAAATTGCTGCTGGTACCCCGATTGAAGCGGTGGCGCGTAATGAGACCATTGATTTCGCCGAATTGTTTGGCAAAGAGGATTTGTATGCTCTGGAAGTCAAAGGCGATTCCATGATTGAAGAAGGGATTCTGGAAGGCGACAAGGTGATCTGCAGACGTCAGGATAGTGCAAAAGAGAACGACATCGTCGTCGCGCTGATTGATAACGAAAATGCCACATTGAAACGCATTCACTTCAAGCCTGCAGGAAAAATCACTTTAACTCCCGCTAATGCTAGTCTTCAACCACAAACTTATCTGGCGCATAGGGTGCAGGTGCAAGGAATATTTATTGGTTTGCTACGGTTAATGTAAGGACTATTGTGTCATGCTGGCGCAAGCTGGCATGACATGAAGCCAGTCTGGCGAAACAGAATAAGCCCCTGTATCATTCCCCCCAGGAAAAAATATTTAACAATAACTCTTCGACCCAATAAGGACAAGAAATGTGGTTTAAACAAATTTTATTATTTCAGCTTACCAATCAAATTGATTATGCTCCCGAAAAACTGAATGAACTTTTACAACCTCTGGCGTTTACCCCTTGTTTACCCTCTTTGCCATCTTGCGCGGGTTGGGTGTCGCCGATACCCGATGACGATAATGCTCCACTGGTGCATGCGGCAAATGGGAAAATAATGTTATGTTTACAGATAGAAGAAAAAATCCTGCCGGCTACCGTCATACGTCAAGCCGTTGAGGATAAAATCAAAAAAATTGAAGCCCGTGATGACCGTAAAGTACGACAAAAAGAAAAGCTTACGCTGAAAGATGAAGTCACTATGACTTTGTTGCCACGCGCATTTACCCGGCTGACGCGAATTTATGCTTACATTGATACCGTCAATAATTTACTCGTGGTAGGAACGACACAAACGGCCAAGGTAGAACAATTTCTGGCGATTTTTAAACGTTCAGTGACGGAAAGCGTTAAAGCTTATGAGATTAACAAACCTTCACCCATCATGACCCATTGGTTGAAAAACAAGAGTAATCCGGTTGAATTCGCGATTGCCAAATCTTGTGTACTGCAAGACCCCCAGCAGCAAAATCGTATGGTGCGGTGTCAGCAGCAGGATTTATTCGCGCCTGGTATTCAAACCATCCTCAAGGATGGCTGCGAAGTAAAGCAATTGGGGTTGTGCTGGCATGACCGCATTAATTTTACCCTGGCGGATGATTTTTCTTTACGAGGAATTCAATATGAAGAAGAAGTTATAGCTGCGGCTAACGATATTGATAGTGAGACTAAGCAACAACAATTTGATGCGGATTTTTTTATTATGTCGGAAACCTTAAGCGGGTTACTGGCAGATTTAATGAAGATTTTTGTAAAAAATATGACGGAAGCAACAGCGCAAGCCACTGTCGCAGCGTAATCTTCGTGGATTCCAGCCTTAGCAAGGATGACGATGTGTAGGTTGGGCTGAGCGCAGCGAAGCCCAACAGTTTGTTATAAAAGTGGTGAAAAACTCGTAAAGTTAATTATTTGTATCTCAATAAATGGATTCCCGCCTGCGCGGGAATGACAGGAGTCTCTTGTAGTTTACGCAGCAACTTCAGCTTTGCTCTTCTCCACCACTACAAACCCCAATCCTATTAATATTAGCGCCATAGCAACCATCGTAGTCAGGTTAATAGCTTCTTTTAAATAAACCGCTGATACGGCAAAACTAAACACGGGTACAATTAAAAAACCTAATGATAATACAATCGCCGGCAATGCTTTATTGACAATTATCGCGCACCAATAGGAAATGCCGGTGACTACTATGCCGGTATAAATCAGTGATAAAAATAATGGGACATTCCAGGTTACCTGGATATCAGGTTCTTTCATTAACGCGTAAATTAATAAGGGAATAGCGCCCGTTAATAATTGCCATGGCATCAATTGTAAGGGTGATTTATTCCAGTGCATGTAACGTACGCAAATAATTGAAATCGCCCAGCATAATGAGGCTAATAGTAACGCGCCAGTTCCAAGTAATATATTGCGATCAGTCCAGTGTAATTCCCAGGGATTCATTAACACTATCAAACCGACTATCGCCAGCATAAACCCTAGCCATTTCAATAAGCCCGCTTCTTCTTTAAAAAATAAAGTGGCGGCAGGCATGACCCATAAGGGTGTAGTGTAAGCGATTAAAGACGAACGACCCGCGGGTAAATAGGCCAGGCCTATATTAGTCAATAATATATAAATACTAATTTGCAATAAGCCGATGATGAGGATTAATGGTATATCTTTCCGCTCGGGTAGCGAGAAATTTTTGGTGGCAATCACGATTCCTAGCATGGCGCATGCGCCGATTAACAAACGTGCTGTTGTGTACCAGAGTGGCGACATGTATTGCAAACCAATTTTATTAACTGGCCATGCAAGTCCCCAGCACAAGACAATGAAAATAAATAAGAGCGAAATTCGAAAATTTGAGATTTTCATGGTTTGGCCGCAGGGTATGAGAAAGGATGGTAGTATACCCGAGCATGTCCAGCCTGTCATTCCCGCCTGCGCGGGAATGACAGTTAGGGCCGTCGCGGGAATGACAGTGGTTCGGGTCGGCGCGGCGCGGGAATGACAGGCTGGACAAAGTGAAGATCAACCCGTGTGCCGCGTCATATAAACTATTAATACAACTACCCCAGTGACTGCAAACAACGGATGCAATAACGCTAACCATTTGGGAATACGCAAGTTGCTAATATCAATGCCGAATAAAATAAACCCCAGGCATATCGCTACCAATAATATGCCTATGGCTATTAAGTAAAGCGGGGTAATTGTGCCAATAGCCAGATAAGTGAGGGCGACCAATAAACCAAATCCGCCTAGACTGCCATGCAGCACGGCTAAGGCTTTATTGGTTTTGTGGTTCTTCAAAATACTTAGCAGTAAAACCACACCAAGCATGGCTGCGAATAGAAATAAAACTATTGCAAAAACGAGCATTTGGAAAAATCCTTTTCCAGAAATTCCTACGACACGTCAGCTATCTTAGCTTTTGTTGCCCATCCTGCCAATTACCACTAAAGCAATACCTGCTACTAACGCAATACCGCCAAAAATAGGGGGTAAAAATACCGTTTTCTGCTCATCAGCAGTAATTTTTACGGAACCGATTTTAGCAATATCTTCCTGTTTGTTATAGGTAAATCCACGATACCCTAACGAAACAATACCCAAAACAATTAACAGTATGCCAACGATGTTAGTCAAAGCTTTCATTTTAATTACTCCGGTTAGATTAGCTAATCTAGTATTTATTATGACAATTGGCAAGTAGCTGACCGCAAGCTTTAGTCATCTTGACGACCGCGACTCAAACCAAATGATGAATAGGATGTATTTTGTCCCTTTTCCTCTCTCTCAGCATCTTCTTCCTCTTGGTTCAATAAATGAATCGATTCTGTTCCTGACCGGTTTTGACCAAGTAGCGGTATGCGGGATAACCAGGGACTGGTGGTCGTTGACGTAGGTCTTTGCCACTCAAGCCTTGAGTTCGGGAAATGTACTTCCGCGGCTGCTTCAATTTCTTCAATAGGGCCGCCGGTTATCCAGTCACGCATTTCGCGTAGCGGATTACTTACTTTAAATATCATGACCACAGTAAACATAGTCATAACAAAATTTCCCCAAATAGTGCCCCAATCCACGTTGGTACGGATAAGCAAGTCTAGCAGCGGGCCAGCGGATGGACACTCATCCACCATATCCACAGAAGTCATACTTGAATACATACATAACTGAATAGTTAATATTGTTGCGAAAAGTAATCCAGTATCCGCTATCGTTTCAAGTAGAGTTGAAAAATATCTTTCCTGGCCGGTGAGATAGCGAGAGGATTTATAGGCTAAATTAACCAGCAAGTCACCTTGGTCAAATCCCGTAAAAGTTCCGGCAATAAGTAAGTTGGGTAAATTGAATACGTCGGCGCTAAGTACCCACGATAACAAAATTGGCAATCCCCAATTTTCTTCAAACGATTTTTCACTGTCACAAACCCAGGGTTCTATGGAAAGAACTTGTGAAACTCCGATACCAATTCCCAAATAAAAACCAAGGTTAGTTAGGAATTCACTATTATGGGTTTGCATAATGCTGCGTTTTCTAGGATCGCTTTGTACCTCAGCACATAAATATAATTGTTCATACAAAAATTTTCTCGCCTGGGGATTATCATTAAATGATTTCATAATTCTCAAGGTAGTTTCATACATGGCGAAAAAGCTTAAGGGAAAAGTGCTCAAAAACATTGATATTGTTAAACCAAAAGTAGCCGGGAGAGAATAATTCTTTTTAAAGCCCATTCTAAACATCGCTGCGGTAGGCACATAAGCAGTAATAACGCCCCAGCCCACGCTCCACATTAATAATAATTTATTTTCATTTTGAAAATTCCGCGCAGCTTTGGCGAAACAATAAGCGTAAAGGGCATTTTGGAGAAAGTTGGCGTAAGCGGCGCCGACCGGATAAAGGTTAATCTCCAAACCAAAAAGGTCAATTAATTTTTCATGGCTGGCACTGCCAATAATATAAAGCGGCAATCCGGAACCGGCGCAGCCCACCACAAAGATGAACATCAATATATCTTGGGGGTCGAAGCGATAGGCTTCCGCTAGCGGAGCATATCTGTGCATATTGGTATAAAAAATCTGTCTTAAGTCATTAGCGCGACTTTCATTGAACCCTTCAACATCGTGATATTTAGACTCGTCATCGCTGAACGTTCTTGGTCTTGTTGAAACAATTAACGAGGAACCATTCTGTTCCAGGTCTGGAGTTGGTTTTACTACAGTAGTTAGCTGTAAGCTCGCAGATCTAGGCCGAGAACCCGACAACTTGGATTCACTCAGGGCTAAAGATATGGCCTGAAAGGAACTGGACGTAGTTAAATTGCTACCAAGAATTGGTCTAGCCAAAGACATAGTGATTTCTTCTCGTTAAGTGGATGTTATAGGTTTGGAGCTGCAATGAGCACACTTTTATTAGTTGAACATATTTAGAGGGTTAGAGTCAATAAAAGCTAGGCAAAATAGTGGGTTTTTGAATGAAATTCAGTCTATGTTATTCCGGGAATCCATTCTTTGCAACCGCAAGCCTGTGGGTACTCTAACAATGGATTCCCGCCTGCGCGGGAATGACAGGGTATATATGCTAAGAAAAAATGATTTCTTTAAACTGTCCCGCAAAGCCGGACTTGCCAAGGGCCAATGCGAACTTATCCTCGAGCCCGCTAAATGATTTTGTAAAATTATTTACGGCATCGGCGAATTTATCATTAACGCTATTAAACAAAGTCATATGCGGATCAAACCAAACTTTATCGCTGATTTCCAGCACTTTTAAGGCTTCGTAATGTAAATTAAATAATTCATCACGCTGGTCTGGCATTAGCGATACCCAACGATAATTATGTTTATCAAGGATGCTGATTGTATCAAAACGTAATGATATGAATTTCGCGTGAATCATAGTTCCTGCTCGCGACCAGATACTTTCAAGATCTTGTTCCATGGCTTCAAATTGACAAAGTGTCACATGCGGCAACGCCTGCTTTCCTAATAAATACTGATCGGCATAGCCTGCAAATTGTTGCGCGATAGCAATAATTTCAGCATTTTTATTGAGTGGAACATAGACCAGATTATATTTGTTTTTCATCGCTAACTCCTTGAATCTGCTGATGCTACTTTGAAAAGAGTCCATTTTTCAAGCGTATTTAAAATTTTTATTATTCAATAGCTTAGAGTACTCAAATGGACAAAAACTACCCCATGCTCTACACTTAAAATGCAACCTCACAAAAAGAGACTATTATATGCCCATTTCCCCACAGGATTTAGCGCTATACGGTAAAGTGCCCAATCCTATACGAAATATAGGTAAGGTTGCTGATGAGGTGCGCAAAACAGAGGGGGAGGGTGCTGTCTCTACTTATCGCTTGGATGAAGATTTAACGGATCAATCTCGTTATAGTAAAGCTGATGTCGGGCAGATAGCACAAGATTGGAAAAGACAAATAGGAAAAATTTTCTTAAATGGCGTACCCCTGGCAGAAATTATCAGACTCGAAAAAATAAAAGCGGTCCAACAAAGATTAATTCAAAATGGTTCCGATCAATCTGAACGCAGGCAAGCGCTTAAATCTCTTTTTTCACTTTATACAAGTTTATCAGGCAAACAACTAGCGGAAGATTTAAACACCGGATTTGCGGAATTTGTCGATTATTATTTAAAAAATATAACTTTATTTAATGGTGTTCTTGATTACGATAAATCAAATAAGGAATTACAAGCGTTAAGGGATGAAATTGAAGCTGGAGTACAGTTTTTTGATAAGCTGCAAAATCCAAATGAATTTTGGCAAAACATTATTCGTGAGCATTTACTAAAGGATGTTGCTTCAGAAGAAGAACGCAACGCTTTGATGAGTTGTCTGGAACAATACGCTCATCAAGGCGGTATGTTTTACGGTCCCGTTAGAGCAATCGCCGAAACTTTTATTAATTCCGCATCTTTTGTCGGCGAACGATTTGATCAAAACCCAAAGAATTTAGAAAAATCCACCTTTGAATTAAAAGTTAAAGATGGAAAGTTAACTATTCGTGAAATATCGCAAATTGAAAAATTTAATTATATTGACGATGATGGTATAAATGATGCGTATCCCGATTCAGTGCCAGGACGTAATTTGTTTGAATACCAGATTGTACACACTGCTTCATACAATCCCAACGTCCCAGATAAATTTGACTTACAGGTCAGTAACGAAGATTCCAGAATTTATGTATACGATGCACAGGCTTGGCAAGATCGCTTGGATAAACTGCCTGAAGTCGAGAAAATTAACAAGCTGCATATATTGCTAGAGGATTACGCGGAAAATTATTTGCGAAATGGCCATGACCCTGGAACAGCCAATAGAATACTGAATGAATTTCCTCAAATCGAAGAATTTAAACCCGTTGAAAGAGCAGTGGCAAGGAGCGGCTGGTCGATATTTAATTCGCCATCTGGGCCAGACCATAGCAGATTTGATAGTTTGTTTAAGGTTTTAAATAGAATTTCTATTAAAACTGCAGAAAACACTATAGTTAATTTGGATGACTATGCAAGAAAGGGTGTGGAACCACTGACCAGGGCCCTGAATTTAATATACCAGTCTAATGGTAAGCAAAATGTAGAACGGTATCTTAAACCTTACAATCCTGAAAAATTGAGCATAGATATATTACTAAAAAAAGAAACTATTGCAAAATTTTACCCGGCGATCATTAAAAAAATAACCGATGCTCAAAGACAAGTTTCTCCCCCTCCGCCACCTCTTCCGCCTCGTCCTGTTAGCCCATCTTCTCCAATTTCTCCAGTAATAAATGGCGTAGCAGAAGATAAAGAGAAAGTAACGCCGGAAGAAAGATACCAGGAAAACCGAGAATTTTTCAATAAAATTAAAAATTCAACAAGTGAATTTATTACCATCGCAAGAATGCAACTCGAAATACTTGAAAATGATGATTCAACAGATAAAGCGGTAAAAGATAATAATAACTCAGCAATTAAAGCATTAACAGATTCAATCAAAACGGCTGGCAAGATAAGCGAAGCCTGCGAATTCTTCCTTAATAATAATTACCAGACTTCCGCGGCAAAAATAGCATTGGGAGTTCCCGTTTTTTATGAATCTATGGCCGCCATGCAAATGAATTTAATGGCCTTAATATCTAATGAAACAAATAAAGGTTTGGCGGAAAATCTTAATAAATATCTAAGTAATTACAAAAAAATATTAAGAGAAACGGTAGCGAAAAAACGAACCGAAAATTTTGCCGAAAATTTTGAAGAAGACTTTGCGAATCATAGTTTACCACAGCAAAATCCGGTGTTGAGTGCCATTGTTGAAGTGCTACCGCCAACCATACCTATCCGGGATTTAAATGCGATTGCTAAAAAGCTTGCTAGGCAATTTGACCGTGAAGAAATAACTTTGGACAAAGGTTTGGTAGGTGTACTGGTGAAACCTGAAACCTACGCTCCTGGAGAAATTAGACAAGTAGCAAAAGACCTCATGCGCCATCAAGGCCGCACTTATTTCAACGGCCGGTTATTAAAAGATATCATCGATGAAGTCAGAATGAATTATTTTAAAAATGTCTTGAATAATCTTTTGCAAGATGGGGAAAGTAAAGCAGAAAATGAAGGGCGCATATCAGTCTTTCAGGATTTTTATAATCTCTATAATACGTTAACGGGAAAACCAACTATCCCTATTGATTTTTCAAACTCCTTAGAAAAAACCATTCAGGAAATGGCACAATTTTATCGAGATAATACCAAAATTTTCGAAAAGATTTTTCTGGAAACTAACAATTCTGAATTGAAAGGTTTGCTGAGAAAGTTACAAGATGGTAATTATATCAATCCAGCAAATCCCAATAGCGAGGTGATGACCAGAACTATTTTTAATGATTACTTGTTAAATCATCTTGCGGCTGAACAAAAACAAGCGGTGCTTGCTGGCCTTGAAAAATATGATCATCAGGGTGGCTATAAGTTTGCTGCTAATACAGTTATTGCAGAAACCTTAGTGCGACTCAATAAAATCTTAGGTACCACTAACGAACCTTCGCATGAATTTACCGAGTATACGACTTTTCAATACAATTCAGTTGCGGGTGGCATACAAGTGCTGGAATCCACTCCAGTGACAGGAATAGGGCACAAAGATACCGGCGATTTTGTTGAGAATGTAACAATGGATCCGCAGATTAAAGCCGCTATTCCTGGCGCTAATCCGGTTGAATTTGAAACGGTTCATTCAATCACTTATGATCTACAAGCACAGGAAAAATTTCAACTTGTAACCAAGTCAGCAAATGCTCGAGTCAATGATACCAATACCTGGAATGTTATTTTGAAACAGGTGGATCAACTTGAACGTTTCAATTTAATGCATCAAGAACTTCTCAATTATGCGGAAGAATATTTGCAAAGAGGCCATGATAAAGATATCGCCCAGGTTATTTTGCAAACCTGGCCTGAAATAAAAGAATATAATCCTATTCCAGCAGCGTCTTCGACTTTTGGTTTTTGGGGTGGTGCAGTTGAGAATAGAGAACAAGACAGGATTTTAATGATGCTAGGAAAAATTGAACGTGGATTTAAAGGTGTTGGCAAAATAACTCAAACGCTTGCGGATAATATAGAATTAAACCTTAATAATTATCTTGCAGATGAAACAAAATTTAAGAATGCAATGCAATTGCTGGTACATATGGGTGAAAAGGAAAAGGTAATTGAGATATTACAGCCTTATAACAAGGCGGGTTATTCGACTGAAGCGTTATTACAAGTAGATGCCTTTAAAAAACTTTATCCTGCTGTTAAACAAGACCTCTTTGTTGCTGCGGCTCCCAATCCAAATCAACAGCTATAAAAATCCGCCCCCCAAGTGAGAGGCGGTTTTAGATTTAGTAAGGGCCACGTCCGTAAACCGGACTGTCATGATTTTCATGGTCATCACGGACAACAGCATCAGCATGCCCACGTTGATAATCACGGTAACGATTATTGACATAATGCGGGGCTTCTTCTTCGCGGTAATGATTGTTGACATAATGCGGGGCTTCGTCACGGTAACGAGCGTGGGCATAAGCAGGACCTTCGTGATTATAGCCGGGGTGGCCAGAATGGATATAAGCCACATCACCTCTAATCATATGACGGTTATACCAGCGCCATTGCCCACAGCGTCCGCTTGGGCCCACATCGAGACAACCCCAATAGCCTGAAACCCAAACTGATGGACCGGCAGAACCAGCATATTCACATTGTTGATGCGCTGGCACCCACACATCGTTAAACCACATGCCCTGGGTCATGTAACAAGTCCTGTAGCCCGAGGGAGGGCCAACTACAACCACATGGGCGGGCGGCAGTGGCGGGGGCGCGGAAAGCCCAATGTTTAAGTCAACATTAATATGCGCGGCAGCCATTGAGCTGGCTAACAGTGCGAATAAGCCTGTTAGAGTAGAAATTAAGCGAGTTTTTGTTTTTAACATAAAACCTCCAAAAGGAAACTTGGAGGTCAGTTTAGACCACAAATCAATAAACTGTCAAAAGAATAGATTCCTGTCATTCCCGCGCAGGCGGGAATCCATTCTTGGAAAGCGCGATACTGGCGACCTGCTCATAATGGATTCCCGCCTGCGCGGGAATGACAGTGGGACTAGGAACGACAGTGGAACTAGGAACGACAGTGGAACTAGGAACGACAGTGGGACTAGGAACGACAGTGGGTAGGGCGCTGCAGTGGGGCTGATGCGATAGTGAGGAATAAAGGATACAATTAGAGTTAATCAATAAATTTTAAAATAAATAGGATTTATTTTGATTTTTTCCAAAGTCACGCATAAGCGACTTATACCCATGACTGTGTCACTGGCTATGTTCATGGAAGCGGTTGACACCAATGTGATTAATACCGCCATACCCGTCATGGCGCAAAGTTTTCAAGTTAATCCTATCAATTTAAAAATCGCGTTAATCAGTTATTTATTAAGCTTAGCAATTTTTATCCCTATCAGTGGCTGGATCGCTGACAAATTTGGTATTAAACGGGTTTTTTTATTTGCCTTAGCTCTTTTCACCTTTAGTTCATTTTGGTGTGGGTTGGCGCAAACCTTGCCGGAATTAATTATCGCTAGAATTTTGCAAGGTTTAGGCGGGTCACTGATGCTACCCGTCGCGCGTTTAATCATTGTGCGGAATTTTGCGCGGCATGAATTAATTATCACTATGAATAGAATAGTCATGGTTGGCGCATTGGGATTAATGTTGGGACCGGTGTTAGGCGGTTTTATCACCCATTATTTTTCCTGGCGCTGGATTTTTTGGATAAATATTCCGGTAGGCATAGCGAATATTTTAATGACTTGTTATGCGCTGGGAGACACGCCGCCACAACGTGTACCTCCTCTGGATAAATTGGGTTTTGTTTATTTTGGCGTAAGTTTAGCCGCTTTTACTTTTAGTTTATCTGAACTGAGTGAAGCGAGCGCGGACATGCCGTTCGCACTTTCAATCATGGCAATATCAATATTATTATTTTTTGCTTATGTATCTCATTCCTGGAAGCGACCCCATCAAATTGTTAAAACCGAATTATTTAAAGCCCGCACCTTTCGTATCTCTTCCATCGGTAATTTGATTTCTCGCTTGGGATTTGGCGGCGTACCATTTTTAATTCCCTTATTTTTGCAAATTCCTTTGCACTATCCCGCGCAAATTTCAGGAATGGTTATTGCGCCTATGGCGATAGGCGTGTTGATGATTAAGCCGTTGACGTTGCCTATTTTGCGCTTGCTGGGGTTCAAACGTTTATTGATTATCAATACTTTTTTAGTGTCGTTAATGTTGTGGTCGTTTTATTTCTTTAATGCGCATACATCGCTTTATGTGATGGGATTCATGGTATTTATTTTTGGGTTTTTAATTTCCATGCAATATAGCGGTATGAATTCCATGGCTTACGCCGATCTTACCCCCGAAAATTTAAGCGCTGCGACCAGTGTTATGGGTACGTTGCAACAAGTCGCGCAAAGCTTCGGAGTCGCCGTTGCAGCTTTATGTTTAAAGATATTCTCGGATGATTTTACCGATTTAACTGTGGCCGACTTCCACTATACTTTTGTGGCCATGGGCGTAATCACCTTGTTTTCCACGCTGATTTTTATCCGCTTAAAACCCGAAGATGGCAGCGAAATGATTACACCAGAAAAGGTCCCTCCTTAAGATTGTATAAATAATAGATCATAATTTAAGCAAAACTTGCCATTTATGGCTAAATAATGTAAAATATCACGACAAAGCTACATATTTTTGCATTGAAAGTCTCTTGCGAGGTGGTCATGAAAGCAAAATATTTGTTGTTATGTTTGTTGATGAGTTTAGTGTGTCCTGTCACATTTGCCAATCCAGTAGTTGATAATGTTGCTGCTGGTAAAGTCGATTTAAATAATTCCGCCTCCCATCTTCAAATTCACCAGCACACGCCACAAGCCATTATCAATTGGCGAAGTTTTAATATTGCGCCAAGCGAATCCGTACATTTTCAACAACCCACTAATGGCATTGCGTTAAATCGTATTGATGCAACTCGCGGTGCTTCTGAAATCGCGGGCAAGTTATCTGCTACCGGTAATATTATTTTAAGTAATGCAGCAGGCATTCATATTGGATCCACGGCACAAATAGATGTCGCGGGTTTGATTGCGACTACGGCGAATATTTCAGACCGAAATTTTTTAGCGGGTAATTATCATTTTGAAGATAATTCTGGGCGTAATGGCTCAGTGAGTAATGCCGCAACCATTAATGCAACCGAACATGGTTTCGTGGCATTAATGGCCCCCCATGTTGTCAATACTGGAAAAATTACCGCGCACTTGGGACAAATTGCCGATTATTCCACGACAAAATTCACTTTAAGTTTTGGCCATAACAATTTAGTCCATTTCGCGGTGGATGATCACACCATGAATAAAGCTATCCAATCAAAAACGATGCAGGCAGATCATCAAGGTAACGTTGCGGTATCCGCCAGCACCGCGAAAGATGTGTTAAATAATGTAATTAAAATGCCTGCTGAAGGCGAAGCAAATTTCGCTTACGCGAAAGGTGGGAAAATTATTTTAACGGCAAAAGCGGAAAATAACGCGCGCCCACGTGCGGTAAGCAGCTCACACTCAGGTTCAGATTCTGATTATGAAATGGTTTCTCCTGTAAGCGACAGAAAATCACCCACGCGTCCAGCTTCAGCATTGAGTAATCACTCCGATTCAGAGTATGTAATCTTACCAGGTATGAATACGCATGTTGACTTACCAGCGCTAGAAGCTGCTTCACGTCCCGCTTCAGCATTGAGTAGTCATTCCGATTCAGACTATGTAATTTTACCCGGATTAGATGCTCATGCTGATATGTCAGCGTTAGAAATACCCTCGCGTCCTGTTTCAGCATTGAGTGATCATGATTCTGATTATGTGTATTTACCTGAACCCAATCGACACGATGCAATTCCAGCATTAGAAATAGTGCGTCCTGATTCTGCGTCAAGCATTAATTCCGAAGCTGAATATATCATGGTGCCCCCATTGAATACCTATGGTCAGTTGCAAACGCTTGAGCTTGAAAGTCCACTGTCGTTAAGCAGCAGTGATTCCGATACAGATTTTTTAAGAAGGCCAATTTCCCCCTGGAGCAATTATTCCGATGGTGGTTTGCTAAGTAATTCAGAACCGGAACCAGAGATAGCAGTGCCCCCTTCACCACGCAGCGATGGCTCTATTGCGGATTTTTTCACGCTGGCGGTGCAGGATAATTTTCAGCAGAATTTAGCTATTATTCCTGTGCTTACTGAAAATAAAGTATTGTATTCCGCTACTGAAAATGCAATTTCTGCTGAACCGAAAAAGCAAAAGACTAGTCGTGTGGCAATTCCCGGGGCAAAGGTAAACTTACCTACGCTTGCTGATTATTATGCCAAACTAAACAACCCTGTTTGCCAAGACCAAGACGGGCTTTGCGATACTGACAGAACTGAAAATCTCTAAATATGGTCTTACTCACTGAAATAAGCTAATATATTGCGCTTATAAAATAATTACAAAACGAGGTGGGTAAATGTTGGAAAGAACATCATTAGGTTCAGATACATGGTCGTTAATACAAGAAAACAAGATGGCACTTGCCCTGCAGTATTTAGACTTAGCTTATCAAATTTTAACCAAAAAAATTATCGCCAAACCAGAATTTTTTAATGGTCAACCTGTGCCTGAAACGCTAAAAGAGCAGGCAGCCGCTCTAATGCGTTTTGCTATTTTAATTGAACCAAACTGTGATTTAGCCATGTTTCACCTGGGTACTTTAACTTTAAGTGAAAAGATACAGCCGCAGTTAAGTGATAATCTGGGAGAATTAATGTGGTCTAACGATTATTCGTTAAGAGCTGCTCTCTTTTTTAGACGGTCATTCGAAAAAAATCCCCTGCAGATTTATGCATACGCCGAGATAGGTATTCTTATCGCAAAGAAAACTGTCGTTGCCGAGAAAAATGATTTTATTGACAAAATTATTCCATCCACAACCGCAGAACAAGCAGCAAAAATTTTTCGTTATACTCGTACTATAAATTTCAACTATTATAGAGCGATTAGTTATTTGTCGAGTTTAATTGAATTAGGATTGATTGTTGCAATTCAGCAAGATTTTGGCGATGAGGTTATGCCAGAGAAAGTACATGATCAGGCGGTAAAGCTATATCGTCTTTCAATGTCAAAAAGTTCTAAATGTGTTTATGCAATTTCTCGGCTAGCGATTGCTATCAGTAAGGAATTAGTAGTTGCAATCCCTAGCGATTTTTCTCCTGCAACTATGCCTACTACGATAGCGGAGCAGGCAGCCTATCTTTTTCGGTATGCGTTATCAATAGACGAGAGTTGTTTAGATGCGTTAGTTGGCATGGCGCGATTGATTTCAAACAAGCAATTAATACCAGAAGAACAAGATTGTAAAATATTAGTTATTTCAGCATCAAGCCCAGCCGAAGAACAGGCAGCGACTTTGTATCGTAAGGTGATTAAGCTGGATAATGTATACGATGATGCCAAATTGGCATTAGCGGAATTAATTGTAGAAAGAAAGGTGGCGCCTGAGGCAAGTGATATCCCGGGATTTCACCTGGTATTAACGCCATTATCATTTCAACTTGAAAGGATGTTAAAAACTGTATGGGCTAAGACTAAAGTTAATGACTTATTGGAAAGAGCTAAATCATATGAAGAAATATTATTCCAGAAGACTTTGGTAAGAGAAGCAGAAGCTAGGAGAGTTCGTGAAGAAAAGCAAGATCAAGAAAGAAAGGAGCAAGCAAGGCTGAAATTAGCTGCGCAAGAATTAAAAACCGCGGCTTCCATGTTAAATCCTACATTAAAGAGAAAAACACTAACAGAACAACCGCCAACGGCTGATTTCAAGTTATTTCCACCGCAAGGAAAAAAGCAGCGCGGCGAACAAAAGGAACACGAAGTTAAAGACGAGAGTTTTAGTCTGGGAAAGGTTTAGCGTTGGATTTCTTCCAAATTTTCCACCATATGGTCTAATTTTCGAATTAACTGATTAAGATTGTTAATCCAGGTTTGAATTTGTTTATCATCGAGATTGTCTGAGGCAATACTGAGAGAAATATTTTGATTAACTTGATTTATCTCTTGGCTGACTTTTTCTAAAATTTCTTTAACGCCTGTGGTTTCATTCTTCATGGTAATTCCTATTGAAATAAACATGACGATAAATACAGTATATTATTTTCTCAGGTCTTTGTAAACATCAACCCTGTGGCTCTTTGATTAAAAAAGTGGCCACAGCAAACGCTACTACATAAGCACACAATACAATTAATAAGCCATTTTTAAAGCTGGCCGCAGCGTAAACGCCAGGCATACTGGTTTGTCCCGCATCAATCAATTTCCCAATCAGCGGCTGAAAGAAAGCGCCGGAAATGACAACCGCCATATTGTTAAAGGCGAGTGCGGTTGCTTTCACTTCATGGGCATTATTTTCTTTTACCAGGGTAAAGCTCAGCGCCTGACCGGAACATGCGACCCCTGAAAAAAATAATAAAATACCCAGAACAGCGGGTGAAAAATTAAATTCTAAAAACAATCCAAACGCAATCGCGCCAATCAAAGCAGAGATCGCCAAAGGTGATACCCGTTTTCCCATGGCGGTAGAAATTATGCCAAGCAGGGGACTGGCCACCGCTAAGCCTAACCACATTAACGAACATAGAAATGCCGCGCTGGTAGGACTGACATGATCTACACTCGTTAGAAAAGGTACCCCCCATAAAGAGGCTACGCTGGACATGGGCACCCACAATAAACAAGCATATAAAGCAATGAACCAGGTTTGTGAACGTCCGAGGATTTTCTTTAAATTAGAGCGGGTAGGAACCACGGATGAATGGGAAACGACAGCCAAATTTTTTCTTTCGTATTTTAATAATTTCCAAACCAGTATTGCCAGCAAAGTGCCGATAACAGCTAACACCAGCAGAGTATGACGCCAGCCTATATGCGCCAGCAAAATACTAATCGGTAATTGCCCAGCCATGGCGCCAAAAGCCGCTAACATTTGAGTAATGCCAGTCATGGTCGCAAAATATTTCGCTTTAAATAAATCCGCGGTGACCACCAGGACTGCCACGAAGGCAAAGGCGGAACCTGAGCCCATGAGTAATCTAGCGAGTGAACCGGTATAAACATTTTGCGCGCCAGCAAACAAGACGGTGCCGAGTACACAGACTAAAATAGAAAAAGTGATGACCAGGCGCGGATTATATTTATCAAATAAAAATCCCGAAGGAATTTGCATGGCGGTATAGCTATAAAAATAAATGCCCGACATAATCCCTAAACTGAATGCGCCAAGATTTAAATCATGCATCAATTGTCCGGACATGACGCTAGGGGATACCTGTACCGCCATTTCAAAAAATAAAAATAACGAAACTATGCCGTAGAGCAGTAATGCTTTCCAGTTTGAAAATCCGGTAGGTTTTGTTTCAATGCGGTTCATGGTTATTGCAACTGGCAAAAGAGTTAGATGATATTGAATTTATTGAAATAGTAAACAAATAATATTTAATGCAAGTCATTTCTGTTCATCTTATAATCAACACCAGAATATATAGATATTTGTTGGTTATTTTAAGTACTAACATATGTTTCTAACGGCGGATTATCTGTGAACGGATGTTGAGGTATAATCAACAGAATGACTTATTTTAGGAGAAAGCAGTAATGCAATTTTTAAGGAAAATTCTGGCGGTGGGTGTGGTTGCTCTGTTAGGGCTACCAGCTTGTGTATATGCGCAAGACTCAAGTAATACTGCGCCTTCAAATACCATGTCCGCGCCCCAAGAAGCTTATCCTTTGCTTTATACTCTGAATGCGGAATATGGGGACCTGGTTAAATCGGTTAATGGTTACCATATCACTTTGCATGTAGTGGCTCCCAAAGTTGTTTATAAAAATGCAGCGGGAAAAAGTGGCATGGTAGCTGTGCGCCAATTTGTAAAACACTTACAAAACAAAAGGGCCGTTATCAAAGCGGATGTGAGTGGGGTACAGTCTGGAAAGAATAGCGGTCAAAAAGCTTTTTATGCAAGTTTCACTTTGTCAAAAGTAGTTTTGTCCTCCCGAGAATATATTTTGCGTTTTGAAGCCGAACCCTTGAAACC
>JAZKAT010000029.1:16776-43631 GCA_040389045.1 Pseudomonadota bacterium | reverse complement strand
TAGTTTTGTCCTCCCGAGAATATATTTTGCGTTTTGAAGCCGAACCCTTGAAACCAGGCGAAATTAACGTCGATAAATCTTTACGTTTTACCAATGCAACAGTATTTATTAATGGGTGTGGCGTGTGTGATTGCCAGACTGATAATGAGAATTGTGTGAAGTAGATTTGTCTACCACTGTCATTCTTGCTTTGGCGAGAATGACAGTGAAGAATTAAAATCGAATTGAAATCGCTATAACCGGCCCAAACAAATTCATGTTCCAGTAAAATGAATTGAAACCGCTGCCACTCATATACCGCTGCTTTAAATAGTGATATCCAAGTGAAGTGGTCGTATTCGTCCAAAAGCTTACTGGTGTATAACCGATTAAACCTGTCGCGCTATAACTATATTGTCTATTCGTGCTGGTACCCCCGACATCCCCCATCAATCTTATCGACCATTGTTTATTGATTTCATATTTTAAATTTAAACCGATAACCGGGTCAGTCCAGTGTTGATTGTCACGAGCAGTTGACAGGTTAGCCACTTTTAAACGGGTATTAACTAGAGTAAAACGCGCGCCAGCGTAGGGTTCAACAATAATTCGGCTTAGGTTTGAATATTCATGTTTAGCGACAATGTAAGATGCACCCGCGCCAAAAATTCCATAATCCTCATACGCTTTTACACTGATGCCACTATGCGGGCCCACCGTGCCTGAATCCGATAAAGCCGCGTACAGCGCGCTGCCGTAGAGTCCAAAATCATCTTTGTGAGCACTGCCATAAACCATGGCAGCAAAATTCAAATGGCGAAAAAGATCGCTGAAAGTTTCATTAACGTTGGCGGTTACCGGGCCCACACCAACTTGCCCATCCATATTTAACGCCCATAAATAAGGGGTAATTTCAAACTGCCAGGGGGAAGCCGACGCAGACACGGATAATAAAGTGGTTAATAGCAGTATGCCACTACTTAAAATATTGCATAAACCGTTGCGGTAAGTTTTCATAATTTATTCCTGATATAAAAGTATTCCAGTTACTTGGAGGTTGCTTTTAAAAACTGGTCAGTCAAATCCGTTACCTGTTGTTTGTTAACAATGGGCATGCGCAAGCGTGTAGCGTTTTCACTAAAATTCAACTTAGCTAAACTAACACCCTGTAAAGACATATTAGTGTAAGTACGATAGTAAAACATACGATGCGTCACATCTTTAAAAACTACCCATTCCGTTGACTCACTGACATATTTATCGCTTTGCGGTTCACGGACCAAGCCGAACGGGATATCAACATTATTAATGATATGTTCCGCAAGATTTAAAGCTTCGTTGCTATCGGTTGCGGGTACGACAACATGCAACAGGGCTGCCATTTTAATAAAGCGGGAAGGTGGGCTCACATCGCCTGGCATACCTATCATGCCGTAACCTTGTCCGGTCGCGCCAAAATTAAGACCGCCTACGGCGATGGGCGCAGGATTAACCGGAGTCAAATGTACGTAATTAGTTAAATTTAACAGATGCCAATCATACGAAGGTGAGTTAGTCATGACGCCAACATTATCGTAAACAGATAATTTGCCGTTAATAAACTCGACTACTATGCCGCTACCGCTGGCATCATAAATTGAAAAGTGCAAGGGGAAGATGGTGTCGCCCATGGTTGGAACTTTTCCGGCGAAGACGAAAACAGAAGGTAAAGCAGCACGGACTTCAGCTACCGTTTTGAAATTACTTAATACCCAGTCAGAAAAATTCATATAAGGCACAGCATGGCTTTCCAAACCAGGTGGTATTGTTTCATATTGGGCAAAGCTAGGGAAAAAGAGATCTTCTATCGTCAAACCTTCCTCATTCATTCCATCGATCGCCGCATCTACTTGCATGCCATCAAGATAAACATAGCCATATTTAGCCTTCCATGACATGCCAGGTTTACCTTCATTGGTATGTGTCGTAAAGGTTCGCCCACGCGTTGAAGTGCGCAGGTTGGATTGCAAGTCTTCGGCAAATTCCATGCTGCGCGCGATGATGATGGTGCCATCTTTGGCTTGCACCCGAATATCGGTACAGGCCAGAGCGTTATGAATAGTAAGAAAGCCACAGATTAGGAGACATAGACGGATTAGCGAGTTCATATGAGTTCCCTCTCACTGAATTAGTGTAGCGTTCTTACATACTACAAAAATTTCACACAATAGGGTAGCACTTTCAATAGGCTTAGTTGAACGTCCAGCCTATGTTCGCAGCGACAAAATAGTTATTTATTGTTTGCGAGCCATTCAATTGCTGAACGCAAGGTATGCCAAAACCGGTTTGCAAAATAAGATGATTGCGAGCATAAAATAAGGATGGGGTGAGGTAGATGACATTGCCACCGGAATTGGGATCGGTGATACCACTGATGCGGTTTTTATTACTGTATAGGCCATCGGCTTCTAACATGAAGGTCAATAACCATTGAGATGGCACGCTTGCTATGTTATGACCTACCCCAAACTGATAATAATACTGATTGCCAAAGCGCGTGCCATTACGGGTAGTTGTTATTTGCGCGCCAGGTGAAGCAAAGCCTAGCCAATCATTGTAGGTACGGTTAAAAGTGGTTCCTAAAAAGTAAGCTGGCGCGCCTAAGCCTGTGGGTGGATTGGCGGTAGTTGAGCCCGTGGGTACGTAGATCGCGGCGACGACTGTGGCCTGGTCTTCGTAGGACGTGGTAGATTTGGTATAAAACGCGTATTCATATTGAAAAACGGCATCTTCAAGCCCCGTCGATCTATTGCTGCCTGCGCGGTAACTGGCGGCAATAGGCAGCGCAAAGAGCAAGGACGAATTATCCGTTAAGCCATAAACCAGGTAGGGCAGAGCGTCAGCCGCGTGCTGGCCAGGCCCACGAAAGTAATCACCGAATAAATAAGCTTGTAATTGATTTTTGTTAATGACGTTTTCACCGAAGGCAATAAAAGGTGCGGGTTGCTGTGAAACGCGTAAGGCAAAATTACCGGTGTTGGGTGGTTGTTCGGGTGGTGCGCCGGTTGGGGTTTGCTGGCGGTGGACGATGTTGTTATTTTTATGATGATGGTGGTGATGTTGTTGGGGTGTGGTGATGGCAAAACTTACTGAGATTAAACAGCAGCAGATTATGGTTAAGAAAACTTGTTTGAGTTTGCTGATTTTCATGAGATCTCTTAAGATTTGTATTACCCCTCACCCGTCGCCCTCGGCGCCGACCTCTCCCACAAGGGGAGAGGTGAAGAGAATCGTCAAGCGACTTCGTCTTCTCCACAAGGGGAGAGGTGAAGAAAAGTCAGCGACATACGGGAACCAAAGGAGAAGTATAAAGTCATGGAGAAACGAACGTCAAATCTAAAGTTAACTCAGCTCAAGTTTTTTTACTACCGACTCAATCATTTCCGCTGGAATCGCAAATCCAATGCCTTCGCTGCCCACCGCTTCATTTTTTGCAAAGGTAATTCCAATCAAACGACTGTGAGTATCAAATAATCCGCCGCCACTTGAGCCAGGTGATGTGGCTGCGTCAGTTTGTAAAATGAAAGATTCTTTGAATTTTATTTTATTGGAGATAATGCCGCGAGAAATGGATTTCTCATAACCGCGTGGTGAGCCTATCGCATAGACTTCTTCGCCAATTCTAACCTTGCTGGCGGCACGAAATGCCACTGGCGTTAAGGTTTTCTCAGCAATTTGCAGCAAGCAAATGTCATTGAGTTCATCTTTATAAATAAGCGTTGCCGGTAATAATTTGTCGCCGACTTTAATCAAGCGCGCATCGCCTTGTAGCGCCACATGGCAATTAGTCGCGACTATGTCTTTGGCCACGGCGACGCTGCTGCCGTAATCAACAGGATGTTTAATATTATTGTCTTTTACATCAAATACCATGAAAACTGCATTATTTACTTTTGTATAAACTTTTTCCGCTGAGGAAATACCATCAGCATATAAAGGGGTAAATAAGCTGCAAACAAGCAGGCAAGCATTGATTAATAATGAATTTCGTCGGATCATATGACACACTTAGATTGGTTTAGCATAAATAGAATATTAATTGTACATTAATATGATGTGGAAGTAAAACTTGCTCAGCTCGCTTGAGCAGTTGAGTCTTATTGGTAAATATATTAATCTAAAATACGGTATTTTGGATAAAAATAAACCTCTGTTCCACGTGCAACTATGGGAATTTGGCATGTCACACCCCGAACTGCTATCAACAACGTTTTTTCTGGCTTTCTTGCCGATCAAATTGTTGGCTTATATTTTGTGGTCGTATGTAGGAATTTCATATTTAAAATTGAATGTTAACCACCCTAAATTAAGAGCCGTCATGTATGGCTTATTCCGTTTATTGACAGGATTATTATTTGGGATGGCGTTGGCCTTTCTGGCTTTAATGATATTTAATTATGAAACGCCGATTGCGAGTGGGATTATTGCCTATTTGGCAGTGTATTTGCCGGTACGATGGCTGGAATGGTCTATCCTGGAATTTATTATGAATCCGAAATCGCGTAGTTTTGATTTTTTTGTGTTTGGGGTTAACAAGTTTTCACGACGCTGGCGATTAGGTGGGTTGGTTCTTTGTGGATTGTTTGATGTGCCATTTATCATCATGACCGGTGGGGCTGGGTTGGGTAATATTGGGATGTGTTAGAACGTTGTGTCATGCCAGCTTTCGCTGGCATGACAGCGGACAATTACGGTCTAGGGCGAGCAGCGCGCATTTCTCTTTTAGCGTTTTGACAATGTTCGAGTTTATCTAGCAACTCGGATTCATGCTTAATTAATAGAATACGATATTTAGGGCTTAATGCATTCAGCGCAGTTGTTAAATTGAGTTGGCTACTTTTTTTAAGTATTTTGCTTAATTCCAAACAGGCTTGAATGTGGTTTTCCAGTTGTAATTTTTTACTTTTTTCGGAAAAGTAAAAGCTACCATGACGCAGGCGTTGCAAGCGGGTAATTTCCAGCCTGATTTCGTGTAAAATATCTTTTTTAGTTTTATAAACCTCTCCAATCTTTTTAATCATTTTACCGGTCCTGCCTTCATGCAGTAAATAAAAATCACTAGCAAACCTGGGATCTTTGCGAATTGCCGACAGTGATTTTTCCAAGGATGAAGTTTGTAAATGCTCAGCTAACTTCTCAAGTAATTTGACCTTCTTGGCAGGAGTTGAGGTAATAGACCAGGAAGACTTCAATTCGGCAATGCGGTCAGCTACTAATGAATCTTGATAAGTTCTGATTTCCTGGGCATTTTGTAATGTTGGTTCAGGAAAAGGATAGACATCGCCGGCTATGAGTTTCTCATCCTTTAAATAAAATGATTTTTCGGAAAGTTTAAGTAAGTTTTCCAATAATTTTTTATCATGTTCTAATAATAATTTAAAAAAATACGGTTGTTCGAGAGAAAAGTCTGTCACCTTAGTTCCAGGGTGCGCTAAAAATTTCTTTAATTGATTATAAGCCTCAAGAATATTTTCTAAAGCAGTACGACGGCTTTTTGCAAAGAAAAAGTAAGATTCGGTGCGCTTTTTGCTTAATTTATCTATGCTGAGTTCAAGTTCATTTAACAAGTCTTTTCTTGTAGTAGAACTTTCCTGAAGAGCTTGCATTAATGGTTTAGTATGGCTTTGATAAAGCATGTACATATTTTCACGGTCACTTTCATTAACAGCGAGCTTGGCGAGATTTGTTTCAAGAGTCTTGAGCGAAGTTCCGTGTTGAGTTAATTTTTTAAGTAATGCTTGAAGAATGACTTTGTTGGCGTCAAGTCCAATATTTAATTTGGCGATATTAGCATCAATTAAAGTATTGATATGATCAATCTGCAATTTATTTTTTGTTTCTTTAGCTTTTCTATTCTCGTAATTATCCAGCTTAGATTTATCGTTTGATTGAAATATCAGATAGGTAAGAAATTCTTTCTTGAGGGTTTTATTTGCTGCCTTAGCGCGTAAGGCTTTTTGCTGTGCAATGATGTCGTTAGTAAAAGGATATTTAGGGGAAAGATTATAATTAAATTTCGCTAAATTATTATATAAAAACGTGATTGCATCATGTAATGAGACTTGGTCAAGTTCATATGGTAGTTGATTAATTTCCAAAAGTTTTTGTATATCTTTTGAAAGTAAACCCGTTAATGGTTGTTGAATAAAATAATCCGGCGTTAAATTAAATTCAATTTCAATTCGGTTAAATAATAAAACCATGGCGCGTACCGCTAAATTTAATTGGCTTGCCCGAGCAGAGAATTCTTTTTTGGAAACAGAGTAGAGCGCATCAGCAGATTTGGATAAGTCATTTAATAGTTGAAATAGACTAGTTGTATGATTTAATAAAAAGCCAAATACTTGAAAACTGCCAAGAGTAAGTTTATTTTGCTCGATCTTTTTTAGATTTTGATATTCAGCCGCAAGCATTTTAACTCTAGCCAACGCTTCAATTGTTTCTGTTATTCGTGCATCACCAAGTTCCGCGTAATTTTCAGCGGTTTTTCTGTACATGTCGCTGGCCGTGTTAAAGACGTATTCCAAAGGGTCTATTGGTTTTGATTCAGCGGGTAATCTATTTTCAGATTTTACTTCCAATATTACATCAACAGGATTTGGCAGAATTATTTCGTTTTCTTCTTTTTCCTCTTCGTTTTCCGCCTTGGCTTCAGGGTTACTGGCTTGATCTAGTATGATTTCATTTATTTCAGTTGAATTTGGTAAAATCATTTCTTTTAAACCCGGTATCGTTAGCAATACTTTTACAAAAGGGTCTTTTTCCAAATCAATATAGCTCTGAACTAATTGTTTCGTGCTAATAGCAAGTTGACGGCTTTTTTCGGCAAAGATAATAAACTGTTCTTTAGGGGGTATTTCTCTCAAGTCCTCAATATTTTCAGAGGAAAAAAACGCAGATAACGCTTTGTATTTCTCCAGCGCTTTTTTTAATTTTGATAAGGTAATACCTGTGGCTTTTACCCAGCCATTACCTTGAAATTTAACATCGCCGCCGCTACCTTCGATTTGAAGAATAAATTGGCGATAAATATTTTTATCCAGCATGACTTCCAACTGACCGTAAAGATATTGCAACGTTGTTTCAAGTTTTGAAATTGCAGAAAAACTGTGTCTGTCCGTAATTTCTTTACGAAGGGCAGCTTCCAGGGCAAAAGCCGGGTCAGTGGCGACACATTCAGCCAGAGTTTCCCTGATAATTTTATTCATGTCTTTTTTAGTATCTTTAATCGCTAATTTGAAAGTTACTAAAAACAGTAACAAATGATTATGTTTATCCGTGCCCAGTTTTGCCTTCTTTAATTCTTTTTCTACCAGGAGAATAATATTTGCAGATCGATTATCTTTACTTCTGATATCAATAATTTGTTTGGTTTCTTTAGAATGTTTATAAATATCAGTTAAAATTCCGGTGATTACAGAATATTTTGAGGAAGTACCGACTGCGACTAAATCAGATTGTTTTTCTTCTTTACCCTTAGCCTTAACTTCCGCTTCAGCTTTTGCCTTAGCTTTGGTCTCTTTTCTTGCTTCAGCACCTGCTGCGTATTTGAGATTAATTTCATTAGGAATTGCTTGAAGTTCGCCAACAAGTTTTTCGTCAAGTTTAAATTTCTTGTTTTGTAGTTTGCAAGCATCAAGGGCCTCAGAAATAAGATGACTCATTAATAACTGACTTTCAACTTCAACCTTGCTTTTGAAGGTTTGTAAAAACATTGTCAGATATTTATGGATTTCTGTTTCTGGGTCAACGGATTGTAGTTCTTTGCCTATCAATGAAGTAATCCTTGATACAGAGAATTTGTCTTCTGATTTTTTAATCCTAATTTCAAGATATTTTTGATCGTACTCTGCATCTTGTTTTAGTACTTTTATGGAAGCATTTGTTTGTGTAATAATTTTATCAATTTCATTATTTAATTTGGCAGGCATAGCAAATTTTGGATTGGTTTTGCTGCATGCTGCGTAAGCTTCAGCTTTAACAATATCTAAATCTGTATTGTTGCCAATTTCAGTTATACCTTTTAAAATACTCGTCAGCTGATCTAAATCCACTATATTTTGCAAATGTTTTTTACTTTTATTTTTATCATCAAGCATGGCAAGATTAAGGTCTTTTTCTATTAATAATTTAATCGCGGCTAAAGCGGTATTTTTTACTTTTTTAATATCTTCAGTTAATCGGTCAGATATTTTATGTTCTTCCAAAAGTTCTTTTTGTTGAAAGATTATTTTTTGCAGATAGGGATATAATGATTCCTCAGGCGGCTGTGGGACATTTGCCTGGGCAATTGCTTTTTTATAAAATCGGGTAAAACTCTCACAAAGCTCATTTATGCTTAATGCACCATCAAAAAATATGGGTCGCGCCAGTAAAGTACCTTCTTTGATGCCTTGCTCTATGCTAATGCGATTGAGAGCAAGAAAAAATGATTCTAATCCCTTATTGAATTCTTCCATAGCGATTAAAACAGAAATTTTTTCAATATAACTGCGTTCGGAAAAATCTTGGATGGCATCAAGTTCCTTAAAGTTTTTATATTGTTTTTCTAATTCTTCTTTGAGAGTTTGATAGTGCTCTGGTAAATGTTGCTCAAGCGATTTTAAAATAGCATCTGGCAAATCTTGTTTTAATTGTTCTTTTAAATCCAACATTTTACCAACGCGAATATCAAGTTTTAACTTATCTAATTCACGAAGTAATTGGGGTAATTTTTCCAGTAAAGTATGCGCAAGCCCAATCATTTGCGGGACTTCTAATTTAGGTTTTGAAAGTTCAATAAGAACAGGTTTTAATGCATTAATTAATTCGATTAATTCTTTAGAAAAGTTTTTCCATTTTGGATTTGGATGATCGCTGTCGGACATTTTAGCGACTTGAGCAGTCAGGTAGTTAACTAATTCCTGCATGGGCTCAAGCAGTGGAAACCAGCTTCTCGCAAGAGGTTGGGCGCTAATACCTGCTTGCGCCAAAGCATCCATAATATTAGTGCGCAAATCGCCAACCACCAAATCCCAATAGCTATACTTTTTTGTTTTGGCTTGAGCTAGCTGAGTTTTCTCTTCATTTTTGGCTGTTGGTTCGACTGATTTGGAAGATCGCATGTAAATCTCCTAATTATTATTTATATTATAACTGATCAATAGTTAAGAGATTGTTAACATTTTACCTTAAACCCATTTTAAGTGGTTCTTTTTACGTAAGAAATAAGATAATTAAAAATTTTTGCAATTATTAGGATATATTTCCTGTTTTTTCAATAAGTTATAAATTCCAGTTATACTATTAAAATACCTCTTTTTTAATGCCAAGGAGCTTGCCATGAAAATGTCACAGCTTATTCTTTTAATGGGTTTAGGGCTGTTTACAGTGTCTACGTTCGCAAATAGTGGGTACCAACAACAAATGGACCGTACTGCACCCGCAACAAGTGGCAGTTACCAACAGCAAATGGACCGTACCGCGCCCCAAAATGAGAATTACCCACAACAAATGGATCGTACTTCGCCTGAAAGCGAAGCGGGTCGACCCCATGTTGGTCCTGATGGGACAGAATATCCCAGCAATAATAATCAGGATGACGATCCAAATTGATGTTTAATTAAATTTTAATAAAAATTTTATGCCGATAAAGTACGGCGAAAATAATTAACAAAAAGCTGGCATAGCTGAGCGCATATAGCAGGGATGCATTTTGGGCTGAAGTCCAGCCAAATAAATGTTCGGCAATATAAATCCGTAAGTTGCCCGGTGAACCATCTATTCTGGGCAAATATATTTTTGCTTGAATTCTCAAAAGAACTATATGTAAAACATAAGCCGCAATCGCATTCATACCAAAAATTTCAAAAGGTCGCGCCCAATATTTCCATTGCCTGATTTCTATCAACCAAATACACAGGCTAAGTAGGAGCAGGGCTAAACCTCCAGTCACTAATACATAAGAACTGGTCCAGAGCGCTTTATTAATGGGAAACCATAAACCCCAAACCCATCCAGTAATTAATGCAAGTGGAGCGGCAATCATGATACCGGTTAATTTTTTTTGATGATTGCCATTGGTCATTAACCAAATACCCGTAAGATTTCCTAGCAAAGTAGTCGCGATAGCGGGCAGGGTGCTTAACGCTCCTTCAGGATCAAAAATTTTTCCATACAAATGCGCAGACGAAAATAACATGCGGTCAATATAAGCGGGTAAATTACCTTCCTGCGATAAATTATTTATTCCGTAACCCGGCACCGGGAACATAGTCAGCATGAACCAATAGCCAACCAATAAGCTTATAGTTAATAAAACCTGACTTCGCGTAGAAGTGCTTAAAAATAACATTGCTGCGACATAATAACAAATGGCCAGGCGTTGCAACACGCCAAAAACTCGTAGTGTTGAATAATTAAAATGATCGGGAATGGCATTAAGCAAAAGACCAATACTAAAGATGATAAGTGAGCGTTTTAAAACTTTTAGGGCCAGCTGATTGCGCGATACGCCAAGCGCAAGTGATTTTGATAGTGAAAAAACTAAAGAAACACCAATGATAAATACAAAAAAAGGAAACACCAGGTCAGCCAGGGTACAACCGTTCCACACTGAATGTTGCAACCAGCTATAAGTATTAACATGGCCTGCCATTAACATACCGGGGCTATTCACCACTATCATCAAGGCAATGGTGATACCACGAAACACATCCAGTGATAACCATCGATTCATGGTCGTTCATCCTCAATGGGTATTTCGGCGGAAATCCCATGCGGATAACCGCGGTATTTCATTTGGCTGGCTTGATAAAGATAAGCCAGAAATCCGGGATTATCCGTGCCTAAACGATAAACCAGACTTTGCCAATTTAATTTGCCTTCCGGGTTAGTGGTAATGTCTGCGCTAGCCCATGCGGCTTCGGCCAGGCCAGCCATTTTAGGCAGTGCCATATAAGCAAGATGCGCAAAGTTAGTTAAATTCTCACTCCATAACGCGCCTTCCAGTCCCAGCAAATTATCGCGTTGGTTTGGATTAACCAATTGCTCGGTTTGTGATGCGTGGAATGCGGCGCGCAGCGCGGCATGCGTATCGGAATACGCTCCCGCCCATTTGAATCCGGGTTCCCAAACGTCCGGTGTATAAGTGATGTCAAAGTAAGTGTCATCGGCAAAAGCCAGTACCGTAGGGTAGCCAGCGTTAATTAAATTGGCGGCATTGGTAATACCCTGTAATTTGTTTTCCGTGCCGCTGACTTCCCAAACCCAGACATGACCAACATTGTTTGATGGTAAAATATCTTTACCCAATGAGCCATCATCTTCCTGGACTAGCTGTTGCCAACCAGATAGTAATGTGTGTGGTTGTAAGAGAGAAAAGAAATAATGGCTTTTATCAAGCGCGGATAATGCAGACCATTTCCCAGTGCACGAACTATCATCGGTCCAGGCAAGTTTTGAAACTTCATCGCCAGCCAGACTGACTTCATCCGTATGATAAACCGTAGTTTGTCTGGCGAATAAATCATTGATACGGTGAATGATTTCATCTACGGTAGCGGTGAATTGTTTACCTTGCGGAACTTGCTGATGGTATAAACATACCGGAATTACATCAGCCGTATAATTTTGCACGCTGCTGAAAATACTTTTATCGTTAGTATCTTGAAAAATTTCCGGCATGGAATATATCAAAGCGCGCGCGTGCCCCGGTAAATCCACTTCAGGTATAATCGTTATTTGGCGCGCATTCGCATAAGCGATCAGTGATTTAATATCTGCTGCTGAATACGAGCCCGCATAGCGCGCGTTAGCGGTTGGAAAATCAGCTTGGATTAATGGTTCGGCAGGCGAAAAATTTTTCCGGTTGCTAATATCCAAATTAGCCTGTCCAAACTCCGCGGGCGGTAACTTGGTTGTGGTATTAAAGCCGCGGGCGCCACCGACAGCCGTTAATTTATTTAACGGATCTGTCTGATTTTGCGCTAGCACAAGTCGCCAACCTTCATCGTCAGCAAAATGGATGTGCAAAGTATTTAATTTCTGTGCCGCCATGACATCCATTAATTTTTCAATTTCATTAATAGTAAAAAAATGTCGCGCTACATCCAGCATTATTCCTCTATATTTATATCTGGGAAAATCTTCAATGATCAAGCTAGGTATTACCTTATTCTGGCTCCATAATTGACGTAAGGTTTGCAGCCCATAAAAAATTCCTGCTGGAGTGCTGGCGGCAATCACAATAGAATTTTTTGAAATTATTAAGTGATAACCTTCAGGATTATTAAGCTGGATTTTTTGGAAGGTGATAGCGCTATTATTAGCTTGCTCAACAAGGGTAATGTTGAAGTCGTGTTTTAAATAGGCAGCCAGCAAAGTGCTATTTGTTGCGTAATTTGTGAATTCATCAGTCACCGTTAGGTGACTTTGTTGGGAAAAGCTGAAACCAGGCTGATTAGTTAAACTTATGGAGGCAGGTGTAGGAACCAGATGATATTGATCTGCTAAACTATTAGCGATTTTAGGTTTGGTTTGGAACCAATTGTCAATATTGTGTTTTGCTACCGCTAATCTGATTTGTTCTGCTTGATAATTAGTAAATTCATAATGATCGGGTGGCACATTGGCGAGCGGCGTTATCTTGTCACCCTTTTCAATGATAAAAAAACTCTGCGGCATAGCGGAATAATTAGTTGGCATACCTCGATTACTGTTAGTTAATTTAATGAGATAAGTTTTTCCCACCATTAATTTTAGTGAACTATCCGCAGGTGATAAAACGGTGGTGTAACCCTCTGTCGCATAAGTTTGCGGGTTTTTAACCAATTTAAGCGGCGAACACTGAGCGGGGACATTCGCATCACAAATTTCCATGATCAGATCAGCATTGGTGGCCACATTCATTTGTTTATTGATCAATTGATCGAAGGACCTGGGCATGTAAAATCCCAAGGCCCAATGTGAAATAGTTTTAGTCGGCATAAGTTTTATGGAAAGTGAAAAATTCTTTCCAGGTGGTTGACTAGCTTCAGGAGTCACTGATACTTCATCTACAGTCACTGGACTCGGTTGATTTGCGAAAGCTAAGCCATTCAGGCAGAAAACAATTAAAATTAAAATTTTACCCATTTTTTCTCATAACTCCATTTAAACAGCGACCGGTTTCAGCGTATCTACTGCTAGCTTTACTGAGATCTTCATAATTTGTCGTATCAGGTATTACCGCCAAAGTTTCTGGCAAGGGTGAGTTAGTTTTTTTGGCGATACGCCGCGCTAAACGATCAGCTCTTACATACATACGCGCGCTAAAATACATTTGGTTTTTATAATAATTGATTGGAGATATCGGATCGTTGTTGGCAAGCGCTGTTCGCTTCATTTCTCGCCATGGCTCTTTGTTAAAGGTATCTTGGTGTTCACTGCTATTAACGGTAAACCCAAAAGATTTAGCATATAATTCCATGAGCTTAACCACGTCTATATAAAATTTAGGAGGTTTTTCCGGTTTCGGAGGTTTTAATGCTACCGCTTCATCGAGCGTGTTATCAAAAACACTTTTTAAAATGGTTATCTCTGCTTGCCCAAGCGTAAAAGATCCTTTCCCTAACCCAGGCCCAATAAACACGGTAATTTGATCAAAGTTAACATTGAGATCAGTAAACTTATCCAACATCAAATTGATGATGTCTTTCCCTAAACATCGCCATGCGCCAACAATAATTCCAATGGCTTGCTCGGCTTCGAAAATAATGGCGGGGGCGTCACCGGATTTATTTAATAACGGGACGTTAGTCATAGTAGTAAACAAGCCATCGCCATTAATAACAATATGGCCGGTTGAGTCACGTTCGTGGGTGGCGTCTTCCAGAAATTCATGGCTAACTTCACTGATTCCCTTGCCATATCTGGATTGTAAAATCACTCCGGGATGATCATTTTCTATTTTGTATTCTTCCGGAATTGACTGAACATTAGTTTCGGCATTTTTGTTTTCAGGATGGTTTGGTGCGGGGGAAAATACATTGCCTTTGCCATAGCGCCAACCCGTGTTTGATACTGAAAAGTCCACCCCATGCTTACGAGTGGCAAAAAAATGTATGGGGGCGCTGGGCACAGTATCTAATTCCGTCTTTCGCTTAAAAAACCTATTGTGCGATATTTTTCTTAATAAAACATTAAAAACCCACTAAATCTGCATATTATTTAAACTTTAATGGAAATAAAATTGACAGTTGTCCCAGTCGTTCAAATAAACCGTTTTCTGCTGAAATGTAATAGTAGGGAGTGGCCCTTTAATTTATCCAATTAAGTCATATAAGTATGCTTGCATAGAGCGAAAATTAGTGATAATAATTGGCAGTCAAATTCCCGTCTCAACTGGGGTAAGAACGCGAGCTATTTACTAATTAATAAGGAAGATAATTTATGTCAGGAATTAAGTTAACCGCCATTCTTTCAGCCTTAACCCTTTCGTTGAGTTCGGCAGGGGCCTTTGCAGCTAAACCACCAGCTCCGCCTATGGATGATCCTATGCCGGTGGAGCAGACTGTAGTGGTGAAACATCATCATCATGTTCGCCATCATCATCACGTCTGCCATACGCATCACCATCATACAAATTATTATAAACCAGTCCATAAGGGTGCTCATCATTGCGCAGCGCATCATTACCATGTTGCCCAACATCATTATTATCCGGCTTACTCGGCACCTGAGGCTGAAGTGGCACCGGCTACTTATGTGGCTCCACAACAAAATTATAAAGGTTATAAAGACGAGCAATATGTTGCAGCTGCGATTCCAGTAACTATTCCGTTAACTGGGCAACGCTTTGAACTTACTTTTGATCCAATCTTGCTGAAACCAGGCGCGTCTAACCTGAATTATGTGATTTACAATAATGAATTGCCGGTTCAATCGCCAAAATGGTATGAACAAGAACTTAAACCTAAATATACTTTCGCCTTCTTATTAGCAGGGCGTTATGTATTCCCAGACAGTCGTGATATTGCTCTGGATTGGACGCACATGAAGAGCACGAATACTTCTTCTTCTGTTGCTGCGCCAAGTGCATCATATTTCCTTGGCCCAGATTATCAAATTGGACCAGCGGGTACTGTAGTTAGAAATTCAACGGGTAGTGTTAATTTCAACTATGACGTAATTAACTTGACTGTTGGACAGCTCATCAACCTCGGCCCCAATCTTACATTCCATCTGTTTGGTGGTATAAGCGATGGGCTGCTCAGAGAAGAAGTGCAATCAACTTATTCGGGAACGACCGGAGCTCCATTTGCTGGGCCATTTAGCTTGTACCAAGACGTTAAAGCTAATTTTACCGGTATAGGTCCACGTTTCGGATTTGATAGTTCGTACAATATGGATTGTGGCATTGGGCTCTTCGGTGAAGCTGCCGCTTCTGCGTTGATTGGGTCGACTTACTCAGCAACCAACTTTGTGAGTAATGCAGCGCAATTAGCTGGGCTTTTTGCTGGTCAAACCAATAATGCTCAAGTCATTAGAGATCAGCATGTTACCCAAGTTGTTCCTGGATTTGACGCTAAACTAGGGCTGAATTACAAACATGCGGTAGGTCATGGCATGTTATTCACCATAGGTGCTGGTTATCAAGCGGCCGTCTATGTCAATGCTATTAGCCAATACTTGCCTTCTCGATTAGTGACAGGTGCTCCATTTTCATCAGGTGGTATTTTCGTTGATACGATGACTCGTCATTTGAGTAATTATAGTGTGCAAGGTCCGTTCCTGGATTTCTCATTGAAATTCTGAGGATTAAAGTTGAAAAAAAAGGCCGCGAAAGCGGCCTTTTTTGTTTCCCCAGCATGTCGCTGCGCTCATGCGGGAATCCATGCTGAATATACCGATATTTTTGGGTTTTACGATAAAAGATTTACTTCTTCAATTTCATCTGCGGTCAAATTATCCGCGAATCTCTTGAGGTTTTCAGGAGTGTAGTTAATGTTAATTAATCTGGCTACTTCACCCAGGCAGATGTTAATACTCTTTGGGTCTTTATTAAATTCGGCTTGAGTTAGCGCACTGCCCACACCTACCACATTGAAATCCGCGCCTAGCGTTTGTTGTATATCTCTTTGCTGGCGTAAAACATAAGGCTGGTTTGAATAAACAATAATATTAATAGGTTTTGGAATATCATATTGGTTTTCAATCACTTGTTTTAAACTGATGGCAGTGTCAGCGGTGTTGACAGAATTAGTTTTTAAAATTGGAGTAGTAGTGACAGGTTGATATACCAGGGATTTGAATTTATCATCTTGTTTTACTAAATCCTCAAGGGCTGCGTAAATCAGCAAGTTAATCATATTCATTTCGGTAGTGGCTTGACCCGCTTTTTTTAATTTATTAATGCTGGCTTGCTCAACAAAAGAAGTTCCCAGTTCGCGATCGCACCCCAAACCAAAAATTATCCGCGCTTTAGGAGCCAGGTTGTTATTTAAGATATCTTGTTTCAATGTATCCACGCGAGCAATGACATCATCTTCAAAACAGCCTAACACCGCAGAAAAAATCGGTGGGGTATTGCAAGAAACAGCATTAATTAATCCTAAGCCCTCAAATAAAGAAAAATATCGCTGGTTAACTTCCTGGGAAAAATGGGTGTCCGATAATTTTGAATCATCATAGTTTTTATACCACTTTGATTGCGCTGCAGCTTGGATAAAACTCATTAAATCAGCTTGGGTTTTGACAGCAGACAGTTGGTAGGTTTTTCCCTTCCAATGAGGTTGCTCTAGCCATAGTTTTTCCAGAGTGAAGAGGTCCAGCAAACTTTTGGCTTGTACTGGTGAAATTTGTAAATAATTCGCAATAATGTTAACTAGCATAGTATAAGTACTCAAGGCAGTTCAAATCCAAAAGTAATATGAAAACCGATTAAATAACCCCTGAACGATAACAGGTTGGGTAAATGATAACGGTTACGTAATTTAAGTAAAGAGGGTGATTCAACTAAATAGAGATAATAAATTTTTGAATTGAGTTCAGCTGTGGCTATATCTTTAATGACAAATTGATGTTCTTGATGCAAATCATGGTCATCAATTATTATATTTTCTTCGGGATAAATCACGCTGATGTGCGCGCCTTCATTTGGATTGCGAAAATAATCAGGTTTTTGAATGTTATTATTTATATTATGCAACAAAGGAAATGCCCGATGAATATATTCATCGTCAATTCTGAGATAGAGTAGATTGCTATCAGTTTTTGCTATTTTCCCTGATGTTTTAAATCCTGTAATAAGTTTACTTATTTCAGGGATATTTAAGCTGATTATGTTGGGTATTTTTCCTTTTTCAATAATCATGTAGCAATCCTTATGAATCAATACTAATTAAATTTTAATCCTTCGGTTGCAACGTCTTGAAGCGGAACGTTTTTGTGTCTATTTCTACTTTTGCAACAACCAAAAAATGGTAAAGCTGATCGTGATCGATAAGTTAAGTATACGAATATACTTGCAGATGCAAAATAGGTAAGAGATTGAAGAAATAGGGTAGTATTAATCTGATTTTCCGGGCGACCAAATTCAGTATACATTACTTTATTTGATATTAAACTAACTTGCTCCATCTGCAGAGCTGCTGGCAATTCAACTACTTCCAGCGCAGTTTTAGCGGCAGTCGCGATAGCTTGAGTAGCATTTTGCGTGAAATTACCTATTGCCGGATTAGCAAGTAAAGCGGTCGAAGTAGCAGTTAAATTTTCCTTAGCAACATTTACTATGGTGCCAGCGATAACCGTTGCAACTTTACCAAGTCCAACCAAAATACTGGCGGTATTCAATTGAATAGAAGGTGTAATCTGCGTAGTGTTAAACTTTTCTAAATCAGCAATGTTGGTTGAATTTATCAGGTTAATTCTGTCAGAGATAGTCCAGGCTAGTTTATCATTATTAGAAAATAACGGCTCATCCAAGCTAATATTTGGATTTTTAGCTTGAATTTCTTTAATTGTAATATCAAATATGTCAGCGTAATTAGCAAAGAGTTGGTGATAAAGTTTTTCGCCCATATCTACTAAAGGATGAAGTTTAGGGACTGGCTTTGTTAACATTGAAGCATAAATGCTTTTCATTTCTATGAGATTATTTATTGAAAGCGCTATTCTTGATTTATCATGCAGAAAAATAGCGCGACCTAAATCGAGATAATCTACAAGTTTACTGGGTTGCATTCTGCTATTATCAAGGTATTTACCGCCATCAATGTCGACTAGTATTAACTTTCCATCGGCATAACCCCAATTTTCTGGTGCTATGGTATCACTAATGATACTTGAAACAGCGTGTAGTTGGGCAATACCGCTTTCACCAATCATTTCTACCAGTTTTTTTCTAAACTTTGCTGGCTTAAGGTAACTTATACTTTTACCTGTTTTCAAACTTAAAATTCGTTCTGAGGCAAGAGCAAGTTCACCCTCATTAACTATGTACTCAGCATTAGGCACTCTTATCTTAAAATTATCTTTAACCAGGATGTGGTGATAAATTTCTAATAAGCGTGCATTATTCACTTCATATTTCATAAAGCGCCAGACATCATCCCAGCAACATATTCTACCTTTGTTTCTACCGGTTATTTTCCAGGTGCAAAACTTGGAAATATCAGTGACATTGCGCGCGAGAATATGTGGATAATCCTTAAATACTTGTACCTTGCTAATTTTATCTGGATCAGTGCTGGACGAAGCTGCCGGGCATTTTTCGGGTAGATCTTCTGGGCGCATGCCCGCCTCTTGTCCTAAAACCTGTGCGGCAAAGTCGGAAAAAAGCACGAGGGCAAGCCATAATTTAAAATCATAATGACTGGTAGTAGATTGATTTTTTATGTTTTTTACTTTTCTCTTACCCATATTACCCTCGTTTTGAAGTCTAAATGAATTATAATTGTATGCGCATTGTACACATTAACTATCCAATAGTAAATTTAAACTAATGGCTATGGCAGACTTTCAAATGGGGCTAGCTTTATTGAAGGCAGCAATACTACGGCTTTCACGTCATTTTGGTAAGCCTGTAATAAACTGGGCGCAAGATAGGGTGGTAAGTCATTGATTGACAGAGCGTCCAGGAATGTTGGGATAATTTGAATATTGGATACTCTGCGTTGTTGGTTTTCACTCAAGGTTTTCCACTTGTTCGGATACAATTGTTGGAATTTGCTACTTGCCCAGACAAAAAATGGCACTTCAACCTCAGTCCTTCTAGGATGAAGATTACCATGAAAATATTGGCCGCTGCCGCCATCATCAAAACTTTCCGCGTGGTCGGAAGTATATAAAAGAAAACTGATCGCATTTTCTTTTTTGAGCATGGCAATTATGCTTTGTAAAATAACATTCGTCTGAATTAACGAATTATCATAAGCATTTCGAAATGCTATTACATGATTAGGATTGGTAAAATCATCATAGGCTTTTTGGTCCACAGGATATTTTTTCAAGTCGGCACGATAACGTACGCGATAATCAAAGTGTGATCCGATGAAGTGTACAATCAAACATAATTTTTGCGGGCCTTGCCGTAGGGTGCGTTCAATTTCAGGTAATAAAACATCATCATAGGTTGTGCCGGAAAATCCAGCCCATGCCTTGCGGTTGATATTCAAATCATAAAAATCATTTTGGGCGGGGTAATTGAAAGGTTCTGTGGCGTTGGTAATCCATCCGGTAGTGCAGCCAGCACCTTTCACAAACTGCATCCAGATTGAATGATTAAGCGCATCATCCATGGTGGGAGTTCCCGACAATAGCAACGGTAACGCTAGACTGGTTAAATTTGCTTGCGCAACAGCCTTAGGGAAAATACGGACATCAGGATCAGTTAGCAAACTGGATTGCATGTCTTTTGAAACTTTCATCCAATAATCGTATCTAGCGGCTTCGCCAATGACGAAGATATATATTTCACGACCATTAGGTATTTGACTGCGCTTTAACGGATGCACCATAATATGCTGGCTTTTTGAAAAAGACAGTTTGGTTTTGATCAGCATGCCCAGCATGCCGTAAGGATAATTCTGCAGTAGCACTGATTGGTCAAGCACGCGCTGTATAGGAATTTTTTCCGAAAAATAATTGGTAATGATGACTGCAAAGGCTACACACAATAAACTGACAAAAGCATAGTAGGTTTTGAAGGGATGAGAAAATACTATTTTTTTTTGAATGGGATGAAAGAGACAAAGACAATAGGGAATAAAACCTGAAATTATAATCAGCCCATAAAGTACAAAATATTTTGCTACACCCCAATCGACTTCGCTGCTCGCATTCCAAAGCGCAAACCACATGCCTTCATAGGGAATATCATGATAAAAAATAATATAAGCGGTATAAAAACCTGAGATGGCGGCGAAGGGCAGGTTCCACAACCAGAACTGACGCAGGTTTCTTGATAATAATAGGAGAATTGGGATAGAGCAGAAGACCGTGAGTAATAAGCCTAAGGATTTCAGGCTGAAATGAAAATAAATAATTGCGATATTGGGAAGGTATAACCAAAGTGCCGGGTAGCAAACACACAGGAAAGTTATAAATTTCTGTGAATTTGACCGCTGTTTAATTTCCATATTATACCAGTGCGTGAGAGGATCTTCCCTTCACTGATATTACAATGATTACCCTTTTCAGTAAACTTTAAATCCCTTTTTATGCTCTTAGTACCAGCAGCTTTTCGTTCCATTTCGCCATACACAGCGTGGTCTCTTGCCCCAGCAGACGCGGTGTCCATGATGATAATACCCATGGCTCCAATAGCCATTTATCCACTTACAATGATAAGCATCAGAGATGCCGGGTACAGATGCCAGACCGATAGCAATAAAAAGGCTTAACAACAATTTATAGAATTTATTTTTCATAAGTAGGCTTCCTTATGTACGATATTTGTATTATATCTTTAGGTTCTAATCGTTGATAAAAAGTCATCCACTCGATGATTTGTTCAATTTTAACATAATAATGGATGGATTGTTTACAAGTTAATCCTACTCTGCTGTTTTGAAATGGAATATTTTATGCAGAAGTCAGAAATGAGTAACAAACGGATTTTAACCTTATCACTAGGCGCCTTAGGCGTGGTTTATGGTGATCTTGGCACCAGTCCCCTTTATGCGCTGCAGCAAACTTTGCCCGGGGAAACTATCACGCCGGCAAATGTTTATGGCGTATTATCACTGGTATTTTGGTCATTGATTTTAGTGATTTCCACCTGTTATGTGACGGTCTTTTTACGCGCTGACAATGAAGGTGAGGGTGGTGTACTGGCATTGCTGTCACTGCTTAAAAGAAAAAATAAACGCTTTCCCCGATGGCTATTGATTACAGGCGTGGTGGGAGCTGGATTGCTGCTTGGCGATGGGATGATTACACCTGCTATTTCAGTCATCAGCGCGATGGAGGGGTTAAAAGTCATTTCACCGCATTTTTCTCATTTAGTAGTACCTATTTCATTTATTATTTTATTAATTTTATTTTTTTGTCAGCATTATGGTACGGGAAAAATTAGTTTTATTTTCGGGCCTATAATCTTGTTATGGTTTATCACCATTGGAACACTGGGGGCGATTGCGATTTTTCATAATCCAAGTGTCTTACAAGCCATTAATCCTTATTATGCAGTAGATTTTTTCTTCCAAGGGGGTTGGCATACTTATCTGTTACTGGGCGGCATTTTCTTAACGATCACGGGTGCAGAAGCAATGTACGCGGATTTAGGTCATTTTGGCAGAAACCCAATTCGGATGGGTTGGTTTTTTGTGGCGCTGCCTGCATTGTTGCTTAACTATTTTGGTCAAGGCGCGCATTTATTGCAATCTCCAAAAGCAATTACTAATTTATTTTATACGCTCGCGCCCGATTGGTTTTCTTATCCACTTTTGATTCTTGCAACACTTGCTACCATTATCGCTTCTCAAGCGGTCATTACCGCCAGCTTCTCCTTGACTCGACAAGCAATCTTATTAAACGTCTGCCCACGCCTGTCTATAGTCCATACTTCTGAAGAAGAAACCGGTCAAATATATCTTCCGCAAATTAATTTTATTCTAGCCATAGGGACACTTTCATTAGTATTGATATTCAGAAGTTCAAATGGTTTGGCAGCGGCGTTTGGTATGGCGGTCAATTTAGTAATGTTAATCGTCGCAATACTGGTGATGTGCGTAGCCCGCCAAAGTTGGAAATGGTCTTTGCCTAAAATAGCCTTGGTATTTTTACCGGTTATTTTGATTGATTTAATATTCCTTGGCGCAAACTTTCATAAGATATATGAGGGAGCATGGATCCCGCTGGTATTTGCTACTTTAATCTGTATTGTTATGATTACTTGGCAAAGAGGCGTGGAACTGCTGCGGGCGGCTTTCTACAAGCAAAAAATATCATTACCCGATATTATTAAACAATTAGATCATAGCAACTTAAATTATCTGGAAGATTTAACTACCATATTTATTACCGATCCCGATGATGATAGCGGTGGCAGTTTCCTTAATTATATTAAATTGAACCGCATTTTGCCCAAAGAAGTATTAATTGTCAGTATCATCATTGAAAATTATCCTTATGTACCTAATAAAAAATGCTTTGAATTAGCCAAGTTGACTAAGGGTGTTTATAATTTAAATTTGCATTATGGTTTTATGCAATCAATCAATGTACCAAAGACTTTAGCTTTAGGCGAAAAAATGAAAGTTTTCCCCTTTAAGCTAGAAGTAAATAAAGCAACTTTTTTAGTGGAAATGATCAATATCCTGATGACCAAGCAGAAATACCCCCATTTATTTTATTGGCAAAAGAAATTATTTGGGTTCCTGCTACATAACTCCGCGCTGGATATTGAATTTTTCCGACTGCCTTATAATCGGACGATTGCAATTGGAACGTATTGTGAAATTTAACATTATAGGCTTGATATTGGCTCTTGCTTTTAGCATAACTGCAAGCGCTAAGAATAATGCGCTCACGGCAATCGACATAGCGTTAGAACCTGATGCAATAATGAAAGCTTACGCGCAGCAAATTAACAAGCGTCTACTCAAAGCCTATCCTGAAGGTTTTGCTTTAGATGCAACTCACCATCCACATATAACATTGGTGCAATGTTACGTCCGTACTGCTAGCCTTGATAAAGTCTATGCGGCGATAAGCAAGCGCTTAGCTGAAGGGAATGAAGGAAATAAGCAGCTTAAGGCTTACCAATATAATATTTACCCCTGGCAAGGCTTGGGCGTTGCAGTCGTTGCTATAAAACCCACGGCTGAATTATTTAAGCTGCAACATGATTTGGTCAAAGCGGTTGCGCCGTATACTGTAAAAACTGGAACAGCAGCGGCGTTCTATACCACAGTGGATTCCCCTGATATTAATCAATCTACCATAAATTATGTGGTGAAATTTATTCCTGAAGCGAGTGGTAAGAATTACCATCCGCATCTGACCCTGGGAGTGGCAACCCTGGCATACTTAAAAACTTTGCTAGCACAACCCGTTGCGGAATTTACCTTCATACCGGCAGGAGTGACAATTTACCAACTCGGTAATTATGGTACCGCCAGGAACAAACTCAAGACATGGGGCTGAGGCCATTAAGGTAGTTTATGCTAAAAGCGAATCGTAAAATTTCCATCATTATTTCTGGTCTAGTCATTTTGTTAAGTGTGATTTTTTATATCGTTATCCTGCGTCCACAACAATTTTATTATAATGCTCATCATGTCAGTGTTAATGGAACTTATTTGCTAAAACCGTTGCCGATTGAAGATTTTGAAGTAATAGATAATCATAACCACTCTTTCACTAAAGCGAACTTAAAAAATCATTGGACTATGCTATTTTTTGGATTTACGCATTGTGAAATGGTTTGTCCTACTACGTTAAGTGCGCTTAATCAAATGTATAAAATATTAGAAAAAAGTCTGCCAGAAGCCAAACTTCCGCAAGTAGTATTTATTACCGTTGATCCTGATCGCGATACGATTGAAAAATTAAATGAATATGTCACTTCTTTTAATCCAGATTTTAAGGCCGGTAGAGCGACAACAGAAAAAACCATCGCGCTGGAAAAGCAGTTCAATATTGTAAGTACGACTCAACAAGTTAATGGCAGTTATACCATAAACCATAGCCCCGATATTTTGTTAATCAATCCAGACGCTAAAATCCAAGCTTATCTCTCGTATCCACACCACCAGGAAGCGCTAGTTAAAGATTATAATTCCATCATTTCCAAATAATCTATCGCAATAAAAAATATCAAGTCGCTTCAACGTCTTAGGTAATATGAATGTCTATCGTAACAAAAAAAATACTATAATGGTTTAATAGCTACATACAATAACGATATTTTCCGAGTATAAAGACCTTGCAGGCCGAGGGGGTAGCGATGGAAGACACTAATCTTTTTAGGATTATTATCATAGACGATAATCCATCTATTCATCACGATTTTATCAAGATATTAACAACAGAATCGTTTGATGAAATTGATAATTTGAGCAATGAGTTATTTGGAAAAAGTAACGATAACCCTGAACTTCCCAAATTTCAAATTGATGTTGCTTCTCAAGGACAAGAGGGCGTCGCACAAATTAAGAAAGCTTTAGAAGAAGGTAACCCTTATGCTCTCGCTTTCGTTGATATTCGTATGCCACCAGGCTGGGATGGGGTTGAAACAATAAAACATATTTGGGAGTTAGACAAGAATATTCAAGTTGTCATTTGCACCGCATATTCCGATTATTCCTGGGAAGATACTATTGCAAATCTTGGCAAGACCGACAACTTATTAATATTAAAAAAACCATTTGATAATATTTCAGTTCGACAACTTGCCAGTGCTCTTACTACAAAATGGCAATTAGCGGAACAAACCCGTGATTACACTGCGGTATTAAAACAACAAGTTTCTGATCGAACTTTATCATTGCAAAAATCACTATCTCTAATTAAATCCACATTTGAATCTTCTAGTGATGGCATTATTTTGTTAAACAATGATGGGAAGATAGTGGACTATAATAATAAACTTCTTAATATGTTGCAAATTCCCCAAAATATTCTCGAAACCAAAGAAGAAAATATATTTTTAAAATACATAGCAGATCAATTAGATAATCCGGAAGCTTTTTTAAGTAAAATTCAAGAATTACAAAGAAATCCAGATACTATTAGCATCGAAATTATTAACTTTAAGGACGGGAAGATCCTTGAATATTATTCCCAGCCTCACAAATTAAATGATGAGATTGTAGGGCGCATTATGGATTTTAGAGACATCACCAAGCGAGCTATGTTGGAAAAAGAATTACGCTATCAGGCAACGCATGACGCATTAACAGGATTAGCTAATCGGGTTAAGTTACATGATAAAATGAAAGAAGCGATAAAAAGCAGTCAGCAAAATCAAGAAAGCTTTGCGGTTCTTTTTATCGATTTTGATAGATTCAAATTAATTAATGATAGTTTAAGTCATGCTGTTGGAGATAAATTATTAAAAAGCGCTGCTCAGCGACTACAATCCTCGATAAATCCCGATGATGTTATTGCCAGACTTGGCGGTGATGAATTTGTCATTATCTTGATGAACGTTAACAATGCTAACAGTCTTAAAGATAGAGTAAATAATTTGATTAATGTTTTTCAGGAACCTTTTGATCTTGATAGCAGACAAATTATGCTTACAGCAAGTATTGGCATTAGTGTATATCCAAAGGATGGCGATACTAGTGATGTACTGTTACGTAATTCTGATGCAGCAATGTACCATGCCAAAGCGCAAAAGGGAAATAATTTTCAATTCTTCGACGCCAAGATGAATAAAGAAAGTCTTGCTAAATTAGATGATGAAATAGAATTAAGACAAGCTCTTGCCAACAATGAATTTTTCTTATGTTATCAGCCCCAAATTGATTTGGTAAATGAAAATTTAATCGCGGTAGAAGCATTAATTCGTTGGAAACATCCGACCAAAGGAGTGCTGCTTCCCATAGACTTTGTTTCTGTGGCGGAAGAATCAGGATTAATAGTCCCTATTTGTGAATGGGCTTTGCGGACCGCATGTTTACAAAACAAAATGTGGCAAGATGCTGGATTTCCATTTATTCGAGTAGCTGTCAATGTAATGGCCCAACAATTTAAACAATATAATATTATTGAAAAAGTAAAAGATATTCTCGAAGAAACTGGCTTAGACCCAAAATTCCTGGAATTAGAGTTAACTGAAAATGTTATACTTAGCAATCCAGAAATTATTAAAGTCATTACTGAATTAAAGAAAATAGGGGTAATAATTGCTATTGATGATTTTGGTACCGGCTATTCCAGCTTAAGCTATCTACATAAAATACCATTGGACCGATTAAAAATTGATAGTTCTTTCATTCAACATATTCAATTCAATTCCGATGATGAAGCCATCATCGGAGCCGTTATTGCTTTGGCTAAAAATTTAAATCTGGAAGTCCTTGCTGAAGGCGTAGAAACCACAGACCAAGTTAATTTTTTGAAAAAATATAAATACGGCGATGTCCAAGGATATTATTTTAGTAAACCTTTGTCTGCGGGTGATGTTGAAGTACTTTTTGATAATCCAAAACAGTTTAAGCAAATGGTAACAACTGAAAACAAATCAAAAGAATAATAAGGAATTATAATGATAGCTGATTTTTTTCAAACTTTAGCTTTCCCATCTGACCAATTGAAAGGTTCATATGATCTTGGTTTAGTAACGTTATCTTTTTTGACCGCAATATCTGCGTCTTATATTGCACTTGATTTAACTGGCCGAATAAGAGATGTCAGCAACACTCCTG